>JADLCT010000110.1 GCA_020847045.1 Bryobacterales bacterium | reverse complement strand
TCGAAAGCGTAGTCTTCTATTTCGAGGGGGCCCAGGCAGCCATGGCTGCTGCTACGTTCGGGATGGGATTCCGGAAGGGGCCGCATGGGATTCCAGCCGGTGTGCGGCGTCCGGCGGCCCGGACGCGAACACGACAGGATACCGCACGCGGTCAGGCGCGCGGCAGTTCGATGACGAATCGCGAACCGTGGCCATCGCCCTCGCTCTCCACCCAGATGCGGCCGCGATGCCGCGTGATGACGCGCTGGCAGATGGCCAGCCCCAAGCCCGTTCCGGCGGTATCGCGGCCATGCAAGCGGCGGAACAGTCCGAAGATCGCGCGATGGTGGGCCGGGTCGATGCCGATGCCGTTATCGGCCACGCGGACACGCCAGCAGCCGGGGGCGTCCTCACACGCGATAGCGATGCGCGGAGCCTCCTCACCGCGATACTTGATCGCGTTGCCGATCAGGTTTTGAAACACCTGGACGAAGTGCACCTCGCGCCCGCGCACCACCGGAAGAGGGCCGGCTTCGACCACGGCGGCGTTCTCCCGGATGGCCTGTTCCAGGTTGGCGATGGCAAGCTGGCAGCAGACGCCGAGATCGGCGTGGCCGGTTTCGCCACCGCCGCCGGCCTCGGAGTAGGCCAGCAGGTCGGCGAACAACTGGCTCATGCGCTTGGCCGCCGAGCCGACGTGATTCAGCAGCGTCCGGCCACGTTCGTCCAACTGCCCGCCCAGATGCCGCTCCAGGAGCTGGGTGAAGCTGCTGACCGTGCGGAAGGGCTCCTGCATGTCGTGGGCGGCGATATAGGCGAACGACTCCAGGTCGGCATTGGCCGCGCGCAGTTCTTCCATGGCGGCGCGCAGGTCGTGAATGTCGCTGCTGGCGCCGAACCACTTCACAATGCCGCCCGCGCCGTTGCGCAGCGGCAGCGCGCGGGCGCGGAACCAGCGGTAGGCGCCGTCGCGCGACTGGATGCGGTATTCCTGCAGGTACTCGGTGGCGCGTCCCTCCGAGACGAGGCGCCAGGCATCCATCGCGGCGGCTCGGTCGGCCGGATGCACGCGCTCCAGCCAGGCGTGGCCCAGTTGCCGTTCGCACGGAACGCCGGTGTAGTCGCTCCAGCGCGAGTTCAGATAATCGGCGCCGCCGTCGGGGCCGCAGGTCCACACCAGTTGCGGCACGGTTTCCGAGAGCAGGCGGAAGCGTTCGGCGCTCTCCTCCAGGGCGAGACGGTCCATGTGGCGCTGCGTGATGTCGGTGATGAATGCCACCGACAACTCACCCCGTGCGGTGGTGAGATGGCTGAGCGTGACCTCCACCGGAAACAGCGCGCCATCCTTGCGGCGCCCCCAAAGCATCCTGCCCTTGCCCATGACGCGAGCGGCCGGCGCACTCGCAAACGCCGCCCGGTGGCCCGCGTGGGCGCCGCGAAGCGGCTCCGGCAGAAGCGACTCGATGGACTGGCCGGTGAGTTCGTCCTGCTCATAGCCGAAGATGCGGCACGCGGTGGAGTTCACCAGCTCGATAACGCCATCGGCGCGGACGCCCAGGATGCCCTGCGCGGCGTTCTCCAGCAGCAGACGCGCCCGCTGCTCGCTCTCCTCCACCGCCAGCAGGTGGTTCCGCTCCTCGGTTACATCGCGCATGAAATCGCTGAAGCTGCGCAGCACGCCCTGCGCGTCGCGGTTGGCCGCGATGATGATGTCGGCCCAGAACGGCGAGCCATCGCGGCGAACCCTCAGGGCGCGGAGCTTGGCTTCTCCACACTCCCGGGCGCGGTCGAGCAGCCGCTCCGCGGCGCCTTCGTTCCGGGCAGCTTCCGGCAGAAACATGGAGATGTGGCGGCCCAGCACCTCGTCCGCCGTATAGCCGGTGATGCGTTCGGCCCCCAGGTTCCAACTGTGAATGCGGCCTTGCGGATCCAGCAGAAAAATGGCCGTGTTCGCCGTGTTGTCCACCAGCAGGCGGAACCGCTCCTCGGTTTCCCGCGCCGCCAGCTCAGCCGTCTTCAGCGCCGTGATATCCACGTTCACGCCGATCCAACGGAGAACGTCTCCGTCCGGACCCGCCAGCGCATAGCCGCGCGCCGCCGTCCAGCGCCACTCCCCGCCGCCATGACGCAGACGGTATTCGATGCTGTAGGCCGAGCGTGCGCGCACCGCTTCGCTCCAGGCCGCGCGCGCCGCGGCGCGATCCTCCGGGTGAATGGCGTTCAGCCATCCGTCGCCCATCCACTCCTCTTTGCTTTGGCCGGTGAAGGCGCGCCAGGAGGGCGAGTCTTCGTGAACGTGGCCGCCGGCGTCCGTGGTCCAGACAATGGGAATGGTCTCCCGGGCAAGATCGCGCAGGGAACCCTCGTCCAGGGCGGGCGGTTGAGAACCAGCCGCGTGCGGCGGCTCTGCGGGACGATCCATGGCAGATTCAGCATACGCGACTCGTGCGCGCCGGGCGAGCCGCATGGCTCATCGCCGGCGCCGGCGGTCAGCTACCCGGCCCCGGCCACGCCGCTCGCGCCGGGAGGAACCATTTTGGCCAGCGTCACCGCAAGGCGGTCATAGCCGTCCAGATCCATGGGCTTTTCCAGGACGTGCGCGCCGGCTTCGAGCAGGGCTTGCGTCAGGCGGGGCGGCAGCGCCGAAGTGATCAGGCAGACCGGCAGCGACGGATCGCGGCCGGGACGCGCCAGGTATTCCAACGCCAGTTCATCGCCGTTGACGCCGGGTAACCGCCAGTCCAGCAGCACAAGGTCGAACGAACCAGGCTTGAGCGTCGAAAGACACTCGCGCGCGGCCAGGCCATCGTCGAACCTGGTGAACTCGGCGCCGTGCGGTTCCAGCGCCAGCGTGAGCAGCTCGACATCGCTCGGCGTATCGTCGATGAGCAGAACGCGCAAAGGACGCGCCGGAGATCCATCCGCGGAGACGCGCATAAGAGTATGGGAGACAGGATAGCGTTTTCCATCGCCGTGTGGCCGGGGCGCCGCCGCGCCGGAGCAGAGGGAAGTTTTTTCGCGCGGTGGCGCGGGACGGTGGGAAGTTTTGAACCAGTGTGTGTGGAGGCCAGCCGCGCTTCCCTGCCCTTTCAACCTGTTACCGGAATGGTCCGGCGTTTGCATTGTCTGCGCGCATGATGACCGATGAATCCTACGCGGAAGCCTATCAGGCTGGCTTCTCTGGCACCATCCGTCTGCTGGTGTGCAAAGGTCTTCACATCGAGGAGGCCGAGGAGGTGGCCCAGGCCGCCTGGGTGCGCGGCTGGGAGGCCAAGCACCAACTGCGCAACGATACGCGCGTGGCGCCATGGGTGAACACCATCGCCATCAACACGATGTTCAACCGGAAGAGGAGAGCCAAGTGGACCGAACCGCTGCATGAAGCCGCCGCGCCCGGCAGCCACGGCCGTCCGGCAGTGGCGCGCATTGACGCCGAGCGCCTGCTGGCGCGCTGCTCTCCGCTGGACCGCTCGCTGCTTTTGAACCGCTATGAGAGCGGCATGGAGATGGATGAGATCGCGCAACTGCACGGCATGACGAGCGTGGCGACGCGGGTGCGCATTCACCGCGCCCGGGTGGCGCTGCGAAAATTCATCGGCTGGCATGGTTGCCAGCAAGCGGCGCCGGCTTAGGCGCTCATGTCCCGGGGAGGAATATGATAGTCGTGCTTTCGGGCGCCAGGATTGAGCGAAGGCGGCATGAACGAGGCAAGCGTGGTCCTTCTGGTCGAAGATAACCCGGCCGACGTGTTTCTGGTGGAGGAGGCCCTGCGGCTGCACGGGCTCGCGCCGCGCCTGGTCGTGTTGGACGACGGCGAGAAAGCGATCCAGTGGATTGCCGAAAGTGACCGCCAGCAAAGAACGCCTCCGCCGGCGGCGATGATCCTCGATTTGAACCTGCCCAAACGGACCGGCGCCGAGGTGCTGGGCAAGCTGCGCGATTCCCCGGCGCTGCGCGACACCCCTGTCATCCTCTTCACTTCGTCGAGCGCTTCCCGCGACCGCGCGCTGGAAGACAGCTTTCCCCACACGCGCTACTTCCGCAAGTCAGCCGACTATGATGAGTTCATGCAGATCGGCGGCATGTTGAAAAATGTCCTGTCTGGAACCGGTGGGGAGCGGGACGCCTAGACGGCGGGGTGGCGGCGGTTGGGGGCCAGGTGAAGATTCTCATCGTCGACGACGACAAGCTGCAACGGGACCCGCTGGCGGCGGTTGTGAGCGGCTGGGGCCATGAGACGGCGGAGGCCATTCATGGCGCGCATGCGCTGGAGGTGTTGGAGCGGTTCCGGGCCGATGTGATCATCACGGATTTGAAGATGCCGCGCATGGACGGCTTCGATCTGCTGCGGCGGTTGCGCGAAGTGGGAGAGTTTCCGCCGACGATTGTGCTGACCGCCTTCGGCAGCCTCGACCTGGCGCTGTCCACCGTGCATGGCCTGGGCGGCTTCTGGTTTCTCGAAAAGCCGGTGAACACGAGCGCGCTCGAGCTGCTGATCGAACGCGCCGGCGCGCACTCGCACCTGGTGCGGGAGAACCAGTTGCTGCGGCGCGATTTGAGCCTGCGCGGAGTCCTGTGCGATCTGGTGGGCGTCTCCAAGGCCATGCAGGAGGTCTTCTCGCTGGTGCGCACCGTTGCGCCCACGTCGGCCCCGGTGCTGATCACCGGCGAAAGCGGCACGGGAAAGGAACTGGTGGCGCGCGCCGTGCATTCGCTCAGTCCGCGGGCCAAGGCGCCGTTTGTGGCGCTGAACTGCGCCGCGCTGCCGGAGACGCTCGTGGAAAGTGAGATCTTCGGCCACGAGAAGGGCGCCTTCACGGGCGCGCTGGAACGCCGCATGGGCGCCATCGAGATGGCCGAGGGCGGAACGCTGTTTCTGGACGAGGTGGCCGAGATGCCCGTGCAGACACAGGCCAAACTGCTGCGCGTGCTGCAGGACTTCCGCTACCGGCGTGTGGGCGGCCAGCAGGAACTGTGCGCGGGCGTGCGCGTGGTGGCGGCCACGAACCGTCCGCCGCAAGAGGCGATTGCGGCGGGGCGATTGCGCGAGGACCTCTATTACCGCCTCTCGGTGTTCCATATCGCGCTGCCGCCGCTAGCGCAGCGGACCGAGGATATCGGGCCGCTTGTGGAGTCGATGATTCACTCGCTGAACCAGAAGTACGGCACGCGCGTTACCATGCCGGGCGAGGCTACGCTCGCATTGCTGCGCGCACGGCCCTGGGCGGGCAATGTACGCGAGTTGCGCAACGCCGTGGAGCGGGCGGTGATCGTGTCCGGCGAGGGCGAGTTGCTGCCCGGACATCTGCCGCCGGGCTACCGGCAGCCGCCCGGCAACGGCGGGGGCAAGACGGCGGCCAACGGAGAAGCGCAGGGACTGGGCATTCGCGTGGGCATGCCGGTGGAGCAGGCCGAGCGCATCCTGATTGAGGCCACGCTTGGCCAGGCGGGCGGAAACAAGACGCGCGCGGCGGCGGTGCTGGGCATTAGCACCAAGACGCTCCACGCCAAACTGCGCGCCTACCGGGGAGAGGGCAATCTCGATGGCTGATCCGGACCAGGAGGCATTCGACCGTCTGCTGCTGGCCCTGGCGCACGACGCGCGCGCCCACTTGCGCCGCAGCCTGACGGGCGTACAAATGGTGGAGCGTGCCGCCGCCGCGCGTCTGACGCCGGAGCAGCGCGAACACCTGGCCGCCGCCATCGCCGCCAGCAAGGCGCTGGAACGGTTGTTCGGGCGGCTGTCGGACTTCGCCAACGCGGGCCGCGGCCTGCCGGGAAAGCCTCTGCCGCTGCGTGCGGTGCTGGCCGGTCTGCCGCTCCGGTTTCCGGCCTGTGATCTGCGCGTGGGCGAGGTTCCCGAAGCGTTGTCGGGCGTGAGGACGCCGGCCGCCGTGATGCGCGCCATGGAGGAGTTGATCGACAATGCGCTCCGGTTTTCCGGGCGCGGTCCGGTGGAGATTCGCGTGGCGGCCAGGGAAGCCCCCAGCAGTGCGGCGGGCGGGGCCACGGGCACGGTCGAGGTAACCGTGCGCGACCATGGCTCAGGGTTGGACGAGCGGGAGCGCGCCGACGCGTTTGAGCCGCTACGCCGCTTCCATGCGCGCGACCAGTTCCCCGGCGCGGGCTTGGGACTGGCCATCTGCCAGCGTCTGGCCCGGAGCGCGTCGGCCACGGTGCGGCTGATGCCCGCCGAAGGCGGCGGTCTGGCGGCCACCATTACGTTTCCCGCCGGGTGAGGCGCGCGCTGCCTAATCCCGCCCACCCAGCCATCCGATACACTGAGGAGACACCTCTCAAGGAGAACCTCCGTTGCATTTTGTCGTTGCCGGCGCGGCCGGATTTGTCGGTTCGCATCTGTGTGAGCGCCTGTTGGCCGATGGGCACACCGTGCTCGGCGTGGACAACTTCATCACAGGCGCGGAGCGCAATCTGGCTCATCTGCGCGGCAACGTCCGGTTTTCCTTTCAGGAGCACGACGTGTGCCGTCCGCTCACCGTGGATGAACCCGTGGATGTCGTCCTGAACCTGGCCTCGCCGGCTAGTCCGAAGGATTATTTCGAGTATCCTTTGGAGACCCTGGACGTGGGTTCCAACGGCACGCGCAACCTTCTGGAGCTTGCGCGCGCGCATGGGGCGCGTTCCCTGCTGGCTTCCACCTCGGAGTGCTACGGCGACCCCGATGTGCATCCGCAGCGGGAGGATTACTGGGGGAATGTGAATCCGGTAGGCCCGCGGTCGTGCTACGACGAGGCGAAACGGTTTGCCGAAGCGGTCACCATGGCCTATCACCGCAAATACGGCATGACGACGCAGATCGCGCGGATCTTCAACACCTACGGCCCTCGCATGAAGCTGGACGATGGGCGCGTGGTGCCGAACCTGATCGGCCAGGCGCTGAAGGGCCAGCCGCTTACCGTATATGGCGATGGCTCGCAGACCAGAAGCTTCTGCTATGTCTCGGACCTTGTGGACGGGCTGATCCGGCTCTCGCTGTCGGGCGAGCCGTATCCTGTGAATCTCGGCAATCCGCACGAGATGACCGTGCTCGAGTTTGCCGAAGCGGTGCGGGCCGCCACCGGCTCCCAGTCGGCGGTCGAGTTCAAGCCTTTGCCCACGGACGATCCCAGGCGCCGGCGTCCGGACATCACGAAAGCACAGAGACTGCTGGGCTGGTCGCCGGCCGTCCCCTTTGCCGAGGGCCTGGAGCGGACCATCGCCCACATCCGCGGGCAGCACGCCGTGGGCGTGTAGCGGGGAACGGAGAGGGGCGCCGCGCAGCCCCATGTGAAAACCGCGCTTGCGCGCCGCCGCCGCAGTTGACTTCACAAACACCCTCCGCTATAGTTCTGAAGTACCGATCTATCAACGGTTTGTCGTTCCTCATCACGTTCGTTTGCTGGATGGAGCGAGGGCTGGGCGGCCCGCCTCGGAATCGTTGTACACGGATCGGCTTGGAGACTTGGAAATGCCTAGTCAGGAAAATCAATTCCCCGGCGTTCCTTTACCTCAGCACCCCGCGCCGGAGAACACCTCGCAGGAACCGGAGCAGGACGACTCGGAGAGTTTTGCCGCCGCGCTCGAAGAGTACGAACATCTGCTGGACGACTATAGCCACTTCGCCCCGCCGGCCGATGGCGAGGTGCTCCAGGGCCATGTTCTTTCCATTACCAGCAAGGACGTGATCGTCGACTTCGGATATAAATCCGAAGGCCTGATTCCGTTAGCCGAGTTCCAGGCGCCGGACGGCGCGGTGAGCATACATCCTGGCGACACCATCGAGGTGATGATCGACCGGCATGCGCCGCCCGTGAGCGGTTATGTCATGCTGAGCCACCGCAAGGCTTCGCGGCTGCACGCCTGGGACACGTTGGAGACCGCGGCGCGCGACGGGCTGATCATTTCGGGCCGCGTCATGAGCCGCACCAAAGGCGGTTTGACGGTGGATGTGGGCGTGCTGGCCTTCATGCCGGGTTCGCAGATCGACATACGGCCATCGCATAACCTGGACGCCTTCCTGGGACAGGATATCGCCGTCAAAATCGTCAAGCTGAACCGCCGCCGGGGCAACATTGTGGTGTCGCGCAAAGCGGCTCTCGAAGAAGATATGGTGGCGCGGAAGTCGGAAACGCTCGACCACCTGCAGGAAGGCGCCGTGGTGACGGGCATCGTGAAGAGCCTCACCGAGTACGGCGCGTTCGTGGACCTGGGTGGAATCGACGGTCTGCTGCATATCTCCGACATGAGCTATGGCCGCATCCGCCACCCTTCCGAGATGCTGCAGGTGGGCGACTCGCTCTCCGTGCGGGTGCTCAAATTCGACAAATCGAAGGAACGCATCTCGCTCGGCATCAAACAGATCAATGCCGACCCGTGGGAAACGGCGCCGGACCGCTACCCTCTGGGCGCCAAGGTAATCGGCCGCGTGGTGAGCGTCACCGACTACGGCGCTTTTGTCGAGTTGGAGCCCGGCGTGGAGGGGCTCATCCATATTTCGGAGATGACCTGGTCGCGGCGCATGAAGCATCCGTCTAAGGTTTGCCGCCAAGGCGATGAAGTGGAAGCGGTTATTCTTGAAGTAAAACCGTCCAACCACCGCATCTCGCTGGGTATCAAGCAGTTGGAGCCGGATCCCTGGACGACGATCGACCAGCGCTACTCGGTGGGCAGCGTCGTGGAAGGCCGCGTGCGGAAATTGACCGATTTCGGCGTCTTTCTCGAGATCGAAGAGGGCATCGACGGACTGGTGCACATCAGCGACCTCTCCTGGACCAAGCGCATCAAACACCCTTCGGAGCTGCTGAAGAAGGGCCAGATGGCTCAGGCGGTGATTCTCAACATCGAGGCCAAGGAGCGGCGTCTTTCACTGGGCGTGAAGCAGTTGCAGCCGGATGCCTGGGAGTCCTTTTTCCATGCCCATATGCCGGGCGATACGGTGCGCGGAAAGGTGCTGCGCTCGGCCAGTTTCGGTGTGTTTGTGGAACTGGCGCCGGGTGTGGAGGGGCTGTGCCACAACTCGGAGATTCCGGGCTTTACGCCGCAGGACAAGGACGAGCCAGGGCTGCCGCCAGACACCGAACATGACTTCAAGATCATCAAGATGATTGAAGCCGACAAGAAGATCGGCCTGAGCCTGCGCGCCGTGGCCGCCGATGAAGAGCGTTTGCGGCTGGAGGATTACCAGCGGCGGGCCGCGGCGGCAACCATGACGATCGAGGAAGTGATTCACTTCAAAGGGAATTCCGAGGAGCGTTGAGTCCGGCCCGCGTCCGCTCCGAGTCCCCGCGCCATGCTAGGATGTAGGATTAATGACGCAAGCTCAATCGCGTCAACGTTTTCTTGACTGTAGCCGTGACCGAGGAGAGAGTAGCCCATGACCAAAGCGGATCTGATCGAAGAGGTTTCGCGCGTGGTGGAGATGACGCGCAAGGATTCGGAAGTGATCGTCGAGGCTATTTTTGACTCCGTTGTCCGTTCACTGCGCGGCGGGGACAAGATCGAGATTCGCGGGTTTGGCTCGTTCCGCACGCGCCAGCGCCAGGCACGCATCGGCCGGAATCCGAAGACCGGCGCGCGCGTCGAAGTGCCCGCCAAACGGATTCCCTACTTCAAGCCGAGCAAGGAATTGAAGGACCTGGTGAACGGCGAAGAGTCCGGAGCGCCCGAGGCGGGCTCCGATACGCCGCCCCAGTCGTAAGGCCGCTGAGGCTTCCCGCGTGGACCGTCTTTGGACCCCCTGGCGATATCAGTACATCACGGCTTCCAGCGTCACGGCCGGCTGTGTCTTCTGCGAGAAAGCCACAAGCGGGGAGGATGAGACGAATCTCATTGTCCATCGCGCGAAGCACAACTTTGTCCTGCTGAACCTCTACCCCTACAATTGTGGCCACATGATGGTGGTCCCGTATGCGCACGTGGCCACGCTGGAAGAGGCCGAGGCGGAAGTGGCGGACGAGCTGTTCCGCCTGACCCGGCTCAGCGAGGCGCTGCTGCGGAAGGTGTACCGGCCGCAAGGGATCAACCTGGGGATGAACATTGGCGCCTGTGCCGGCGCGGGCGTGGCCGGACACATACACATGCACCTGGTGCCGCGCTGGGTGGGCGACTCCAACTTCATGACAACACTGGGAGAAACGCGCGTACTGCCAGAGGAACTCCCGGTTACGCGGCGGCGGCTGGCCGAAGCCTGGCAGAGTGTTCCCGAGTAGCCCCCGCAGTGGCGCCGCCTCGTCTACGGTTCGCGAATTCCGCCGCGCGTGTCACGATGCCAGGGCACTTTGAAACGCAGCAGATTGGCGAAGCTGCGGTTGGGATTCAACATGCTGCGCACGACGATCCGGTAGGCCGCGTTCCGGCTCCAGTTTTCGGCGCGCCGGATGAAGTAACGGTCCAGCGCGTCCTCGGCCAGCATGACGCCGGCGCCGGCCACCGGCGTAACCACCAGGTCCACCGCGCCGGACGATTTGCGGTCGTAGCCGACATTGCCCAGCGAGGCTTCGCTGAGGGGCCCGAGTTCAAACTGCACGCTGTACAGGGCGGCAAAACCGGTGGCGCGCAGACGGCTTTTCCAGTAGACCTCCGAGGCGCCGAACTCGGCCCGGCGGAAGCCGGGATCGTTCTGCACCTGGATGTAGCCGCTGACGGCGCCCTGAAACGGGTGGCCGACATAGTTCACGATGAACGGGTCGCCATCGCCCCAGCCGCGCACGCCTGTGGCCGAGCGCCAGTAGTCGCGCAGAAATGGCCCCCGCAAAGCGGCGCGCGTGCCGGGTTCAGTGGCGAAGCGAACGCTGTGCTGAATGCTCAGAAACAGGGCCGATTGCGCCAGCGCCGGCGCCCACTGAAAGCCTTCACGGGGTTCGGAGGCGCTTTCGTGATCCGCCCCCAGGCAGACGGAGGCGGCCAGAATCGTTGCCCAGAAGTACCGCATAAAACCCTAACCCTATTTTACTAGCGACACCCGGGACGGCCCGCCGGTTACAAGTGTTGCCGGACGCGCCCTGGCGCCGTCCGCGGAAGCCCTAACGTCATGGGCCGCCGGGGCCGATAGTCCGATTGTGCTGGTCCCGTTGCTGCTGCTCCTCACCGCCGCCCAGACGGTTACGCACGAGGCCACCGCGTTGCGCACGGCCTGCGACGGCTCGAGCCGGGAGGTGGCGCGCCTGAATCCGGGCGACGCCGTTGCCATCCACTATGCCTTGGCCGGAGGCGATGGTCCGTGCTACAAGGTGAGCGCCGAGTCCGGCGGCCGGCGGTGGGAGGGCTGGCTGACGGCCGCGGATCTCACCAATACCTTGGCGTTTGAAAAAGAGCGCATCGCCGGGTTACCCATCCGGCCGCGCCCGCCCGGGCCGGAACCGCCCAAACCGGACGCTCGGACGGCGGTTGCTCTGCCCGAAGGCGCAGGCGCCCGCCTGAAGAAGGCCACGCAACTGCTGAACGCGAATCAGCCCGCCGAGGCCCTGGCGGTGACCGAGGCCATGCTTAAGGACCAGGGACCGCAGGCGGATCTGCTGGCGCTGGCCGGGATGGCCGCCCAGCGCGGCGACCAGACGGCACAGGCCATTCAATATTTCCAACAGTCGCTTGCGATGCGGCAGAGTCCGGCCGTCGAACGGATGCTCGCCACGGCGCGGCGCGAACTGGAGACAGACCGCAGCTCGGAGAAATTGTTTGGCATGCGCTTCCTGTTCCGCTATGACACGCGCGAGGTGACGCCGGAGCAGGCGAGGTCGATCGTGCCGCTGTTGGATTCCGAGTTCAACCGGATCTCCGAGGTGCTCGGGTGCCGCGCCGAGGAGAGAATCGTCGTGGTGGTTCAGACGGTGGAGGCCTTCCGGCGGACAACGGGGGCCGCAGAGTGGGCCGGCGGCCAGTATGACGGACGCATCCGCGTGGCGCTGCCGGAGGGCGGCGGGATGGGACCCGGCGCGCGGCGCGCCTTCGCGCACGAGATCACGCACGCCTGCCTGGCCAACCTGGGCTCATTTCCGGCGTGGCTGCACGAGGGCCTGGCGCAGAAACTCTCCGGCGACAGGCCGCCCGCCGCGGACCTGGCCCTGGTGAAGCAGATGGCCCGGCAGAACCAGTTGCCCTCGCTCAAACGGTTGAGCGGCACCTGGTCGCGGCTGAGTCCGCAGCACGCGCGCGTGGCCTACGCGGCGGCCTACCAGGCGGCCGAGGCGCTCTTTGCGGCGTATGGAAATGACGGAGCGAGGAACCTGGTGCGGAATCCGGAGACGCTGGCGCAGGTGTCGGCGGAGCTGGACCGCCGCGTGCGCCAGTAGAGCCGGCGAATCAGCGTGAGGCGGGGTTGGCCGCCTTCTTCTCCAGCCGCTCCAGCCGGGCGCTGTCGTGGGGAAGCGAGCGGCGGGCAATGGCCAGAGCCTCGTCCCACAGCGGGCCCGCCTCGGCCGTCCGGCCATGGCGCGAAAGAAAACCGGCGTTCTGTTCGAGGACGGAGAGCAATTCGCGATGGCCGGCGCTCCACATACGGCGTTCCGTGCCCAGCGCTTCACGCAACAAGCGTTCGGCCTCGGCGGTTTGGCCCACGGCCTCTTCGGCCAGCGCCAGGCGCTCCATCGAACGGGCCGTCAGTTCGTGGCCGTCGCCCAGCAGCCGGCGGCGCAGCGCAAGCGCCTGTTTCAGATGCGGCTCGGCCATGAGGGCTTTGTCTTCGAGCAACAGCACCTCGCCCAGGGCGTCCAGACTTTCGGCCACGCTCAGGTGGTCCTCGCCGAACACCTTGCGGCGCAGCGCGAGCGACTCGCGCGCCAGGTCCTCGGCCTCGCGCAGCACGCCGCGGGAGGCTAGCAGTCCGCCCAGTTCCAGTTGTGCGCCGGCGAGGTCGATATCGTTGCCCCTGGCCCGCAGGCGCACCACGGCTGAGCGCAGAATTTGCTCGGCGTCACGCTCCTGTCCCGTGGCGCGCAGCACGCGCGCCAGCGCCCGGCGGGCTTGAATCGTGGCTTCGGCGTCCTCACCCAGTTCAGCAGAACGGATGGAGACCGCCTGCCGGAGCCGCCGTTCGGCCTGCGCCCATTCCTCGCGCGCGCCGTAAGCCTGTCCGAGCGAAAGCAGCACCTCGGCCACCTCGGGACTGGATGCTCCGTACTGTTCCATCTGCATCGCCAGCGCGCGCTCCAGCAGCGGAATCGCTTCCGACGGGATAGCCAGGTTGCGGTAGGCCTCGCCCAGTGTCCACAGCACGGTGGCCAGCACCTTTGGCTGATGAGCAAAACGCGGCCCGGCCTCGCGCACAGCCTGCCGCAGCAGATCGCGCGCCATGGCCGTATTGCCGCGCGCCTCGTTCGGGTAGCTCACCTGGAACATGCGCCCGAGAAACTGCGACACCTGCTCGGCCCGTTCCCGTTCCCGCGCCACGCGGTCGCGTTCGCTGGCCACGCGTCCGGCCAGCACGGCCATGCTGACGGCGAACCCGACAATGGCCACCAGCAAGGCCGCGGCCACACCGGCGGCCACCTTGTGCCGGCCGAACTGCTTTTTCAACCTGTAGCCCAGGTGATCCGGCGCCGCCATCACGGGCAGACCGGTGAGATGACGCCGCACGTCGGCGCTCAACTGCTCCACGCTCGCATAGCGCCGCTGCGGCTCCTTCACCATCGCCTTGCGGACAATCCATTCGAGGTCACCCACCAGCGCGCCGCGCATGGCCCGCAGATTTTTCCACCCGCGCGAGCGCAGCAACTGCTGCCGCTGCACCTCGCTCAGCCCCGGCTCGTTGCGCGGCGTGAGACGCCGCTGCATGCCCACGGGCTCTTCCTCGCACACCTGCCGCCGCAACTCCTCCAGGTCGTGATCGCCGGCGTGGTAAGGCGCGCAGCCGGTCAGCAGCTCATACAGAATGACGCCGAGCGAGTAGATGTCGCTGGCCGTGCCGATGGCCCCGCCGTTCATCTGCTCCGGACTCGCATAGCGCGGCGTCATCGAGCGGCCGTAACCGGCGTCGAGCGCCTGCTCGCTCACCGCGCCGGCCATCAGGTCCTTGGCGATGCCGAAGTCCATCAGCTTCACCAGGCCGTGGCGCGACACCAGCACGTTGCCCGGCTTCAGATCCCGGTGCACGACGAGAAAGCGGTGCGCATACTGCACCGCCTCGCACACCTGCCGGAACACCTCCAGACGCTGGCGCACGTTCAGCTCGTTTTCATCGCAGTATTCGTCCAGCGGCAACGCCCCGGCCACATACTCCATGACGAAGTAGGGCTCGCCCGCCTCGGTCACTCCGCCGTCGAACATGCGGGCGATGTTCGGGTGGTCGAGCTTGGCCAGAATCTGGCGCTCCACGCGGAAGCGCGTCATCAGGTTCTCGGTGGCCAGGCCGGATTTGATCAGCTTGATCGCCACCCGCTTCTCATACTCGTGATCGGCGCGGCTGGCCAGATACACCGTGCCCATGCCGCCATGGCCGAGCACGCGTTCAAGCTGGTACGGCCCCACGCGCGTGCCCAGCGCCCCGCGGCCGCGCAGCGAAACCTCGAGTGTGGTCTCCGGCTGGGCGGCCCGGCGCAGCGTGGGCTCCGGGGCGGCGTGCCTGCTGCTGCGCGTGGACATCACCTCACTATCGGACGGATGCGGGCGCGATTGAATCAGGCTTTCACCTTAGCCCGAGCGCGTCCTGTTGTAGGATGGCGGCCATGAAGATCGTCAATCTCCGCGCCACCACCGTTTCGGTTCCTTTGGAAGCTCCGCTGCGTCATGCCAACGGCTGCCATTGGGGCCGCTTCGTGCGCACGATCATCGAAGTGGAGACCGACAACGGACTGGTGGGCCTGGGCGAGATGGGCGGCGGAGGCGAATCGGCCGAGGCGGCCATCGCGGCGCTAAAGACGTACGTGGTAGGCCACGATCCGGCGCGCCTGGAACAACTGCGCTTCCTCATCGCCAACCCCACGGCCTCGCTCTACAACAACCGCACGCAACTGCTGGCCGCCCTGGAATTCGCCTGCCTCGACGTGCTGGGCCAGGCCTGGGGCGTTCCGGTGTGCGACCTTCTGGGAGGCCGTTTGCGCGACCGCGTTCCCTTCGCCGCCTATCTCTTTTTCCGCTATCCGAACCCGCGCACCGGAGCGGGCGAGGTGCGGACCGCCGAGCAGGTGGTGGCGCACGCCCGGGAACTCCAGCGCCTCCACGGCTTCCGCACGCACAAGCTGAAAGCCGGCGTGTTTCCGCAGGACTACGAGCTGGATGTTTATCGCGCGCTGGCCGCTTCCCTGCCCGGCTGTTCGTTCCGCTTCGATCCCAACGCCGTGTGGTCCACCGAGCAAGCCATACGCTTCGGGCAGGCCATCGAAGACCTCCGCAACGACTATCTCGAGGATCCCGTCTACGGACTGCACGGCATGCGCCGCACGCGCGAGATGGTCCGCGTGCCGCTGGCCACCAATACGGTGGTGGTGAACTTCGAGCAACTCGCGGCCAACGTGCTGAACACGGCGGTTGACGTCATCCTGCTGGACACCACGTTCTGGGGTGGCATTCGCGCCTGCGTGAAAGCGGCGGCCGTGTGCGAGACCTTTCAGCTTGGCGTGGCCGTCCACTCCTCGGGCGAGTTGGGGATTCAACTGGCCACCATGCTCCACCTGGGCGCCGTACTGCCGAACCTGACCTTCGCCGCCGACGCCCACTACCATCACCTGGCCGATGACATTATCGTGGGCGGACCCATGCGGTATGTGGACGGAAGCATCGCCGTGCCGGATGCGCCGGGACTGGGCGTGAAGCTGGATCGCGACAAGCTGGGGCTTTATGGCGAAGAGTACAAACGGCTGGGCGGCTATCCCTACGATCAGGACCCCGGGCGTCCGGGCTGGTCGCCACTGGTGCCGAACGACCGCTGGGCGGACCCCGCCGACGGCCGGCCTGCAGGCATCCCGTACTGAAGCGCGTGGCGGCCGCTAGAAGGCGATCCGCGACTTCTTGGCGTCGATCAGCGCGGCGTCAATATTCGGCACCTTTTTCAAATCGCCGAGCGACTTGAACGGTCCGTGCGCGTCACGGTAGGCCAGCAGCGCGCGCGCCTGGGAGCGGCGCAGGCTGAGCGCGCTTTCCAGCTCTATGGCCGTGGCCGTGTTCACGTTGACGGGTTCGACGTCGGCGGCCGGATAGTTTTTCACCAGGTAGTCGAGCATCAGACCGAAGTCCTTCTCCGAGGTCTTCATGCCCGCCGCGGCCATCTTGTTCATGGTGTGCGTCCAGCCATCACGGTCCTGGCGCGGAGACACCGAACGGGCCAGTTCATGGCAGGTCTTGCAGTTCTTCTCGATCTCGGCCTTGCCCGGACCGTCGGGTAGTTGCTGGGCGAAGAGTCCCACGGCGAGAAATAAGTAAGTTCCGGTAAGTGGCAAAGTGCGAATCATCGAATGAATCCTAGTGCTCCATAGGAATTCCGAACGCATACTGCGTTCCGTCGTAAGAGGCGACATAGATGCGGCTGCCGCCCGCGGCCAGTCCGCCGCTGTGGACGAACGAGGCGATCTGTCCGCCGCTGGACCATAGCTCCTTGCCCGTGGCGCCATCGAGCGCGTACAGCACGGCGGGCGAGGAGCGCCGGGCGCGTTCGGACGCCGTGGATGCGCCGCGAAACTCGCCGCTGGACAGCGCGAACACCACTCCATTCACCACGATGGGAGGCAGCGGCGAAAGCATGTCGCGCGAAGCCCAGCCGGGCCGTAGCGCGAGAGCGCCGCCGGATTCCACCAGTTTCCACGCCACCACGGCTCCGTTGGACACCTTCCCGTTGGACGCGCCGAAGCCCGCGCCGGTTGCCGCCGCACCTCCGGCAGCCGCCAACAGCCAGCGCTCGCCCGAGGGATCCTGCCAACTGGTCACCGAGCCCGCTTGATAGCCGGGCGCCGAAAACACCTCGCTCTTGGCCACCGCGCCCGCCGCCAGATGGGACGCCTCGGCGACGTGCAGCCGCCCGTCGGCGGCGGTGGCCGCCACCAGATCCTTCCCCTTGAACTCAAACACGACGGGCGACGAGGTGAACTCCGCGCCTCCGGTGGTGTAGGCGCCCTTTGGCGCGAGAGTCTTCGGTTCCAGCGCCGTCAACAACGCGCCCGAGGCAGCGTAGAGCACGCCTTCGGGCCCGGCCGCCATGCCCGCCGAGCCGGCGATGTTCTTTGCCGGGGCCTTCCAGTTGGCCACCTGCTTCGTGTTCAGATCCAGTGCCCATACGCCCGAAGCCGCGCCGCCACATCCCCCCGTGGTGGCCACATAGGCGGTGTTGTCGAAGGCGAGCAGGCCCACCGACTGTGCGCCGGCCGGCACGAACGCAACGGCGGGGTCAGGCTGATGGCCGTTGGAAACATACATCAGATGCAGTTTGCCGTCTCCACCCAGGGCCAGCACCCACTGGATGCGCGGCGAAAACGGATTCGCGATCGCTGCCGCGGCAGCCTGCGCCCGCGTGGGCTTGGGCGCCGGCACGGGCGGGCGGCGTGCCTGAGCCGCGGCCATGGCCTGCAGCGTCACGGAACCTTCATAGGGCTCTCCCACACCGGATTTCGCCGGGCTTCCCCGCCCCGGACCGCGTCCGGTGGGCACCGGCGGATACGCTGCCGCCGTGGGACGCGTCACGGCCGATGTCATGCCGCCAGGGCACGGCAACGTGCTCTGGCCCGCACCGTTCTCGGGCAGCCTGGCTTCCCATTCCACGCGCGCCAGATCGGTATCGACGCCCAGGACACGGCCAGCGCTGACGCCAAAGAATCCCAGCGTGCGAAAGCCGCGGTAGCCAATATAGAAGTCCAGCAGCGCCGGAGGGGTGGTCGTGTTCAACTGGCGCGGCGGGGCTTCGATTTTCATCTTCCACACCTGGGCGAAGCCGGGCTTGGCGAAGGTCTCGACGCCGATCTTGCCGTCGTTGCGCACCCAGGACGAGCGCTGCGCATCAAAGGCCGCGGTCATCCAGTCATTGCCCCCGCGTTGAGCCCATGCTCCGCTCACGCTCATCAGTACCATGGCCGCCCAAGCGGCTACACTGCTCCGTCGACGCATCGCGCAAGGAACCTTTCCACAGGAATCTCGATCATTGATCATATACCGAACCCGTTTGATATAGTGTGGGAGCCTCCTATGAGACGAACCTTGCCCGCCCTGTTGACCGCCGTTTTCCTGCTCGGCGCGCCCTTGCCGGCGGCCGACTGGCTGACCGACGGCGGCGACTCCAAACGCAACAACTGGCAGAAGGACGAACACATTCTCACCAGGGAGAATGTGGGCAAGATGCAGCTTCTGTGGAAACGCAAGCTGGACAACGAGCCCCGGCAGATGCATTCTCTGCTGGAGCCTCTCATCATCGGACGCATCGATACGCCCAAGGGTCCCAGGCAGATGGTGATTCAAGCAGGCGTCTCCGATAACGTCTACGCGCTGGACGCCCAGACGGGCGACCTGCTGTGGAAGCGCCATTTTGAAAGCACCTATCAGGACCCCGAGAATGGACGGCGTCCCAGCGTGCTGTGTCCCGGCGGCATGACGGCCAATGTCACGGTGGGCCCCGGCGACGGGCCAGGCAAGTATAAGATTTACGCCGCCTCCTGGGATGGCCGTTTGCACATTCTGAACGCCGGCGATGGCGAGCCGCTTTCGCCACCCCTGAAATTCATGCCGCCCAACGGCAAGCCCTACGCCCTTAACCTGGTGAACAACGTCATCTACACACATAGCGCACAGGGCTGCGGCGGCAACCCGAACATGGCCTACACCTACGACCTGGCCACCCACAAAGTAGGAAGCTGGGGACCTGCCGGCGGCGGCATGTGGGGCCGCTCGGGCCCGGCCGTCAGCAAGGACCTGGTGATGTACACGGGCACGGGCGATGGCCGCTGGGACCCGGAGAACGGAGTGTACGGCAACGGCATCATCGGCGTGAAGCAGAACCCGAAAACCAAGTCGCTGGAGTTGTATGACTATTACGGGCCGTCCAATGCCGAGTGGCTGTGGAAACGCGACCTGGACATGCAGGTGACGCCGGCCATCTATGACTGGAAGGGCAAGGAGTACATGGTGGACGCCAGTAAAGAGTGCCGCGTCTACCTGATGGACACCGAGTCCATCGGTGGCGACGACCACCGCACGCCGGTCTTCCGCACGCCTCTCATCTGTAACGAGATTGTGGACTTCGCCGAAGCCGGCATCTGGGGCTCGCTGGCCAGTTGGGAGGAGCGTGACGGCACACGCTGGGTGCTGGCGCCATTCTGGGGGCCCAAGCACTCCAAGTTCAACGCGCCCATCGAGCACGGCGCCGTGAAGAAGGGCGCCATCGCAGCCTTCGTCATGGGCGAAGTGAAGGGCAAGGTGGAACTGGTGCCACGCTGGGTTTCGCGCGACATGGATCAGGCCGAGCCGCCGCTGATCGCCAACGGCATGGTGTTCGCCTACGGCAGCGGCGAGAACACATCGCAGGCGTATCCCGACGTGGGACTGGACTTCCGCATGGAGCGCCGCGTGCCGTTGTCCAGCCGCGTGATCGTCTATGCTCTGGACGCCCGGACGGGCAAGGAGCTCTGGTCCAGTGGCGACGCCATTCAGAACTGGAATCACTGGAGCGGCATCGCGCTGGCCAACGGCCAGGTGTATGTGAACACCTACGACGGGCACATCTTTTGTTTCGGTCTGAAGAAGTAATGCGCCTGCTGGCCCTGGCGCTTCTGCTCGTCCCGGCGGTCACGCCGCAGCGGGGACCGGCGCCGGAACGCGGCCAGATGGAGCGTGAGTTCGACGCCTACCGGCGTTTGCTGCTGGACTGGGGCGGCCTGACGCGCTACGGCAGCGACAACGCCGAGGTGAAGCTCGATCCAGCCGTTGACCGCGTGGTCTTTCTGGGCGATGAACTCACTGCGCAGTGGCTTCCAGGCGGTGCGGCATTTTTCCCCGGCAAATCGTACCTGAACCGGGGCATCGAGCGCCAGACCACCGCGCAAATGCTGGTGCGGTTCCGCCAGGACGTTGTGGCGCTGCGGCCGAAAGCCGTGGTGATCCAGGGCGGCTCCAACGACATTGCCAGCGTGATGGGGCCCACCACCGAGCCGGCCATCGCGGACAACATCATGTCGATGGTCGAACTGGCCCAAGTGCACGGCATCCGCGTGGTGCTGGCCTCGGTGACGCCGGTGTGCGACTGCGCCGGCGTGAAACAATCGGCGCTCCGCCCGGCATTCAAGATCGCGGGTTTGAACGGCTGGCTCCGGGGCTTCGCCCAGCGTTCGGGCTCCATCTATCTGGACTACTATTCGGCGCTGGCCGAGGGACGCACCATGAGCCGGAGCCTCACCGTGGACGGGCTCAAGCCCAACGCGGCCGGGTATGCCCGGATGGCGGCGCTAGCGGAACAGGCGATCGCCCAGGCTCTTGCCGCTCCACTGCCCAGGGCCACGGCGTATCAACCACCGCCCGCTGAACGCGTGACGGGGCCGCCCTCGGCCACGCAGCCGCGTGCGCCGGGCTCGCCCGCCGCGCGGAAACCGGCCACCGTCCGTCAGTAGCGCGCACACCCGGAAATCTGCTTTAATAACAAGAGTGCGTCCCATCACGGGACCGTCACGAAGGATCCCCCATGAGTCATCCGTTGCTGGCGAAAGCCACCGAGAAATTTCTGCGTAAAGACCTCCCGGCGTTTCGCATCGGCGACACGGTCCGCGTGCAGGTGAAGATCAAAGAAGGCGAAAAAGAGCGGCTTCAGGCGTTTGAAGGCACCGTGATCGCGGAGAACCGGAGTGGCGTCACCAAGACGGTGACGGTTCGTAAGATGAGCTTCGGTACCGGCGTCGAGCGCATCTTCCCTGTGAACGCGCCCGCGGTCGACAAGATCGAGATTGTCCGCACGGGCCGCGTGCGGCGCGCCAAACTCTATTACCTGCGCAATCTGCGCGGCAAAGCAGCCCGTCTCCGCGAACGCGAGTAGACCTTTGGGCGGATCGCCAGCGCCGGCACGCTCGCCGGATCAGCTCACGCCGCGGTGCACCTCTCTATACGAACGCCGCGCGCGGCGTCAGGGGTTTGCCCTGCTGGCCGGGCTGGACGAAGCCGGCCGGGGATGCCTGTTCGGCGATGTCTACGCGGCGGCGGTGATTCTTCCGGAGCGCTGCGCCATCCGGGGTTTGAACGATAGCAAGCAAGTGGAACCGGCCGGGCGGGAACGCCTGGCCGTTGCCATTCAGGCGGACGCCGTTGCCTGGAGCGTCGCCACCGCCACGGCGGAGGAGATCGACCGCATCAATATCTACCAGGCATCCCGGCTGGCCATGAAGCGTGCCCTCGACGCGCTCGACGTACAGCCGGACTACCTTCTTGTGGACGCGTTGAAGCTGGACACGCTCATCCCGCAGCTCGGGCTGGTGCACGGCGACGCGCTCAGCATCTCCATCGCGGCCGCCTCCATCCTGGCCAAGACTGCGCGCGACCACGCCATGCAAGCGTGGCATGAACGCTACCCGCGCTACGGGCTGGCGCGCCACAAGGGCTACGGCACACCCGAGCATTTGCGCGCCCTGGCCGAGCATGGTCCCACGCCGCACCACCGCATGAGCTACGCGCCGGTACGGCGGTTTGCGGGCGCACCGGCCCCCGCGGCCGCGCCGCTTCCCGCGCAGGAGGCGCTTTGGTGAATCCCGCGGCGCCGCCTCCCTGGCATCACGTTCTGGCCCGGCTGCTGTTCGCGCTGTTCCTGTGCGAACTGGGGCTGTTCCTCATCATCTTCCCCTGGCTCGACGCCTGGGCCACGAACCGCTTTGCCACCTTCGGAGGCGGCACGCTGGCCACGGCCGACTTCGCCAGCCTCTGGCGGCGGATCTGGCTTAGCCCCTACTTCCGCGGCGCCATCAGCGGACTGGGCTTCCTCAACATCTACATCTCGCTGATCGAGGTGTTCTCCATGCGGCGGCGCGTCGTTTCGAGCGGCGAGGAATCCTCCGCTCCGGATGAAGCCCGCGGCGATTCGATAGAATAAGGAAGAACTGGGCTTACGGGCCCGGACCTGGACTTTACGCACATGTCAGCCTCGCAACCCATCGCCGCCGAGCAACCGGCAGCCCCCGTGAAGGCGCGCAAGCAGGAGCCGCCGCGCGGCACCATCGCCGAGTGGACCGTCACCATCCTGCTGCTGCTGTTCGGCACCACCACGCTCGTGCAGGCCTTCGTCATTCCCACCGGCTCCATGGAGGACACGCTGCTCATCGGCGACCACCTGCTGGTGGACAAGCTCGCCTACTCGCCGCCCGGGCCCATCAGCAAATATGTACTGCCCTACGAAGAGGTGAAGCGCGGCGACATCATCGTGTTCCGCTATCCGGTGGATATCAAGCAGACCTTCGTGAAGCGCGTGATCGGCGTGCCCGGCGACCGTCTGCGCCTGGAAAAGAAGCAGCTCTTTCTGAACGGCCACGCCGTGAATGAGCCATATAAGTACAACAAGACCGAGTACTTCGACTCCTACCGCGATAACTTCCCGAGCGAGCCCAACGTACGGCTCTACGATCCGGGCCAGAAGATGCTCGCCGAAAACGTTGTCAACGGCGAGGTCGTCGTGCCGGCCGGCCACTACTTCGCCATGGGCGACAACCGCGACTCCTCGCTCGATTCCCGCTACTGGGGCTTCGTGCCGCGCGACAACATCATCGGCAAGCCGCTGATCATTTACTGGTCCTATGACGCGCCCACGGACCGCCTGGCCAGCCCGAACATCGGCTTTGACCACTTGCTCGACATCGCCACGAACTTTTTCTCGAAGACGCGTTGGAAGCGCACGGCGATGCTGATTCGCGGCTACCCCACGCAGTAGGCCGCGGCGCGGCCCACCGCGCGCCACCGGCGCTAACACACACGGCACACTCTCATGGCGAACTCGCATCTTCACGGCCTCATACTTGCCGGCGGCCGCGGCACACGCTTCTGGCCCCGCAGCCGCACGCACACGCCCAAGCAACTGCTGAGCTTTCTGGGAG
Organism: Bryobacterales bacterium; assembly: GCA_020847045.1. Lineage (GTDB taxonomy): Bacteria > Acidobacteriota > Terriglobia > Bryobacterales > Bryobacteraceae > JAFLBB01. The sequence goes on along the minus strand of JADLCT010000110.1, from coordinate 80,255 downwards.
CACAGTCGCTGATTCAGGAAACCGCGGAACGGCTGGAGCCCATGATCCCGCGCGAGAACCTGTGGGTGCTCACCAACCGGCACCTGGAACAGGAGATCCGCCGCCAGTTGCCGGGCGTGCCCCGGCGGCAGATCATCGCCGAACCGGCGCAGCGCAATACGGCGCCCTGCCTGGGCTTGGCCGCGCAAGTGATCTATGAACGCGACCCCGAGGCCATCCTCGGCGTCTTTCCAGCGGATCATCACATCGGCAACCCGGCCCGCTTCCGCCAGTGGATGAAGCCGGCCATCGCCGCGGCCCGCGGCGGGAGCCTGGTGACGCTGGGCATTGCGCCGCGCTGGGCCGAAACCGGGTACGGCTATCTTGAATTCCCCAAGGGCATCACGGCCGGTCACAAACAGCCGGCCAAGCTGCGCCGCTTCCGCGAAAAGCCCGATGCGCGCACGGCGCAACGCTTCGTCAAGGCGGGCAACTACTTCTGGAACGCCGGCATCTTCTTCTGGCGCGCCGGAACGTTTTTGAACGCCATGCGGCAGCACCTGCCCAAGACGGCCGCCGTGCTGGCCGCATTGCCGCCGCTGGGCTCGCGCGTTTTTGCCAGCCGCCTCGCCGAAGCCTATCCGCTGTGTGAAAACATCTCAGTGGACTACGGCATTCTGGAGAAGGCGCCCAACGTGGCCGGGCTGGCCACCAGTGATTTCGGCTGGAACGATCTGGGAAGCTGGAACGCCGTCTATGAACTGCTGGCGCGCGACGCCGAAGGCAACGCCAGCCGCTCCCCCATGCTGGCCGAAGGCGCGCGCGGCAACTATGTCGAGGCGCCCGGCAAGCTGGTGGCGCTGGTTGGCGTGGACGATCTGGTGGTGGTCGACACGCCCGATGCGCTGCTGGTGGTTCACCGCTCGCAAGCGCAGCGCGTGGGCCAGTTGGTGAAGCGCCTGGAACAGGCCGGGCGCAGCGAACTGCTTTAGGCCGCGCCCCAGCGCTTGCACACGCGGTTCAGGATGCGCGCCGCTTTGTCGATCTCGCTCTCCGAGATGATGTAGGGCGGCAGCAGCCGCAGCACCACGTCGTGCGTGCAGTTGATGAGCAAGCCTTCCTTCATGCACTCGGTGACCAGGTCCTTGCCCGGACGGTCGAGCTCCACGCCGATCATCAGCCCGTGCACGCGCACTTCTTTGATGAAGCCGTAGCGGCTCTTCAACGTCTCCAGCTTGTGGCGGAAGTAGTCGCCCCGCGCACGCACCTGCGGCAGCAACTCCTCCAGCACATCCATGAACTCAAGCGCCACGCGCGTGGCCAGCGGGCCGCCACCGAACGTCGTGCCGTGCATGCCCGCCGGAATCGTTTTGGCCGCGCGCTCGTTGCACAGCACGAAGCCGATGGGAATGCCACAGCCGGCAGGCTTGGCCGAGGTCAGCACGTCGGGCATCACAACCGGGTCGAGCGCCTGATAGGCGAACCATGTGCCCAGACGTCCCACGCCGCACTGGATTTCGTCGAATATGAGCAACGCGTCGTGACGGCCGGCCAGTTCGCGCGCCTTGCGGACCATTGCCGGGGGCACCGGATACACGCCGCCTTCGCCCTGCACCGGCTCCATCAGAATGCCTGCCGTGCGGTTGCTCACAGCCGCTTCCAGCGCCGCCACGTCATTCATCGGAACAAATTTCACGCCCGGCAGCAGCGGCCCGAACGGCTTTTGATACTTCGGCTGCCCGGTCACCGAAAGCGCGCCGATGCTCCGCCCGTGAAACGAATTCTCGAGCGCCACCAACTCATACTTATCCGGGTGAACGGCCTGCCCGTGCGCGCGCGCCATCTTAATGGCGGCTTCCATCGCCTCGGTGCCCGAGTTGCAGAAGAAGCTGCGCTGCAGCCCCGACACCTGCGAAAGGCGCTCGGCCAGCCGTCCCTGATACTCGTGGTAGTAGAGATTCGAGATGTGAATCATCAACCCGGCCTGCTCGCGCAGCACGCGCAGCAGGCGCGGATGCGCGTGGCCAAGGGCGTTCACGCCAATGCCCGACAACAGGTCCAGATAGCGATTCCCGTCATGGTCATACACCCACGCGCCGCGGCCGCGCGCCAGCACCAGCGGATAGCGGCCGTAGTTCTGCAGGACGTACTGCTTTTCGCGGGCGATCACCTGTCCGGAAAAACTCAGCGGCTGCGTGGCCGCATCGGGCTTCGCTTCGGGCTGTGCATCAGGGGCGTTGGTTTCGGCAGGGATCATTTTATAAGTATGCATTCCAGTGCATAAAAATGCAAAAAACCGGCTGCCCCCTCACCGGGGAACGGCGACATCGACACCAATCGGGTCATGGTCCGAGAGCGGCGCCGGGCGGCCCTCGTTCAAACCGTGGATTACGACAGGAGAGCGGACATCGACGCCGCGCGAGGTGAACCAGTCGATCTTCAACGGGCAGCCGCCGCCGTGTTCGCGCAGCGCCCAGCGGATGAAGTCGAAGCACCACAGCGGCACCCATTCAGCCAGCGAACCGAACGCGCGCAGATCGTCCACATGGTAGTAAATGGTGTGATCGGCGTGAGCATTCGAGCGCTCATACTCATAGCCGCGGCGTTTCAGCAGTTGAAAGAGCTCGCGTTCGAACCAGCGGTCCGGGTGCAGGAAGTGGTTGCGAATGACGCGTCCGGGACCCATGAACACGCGCAGCCAGTAGCCACAGATGGCGCGGAAGGCGGTGGAGGAGTCGAATGTTGTCGTGTTCCAATCGCCGCCCAGAAGCGCCGCGCCGTCCGGCGCCATGGCGTCCAGCACGCAGCGCATCTGCTCCGCGCGGTGCCGTTGCGTGGACTGCGCGTCCAGGTGCACGCTGGCCACCGGCAGCACATAGTTAGGAAATTCGATTCCGGCGATGAGCGAGGTCTGCCGCCCCAGACGCTTTTCGCGCGAGGCCATTTTGTCGATGCCGTTGTTCAGGTGCACGGCCTTGGCCCGGCGGATCGGGTAGCGCGACAGAATGGCGTTGCCGTGCAGGCCCAGATCATTTTCGCCTTCCACCGCGCGTTCTGTGCCCGAACCCTTCACCAGGCTGAGGTAGCAGGGCGCGAAGGCGTAGTTCATGCGCAATTCGCGCGCCATGGTTTGGGCCACGTCGACGTTGCCGCTGCGCGCCATGCCAACGTCGGTTTCGGTGAGCAGCAGCACGTCGGCATCGCGCAGCCACTCGTGCGAGCGCAGAACTTCGAGCTGCCCGGCAAGCTCCTTACCGCGTTCAATATTCCAGGCCGCCACGCGATAGGAGGGCTTGGCCGCCGCGGGTGGCGCGAACTCGCCCGTTTCGACGGTCTCCAGCACGCGCGTCACAATGTCCGCCACCTCGCGGTAGTCGGCGCGGGCGCGCAACTCATCCAGCGAGCCACAGGTGATCCAGCCGCCAAAGCGCGGCTTCAGGCGCTCGCGAATCAGAGAAGGAATATCTTCGAGTAATGCGGGAGTCAAACCTATATTTTAGCGGGTGGCGGCGGCTGGCGCGGGCGTTCCACCGGCAACGTTCAACCGATGGCCACCTCGTCGCCCACCGCCCGCAGCGCGATGCGTCCGGCTGAGTTTCCGGCGGCCGTGAACAGCCTGTCCAAGGGTTCCTGCACAGGTTCGCGGCCAAGCGGGAAGGTTTGGTGGTGCATGGGAAAGAAGAGTCCGGCTCCGGCGTCGCCGGCCATGCGCCAGGCCTGCTCCGGATTGCAATGGACGCGAATCCACGGGTTGTACGCGCCAATGGGCATAAGCGCGAGATCGAAATCACGCGATGTTTTCAGGCCGGCGAACAGAGGTGTATAAGCCGTGTCTCCGGCGAACAGGATGCGGCGCGTGGGGCCGTCGCCATTGGATTCGATTACGTAGCCGTTGTAGCCGCGCCAGGTGTCCGAACGCAGACGCGCGCCCCAATGCTTCACTTCAATGGCGGTGATGCGCAACGGACCCGCCTGCACGCTATCGCCCCAGCGCAGCTCCCTGACTCGCGCATACGCCCCGGCGTCAATGATGTCGGCGGTGGCGTGCGCCATCACCACCTCGGTCTTCTTTCCTTCGAGCGCGGCCATGGAAGGCGTATCGAGGTGGTCCATGTGAGCGTGCGAGTTCAGAATGAGATCAATGGGCGGCAGATCCTCCAGCGCCAGCGCCGGCTCCACCAGGCGCTTCACACCGAGCGTGACCGGACCGATGTGAATACCCGCACGGCGGCTAAACACCGGATCGGTGAGGATGGTGTAGCCGTTGATCCGCATCAGGATGGTGGAATGGCCTAACCAGGCCGCGTGCAGCCCTCGGTTGCCCCACCTCTTCCAGTCGGGACGGCGGGGTGCGGGGTGGATGTTCCGCCGGATGTCACGCACATACTGCTTCCAAAAGGTAGGCGCGGCGTTGTAGGCCAAACCGGCGGCTCCGGCCACGGCGCCCGCGCCCAAACCAGTCACCAGCCAGCGTCGTGAAGTCATCAGTCCCAGGAAAACCTCTCTTCCTTCCATGGATCGCCATGCATGTGATAGCCGTTGCGCTCCCAGAAGCCGGCTACGTCCTCGGACACGAACTCTACACCCGCCACCCATTTGGCGCTCTTCCAGGCGTATAGCTTCGGCACAATCAACCGCGCCGGGCCGCCATGCTCCACGGCGAGCGGCGCGCCATCGTGGGTGAGGGCAACCAGCGCGTCCCCGGCCAAGAATTCGGCCACCGGGAGATTCACGGTCCAGCCATAGTCATAACCATATACGAGGACAAACTTCGCGTCTTGCGTTAGCCCGCCGGCCTGCTCCACGAGCTGACTGGTCGAGACGCCCTCCCAGACATTTCCGAGCCGCGACCAGCGTGTGACACAGTGAAAATCGGCGAATACCTTGACACGGGGAAGCTCCTGGAATCCGGACCAGTCGAGTTCCACTTCCCGGTTCACCGCGCCCCACATACGGAAGCGCCAGTGGTCGAGGTCAATGCGCGGCGGACCGGAAGCATCCAGCACCGGCCACTTGCGCGTGCGGGACTGGCCAGGCGGAATGCGATTGGCGCGGCGTGTGTCGTCGCTAATAATGATGTCCCCAGGCAATGCCGCCGGCCCGGGCGCCTCTTCTGGCTGTAGTTTGTCGAGATCCACTCCTACCATTTTGACGAGTTTGCGCGGGATGCGGTTCATGAAGTTTGCGCGGCCAGGCATCCACTACAACCAGTTTACGGATCAGGCTGAGGGACTAACAGTTCAGGAATAGCGCAAAATCCTGATCGCAACCTGCACATTGTAAGCGAGAAACGAGTGCGGCAACTCCGACTATCTCATCGTGAGGAACGGTGTGAACGGACTGGCGCGCCTACTCCTGATATTTCTGCTCGTGGCCGGTGCGGCGGTCACGCGCGACCGGGGCGGACACGCCCAGTTCATCGGTGGAACGGTGGAGGATCTCTCCGTGGGTGTGAACGGAGCGCTGTTCACCACGCACCGGAGCATGTTCCATTTCGCGACCAAGCGCACCACGTTCGCGATTCCGTATGACCGGATCAACCTGATCGAATACGGGCAGAAGGTGGACCGGCGCTATGTCGCCGCCGTGCTGATCTCACCTCTTTTTCTGCTCAGCAAGTCTCGAAGGCACTTTCTGACGCTGGGGTTCCGCGATGAAGAGGGCGCACAGCAGGCGCTGGTGTTCCAGGTGTCGAAATCCGACGTCCGCGTGGTGCTGGCCTCGCTGGAGGCGCGGACGGGGTTGAAAGTGACGTTTCAGGATGAGGAAGCGAGAAAGGCAGGGAAAGGATGAGACGCCTTGTACTCAGTGGCTTGTGCCTGCTGACGCTTGTCGGGGCGGGACGATCCGGGGCGGAGACGACGGTTGAGGATCCCATCGTGGGCTTACTGGAAATAAAGAGGTTGTACATCGAGAAGCTGGACGGCGGGGAGAGCGCCGCACAAATTCGCGACATGATCGTGGGCAGTCTGCACCGAAGCGGGCTGTTCATCATTACGGAGAATCGCGAGCGCGCCGATGCCGAGTTGAAGGGCTCGGCCGAGGATATGATCTTCACCGATACCTTCCAGACCAGCGAGGGGATTAACGGGCGGGCGAGCTTCACCAGCGGGACCAACCGGACATCGAGCTCACAGTACAACCGCGGGCCGGCGATGAGCGCTGGCGTGGGAGACAACGAATCGACGCGGATTGCAGAACGAAAGCACGAGGCGATCGCGGCGGTTCGGATTGTGGGGAAGGACGGCGACGTGCTGTGGGCGACCACGCAGGAGAGTTTGGGGGCCAAGTTCCGGGGCGCGAGCGCCGATGTGGCCGAGAAGGTGTTGAAGCAGTTGCAGGCCGACTATCAGCGGGCCAGAGGGTTCAAATCGGGAGCGGTGGGACTGCGCCTGCGGAGCCCGGCAGGCGCGTCACAGGCTGCGGATGCGGATGCGTTTCCGCGTTGAGGTGGCGCCAGAGACAAGCTCCACGTCGCGGAGAGGGACTTGGAAGTGGCGCGCCAGCACTTCGCATAACTCCTGATTTGCCTTGCCTTTTTCTGGTACGGCCGCAAGTTTTACTTTCAAAACGCCGTCCGCCATTTCGCCCGCCACCTCGCTACGCGAGCTGCGCGGGATCACCTTGACGTTCACTTCCATGGAAGCGACGCCAACTGGCCGGATGAGATGGTAACCGGAGCGTTGAGGGGCCGGGTCCACAGGTGTGGGCCGGGCGCGTAATCCTGACCGGGAAGGAAGACGGCGCCAATGGCGTCCACCATACATGTGCCGGAAAGCGGGGCGGGCGCCCGCGCATTGGCAGGTTCGGTGAGACAGGCAAATCCGAGCTCCTGAATGTCGTTTGCGGTTGTGCCGGGAGGCAGTTCAACCGACATGCGGGCCCAGCCAGAGCGTTCGACGGCGTAATCGGGGCGTCCGAGGTGGGCGGCTCGCCAGATGCCGTCGCGCAGACGGACGGCAGGGCTGATGCGGGCATCACGGCTCGTGATGCGCGCTTCGACGGTGAGATAGTTGCGAGGATCGCCGATGCTCTGGCCGCTGACGACGCCGAAGGGGCGGAGTTTACCCTCACGCCCGAGTTCCCCGGCGGCAACGCGGTAGATCCAGGGCGCCTGGTCCATGACCAATTCGCGCGAGGCGTGGCTTAGGTCAGCCATCACCGGCGCGGGCGCCCAACGAATGGTGCTTCGGCCTTCGGGCGCCACCATGTTGTTCAGCGTGACCACGCCAAGCAGGGGGTGTTCGGCTTCGCGCTCGCCGTTGAACTCGACATCGGCATGGCCGCGCGTTTGGATGATGCCCGGCAGACGGCGGCCGGACGCATCGAAGCTGACGCGGTAGACATACTCGATGTCGGTGGTGCGGCCCCAGCGGGCCATCAGCGCCCGTGTGGAGGTGCCGCCATCTTCGTTGCTGAAGATGACCGTGTACGTGAGCGTGGTGCGTCCGTCCCCAGTGGTGCGCTCACAGTAGGCCAGCAGGGGCACGTCGGTGAACAACTGATCGTCGCGGCGCGCAAAGAGCACGGGGGCGTGGGCGATCATCTGGTAGGCTGGATCCCGTTCGCTCACCGCGCGCAGGCGCAGGGAGCCGGTTTTCAACTCGACTTGTGCGGGCGAGCGTTCATCCCGCTCGACCCTCACGGTGTGGCGTCCGGCCGGCAGGCGTCCGAGCAGCACGGATTGCCGCAGCGGCACGCCGCCGAGGAAGACGGGAACATGCGCGGCGAGCGCGCCGTCGACGGTGACGCGGGCCAGCGCGCCTTCCCTGCCCTTACGGTTCCACTGCGCGCCTGGAGCGCTCAGCTCGAGTTCGGCCACCACTTCGCCGGCTTCGGGCAAGGCGATTACGGCGCCGGCGGCCAGCAGCCGCGCGGGAACCAGCAGCAGAGCCAGACAGGCGAACTGCGCCAACCGCCGCAACAGCCAGGCGGAGTTCACCGGTTTGGTGAGGACCTCCTGGACCATGGCCGATTCGGGCGCCTGCTGGATGTCGGCGGGCCATCCGCTGAGCACGAAGATGCGCACCGTGACCGAGCGCTCGCGCAGGGCGCGGATCAGGGCCAGTCCGGCTTCGGGTGAGGGCAGACGGAGATCGAGCACGACGGTGTCGAAGCGTCCGGCGTCGAACAGGCGCAGGGCATCGGCGGCGTTAGAGGCGATGGCCGTGCGGTGGCCTGCGTGCCGGAACACGAGTTGGCGGATTTCCAGTTGGTCGGGATCGTCGTCGACGATCAGGATTCGGCGCATGCCTGCCTCAGAATAGCCCCGCCGGTATCAGAACACAATTTGGCCGATGACCAGTTGCGGCATGCCCTGATTCCAGCTTGCGGGGAGATTGTCGAAGGGCAGCCGGAAATCCTTCGTGGCGGCCGGCGAGAGGCCGCCGGTTTTTCCGCGCACGATGGGCACGGGCTCCCGCAGCACCACCTGGCCCATCGTGTCGTAAAAAACGCAGTAGAGATCCACCTGCTTCAGGGCGCGGTCTCCGTTGTTCGTGATCTTGCCGGTGATCTCCACCACCGTGCCGCCCATGTAGCTTTCGTGCGCCCGCATGCCGACGTCTGAAAGCCCGAGGTGCTTCACATATGCTTTGGCCTCGCCGGTCAACACCATGCCCGGCGGAGCCTCGGAGGCGCGCTGGTGCATGTACAGGTAAGCGCCGGCGGCGGCCAGCGCCACCACGCCCACGATGAGCAAAGGCACTTTGCTCGCCGGAGCGGGCCGGACCGGACTGGTAACCAGAAAATCATTGGCCACTGATGGTCATCTCCCCAATGGCCACCGTTGGCGCGGCGACCGAACCACGGAACTCCAGGTCGTCGCCGATGGCGGCCACCTGATTCAGCATCTCCTTCAAGTTTCCCGCAATGGTGACTTTGGAAACAGGGTAGGCAATTTCGCCGTTCTCGATCCAGAGTCCCGCCGCGCCGCGCGAGTAGTCGCCGGTGACCGCGTTGAAGCCATGGCCCATCAGTTCGGTGACGAACAGGCCCGTGCCCATGCGGCGCAGGAGCTCCTCGGGCTTGAGCGCGCCGGAGGCGAGGTAGAGATTGCCGTGCCCGATGCCGGCGTTGCCCGTCAGTCCACGGCTGGCGCTGCCGGTGGAGCGCAGTCCGAGTTTGCGGGCCGTGTAGGTGTTCAGCAGGTAGCTCTTCAGGACGCCACGGTCGATCAGGACGTTGCGGCGGCTGGTCACGCCTTCGTCATCGAACGGGCTGGAGCCAAACAGGCCAGGCATCGTGGAATCGTCGATGATGGTGACCTCGTTTCCAGCCACCCGTTCGCCGAGTTTGCCCGCCCAAATGGAAGCCCGGCGGTAAACCGACTCGCCGTGCAGCAATTCAAAAACGTGACTCAGCAGCGAGCGCGCCACGCGGGGCTCAAAAATAACGGGTGCTTTCCGCGTGGAAAGCGAACGTGCGTTCAAACGGCGCAGCGCCCGCTCGGCGGCCCTTCGTCCGATGAGTTCGGGCGCTTCCAGACCAGCCGCGGAACGGGCGGTGGAGTACCAGTAGTCGCGCTCCATCGCATCGCCGTCCTTGACAACGGGAACGACGCTGAGCGAACAGTTCGAGGCGCGGTAAGAGCCAAGGAAGCCGCGCGAATTGGCAAAGGCGCTGGCTCCGAGATAGCTGCCGAAGGAGCCGCCCTCGGAGTTGGAAACGCGCGGGTCCAGTGTCAGCGCGGCCTTTTCCGCCAGACGCGCCATCTCCACCTTGCTCGCCGCGTCGAGTGCTTCCACGTCGCCGTGATAGAGGTCGAGCGCGTGGCTGACGGCGCCGAAATCGGCTGCCTCGGGAAGGCCGGCGAAGGGGTCCTCGGTGGTGATGCGGGCCAGGTTCACGGCTTGTGACACCATGGCGCGCAGCCCGTCATCGGTGAGGTCGCTCGTGTAGGAGGACCCGGTGCGCTGCCCGAACAGCACGCGCACGCCGGCCCCGCGCGAACCCGCCTCTTTCACCTGTTCCACTTCGCCCATGCGCACGGTGGCGCTGAATTCACTGCCTTCGCTGATGGTGCATTCCGAATCCGTGGCTCCGGCTTCGCGGGCGAGCGAGACGACGCGCCCGGCCAAGCGCTCCAGATGAGGTCCTTCGTGCCAGTTCACCGGGCGGTGCCTCCCACGGTGATGCCGTCCAGACGGACGGTGGGAATTCCGACGCCGACGGGCACGCTTTGACCGTCCTTGCCGCAGATGCCGATGCCTTCGTCCAGAGCGAGGTCGTTGCCGACCATGGTGACGCGCTGCATGGCCTCCGGACCGTTGCCGATGAGGGTGGCGCCGCGCACGGGCCGCGTCAATTTGCCATCTTCGATCAGGTACGACTCGGTGGCGTCGAAGACGAAGTTGCCGCTGGTGATGTCCACCTGGCCTCCGCCAAAGGTGGCGCAGTAGAGTCCGTTCTTCACCGAGCGCACGATCTCTTCGGGGTCGCTTTCGCCGGCCAGCATGAAGGTGTTCGTCATGCGCGGCATGGGCACGTGCTGATAGCTTTCGCGGCGGCCGTTGCCGGTGGGCGTGGCGCCCATGATGGCGCCCGACAGGCGGTCCTGCAGGTAGCCGCGCAGGATGCCGCTTTCGATGAGCACGTTGCGGTGCGTGAGATTGCCCTCGTCATCCATGTTCAACGAGCCGCGGCGCGAGTGCATGGTGCCGTCATCGACGACGGTCACCAGATTGCTGGCCACGCGCTGGCCGACGCGGTTGGAATAGGCGCTGGTGCCCTTCCGGTTGAAGTCGGCCTCCAGGCCATGGCCCACGGCTTCGTGCAGTAGCACGCCCGGCCAGCCGGGAGCCAGCACGACGGTCAATTCGCCGGCCGGCGCATCAACGGCGTCCAGTTGCACGATCGCCTGGCGAGCCGATTCGCGGGCGAAGTATTCCGGCGTTTTTTCGTTGAGGAAGAACTCGAACCCGACGCGGCCTCCGCCGCCCGCATAGCCGCGCTGCGGAGGGTTTTCGCCCTCGCGAGCCAGCACGAGCACGTTCAGGCGGGCCATGGGCTGGCGGTCAAAGTTGATACGGCCATCGCTGGTGGCCACCAGGACATGCTTCATCGTGTCGGCGTAGACGGCCTGGACCATGAAGACGCGCGGATCATAGGCGCGCGCGGCCTCATCGGCGCGGCGCACCAGGGACACACGCTCTTCCAAAGGCAGATCCGCTGGCGGCGTGAGCACGGGATAGAGTTCGCGCCGCTCGCCGTTGAGGAAGCCTTCCTTGATGGTTTTCGATGGACCTTCGGCGATGCAGGCGGCCACGCGCGCGGCATGGCGGATGCGCTCGGGCGACAGGTCGTCGGAATAGGCGTAGCCGGTGCGCTCGCCGGCCAGTACGCGAACCCCGACGCCCATCGAGACGCCTTGCGTGGCGCTCTTCACGATGGACTCGTCGATGCTGATCGAGGTGGTGGCGAGGTATTCGAAATAGAGGTCGGCGTAGCCGCCGCCGCGCGAAAGAGCCTCGCTCAGCCAACCTTCCAGATCGCGTTCGGAGATACCGAATTTCGATGCGAAAAAGGAGTCACGGAACTGCACGATTCCAGGGTAGCAGCCGGGAAGACGGAACTCGCTACTTCCGTGCCTCGCGTTCGTTCCACGCGGAGCCCTGGATGGTCGCGTAGGTCTCCGGAACGCGGAACCAGTCCGGATTCGGTTCCACATCCATGCGGAGATCCACTAACTCCGTGACCATGCGCAACTGCTGTCCTCCACGCACGGCCGTATAGTCCTGTGCGATGGTGAGCGCTCCCAGCTCAAACGAAGTGCAGCCCTTGCCCGCCTCGCTTCGGGTTCCATCTCCGGACTGTACATATACCGGCGATTCCACGCAGGAGACCTCACCCACGCGTCTGGTCCTGGACTGGATGTCCTCGCGTTGGGGCCCGGTAAGCGCCGTGAGATCCGGACCTCGCCGGAACTCATTGACGGCCGCCACGAAGACGCGCCGGTTCTCATGATCCACCTGGTAGACCCTTCCCGTATGAATATCGTGGACCGTGGCCAGCCGAAACCGCTCCGGTGTTCCGGAGTTGGCCGATGTATATCGCCGCCCCAGGCGGTCGCGGGCCTCGGTGCGAGTCTCAATCGACTTCACTGTCTCGTTGTTACCGGGTCCTCGAACGAAGACCGTCCGTTTCACCGTTGCCACATAGGGCCGGGTGATTGCCTGCGTCTGTGAATACAAGTAGCTGTGCCCCACAGCTACGATGGCGATACCGAGGCTAAGCCAAAGCATATAGTTCATGGATTTTGACTCCTTGGGTTTTCCGCTGCCGTTGTCTATGCCGGGCACAGACACTTGAAACAAATTATGTATCCGAAGGGATACGTATTGCACAGATACTCAATTTCATAGTAGCCGCACGGATAGCCGCAGTCTCCATAGTAGTATGCGGAAATCTGCGTATAGCAGAGGCAATAATAGCTCGGACAAGTGTAGCCATTGCCACATTCCGCGTAGAGTGCTGCCGGAGGTCCAAGAGTGAGCGCCATAGCGGTGATCCACCTGGCCACTATGGGTCCAATAGAACGAAAGCAACTTACTAGATATCCCATGAATATACTCCTTTCCTGAGATATGTAACGTGTTGACTATGGCCGCAATAGTACGCGCCGTTTCTCATGAAGTCAATAGCACAAATTTATTTATGTATTTTATTTAATGCTCCAAGTGTCTACTATTTCGCCAGCGTACACTTAACAATTCGGCCAAGCCCCGACGTGGCTTTTAACGCCAACACTATGTTAGAGAAAGTCAACTGCTCCGGCGTGGCAAGACATTATTGTCCTGACCCGGCCTGATGCAACTCCTCGTAAACCCTGTCAAACCGTGAAAGCCCATTTTCCAAATGTGCCTCCGTGGGTATCGAACCGAACGGAAACTCTCGCAACTGGCTCAGAGCCGTCATCTTATGCCCGGAGGGGGCACTTCGCGAGAGTCCGGTGCGGGCGGCTCAAACACGAAACGCGCGGGGCACGAAACCACGTGACAACAACACGCGCTCAGATACCCTCCTGGACGCGCAGTCCGTTTCGACGCCACGGTGAGCCGGCAGGATGCCGAAACAGCCAGGTCCCGGAACAAACCAGGTGTCGATTGTGGCCCTACTGGCTTCCGCAGGGGACTCGAACTGACCGGTGTGCTTGCCGTGAATCGATGCCTATCCTACCTGCGTTGGCTTGATCCCGTCCTCATGGTCGAAATAGTTTGGAGTAAGTGTACTGATTCGAAAATCCACATCAGCGGCGGACACGTGGAGGGTGACAATGGGCCGGACGCGTTCAGCAATGAGGAACCGTTTGCGGAGCGCGGCAAGCACGGCGAAAGCTAGGCCGGCGGCCGGCAGGCACGGCGCTTGCAGCCGCATTGTCCCCACGAACCACTTACGCTGTCCGCAATGTAATTACTTTTCCCGAATCAGGCGGCGCCAGGCCGTACCGGCTTTTCTTCGCGGATCGACTGGTTACCCCAATGCGCGGCGCGGGCGGCGGCCACGGCATCGGCGATGTTCGAGGCGGGCGCTTTGCGCGTGCGGACGCAGTCGAGCCACTGGGCCAGATGCCCGGTGGTGCCGTCTGTGACGGCCTTGAAGCGGAAGGTGGGCTCGGGCAGACGGTCAGGTCCCTTGCCCGGCTCGGGATACACGGCCACCTCGCCTCGGGTCACCTTCATCATGCCGCCGGTGCCCCGGAAGACAATGCCGCCGTCCTCCACCGAGGTCACCATCGTGCTCTCGTAGCTCACCATGAAGTTCGGATAGCGCCACGAGCCGCTTACCGTGTCGGGGGTTTCCAGAAGCTTATTCCGGTAGACTGTCCCGCTGGCCATCACCAACTGTGGTTTCGATTCGCCCAGCAGCCAGTGCACACTGTCCACCCAGTGTGAGAACAGATCAGTAAGTGTGCCGCCGCCGTAGTCCCAGAACCAGCGCCAAATCTTGAATCGCATCTTGTCGAAGGGGCGTTTGGGCGCGCTGCCCAGCCAGGCGTTCCAGTCGAGTTTGGAAGGGTCGGCCTCCAGGGAGTCGGGCGTCTTGATGTTGTAATTCTGATACCAGTAGGTGAGCGCCATGGTGACCTGGCCGATGGCTCCGGCATCCAACTGCTCCTTGGCGCGCAGGAAGGTATCCGTGTTGCGCTGCTGGTAACCCACCTGCACGATCTGCTTGGTGGAGGCGTAGGCCTTCAGCATGAGGTCGCCCTCCTCGACGGTTCGGGTGAGCGGCTTTTCCACATAGATGTCCTTGCCCGCGGCCATGGCGTCGAGAGTCATCTTGACATGCCAGTGGTCGGGCGAGCCGATGACGACGGCGTCGATGTCCTTGCGATCGAGCACGGCGCGGTAGTCGCGCGTGGTGGCCGCCTGTGGGAATCTCGCCAGGTTCGGTTCGTACACGTCGCAGACGGTGGTGAGTTCGGTGCCCGGCAGCTTGGTCACGCGATCCAGCAGGTATCGGGCGCGACCGCCTACGCCGATGCCGGCGACACGAATGCGGTCATTGGCTCCCAGGATGCGGGAGGCCGAGAGTGCGGTGAGCAGGGCTGTGCGGCGGGTCGGTTGCATGTGCAACATCTTACCTCCAGAGTGCGGCGTTGTGTGAGAGGTATTCCGGCGCGGCTTCCCGTCGGTGTGGTGCGTGTGGATGGGCTGGGAAACCAGATTTGTACTAGTACGGCAACGTTACAAAATAGTCCAGAATCGGGCATTTCGCAAGAAAACAAGCTCATTTTGTTAGTACTTTGTTCCACCTGAAGCGATATACACAGGGCGGTACCGGAACTTTTCCGAGGATCTGGATCTTGTGTGACCACAAATACTCGGTAACACTGCAAGTTGCAAATTTGTGAGCAGTAACCGAACAGAATCGGAGGGGGAAAGTACACATGAAGAAGTTGACCTTATTACTGGGCTGCGCCGCAATGCTGGCGGTTCCATCGTTTGGCGCCACAGTATTTTTTGGGCTGGACAATGGGGCCGGTGAAGGAACGCCTCTGGCGAGCTATCCGAACGCGAGCGGCGCGGAGAGCGATTTTCTGGCCATGCTGACGGGCGTGGGCACGGAGACCTTTGAAGGCTTTGCCAACGGAACGGGCGGGCCGTTGAATCTGGTGTTTCCGGGAGCGGGAACGGCGACACTCAGCGTCGGTGGGAATGTAAGCTCCACGCCGGCGGGAACCACGAACGGCAATGGCCGTTACGGCATTTCGCCCACCAAGTATTGGGAAACCGAGGATCGTGGGTTCGTGATCGACTTTGACTCGCCGGTGGGCGCCTTCGGCTTCTATGGCGTGGATATTGGCGATTTCGGCGCGGATCTGACCATCACGCTGGATAATGGCTACCAGACGACGCTCGATGTGTCCGGCACGCCCGGCGGCACGGTGATGTTCTGGGGCATTATCGACACGGCCAATCCATTCACCAAGGTGACATTTGGGAACACGCTGGCGGGAACAGACTTTTTTGCCTTTGACAACATGACCATTGGTTCGGTGGAGCAGGTGACGGGCGAGGTTCCCGAGCCTGCGACCTTCGCGCTGATCGGCGGCGGGCTTGGCCTGCTGGCGCTCGCGCGGCGGCGGAAGTAGAACTCCTCACTCCTTTGTGCCGGGGCGTGTTCGCGGCGTTTATCGCGCGATCGCGCCCCATTCCTTTTCGTAGTAGCGCACCAGCACCTGGTCATTCAACCGGTTCGGCAAGGCTTCGACCGGCTCCATGTCGCGTGGAAAGTCGAACACCTGCGCCAGGCCTTCCGGAGTAAGGAAGCGCAAACCTTGGGGCAGCGCCTGCGGCGGCTCGTACGCGCCGGTGACGCCCAGCACGTAGCCCCACTCGCCGAACGACGGCACATAGACGTGATAGGGCAGCGCCCGCCAGCCCGCCTGTTTCATCGACTCGACAATGCACCAGTAGCTTTGCCGCGCAAACAGAGGTGACGTGCTTTGCACGGCCACCATGCCGCCCGGACGGACCGCCTTGTGCAACATGCGGTAGAAGGCCGTGCTGTAGAGCTTGCCGAGGGAGAAGTTGGTTGGGTCGGGGAAATCAATGACGACAAAATCGAATGGGGCCTCTCGCATTCCGTCGAGCCAGACGAAGGCGTCGGCATTCACGATGCGCACCTTGGGCGAGCGGAGCGATTCGGAATTCAGCGTACGCAGCAGTTCGTGATCGCGGAACAGGTGGGTCATCTCCTGGTCCAGGTCCACGAGCGTGATGGATTGCACGCCCTGGTAGCGGAGGATTTCCCGCACGGCCAGGCCGTCGCCTCCGCCCATGACGAGTACGCGCCGTGGCGCTTCGATGGCGGCCAGTCCGGGGTGCACGAGCGCCTCGTGATAGCGGTACTCATCGCGCGAGCTGAACTGGAGGTGGGAGTTCAGAAACAGGCGCAGGTCGTCGTGCCAGCGTGTGAGGACAATGCGCTGGTACCGGGTGGAGCGGGTGAGGATGATCTCGTCGGCGTAGAGATTGCTTTCGGCGAGCGTGTTGATCCGGTCTGCGCCTACAAACCCGGCGCAGAGCGCGGCGATCACGACGAACGAGGCCATGCGTAGGCCGTTCTTCCTGGGCAACTCGCGGGCAAACAGCCAGGTGGACCACAGCGCCACGGCGGCGTTCAACAGGCCGAACAGTATGGCCGAGCGCACCAGACCGAGCTTCGGCACCAGGAGAATGGGAAACAGGATGGAGGCGCCGAGCGCGCCCAGGTAGTCGAACGTGAGGACGTTCGCCACGAGGTCCTTGAACTGGAAGCGCTCCTTGAGAATCCGCATCAGCAGCGGAATCTCGAGCCCGACCAGGATGCCGACCAGCATGACGACGCCGTACAGCAGCAGGCGGAAGCTTTCGGTGAAGGCGAACCCGAGGAAGAGGATGGTGGAGGAGAAGCCGCCCACCAGGCCGACCATCAACTCAATGGCGATAAAGCGGGCCACCAGCGCGCCGCCCAGATAGCGCGAAAGCCAGCTTCCGACGCCCATGGCGAACAGATAGGTTCCGATGATGGTGGAGAATTGCAGGACGCTGTCGCCGAGCAGGTAGCTGGCCAGCGTGCCGGCGATTAACTCATAGATCAGCCCGCAGGCGGCGATGAGGAAGACGGAGAGAAACAGCGCCGCCGTCATGGCGAGCCGGCCGCGCGCGCGCGAGCACCCGGTTGTGAGCGGACCAGCATTAGTGAACGGCCGCGGCGATGATGACGCACATGCCGAGCGACATAAAGCCCACCATGATGGCCAGGGCCATGTTCTTGTGCTCGACAATCTCCTCCCACAGCGCGTAGGGCGTGAGTTTGTCGAGGATGGCGAAGCTGATGACGAACAGCACGATGCCCAGCAGCGCGTACACGAAGGCGTTGATCAAATTGCCGATTTGGAACTCCATCATAAGCCTCTCCTATTTCCCTCCAAAGTATCGCGGGTAGCCGCCATAGTGCGACCGGTAGGAACCGGGATTGTCGCGCACCGATTTGGGCACGTTCCGCACTTCATTAATGTTCGACAGACTCAAGCCGCGGAAGTTGTAGTAGCCGGCGCCGCCGATCAGCAGCAAGCCGTAGAGCAGGTATCCTGGCCGCATGGTTATTCCTCCTCGTCCGATCCGCCGCCGGTGGCCGAGCCGTAGTCGCTTTCGGCCCAACGCTGTGCCTCGAAGCTGGACTTCTTACCCAGCTTGAACAGCGCGGGCAGCGGCACAAGCAGCATGGCCAGGAACAGCGGCCAGTAAGCCGGCACGTCGCGCCGGATGGTCACCGTATAGTTCACCTCACGAGGCCCCGTGGTGTAGACGCTGGTGGGCTGGGCTTCCATCTCGGGCTCCACGCGCAGGTAGTAGCGGCCGGCGGGGACCGCGGGAACGCGCACGCTGTCGCTCGATGAGCCTTCGCTCCAGTCCGAGCCCGAGTAGTAGCTTACCTCGCGTCCGAAGTCCCAGGCCTGACCCGTGCCTTCGTTGATGAGTGCCATGTTGAAGTAGGCCCAGTTCTGGCGCAGGTTGGTGTCGAGATCCACTTCGACGTTGCTCGCGCGGCCCTTCAGCTCAAACACGGGCGTCACGAAGGACTGTTCACCGGGCGTGTTGGCGCGGAAGAAGTAGCTCTGTTTGAACACCTGTTTGTCGCTCATGAAGAGCATGCAGGCGACGAGCATGACGACGAGAATCGCCTCCAGTACCACGGCGGTGCTGGCGGCCGTCCAGAAGCCTGCTTTCACTTCCGCCGGCGCTGGTTGGTTGGCGTAGACGCCCGTGGCCGCGGGCGGAGAACCGGGCAACTGGAAGGCCTTCCAGATCTCATCGCCCGTTGTGTACTCACCGATCGACCAGGTGATCTCGCCGGGCACGATTTCGCTGGAGAGCACCTTGGGCGGAGCGATGTAGTCGTCCACCTCGGCCGTGTCGCCGTTACGCACCTGGAAGGGAAACTCGCCGAGGACGAAGACGGTGGTGGCCTGGGCGTGCTGAAAGTGTTTGAATCCGCCGCCTTCCCAGAAGGCGGCCTTGCGTCCGTCGATGCCGCCAAAGCCAGGCAGGCCGGGCACGCTGCGAATGAAGTTCCAGTGGCCGTCATATTCGGAGAGATAGCGGAAGCCCTGATAAGGATTGAAGAGCAGGTATTCGCGCCACTCGTACGGCGTGCCGTCCACGACAATGCGGCGCACCTGGAAGCCGATGGCTTCAAACAGCACGCCATTGAATTTTCCCCGCGAGCCGAGGGGAATGAGCGGCGTGGCGTAGGCCACCTTAGAGCCGTATTTTTGCAACACACGCACCTGCTCGTGTTGCACGTCGAGCACGGACATGCACCGCGGACAGACGGCGTTCAGCGAATGCGCGAGACCGCGCAACTGCACGGCGCCACCACAATTGGGGCATTCGAGAGCCTTGGATTGGATGCGTGGCCGCGCCGGAGCTCCCATGGTTTACCAGCCCTCGAATTCGCGCAGGTTGCGCAGTTTCAAATCGTCGAAGCCGACGGCCTCGCCCATGAAAAAGAGGGGCGGGTCCTCGCTGTAGTCGATGGTGGCGAAGCCGCGCGAATTGGACCGCAGATCGGCGAAGACCATCTCGCTTTTGTCCCAGTACTCAAACGGGAGTTCCCCTTCGACGCCGCCGTAGCGCGCCTTGGTCATGGTGGTCACCATCAACTCGGCATCGCGTACCTTCATCCGCAAGCCGCGGCCTATGTTGGACTCCGGCGGAATGCGGGGATGATCGCCCACGGCGAAGCTGACGGCGTAGTCGAGCTGGGCGTCGCTCAACCATCCGCTTTTACCGTCCTGGAATCCGAGGTGCCATTCATTCCAACTGCCGCCCTCATACAGGTAGATGATGCGTCCCACCACCTGGAAGGCGCGATTGCGGTAGATGCCTTCGGTGCGCAGTTGGATGGGCGAGGAGTTGTCGGCGATATCGCTCATCTCGCCCACGCGCTTCAGATCAAGATCCGTGCGCACGAGGATGGAACTGCAGTACGGACAGGTGGTTTGCACGGCGTTGGAGAAGAGAAACTCCACCGGGGCGCCGCACTGGGGGCAGTTGCTGGCGGTTCTCATGCGGCGGGCATGTCCTTTCGGGCCGCGCCGCTTTCCCAGGCCGCGCCGCTTTCGTAATCCCTTTCAATGCGGCGCACCTCCACGCGCGAAGCGCCGAATTCACGTTGCAAATAGCCCGTGAAGTCCCATTCCGCGCGTGGCCGGCAGCAGAACAGGTTCACGCACAGAGAACCATGTTCGGGGAAGCTGTGACAGGCGAAATGCGATTCCGACAGGAGGCAGAGTCCCGTGATGCCGCCTTCGCCAGGGAACTGGTGCCAGAGCGGCGCGCCCACCGGATGCAAAGGCAGATCGGCCACCAGCCGCTCCAGAAGGAGCCGCAGGCGGCCGGGATCCCGTAGAGATTCAGGGTCGCAGCCGCGCGCGTCCACGACCCATTCGCATCCGGACATCAGGCTTGTGGTTTACCACATTCGGTGCAGAATTTGGAAGCACGCGGAATGCGCTGGCCGCATTCCTGGCAGAATTTCGTGTCGGCGGCGGACACAGCGGCCGCGCCGGCCACGGGCGCCACGGGTGGAGCGCCCCCCTGAGGCGCCTGAGGTCCTCCAGGCGGAGGCTGTTGGGGCGGTTGCGGAGGCTGCATGGCCGCCCCCATGGCCGCCGTCATCTGGCCGGCCATGCCAAAGCCCGCCGCCAGGCCCGCGCCCACGCCCGCGATGCCGCCTTCGTTGGCCGCGGCGATCGGAATCGACTGCGCCACCTGATACTGCGTGTAGCGGCCCATGTCGCCGATCATGTTCATCGAAATGCGCTCGTCCAGCCGCTTCTGCAGCTCATCGGGCAGCGAGAGGTTTTCGACGACAAAGGTGTCCAGGGCGAGACCCATCTCGGCGAACGACTGCGCCAGGAAGCCGCCGATGCGCTGGCTCATCTCGTGCTGGTTGGCGGCCATGTCGAGAAAGGGAATGCCGCTCTCGGCGAAGGCGTCGCTCATCCGTCCTATGAGGGTGCCGCGCAACTGGCCTTCGATTTCGGCCGAGCGGTAGACGTCCCGCGTGCCGCTGACCTTTTGATGAAACACCTTGGGGTCGGCGATGTGCCAGCTATAGATGCCAAAGGCCCGCACGCGCACCGCGCCGAACTCTTTGTCGCGGATGGTGATGGGCTGCTGCGTGCCCCACTTCTGGTTCACCTGCTGGCGCGTGGAGAAGAAGTACACGTCGCTTTTGAACGGCGACTGGAACATCTTGTCCCAGTTCATGAGGTTGGTCAGCAGCGGCAGCGTCTGCGTGTTGAGCGTGAACAGCCCCGGACCAAACGCATCGGCGGCCTGCCCCTCATTGACGAACAGGGCCATCTGCGATTCGCGGACGGTCAGTTTGGCGCCATTCTGGATTTCCATGTCCTGCATGGGGAAGCGCCAGGCGAGGATGCCATCCTCAGGCTCGGTCCAGTGAATGACGTCGATGAATTGCTTCTTGAGGAAGCTCTTTACGGTGTCGCCGAACGACATGATGTGCCCTCCTGCACGCCGGCGGTGGCAAGCCGGGCCGGTGGGCCCGCACCCTCACCCCGCCAACACATACTCAGACAGTGTAACGGAGTCTGGCCCCGCCCGGTTCAAAAAATCGAAAGGGGGGCCTTTCCGGCCCGGCCGCTGGCATAATGGCCGGTATGATCATCCGCCCGGCCACGCGAGACGACGCCGAAACCATCGCCCGGTTCAACGTACTGATGGCCCGCGAAACCGAGCATCTCGAACTGGACCCCGGCCGCGTTCTGGACGGCGTGCGGGCGGTGTTCGATGAACCCGGACGCGGCTGGTATCTGGTGGCCGTGGCGGAAAACCAGGTGGTGGGCCAGTTGATGGTCACCTATGAGTGGAGCGACTGGCGGAACGGGGTGTTCTGGTGGATTCAGAGCGTCTACGTGGCGCCCGAGGCGCGCGGCCAGGGCGTGTATAAAGCGCTCTATGCCGATCTGCTGCGGCGCGCCGGGGCCGGCGGCGGCGTCTGCGGCCTTCGTCTGTATGTGGAAAAAGAGAACGTCCGCGCGCAAGGCGTCTATGAGCGCAGCGGCATGCGGCGCACCGCCTATGACCTGTATGAAGCGGACTTCGTCCTGAAGCGTTAGCGCCTGGCGCCGGGCGTTTCGGCGATGGTGCTGACGGCGCCATCCACGTCGCGGATGCGCAGGACACAGCCGGAACGCTTTTCGAGCGGCTCCGGTTCGGTCCGATAGACCATGGCGATCATGCGGTCCTCGGTGGTCTTGGGCGCGACGCGGCTTTTGCGAATCAGCGATTCGTTGTACTTGTCGCCGAGCGTCAGGGCATGGAAGGCGAAGATGGGCTTGGCGTCGGCGTCGGTCACCAGCTCGCCTTCCAGTTTCCGGCCATCGGCCAGCGTGCACTCCGAGGTGACCTCGGCGACGACGAAGGGAAAGTTGGCCGGGTTGGAGAAGCGGAAATCGAAGACGAGCAGCGTCGAATTCTCATACAGCTTCTGCATCCTCACCTTCTTCATGGAGCCTTCGATGCGGATCTGCGAGCCCCGGTTGAAGTAGAAGATGGCGCCTGCCGCCGCGGCGGCGATCAGCAGGCCAATGGCCGCGAACTTGTTCATGTCCGCTTACGAGGCTACCATCCGCACCAGCTCCTTCATGCACTCGTGAGACATTTTGATCTGCGTCTCGCCGAAGATGTGGGTTTCCAGGCCGACCTCGCCTTTATAGCCATCCTGAACGAGCGTGCGGAAGATACCCGGCCAGTCCATGGGCGTGTAGGCGGGGAGCAGGCTTTTTCCCTTCACCTGGACGTTGCCGATGCGCTTGCGCGGCAACAGTTGGTAGCCGTCGGGGTAGGCCTTCTCATGCGTATTTTCGGCGTTGAAGGGGTCCCAGTTGATGCCCACGTTGCGGTCGGGAATCGCCTTCAGCAGCGTCACCAGCTCGGCGCAGGAGGCCACGTTGCAGGCGTTCTCGTTTTCGATCAATAAATCGATCCCTTCCTTGCGCGCGCGGGCGGCCAGTGGACCGATGTCGTCGGCGATGCGCTGCATCATGCCCGTCTGGTCCTTGGCGCGGAAGTAGGTAAAGATCCGCACCTTCGACACGCCGAGGATATGCGCGGCGCGGATGGCTGATTCGAGCTCCTGCTCGCGCTTTTCGTACCGCGCGGCGCTGGCCATGTGGCGTGGATTCAGGGTTTCCACGCCTGGAATGGCGAACTTGAGCATGGAGGTATTCAGGAAGGAGATTCCCACGCCGCCCTCGCGGAAGGCCTTGGCGTCGGCCTTCAGCTCATCGGGAGGAAGCTGGAAGTATTCCTTCTTCGTTTCCCTCTTGGAGCGTAGTTCGAGCCAGCGCATTCCATACTGGCGGGCGAACGAGATGGCCCCGGCCTGATCGGGAGCGATTTCATCGGAGATAGCGCTTAAGCGCGCGACGTCAATGCGTTTCGCGGCCGCGGCGGAACTGACCAGCCACGGTGCGGAGATACCCAGTACAATAGCCTGTCGGCGTAGCATGGGCGTATTGTACCGCGAGCAAAATCCGCGTGTTACTGAGGTTTGCTAAACATGGACGGACTGGCCGGCGGGTTCACCTTCCACTCCTTCACCGTAGTCTCGACGGCCTTGCGGCCATTCAAACTCATGACGGTGTGCGTGGCCAGCTTTACGCCGGAGACGTCTCCGAAGGCCAGGTAGCGTTCCACCACCGTGCCGGGCTGGCCCATGACGCTGCCCGTGTAGCTCTTACCGGCCAGCAGACCTGTGGCCGGGTCGATCAGCAGCTTGACGGTGGTTTTGCTGGGTTCGTGGGTGATGGCCACGGCGGCCACATCTTTGTCTTCGAGTTTTTCCCCGGGCAGCGCTTGCACCTTGTATCCCGGTTTGGCGAAGTTCTGGAGCAGTGAAATTGTGTCGCGCACGGCCGACTGTTTGGCCAGCGCCGATTGCGCCGCCGGGGCCTCACGCACCGTGGGGCCCTGTTTGGCCCAGGCCCGCTCGCCGTCGAAGCCCTGCATCATCTCGCCCATGGGCGTGATCATTTTCACCACCTGCTTGCCGTCCATGCTGCCGGTGGCCTCCTGTTGAATGGCCATGTCGCCCTGCGGCGTGGAGATTTTGATTTCGGCTGTCTGCGAAACCGTCTTCACCGCGTCCAGCGCCGCGCCGCCGTGAGCCGCCTTCACCTTGGCCAGCAGCGCCAGGCCCGCCTGCTCGGCTTGCGGCGTGGCAGCGTCCAGCTTTGGCCCTTCTGGCTGCGGAATCGAGTAGTCCACCGGGGTTACCGGGCCGAGCTTGGTGAGGGGTTGGTCGAAGTCGGCCGTTTTGCCGAGCACCAGGAGAATGAACTGGTCCTGTTGCAGCCATTTCCTGGCCGAGGCGAGCACGCCGGCCTTGGTTACCTTCTCGATGCCGGCGCGGAAGCGCTGCAGGAAGTCGGCCGGATAGCCGTAGTATTCGTAGTTCATCAGGCGGCTCACCACCTGGCCCGTGGAGGCGTAGTCGAAGGCTTCGCCCTTGAGGATGCTGTCCTTGGAGGTGCGCAGCTCAGCGTCGGTCACCTCGGCCGCGGCCATGCGCGCCAACTCGCCCTTCATCGCCTCGATGGCCTTCATGGTGGTTTCGCTCTTGGTGCCGATGAAGACAGACAGCGTGCCGGGAATGTCCATGCCGGGGCTGTAGCTGGCCGAAGAGGCGTAGGCGAGTCCCATCTCGGTGCGGATCTTGTTAAACAGCCGCGAGGCGAAGCCGCCACCGAGGATGTCGGCCATCACGGTGTTGTCGTAGTAGTCCGGATCACTCATTTTGCCGGCAAGGCGGATGAGCCCGATGTTGGACTGGTTCACGTCGGTCTTCTCGATCAGGTAGACGCCGGGCTTGGCGGCCAGCGTTGGGTCCACCTCGACCACCGGCGGGCGCGGATGGCCGCCTTTGCGCCAGACGCCCAGCGTGCGCTCGATGAGCGCCTTCATGGCCGCCGGGTCGAAGTCGCCCCAGACGCCGAGGATGACGTTCTCGGGCTGGTAGTAACGGCTGTGGAAGACGAGCAGGTCCTGGCGCGTGATGGCGTCCAACGTCGCGTACTCGGCTTGCGTGGCGTAAGGGCTCAGCTTACCGTAGACCAGACGGCGCAGCTCGCGGCCGTGAATCCCCATGGGGTCGTCGTTGCGGCGGGCGATGCCGGCGCGGGCCTGCTCCTTTTCAAGGTCGATCTTTTCCTGCGGAAAGGCCGGGTGCTGCAGCAGGTCGGCCAGAATGATGAACGCTTTTTCGGCGTCCTCTTTGAGGCAGGAGATGGACGCCGTTCCGCTGGCGCGGCCCATGCCGAACTCGACGGTGGCGGCCAGGCGGTCCAGCTCATCGTCCAGCTTGTCGCCGGGGCGCGCGGTGCTGCCGCCGGTGCGCATCACCTCGGCGGTAATGGCGGCCAAGCCGGCTTTGGCCGCCGGCTCATAGCGCGTGCCGGTGCGGATGAGGGCCGATGCCTTCACGGTGGGCAGTTCGTGGTCCTCCAGCAGAAACACAGTCATGCCGTTGGCCAGCACGAAGCGCTGCGTTTGGGGAACCTTGATTTCGTTCAGCTTGGGAAAGGCGATGTCCTTGGGCAGATTGGCCACGGCGGCGCGGCCGGGCGCGGGCTTAGGCGCGGCGGGCTTGGGCGGCGCGGCGGTTTGCGCGAAAGCGGCCATGGAGAGGCCAAGCGCGGCGGCAGTGAGAGTCCATACCGGTTTCATGTGTTTGTCTCCTGGTTCGCGTTGCGGCCTTAGTTCCCCGCTCCGGGCTTGGCCATCTCCCCGGGCTTGGCCATCTCGATGTAACCCACGGTGCGGTTGGACTCGGTAAAAGTGGCGCGCGCCACGCGGCGCACATCCTCGGGCGTCACCTTGTTGATCTCGTCCAGGTACTTGAAGACGTTCCGCCAGTCGCCGGTGAGCACCTGAAACTTGGCCAATTGCATGCCGATGGAGGTGTTGCTCGAAAGACTGTTGATGATGGAGGACCGGGCGCGGCGTTTCACCCCGTCCAGCTCCTCCTGGCTCACCAGGTTCGTTTTCAGATCGTCAATTTCTCCGTACATGGCCTTTTCCACTTCGGCGTTCGTTTTGCCGGGGTTGGCCGCAGCGTAGAAGAAAAACAGGCCGGGATACTTTTCGCCGGGGAAGTCCGGGAAGCCTCCCGCTCCGGCGACAATCTTCTTTTCCGTCACCAGCCGGCGGTAGAGGCGCGAGCTGCGGCCGTCGCTGAGCAGGCTGCCAATGGCGTCATACACCGGGCCGTCGGGGTGGGTGGCGGCGGGCTTGTGGTACCCGATCAGCACCCAGGGCTGGGACTGCGCCTTCAGAAGCACGCGCTTTTCCACCTCCTGGCGCGGTTCGGCTGTGCGCACGGGCTCGGGACGGGGACGCTTGGGCAGACGGCCGAAGTAGGCCTCGGCGAGGGTGCGCGCCCGTTTCGGATCGATGTCGCCGGCCAGCACGCAGGTGAGGCTCGAAGCCATGTAGTGCTGCTGGAAGAACGCCTCGGCGTCGATCCGCGTGAAGTTCATCAGGTCGCTCATGTGGCCGATGCCAGGCTCGCCATAGGGATGCGCCTTGTAGGCGACGGCGAGAAACTCCTCGATCATCTTGCCGACGGGATTGGAGTCGGTGCGCATGCGGCGCTCCTCGCGCACCACGCCCGCCTCTTTGTAAAACTCGCGCAGAACGGGGTTCAAAAAGCGCTCGCTCTCCAGGTAGAACCACAATTCGATGGCATTCGAAGGAAGGCTGTAAAAGTAGTCGGTTTTGTCGCTGGCCGTGGAGGCATTCAAGCCGCGGCCGCCGGCCGAATCGATCAACTTACCCAGTTCGTTCGGCACCACGAAACGGCCCGCGCCCTCCTGGGCCGCCTCGAAGGCTTTGTCGAGTTCAGCCAGCTGTTCCTTGCCCGCCTTGCTCCCTTTATCCCGTTCAGCCCTCAGAGCCAGAAACGCCCGGTCCACCTGATCGAGGGCGTTTTTTTCTTCCGCCCAGTTCTTCGTGCCCACTTTGCGCGTGCCCTTGAACGCCATGTGCTCGAACATGTGCGCCATGCCCGTAATGCCCTTCACCTCCTGCGCCGAGCCCACGTCGGCGTAGGTGTAGAAGCTCACCACGGGGGCGTTGTGCCGCTCCACGATGAGAAACTTCATGCCGTTGTCGAGCGTGAATTCGGTCACCTTCTTCTCGAACTCGGCAAAACTGTCCTGGGCGGCCAGCCAGGGCGCGCTCAGCAGCGCCACGGCCGCGCAGGCCAGACGGATGGTCCGGCTGTCGGGCTTCATGAAAGGTCTCGCTTCTCCTTACCAGGACTAGTTCAGCACATTCCGGTTCCGGACTGCGAACCCGGGGCCAGTTCCATTAGACGCGCCCGGCCGCAAGGCGTTTGCCGGACCGGGCCGTTATACTTGACCCGTGGTGAATGGCGGCCAAGGCCAGGGGGGCGAGATCACGGTGCTGTTGCGCCAGTGGGAGGCCGGGCATCAGGAGGCGCTGGCGCCGCTGCTGGAGCGGATCTACCCGCGTCTGAAAGAGGTGGCCGGGGCGCTGTGCCGGGGCGAGCGCTCCGGCAGCCTGATGCAGGCCACCGGCCTGGTGAACGAGTTCTATGTGCGGCTGCTCGAACAGCGCGAGCTGCGATTTGAGAACCGCAACCATTTCCTGAGCCTGGCGGCGCGGCTGATGCGGTGGATCCTGGTAGACCAGGCCCGGCGTGAGCGAGCGGCCAAGCGCGGAGCGGGCGTGACGATGCGGCTGCATGAGGAGCTGGCCTGGGTGGAAGCCGGGGGCGAACAAATGGTGGATCTGAACCGTGCACTTGATGAGTTGGAGGGGCTGGATGCGCGGAAATGCCGGTTGGTGGAGTTGCGCTACATGCTGGGGTTGACGGCGGAGGAGGCGGCCGAGGTATCCGGCGTGTCCAAGGCCACGGTGGACCGCGAACTGCGCTTTGTGCGCTCCTGGCTGTATGCCCGGCTGAAGGGGAGCGGTGGCGAGCGGGAGCCGGAGAGTCCGCCGCGCGCCGGGTGAGTCACAAACATCGCTGTCTGCGCCAACAGGACGGATGAAGTGATGAGTATCGAGCAACAGAACTGGGACCAGATCCAGGAGCTCTTCCATAGCCTGTCGCCGCTTCCGCCGGCCGAGCGCGTGAAGGCGCTGGAGGCGTTTCCGGCGCTGCGCGCGCGTGTGATGGAACTGCTGGTGGCGGACGATGCCGCAAGCGCGGGCGCGGGCCCACAGGCGGCGCAGGCGGTGGAGGGAACGCCCACGGTGGGCCAGTACCGCGTGGTGCGTCAGTTGGGCGCGGGCGGCATGGGCACCGTGTGGCTGGTGGAGTGGGAGACCTCGGGACTGACGGCGCGCGGAGCGTTGAAGCTGCTCGCGGCGCATGTGGATTCGCCCGAACTGCGGGAGCGCTTTCTGCGCGAGCAGAAGATTGTGGCCTCGCTGAATCATCCGAACATTCCGCGTGTGTACGATGCCGGTTTCGACGGCTATGGGCGTCCCTACCTGCTGATGGAACTGGTGGAGGGCGAGCGCCTGGACGATTATTGCGACCGGCGCCATTTGGGAGTGGAGGAGCGTTTGCGGCTGTTCGGCCAGTTGTGCGGCGTGGTGGAGTACGCGCACCGGAACCTGATTCTGCATCTTGACCTGAAGCCGGGCAACGTAATGGTGACGGCCGGAGGAGTGGTTAAGCTGCTCGATTTTGGGACGGCGAAGCTGTTGGACCAGATGGGCGGCTCGACGACCACGGCGCCCTTGACACCGGTCTACGCCAGTCCGGAGCAGCTGCTGGCGCGTCCGCTGACGACGCAGAGCGACATCTACTCGCTCGGAGTGGTGCTGTACGAACTGCTGGCCGGGGAGACGCCAGCCGGCAATGCCTCGATTGTGGCCCTGGTGGAGCGGGCGGTGCGCGAAACCGAAACGCCGGCTCCGGATCAGGCGGTTACCGAACAGGCGGCGCGGGAGCGCGGCGTAACCGTGCAGCAGTTGCGGGCGCGGCTGGCAGGCGATCTCTCCGTGATTGTGTTGAAGTGCCTGCGCACAGCGCCCGAGCAGCGCTATGGCTCCGTGCGGGAACTGGCCGAAGAGGTTGGGCGGTATCTCACCGGGCGTCCGATTCAGGCGCGGCCGCAAACCGTGCTGTACCGCGTGCAGAAGTATGCCCAACGGCACGCCGGGACCGTGACGCTGACGGCTGTGCTGGCCATGGGCCTGGTGGGCGCGCTCGGCTACGGTTGGTATCAGCAGCGGCGGCAGGCCGAGGAGGGGCGCAAAGCGCAGGCGCGCGCGCAGTTCCTGTTCTGGATGTTCCAGAGCACGAATCCGCTTTACGGAGGGCGTCAGGGCATGACGTGGCGCGAAGTGGTGGACCGCACCAACCGGGCGCTGGAGCGCGGCACGGTGCTGGACGATGGCACGGCGGCGACGCTGCAATCCTCGCTCGGATGGCTGAGCTACTACGAAGGGCGGCCGGAAGAAGCCTTGAAGATGATTCGCGAGAGCGTGGAGCGGGCGCGGCGCTCCGGCCAGCCCGGCGCGCGCGTGGGAACGCTGAACACACTGGGCCAGTTGGAAATCTCGATGGGGCGCTGCGCCGAGGCGGGCAAGCTATTCGGCGAAGCCGAGCAGGTGTGGCGCGATGAGGGTAATGCGATCCCTGTCGAGGCGTGGGTGGCCTTCGCGGTGGGGTTGGGGCAATCGAAGGAGAACTGCGGGAAGGACCCGAAGGCGATGCTGGAGCTGATGGGCCAGGCGGTGAAGCGTCTGCCGGAAATCGCCGACAACAGCATCGAGACCTCCATGCCGCCGCGTCTGTTCAAGGGCTATGTGCTGAACGGCTACGCCATGGCGCTGACCAAGGCGCGGCGCTACGGCGAGGCGCGGCGGGCGGTGGAACAGGGGCTGGACCTGGCGGCGCGCGAGCCTGAGTCGAACTCGCTGCAGGTAACGCTGCTGCGTTCGCTCTCGACCATCGAATATGCGCAGGGAGACATCGCGGCGGCGGCGGCGGCGCTGGGAAAAGGCGTCGCCTTGATGGAGGGGTTCGTGAGCCCGTTCGAGTTCCTGCGGATGAAGGTGATGTGGGCGGCGCGGATGGCCGAGGCGGGCGAGAAGGACCGGGCGATGGAGATTGTGGAGGCGGCCGTGGCCGAGACGCGGCGGCGTGCGCAGGAGACGGGCGCGCCGCGCTGGATGATCTTCGTCGATGCCGGCATGGCCAGTTTCCGCGCCGGGCGTTGCGAAGGCGTGCCGGGGCTGATGAAGGAAGCCGATGAGATTAGCGGTGGCCGAATGCCGCCGCAGTGGACGGGCAACCGCATGGCGGCCGAGGGACTGTGCCTGATGGAGATGGGCAGGAAGGAAGAGGCGCGGCCCAAGGTGGAACGCGCACTGGCCGAGTTGAAGGCGTTTCTGCCGGCGGGCGCGCCGATGCTGGTGAAGTTGGAGACGGCTCTGCGTTAGCCGCGCGCGGCCGCCTCGATCCGGGCGACATCGATCTTTTGCATCTGCATCATGGCTGCAAACGCGCGCTTCCCGGCATCGCCTCCCTTGGCCAACGCATCGATGAGGACGCGTGGCGTGATTTGCCAGGAGATGCCCCACTTGTCCTTACACCAGCCACATTCGCCTGGCGCGCCGCCGTTGCTGGTAATCGCATCCCAGTAGCGGTCGGTCTCGGCCTGGTCCTCGGTGGCGATCTGAAACGAAAACGCCTCGCTATGTTTGAAGACGTCTCCGCCGTTGAGGCCCAGGCAGGGGATGCCACACACGGTGAATTCGACCGTCAGCACACTGCCCGCTTTGCCGCCGGGGTAGTCGGCCGGTGCGCGGTACACCGCGCCCACCGCGCTATCCGGAAAGGTGCGGGCGTAAAAGCGGGCCGCCTCTTCCGCGTCATGGCTGTACCACAGGCAGATGGTGTTCTTGTTCATCGTCATTCTCCTTGCACGCCCCGCAAGGGGATGCAGTAAAACAGGATACCCGGGGGCCGCTGCGTGCAGCGGACTCCCGGGCGATCAAGGGCCTTGCAATGTCCCGCTAGAACGAGACCATCAACGTCAGGTTCATCAGGGGCTGGCCGCCAAAGGAGGCGGTCCGTGGGTCGTCGCCGAGCTTTCCGAAGGTGAGCGGGTTGCGGAAATCGACGTTGGTGGACGGTCCGGTGAAGTTGAAGGTCTTCAGGACGTTCTGGAAGTCCCAGCGGAGCTGAGCGCGCCAGCGTTCGTTGAAGCGGAAGTTTTTCTGCACGGAGACCTGGCTCCAGAGGAGACGGGGCCCGGTGAGGATGTTGCGGCCGGCGTTGCCGACACGGAAGTTGCAGTTGGCGGGATTGACGGCAGTGGTGACGCTGCCGCAGCCGCCGGCCCAGGCGAAGGCGCTCTGGTCGATGACGGCGGGAAGGCTTTGCGGGCGGGAGAAGCGGTCGGGCCCGCCGTTGTTCCAGTTTCCGAAATTGTAGTCAGGCGTGCCGGCCAGATCCGGACGGCGGGCGCCGGCGAAGGTCGGGTAGTAGTTATACGGCGAGTTGGCGACGCCGAAGTTGAGCGGGTTGCCCGACTCCATGGTCTGAATCCAGGAGACCTCCAGGCCGCCCACGATCCAGTTTTTCCAGCCCCCGCCATTGGCAAAGCGTTTGCCCTGGCCGAAGGGGAGTTCGTAGTTGATCACGCCGACGAAGCGGTGGTTGCGATCGTAGCCGCAGCGGGCCTTTTCGAGGTTCCGGTTCTGGATGGGCGCGACGCCAGAGCCGGCGTTATCGGTGTCTTGCGAGTTGATGCACTTGGAGAAGGTGTAGAAGGTGTTGAAGAACATACCCTTCGACAGGCGCTTCTCCAGCTTCACGGTTCCGGAATGGAAGCTGGAGTGGCCGAAGTTGGAGCGCAGGAAGACATCCCCCAGATTGGTGAACGGGCGGTAGTTTTGCGGAGCGGCAAACACCGCGTTCTGGAGAGCCGTGTTGCCGGCGCCGAAGTCGATGGGGAACGTGTTGTACTGCCACCGCTCGATCAGACCGTTGCCGGAAGAGCCCTGGTAGCTCACTTCGGCGAGATAGTCGCGGGTGAATTCGTACTGCACGCTGGCGTTCCAGTTGATGGTGTACGGGTTGCGCAGGTTCGGATCCCACCACTCGACGGTACGGCTGCCGAAGTTGGAGCCGCGATAGGGGGCGGTGAGATTGGAACGGGTTACGAAGGTGGGAGGCGCGGCGGCGCGGCTGATCTGGTAGATCGGCGAGGGATCGCCGGGGTTGGCCTGCACGTTGGCCAAAGCGGTGTATTCGTCGAACTGGCCGCGGCCGGAGGGGAACTTTACGTCGACGGTGTACATGCCCATTCCGCCGCGGAAGACCCAGCGGTCGCGCGGGTGCCAGGCGAAGCCGATGCGCGGATTGAAGTTGTTGTTGTCGCGTTTGTTGAGTCCGCTGGTGGGATGCGCGATGGCGCCCTTGAGCCCGGTCACATCGTCGGTGGCGTTGGGATCGAAGTTGGACATCAGTCCGTACTTGGTGTTGAAGGGTGACTCATTGGAGTAACGGATGCCCCAATTGATAGTAAGTGTGGGAGTGAATTTCCAGTCGTCCTGAAAGTAGAAGCTGTGGACGCTGGAGCGGGGCAACCAACTGGTGAGGTCGGAGCGGAACAGGGCTTGCGAGACGTAGCCGGTAAGAAAACCGGCGAACGTGTTGCCCGTGTTGGCCGCCAGCGAGCCGTTCGGATTGACGCCGGCGGTGGAGCCGGCGAACGAATATTGAGCGGCGTACGCAGGTGTGGCGTTATTCAGCCGGAAGCGGAGCACCTCATAGCCCGCCTTAAAGGCGTGCGTGCCGCGAATCACCGACAGGTCGTCGCGGAATGAGAGTGTTTCGTTGATGGACTGACTGGGCTGATTGCCATAGATGCCATAAATCGTTTCCGGCGAATAGCGGTCCGTTGAGCTGCCACCAAAGCCGGGAACCAGGTTCAGGCTGGAGTTCGGGATGCCGAGCAGTTGCGACCAGTTTTCGCCGTAGCGGGGAATCTCGGTGACATTCCAGCGGCGGTAGTAGCCGACGCGGGCATCGTTGATGATTGTGGGACGGATGATCCAGGTTTTGCCGGTGGAGATGTTGCGGCCATAGAAGGGAGCGTTGCGGCCCTGAGAGGCGTCGAACTCGCCCATCTCCTCCTTGATGTTGATGGGGCGGCCGAGCCCGTTCTGGCGGTTTTCGGTATAGGAGCCGTAAATCTTGAAGCTCGGACTGAACTGGTGATCCAGTCGCACGTTGTAGTCGTCCAGGAATGTTTTGGAGAATTCGTTGGTGATCAGGTTACTCGTGGGTCCAAGCGTGTTGTAGGAGCCGGGCGAATTGGGCGCCACCCAGGGATTGATGCCGATCAGGGTGCGGGCGACAGGGTCGAACCGGCTCAGAGGAACGACGTTGCCGGCGAAGGGATCGCGAGCCCAGGCGCCGTCGGGATTGCGGCGCGTGGTGGCAGGGTCGAAGATTCGATTGGCGGTAACGCCGGGAAAGTTGAAGTTCCCGCCGAGCATGTCGAGGCTCGGAGTCGCGGCGCTAACCTCGGCGGCCTTCTTTTCGTGCAGCCGCTGGTAGCCGATGAAAAAGAAAGTCTTGTTCTTGATGATGGGGCCGCCCAGGTTGGCGTCCGGCTGCATGAAAAAGACGGACTGGCCGTTGGGGCGGGCCGGCGTGGGGGCCGAGGTGCGGTTGCGGTCATAGAAGAGGCGGTGCTGCATGGAGCGGGTGCGCCCGTAGAAAGAGGCCATGCCGTGGATCTCGTTGGTGCCGGACTTCTTTACGACATTGATTACGCCGCCTGCCGAGTGGCCATACTCGGCGGGAGGCACGGTGGTGAGGATTTTCACTTCAGCCACGGAGTTTTGGAGCGGCTTTACGGCTTCGGTGCCGCCCTGCTGGTCGTTGCCATTGACGCCGTCTTCAAAAAGGCCGATGGCGCCGGCGCGCTGTCCGGCCAGGTGATAACTGCCGAGGCTGCCACCGTAAGCATAGCCGCCCGAGGTCATGCCGGGAACGATGCTCATGGTGGAGTTGATATACCGCTGGTAGAGCGGCATGTCGTAGAGGACCGAGCCGGCGACGACCGAACCGGTGGCCGAAGTTTCCGTATCGAGCAAAGTGGCGGCGCTGGAGACTTCAATGGATTCGGTGATGTTGCCGACCTGGAGTGAGGCGTCAACGGCCAGGGTGTCGCCCACGCGGAGCTCTACATCGTGGATGGATTTCTTGAAACCCTGAGCTTCGATGGTGACTTTGTACTTACCGGGGTTGAGCGATAGGACGCGGTACAGTCCGTCCTGATTCGATGTGGCCTTGAAGGTAAAGTTGGTGTCGGTGGCCACCACGGTGATGGAGGCGGCGGGAACGACGGCGCCGGTGGAATCGGCGATGCGTCCGGTTATGGTTGAGGTTCCAATCTGGCCCCAGACAGACAACGCGAGGGACAAAAACACGGCAGAACAGCGTGAAGTTCGTTTCATTTTTGCCTTTACTTTGCAACGCGGGGAAAACAAATTTGAGCGAGTATATACCAGTGACTTCTGGTTGCCAACTCGCAAGCTGAGATTTTTACAAGCAGAGGTTGCCGCGGGCCGCGATAGGGCCCCGGTGCTATCCTTCGTGAAGTGATTCGCAAGCTTATTCTTCTCTTCCTTCTGCTTCTGGTGGTGTTCCTGTTTGCCACGCCGCTGCGTCTTGGCGTGCTGGCGGCGGCCGGTTTCGGGCAGGGCTGCACGGTAGGCAACGCCATGCAAACACGCAGGCACGCCGAGGAGCTTCGCCGGGCCAAGGACCGCATACTCGCAGGCAGCCGGCGCGTGGCCGACGATCCTCCCTATGCCAAGTACGAGACGCCGGACGGCCCGTATTGGATTCCCGTGCGCGCACGGGGTGAGTTCGCGCTGCCATTCAATATCGCCGAGGAAGAGGTGGGTATTTACACGGCGGATCCGGTGCGCATCAAACAAGGCGACGTGGTGCTGGATTGCGGCGCCAACGTGGGCGTGTACACGCGGCGGGCGCTGAAGCAGGGAGCCAAGCTGGTGGTGGCCATCGAGCCGGCGCCGCAGAACATCGAGGTGCTGCGCCGCAATTTTCAGAACGAGATTGAACAGGGCCGCGTCATCGTGTATCCGAAGGGCGTGTGGGACAAGGACGACATGCTGGTGCTGCACCAGCATTCGGATAACTCGGCCGCCGACAGCTTTGTGATCAACCAGGAGCCGGACAAGGCGGCCACGCACGCCGCGGACCGGAAGCTGCCGCTGACCACCATCGACAAGCTGGTGGCCGAGTTGAAACTGGAGCGCGTGGACTTCATCAAAATGGACATCGAGGGGGCCGAGGTGCGGGCCTTGCATGGCGCGCGCGGAACCATCGCCCGGTATCATCCCAGGATGGCTTTGTCCACCTATCACCAGCCGGATCATCCGGCGGAGGTGCCCACGGCGGTGCGCGAGGCGTGGGCAGGTTACACGCAGGTGTGCGGTCCCTGCACGGAGGTAGGGTGGCGGGTGCGTCCCGACGTGCTGTTGTTTTACTAGCGCTGGCGGCGGCGGGCTGCGCGCGCCGGTATCCGGTGCAAGGCATGGTTGTGCGCACGGGGCCCGGGACGGGCGTGGCGCTGATAGCGCACCGCGCGATACCGGGCTACATGCCGGCCATGGCGATGGAGTTCCGGGCTCGCACGCCCTCCGATTTCGACGCGCTGCGGCCGGGCGCGCGCGTGAGTTTCAGCCTTCGCAACGGCATGGCCGAGCGCGTGCGGGTAGCCAGCGGCGCCTTCGACCCGCGCGAGGTAGACCTGACGCAGGCGCCGCCTCAGCCGCGCGTGGGCGAACCGCTGCCGGACTTCACGCTCACCAGCCACCGGGGCGCGCGCGTCTCGCTCACCTCGCTGCGCGGACGCTGGGTGGCGGTGAATTTCATTTACACGCGCTGCCCGCTGCCCGAGGTGTGTCCCCGTCTGACGGCGGCTTTCGCGGCCATGCAGCGGCGCTTTGCCGGGATGCCGCTGACGTTCCTCTCGGTGACGCTCGATCCGCGCTTTGACACGCCGGAGGTGCTGGACGCCTATGCGCGACGCGCCGGAGCGAAGGCCGGCTGGCATTTTCTGACGGGCTCCGCCGGGGAGGTGGAGGGCGTGGCGCGCGAGTTCGGACTGTTCGCCTGGGTGGAGGAGGGCGTCATCGTCCATTCGTCGTCCACGGCGCTGATCGATCCCGAGGGAAGGCTGGCGGCGCTGGTGGAAGGCTCATCGTTCGCGCTGGAGGAGTTCGCGGGCCTGCTACGATACTCGCTTACGTCCCGCTAAGGAGCCCGCGCTTGATCTCACTGAAAGCCCGCAATGGCCGTGATCCGAAGGAACTGGCCGTTCTCGACATGGACGCGCATCTGCGCGACGAACGGTTGAAGCAGAAGTATGTGTCGACGATGTTCGACATTCTCGCGCCGGGCTACGACACCTTTACGCGCGTATTTTCGTTTGGGATGGACCGTGGCTGGAAGGAGCAGTTGATCCGCGAAGGCGTGGCGCGCGCGCCCCAGCGTCCGCGGCTGCTCGATCTGGCCTGCGGCACGGGCGACCTGTGCGCGGCCATCGCGCGCCGTACCAGCGCTTCGCTGGCGCTGGGCTTCGACCTGAGCGAGAGGATGCTGGAGGAGGCCGCCCGCCGCGCGGCGTTGACGCCCGAGCCCGCGCTGCGCTTCGCCGTGGGCAACATGCTGGCGCTGGCGCTTCCCGACGCGAGCATCGACATGGTGAGCATCGGCTACGGCATCCGGAACACACACGAACCGGACCGCGCGCTCGGCGAGATCGCGCGCGTGATCCGGCCGGGCGGGCTGTTGCTGAACCTGGACTTCTACCGTCCGGTGAACGCGCTGTGGCGCGAATTGTATCTGGGCTACATGTCGGTGGCGGGCAACGCGGCCGGATGGCTGTGGCACCGTGAACCTGTCACCTATGGGTATCTGTCGCCGTCGATCCGGCGCTACCTGACCATGCCCGCCTTCGAGGAGGCTCTGGGACGGGCCGGATTCGTGGTGGAGTGGCGGAAGCGGTTTCTGTTCGGCGCGCTGGGCCTGCATGTGGCGCGGCGCGTGTAGCGGTTCGCTAC
This sequence comes from Bryobacterales bacterium, assembly GCA_020847045.1. Classification (GTDB taxonomy): domain Bacteria; phylum Acidobacteriota; class Terriglobia; order Bryobacterales; family Bryobacteraceae; genus JAFLBB01. The sequence goes on along the minus strand of JADLCT010000110.1, from coordinate 43,599 downwards.
TGCATCAGGTCGGGTCCGTCGGCGGCGAAGCGGACGAGTTCCTCAAACGGGATCAATTCAAGAGCGCGCTCGTGCGTGGCGCGGAGAAAGACGGGAGGGGCGACGCCGGCGTCGAGCGCCTCTTTCCAGCGGCCCGCGCAGACGCACCACCGGTCACCCGGCTTGAGTCCGGGGAAGCCGAACCAGGGCGAGGGAGTGGACAGGTCATTCCCGGTGGCTACGGAAAAGGCGAGAAACTCCTCGGTGACCTTCGCGCACACGGTGTGAGAGCCGGTGTCCTCAGGGCAGGTACTGCAGGCGCCTTCGCGAAAAAATCCGGTCACCGGATCGGCGCCGCACACCTCCAAGGGGCCTCCCAGGACGTTGCGGTCCGGATCGCGGTGAATGTCGGAAGGGGTCATAGAGTTCACTATAGCGGTGAGGGCGGCGGTCCGGACGCGGGAATTGGTCCGGACCACCCCGGTTACATCGAGCCGTCCACTCCGGCCCACAGATTCATCGTGTTCAGCTCCTCGCGTCCGCACGACTTCAGGTAGCAGAACAGTTGGGTGCGGTAGGCGGCGTGGCCGCACACGATCAGGTTCACGAGAAGAGGACCGCGCGCGCTCTTGACGCCGAACAGCTCGATATCCCCACGCAGCTCCTCGTCGGTCATGGCGCCGACGGCCTGTTCGTAGAAGGCGGACTCGGCTTCCAGGGCCTTCACGACGGCGTCGAAATCCATGGCCGCGGCCTTGGCTTCGGCCGCTCCCCATTCCTCGACGAGAAACGCTCCCGCCTTGATGGAGGGCACCAGGATGGGACCCATGATGGTGAGGTAGCGCAGCAGTTCGAGCGTGCTGCGCTGCTTGGGCGTAGGCCGGTAGTCGAGCATCTCGGGCCGGACCTTACCGCACAGGTGGAGCAGGACGCGGACCTCGTTACGCAGCGAATTGATGAGATCTTGCTTGGTGAGAACCATGTGTACCTCGGCGTCAGGATAGCGCACTCGGTGCATGCGGCTTGGCCGTGAAGACCGGGGCCGGGGGAGAATGGAAGCCGATGGGTCCGATTCGAATTGGCGCCGGCGTGTGCGGGGATCCTGCGCGGGCGCTTGGCCTGGAGTGGCTGGAGACCAACGGCGTAGGCGGCTTTGCCTGTGCGACGATCACGGGGGCCAACACGCGCCGCTATCACGGTTTGCTGATGGCGGCGGCGCGGCCACCGCTCGGCCGGCTGCTGCTGCTGTCCAAGCTGGAAGAGACGCTCGTGACGGCGGACGGGCAGCGGTACGAGCTGGGGGTGAACCAGTATCCTGGCGTGCTGCATCCGCAAGGCTATCGTTATCTTCGCGAGTTCCGGCTGGATCCCTGTCCGGTGTTCGTGTACGAGGCGGGAGGCGTGCGGCTGGAAAAACGCGTGTTCGCCGTGCACGGGGAGAACACGACGGTGGTGGAGTACGCGTGCGGCGGCGCGTGCGGGCTCGAGTTGCGGCCGTTGATCGCCTTTCGCGGCTACCACGCCACGACACACGAAAACGGGGCGCTTCGCCGGGAGTTTGAAACCGGCGAGGGCTTCGTGAAGCTGATACCGTACGAGGGCTTGCCGGCGCTCTACCTGGCGCACAACGCCGGGCAGGCCGGTGCAACCGGCGAGTGGTACCGCTCCTTTCAGTTTGCGCGCGAGCGCGAGCGGGGACTGGACTACGAGGAGGATCTGTTTCAGCCGCTGATACTGCGCTATGAGCTGGCGGCCGGAGACACGGCTGTGTGCGCCGCCTCGACGGAGCGGCGCGATGCGCGCCAGGCCGGCCAACTGCGGGCGCGCGAGTGGGCCCGGCGGGTGGCGGTGGCGGCGGCGGCTCCTGCCGGCGAGCCGCTGGCGCGTGAGCTGGCCGTGGCGGCCGATCAGTTTCTGGTGCGGCGCGGCGAGGGCTATACGGTCATCGCGGGCTATCCGTGGTTCGGCGACTGGGGCCGCGACACCATGGTGGCGCTGCCCGGCCTGACGCTGGCCACGGGGCGCTTCGTGATGGCGCGCGGCATCCTGCGCGCGTATGCGGCCTGCGCGAGCCAGGGCATGCTGCCGAACCGTTTTCCCGACGGCGGCGAGCCGCCCGAGTACAACACGGCCGACGCGGCGCTGTGGTTCTTCGAGGCCGTGCGCGCCTTCCTCCATTACACGGGCGATCTCGGGTTCGTGCGCGAACATCTCTACGGAACTCTGGTTTCCATGATGGACTGGCACGTGCGGGGCACGCGCCACGGCATTCGCGCCGATGCCGATGGCCTGCTGTGCTGCGGCGAGCCAGGCGTGCAACTCACCTGGATGGACGCCAAGGTGGGCGATTGGGTGGTGACGCCGCGCAGGGGAAAGCCGGTGGAGATTCAGGCTCTGTGGCACAACGCGCTGTGCGTGTTGCGCGACCTGGCCGCCGCGTTCAAAGAGCCTGAGCGGGCGCGCGCGATGGATGAGCTTGCGGTGCGCGCGCGGGCGAGTTTTCAGCCGCTGTTCTGGAACGCGGCGCGCGGCTGCCTCTACGACGTGGTGGGGCCGGACGGGCCCGACACATCGGTGCGGCCGAATCAGATTTTCGCCGTCAGCCTGACGCATCCTTTATTGGAAGGCGCGCGCGCGAAGCAGGTTGTGGATCTGGTCCGGCGCGAGTTGCTGACGCCGATGGGCCTGCGGACGCTGTCACCCGGGGACCCGCGCTATTGCGCCCACTACGGCGGTGGCGTGCGGGAGCGCGACTCGGCCTACCATCAGGGCACGGTGTGGCCGTGGCTCATGGGACCGTTCGTAACGGCCTATGTGCGCGTGCACGGGCATTCCGGCGAGGCGTGTGGCGAGGCCCTGGAATGGGTGCGCGCTTTTGCCGGAAGGATGCGCGAGGGATGTCTTGGACAGGTGTGCGAGGTGGCCGGCGGCGACTCGCCGCACGAGGCCGGAGGCTGTTTCGCGCAGGCCTGGAGCGTGGCCGAGCTGCTGCGCGTGCTGGTGGAGGACCTGGGCGGGAACGGCGGGCGGAAATCGTCGTAGTCTGGTGGTGCATGCGGCTGACGATTCTGATGGCAATGCTGGCGCTGGCGATGACGGCGGCGTCGGGCGGCGCGGATAAGGCGCCCGGGGTAGGACGATCCTGGGGCGTGGAGCGAACAAGTTACCGCGATCCAGTGACGGGGCTGCGCATTGTGGAGATCACCGCCGAAGGCGTGCACGCCGATAACCTCTACTACCACTTCTCGAACTTCACGGCCGGCAACCGGTATCTGATTTTTCAATCCAAGCGAACGGGCTCGCCGCAGATCTACCGCTATGCCGTGGATTCGGGCGAGATCGTGCAGTTGACCGATGACCCGGCGGTGGCCGCGGCAACGGCGTGCCCGGACCCCACCGAGGCCAGCCGCGTGTACTTCATGCGCGGCGCCGAGCTAAGGGCGCTGAACGTGGAAACCTTCGAGCAGCGGGTGGTGGGCGTGATCCCCGGCCCCGGTCTGGGCTGGCATGCGCAGCCGACGGTGAGCGGCGATGGCAAGTGGATCACGGTAACCAAGCGGCCCGATGAGCGGACCTGGGAGATTGGCGTCATCTCGGCTGGAACGGGCGAGTACCGCACGGTGATCCGCCAGGGCTTCCAGATCGGGCACGTGCAGCACAGCCCGGTGAGCGATGCGATTTTTTATGTGTGGGAGACAGGCGGCTATGCGCCGCAGCGTTCCTGGGTGGTGCGGCGCGACGGCTCTGGAAACCGGCCCCTGTACGCGCCCACGGATCCGCAGGCGTGGCTGACGCCGCAAAAAGAGTGGTTGACGCACGAGGCGTGGGTGTCGGGCACGGGCGATATGACGATGGTGAACGATAAGGTGGGCGTGATGGTGGTGAGCGAAAACGGCGCGGCAAGGCTGGCGCGGGAGGGGCGCTACTGGCACGCCTCGGCGCGCGCCGATGGGAAGTACCTTGTGATGGACGACGTGCAGGGACGGGTATGGCTGGCGGAAACGGCCACCGGCAATGTGAAGCTGCTGGCAACCGGATACCGTGACAAGGTGCGCGCCGTGCACGGCCATCTCTCCTTCGACCGCGCGGGCCGCTTCGTGCAGTTTCACACCGGACGCCGCGGCGAAACGGTGGCGTTGATCGACCTGACGCAGGAGTTGGGGAAAGAGGTGTATGACCGGGGACGGTAGAGCCGGGCCGCGCGGCGGCGAGGCGCCGATACCGCGCCGCCGTAAGAGTGAGTTTAGAGCCTGATCCAGACCGGATAGCTGATGAAAGCCCAGCCCCGCTTTTCCTTGCGGTAGGAGCCGGTCTCGTCGAAGTAGGTGGCGCCGTAGGGCTCCTGGTCGAACGGTGAGGGGCGGAAGGCGTTCGCGCCCTGTTCGGACCACTGGGCGCCGATGGGGGAGCGGGTGACGTATTCGACTGGCTTGCGCAATCCGGGGTACATCTCGAGGATGTTCGGATCGCCGAACCGGAAGGCGTGCTTCAACTCGACCAGGGCGACATGAGGGAAGTTGAAGACGAGCGCGGCGTCGAGCTTCAGCGGATTGTCGCCGGAGAGCGTGTTGTCCCAGTGAATTTCGGTGGGCAGGAGAAGCTGGTCGCCGGCCAGGCCAAGTCCTTTGGGGACATACAGGCGGCTATAGGCAGGCGCGCCCCTGGAGGCGAACCAGTTCAGGATGTCGTGGAATTCAGGGTCGTCGATGGCCAGTTTGCGCAGGTGCGGGTAGCGGCCGTTGGCGAGGTCTTGGGGATTGTAGGTTGCTTCGGACATGATGCCGGGTTCTCCTTGGGTGTGAGGCCGCGGCGGGAGCGAGCCGGTCAGGCGCGGCCGGGCGGCTCTGTGAAGATGCTAGGGAGGACTGCGGGCAGGCCCAGCGTGGCAAAGGCGGGATCTGCTTGAGCGGGCGCGGGAAAAAAGGATGCTCGCCGTGTGAACCGGTGCCCCGCGCCGAACGGGAGTAGCATGGTCGCATGGGATTCTTACAGAACAAAGTGGCCGTGGTGACAGGCGCGACGAAGGGCATCGGACGGGCGGTGGCCGGAGCGTTGGCGCGCGAAGGCGCGGGCGTGGTGATCTGCGGGCGGGAGGAAGCTTCGACACAGGCGGCCGTGCGGGAGATCGCCGCCGGGACGGGAGGCCAGCTACGGGGACGGGCCTGCGACGTACGCGACCGGGGACAGGTAGCTGCGCTATTCGCACTGGCCGATGAGGAGTTTGGCGGCGTGGACGTGGTGATCAACAACGCCGGCGTGGGCCGGTTCGCCTCCACCGAGACGCTGCCGGTGGAGGACTGGCATTTCATGTTGGAAACCAATCTGACCGGCGTGTTCCATTGCTGCCAGGAGGCGCTGCCGCGGATGAAGCGGCGGGGCGGCGGATACCTGATTCAGGTGGGATCGCTGGCGGGAAAGAATCCGTTTGTGGGCGGTTCGGCGTATAACGCGAGCAAGTTTGGATTGAACGGGTTTGCCGAGGCGATGATGCTGGATCACCGCTACGATGGCATTCGCGTGACCAATGTGTGTCCGGGCAGCGTGAGCACTGATTTTTCACCGGGAATGCCTAAGGCGGACTGGAAGATTCAACCTGAAGACATCGCCGATATCGTACTGAATCTGTTGCGGTTACCGGATCGAACGCTGGTCAGCTATTTGGAGGTGAGGCCGAGCCGTCCGCCAAGGAAGTGACCGCCCGCAGGCGTTTTCCGGTTCAACATTTCCTCCCTGAGCCGATACGGAGAGCGGGGGAGGAGAACATTGGCAAGCCAGTTGCTGGAACAGGTTCTGAACGGGGCGGCGCGGTCTGCGCGGCCGCTGCCGCGAACGAACGGAAACAGAACGATGCGGTCACTAGTGTTGGACCCGTGCCAGACGGGAAACGAGGCCAGGGCGTTGGACGAGACGCTGCGCCAGTTGATTGTTGGGCAGAGCGAAGCGATCGAGCAGATCGTGAACATCTACCAGATGAACCTGACCGGGATGTGCGCACCGGGGCGGCCGGTGGGTAACTTCCTGTTCTTGGGGCCGACCGGGTCCGGGAAAACGCGGATTGTGGAAGCCACCGCGGAGGGCCTGGTGGGAACGGCCAAGGCGGTGGTGAAGATTGACTGCGCCGAGTTCCAGCACAGCCACGAGATCGCCAAACTGATCGGCTCGCCGCCGGGTTATCTGGGGCACCGGGAGACGCATCCGTTACTGAGCCAGGAGGTGCTGAATCAGTATCACACCGAGAGCGTGAAGATCAGCTTCGTGCTGTTCGATGAAATCGAGAAGGCTTCGGATTCGCTGTGGAACCTGTTGCTGGGGATTCTCGACAAGGCCTCGTTGACGCTGGGCGACAACCGGAAGGTGGATTTCTCGCGTGCGCTGATATTCATGACCTCGAACCTGGGGGCGAGCGAGATGAGTTCGCTCTTAAGCCCCAAGCTGGGATTTCTGGCCGGGAAGGCGCCACAGACGCCGGAGGCGGCCGAGTCGATGGCCGGCAAGCTCACGCGGAGCGGTGTGGAGGCGGCCAGGAGGAAATTCACGCCGGAGTTCATGAACCGCCTGGACAAGGTGGTGGTGTTCCGCCCTCTGGGGGAGCCGGAGTTGCGGCGAATTCTGGACATCGAGCTGGATTATGTCCAGCAGCGTGTGCTGCAATCGGGCGGCGGGGAGAGGGCATTTGTGTTTCAACTCTCCGAGGAAGCCAAGGGAGTTCTGCTGCGGGCGGGGACCGACATGAAATATGGCGCGCGGCACCTGAAGCGCTCCATTGAGAAGCTGCTGGTGCAACCGCTATCGAATCTGATCGCGACGGCGCAGGTGCGGGGCGGCGACTTGCTGCGTGTGGATGTCGATGGCGAAGCGGAGCGGTTGACGTTCGTGCGCGAGGCCGAGGGTATGCCCGGGCCAGCGATGGCTGAGGCTCTGGCTTCGAGCTCGGTTCTCGCCTTGCACCAGTTTGCGCGTGGCGCATTCGCCGACGCGGCGCGGACAACGCCGGTGCGCTCCGGCCTGCGGCGCGGCTAGCGCGGGTTGGGACTACGCGATTCGCCGGGCCGAGGCGCGCAGCAGTTCGCGAGGCTCGCCCGCGTGCTGGATGGACCAGTTCCCCGCCCCGGCGGCGGACGGCAGTTCGGCCGCGACCAGGGCCTCCAGCGTGGCGTAGCTCTCGGGCGTGTTGGGCGCCAGCAGGCGGTCGTTTACCGAGACTTCCCACTGGGTGCGGTCAAAGGCAAGTTTGCCGGCAAATTCTGGGGCAGACTCCAGAAGTTGCGCGGCATGGAGGACGGCTTCAATGGCCTGCCGGAGGCGTGTGGCGTTGGCGCCGCCAAGGGCGGCCCGGCGCGTGTAGGTAAGGCCGAGGCGGCCGTGCTCGGTGTCCAGGCTGTAGATGCCTTCGTGAGCGACCAGGATGATGCCCGGACCCTCGGGCACGTGGATGTAGTCGGAGACGTCGATCAGGGTCTCCGGGATGGCGCTGTCCTGGATCCAGCGGTGAAAGACCGGGATGACGTCATGGACGGGCGCGGTGGCGGCCGTCTCGCCGGTGGCGTAGAGCTTGACTTTGAAATGCTGCATGGGGATGGGAGGTGACTAGGCGGCTTTCTGGGTGGAGAGGCGAACGTGGCAGGAATGCGCCGCTTCGATGACCAGTTGCGACTCCTCGATCAGGCGCCGCGTCGTATCGCCGTCCGGGGCCGGCGCGCCGGCCTTCCAGGCCATGTGGCGCTCGTGGGCGTCGAAATAATACTGGCCAAACTTGCCGCCGGAGAAGGGATCGAAGAAGAATTCGGTGTCGTGAAAATACTTTTTGAAGTTCGCCGCAATCCCGTCCGGACCTTCGCCCAGAGGAAGGATGCGCCAGGTGAGCAGTGCGGCCGCGGCGTGCATCATGGCTTCATAGGCGAGCGTGGCGGCCTGAGGAATGTTGTTGGCTTCCAGGGCAAGCTGCGCTTCAAAGACCTCGCGTTCACAGGCGGTGATCTGGAAGTCGAACGGGCTGATCACCTCGCCGGCGCATTCGCCCACGCCGATGTCGCCGGTGGTGTATTCGCGGGCGTCCGCCCAGTCGATGTAAAAGCTGGGGTCGGCGTCGTGGGCCGGGACGGCCATGAGGTCTTCGATCATCAGTTTGGCCTTGGCCTTGCCGATTCGGACGATGTAGTCATGGAAGCTTTCGCCGTGCGCGCGCTCGGCGAGAAACCGTTCGGAGATGCGCTCGACCGTTTCGGGAACGCGTTTGGAAGGGACGGCTCCGATGGCGAGGCCATAGGAGCCGGCGTTGCGCTCCCACTGACCGCCCAAGACAACCTGGAAATGGGGCACGGTGTAGCCGTTCTTGTTGCGGCTGACGCCATAGAAACCGATGTCGGCGACGTGGTGCTGCCCGCAGGAGTTGAAGCAGCCCGACACCTTGATGTGCAGCCCGCGGATGGCCTCATCCAGTTCCCACTGTTTCGCGGCCAGACGCGAACGGAGTTCGCCGGCAAGACCGCGGGAGCTGGAGATGCCGAGCTTGCAGGTGTCCGTGCCGGGGCAGGCGACCACGTCGACAACGGTGCCGGCGGTGGGCGAGGCGAGACCGGCGGCGGTCAGCGCGGCGTGGATGGCGGGAAGGTCGGATTCGCTCACCCAGCGCAGAACGATGTTCTGTTCAAGTGTGGTTCGCACGGTCTCCTTGATGTAGGTCCGGGAGAGGTCGGCGACGGCGCGCAGTTGCTTGGCGGTGAGGTCGCCGAGAGGCAGGGCGATGGTGACGGTGGCGAAGCCGGGCTGGCGCTGTGCGTAGACGTTGGCGGCGCGCCAGCGTTCAAAGGCCGAGTCGCGTGGTCCGGAGATCTGCAGAAGGGAGGCGGGGCGGGCGGACTGCTCGGTGCGGTGTTCGATGCCGGCCAGGTATGAGGTCCAGCGGTCGTCGTGGGGCAGGATGGCCCTTTCTTCGGCCACCAGGCGCCGGAACTCATCGATGCCGATCTTCTGGATGACGAACTTGAGACGGGCCGTGTTGCGGTTCTTTTTTTCGCCGAGGCGGGCGAAGACGCGCGCGATGGCCTGCGTGGTGGGCAGCAGTTCCTCCTCGGGGATGAAACTGGTGAGCAGTTTGGCCTGCTGGGGGACGGTGCCCAGACCGCCGCCGGCCAGGAGTTCGAACCCGCGTTTGGGCTTGCCATCCACATCCTGAACCACGGCCAGCACGCCGATGTCGTTCAGGTGCGCCAGTGCGCAGGCTTCGTCGCGGCAGCCGGAGAGGCTGACCTTGAACTTGCGTCCGAAGTCCAGGCAATCGGGGTGTCCCATTAGGAAGTAGGCCAAGGCATTCGCATACGGAGTAACGTCGAACGCCTCAGTGCGGCAGACGCCGGCGATGGGGCAGCCCGTCACGTTGCGGACGGTGTTGCCGCAGGCTTCGCGCGTGGTGATGCCCACGGCGGCCAGGCGGCGCATGATGGTCGGGGTGTCCTCAATGTGGACGAAGTGAAGCTGGACGTCCTGCCGGGTCGTGATGTGGGCGATACCGTCGGAATATTCCTCACTCAGGTCGGCCAGTGTCTCAAGTTGCGTGGCGTTCAGCCCACCGTACGGAATCTTGATGCGCTGCATGCCCGGGGCATCCCAGAGCGTATTCGGTCCCTTGGTGTTGTCGCTGGGGTAGTTGAGGGTGCGATTGGTTTTGCCGTCGTGGCGGCTGCCGCTGTCGTAGCGCTGGCCGTAGGAGCCGCGCCGCAATCGGGTTTCCGCGAAAATCTTGTCGTCAATCTTCTTGTTCTTCTTGAGAATGACCTCATTTTCAAAGCGGTCCACTTCGGTCGCCAGGTGGGGGGCGATGCTGGAGGCAAGCCGTTCGCGCCAGGATGGGTTCGAGACCTTCATACTACCCATACTATATCAAGATTAGGATCATTCCGGCAACGGGGTTGTGTGCGAACCATCTGGCGCTGACGAGCCAGACGGCCGCACGGCGGGCCGCACTCCATTTTCACCCGTGAGCGCGAGCGGTCGCTGCTGTGTGGCGCAATCCGGCAGCGGCGGCTGAGCGTAGTAGTCCAGGCCATACCGCCAGTCGCGTCCAATCCACTCGATGCAGGTTTCAGCGGCGCGCGGTTTGATTTCGTTCCACAGACGGCGCGCACCCAGCTGAGCGTCGATCACAGGATAGACGGTGAGCTTGGCCCAGAGCGCCAGGGCGGCGACAGTATAGGGCGGAGAAACGAAGGCGCCGGCGGCCGAGGCGGCCATGAGGGCCATGTTGCGGGGTTGCAGCGGAGCACGTGTCAGGCCATCGGTGAGAGCGTCGGGCAACACCTGCGCACTCAGAACCAGCAGCGGGAGCATGGCGGCAATCGCTAAACGAAGGGGACGGTTGTGAGCCAGCGACTCGTGCGAGCGGATCCCCACCAAGGCGGCGATGGGGGGCAGTACCGGCAGTAGGTAGCCGGGCAATTTGTTGGTTGATGCGCTGAAGAAGAGTAAGCCGAATAGGGCCCAGGCAGCCAGATATTGAAGACGCGGGTCGGTCCAGCCGTGGCCCACCCCGGCGCGCGGACGGAGACAGACAAGGGCCGGGGTCCACGGAAGTAGTCCGCCGAGCAGGATGGGCACATAGAACCAGACAGGCCGTTCATGGTGGATGTCGCCTCCGAAGAAGCGCGAGAGGTGATGTTTCAGAATGAGTTCGCGGAAGGGTTCGGCGCCATGCTGCGCGGTGGCGGCCAGGAACCAGGGCAGGAAGACTGCGGTGGCGAGCGCGGCAATGGCCAGCAGGTGCCTCCAATGCCTACGGCAAAAATAGAGCGCGGGCAGGCACAGGACAACCGGCACAAGTCCCTTGGCGAGCATGGCCAAACCAAGGAGAACTCCTGTGGCCAGAGGCGGGGGACGTTCGGCCGCACCGGGGGACGCGGGGAGGGCTAACAGCATGGCCGCGGAGAAGAAGACGGCGAGTGGCAGATCCGTTACGGCAACGTTGGAGAAGGCGATCCATCCGATGGATGTGGCCAAAATGGAGGCGGAGGCGAGGGCGGGCGCGTGGCCGAAATCGCGGCGCAGCCGGAAAAAGAAGAAGATCAGAAACGCGGCGCTGAGCAGAGCCACCGGCAGCCTGGCGGCGAGTTCGTCGCGCAGGCCCACGGTCCACGACGCGGCGGTGAGCCAGTAGAGAAGAGGGGGTTTCTCAAACCAGGGTTGGCCGTTCAAGCGTGGCGTGATCCAGTCGCCCGTGGCAGCCATGTCGCGGCCAATGGCGGCATAGCGGGGTTCGTCGGCGGATAGGAACGCGACATCCGTGAGGCCGTGGAATAAGAGAGAATAGAGAGCGATTCCGAGACCGATGATCGCAAAAAGACGTGAAAGCAACATAACCAGTGTAGCCGTCGCGGCAGCCGGCAAGCGGCGGCGGGCGGGCGTGTGGGCGTGGGGTGTGTGTTTGGCGGCGATGATGGGCGTGGCGTGGGCCGATGTGTCCAACTGCGGCTGCGATCCCGCGCTTGCCGAAACAATGGCGCGGCGCGAATGTTCCTTGTGTGTGGAGGCGGAAAAGCACCCCGAAGACAAGGGCGTGTTCCTGTTGAAGGACATCAACCCTCGCAAGCCGAACCGGTGGCTGGCGTTGACGCGGCGGCACACAGGGGGCGCGCACGCCTTGCAGGATCTGACGCGCGGCGAGCGCGTGGCTCTCTTAAAGGCTGCCGTGGAAAAAGGGCGTGCGCTGTTCGGAGAGGAGTGGGGGATCGCCTATAACAGTTGGCGTGTGCGGACACAGTGCCATGCGCATCTGCACATCGGGAAGCTCTTACGCGGGCTGGCGCCGGGAAACTATGTGGATGTGGCGCGGATCGAGGAGATCCCCACGCCCAAGGGTGATTCCGGATTCTGGATTCACGCGGTTGGTACTAAATTCCGGGTACACTACGGCGAAGATATTACCGAGACAGCCTTGCTTCGGTAAGCCGGGCGGCGCGGAGTAACAAAGGAGACAGGAATGAGCTTAGTTGATATATCTCTGCCGCCGCCTGCGGACAAGGCGGCGATTCAGTTGCACGCCTCCGACAACGTGGCGATCGCGCGCGTGCCGTTGCCGGAGGGGCAGGTGGTGCGCGCGGGCGGCATCGAGGTCATCTGCCGGACGGCGGTGCCGATGGGGCACAAGGTGTGTTTGCGTCCGGTGGGCGCGGGCGAGGCCATCCGCCGGTATGGGCAGGTTATCGGCCGGGCGCGAGCGGCGATTCAACCAGGCGAACATGTGCACGTACACAACGTGGCGTTCGAGGAGTTGCACTTCGACTACGAGTTTCCGCGCGATGAGTTGCCGCCGCACCGGAAGCCGGAGCAGTCGCGGACGTTCCTGGGCTATCAGCGCGAGGATGGACGGGTTGGCACGCGCAACTACATTGCCGTTGTGGCGGCATCGAACTGCGCGGCGCACACGGCGGAACTGATTGCGCACAGCTATTCGCGGGAGAAGTTGCCGGAAAACGTGGACGGCGTGGTGGCGTTTCCGCATGGGGAAGGGTGCGGACATTCGATCGGACCGGATACGCAGCAGTTGCAACGGACGCTGCTGGGGGTACTGGATCACCCCAACGTGAGCGCAGCAGTGATTCTCGGATTGGGATGCGAGGTGAACCAGATTTCTCACTACCTGGGACCGAACGCGCCCATCACGCCGGAGCGGCTGGTGGGCATGACGCTGCAGGAATCCGGGGGTACAACGGGGACCATTGAAGCGGCCCGGCGCTCCATCGGCGCGTTTATCGAGATGGCGGCGGCTGAGAGGCGGACCGAGGTTACTGCGTCCCATGTGGCTTTGGGACTAAATTGCGGCGGATCGGATTCTTTTTCAGGAATTACCGCGAATCCGGCGTTGGGTTACTGTTGCGACTTACTTACGGCACAGGCGGCCGCGTCAGTGCTGGCTGAGACGACGGAATGCTTTGGCGCGGAGCACTTACTGGTGAAGCGGGCGCGCAACAGGCAGGTGGCCGAGCGTTTTCTCGAAATGATCGCCAACTATAAGAAGTACCTGGTGCGGTTTGGCGGCAGCTTTGACGACAATCCGTCGCCTGGCAATAAGGAAGGCGGGCTGACCAATATTCTGGAAAAGTCGCTCGGAGCGGCGGCCAAAGCCGGCACGACGCCGCTGATGGACGTGGTGGACTACGCCGAACGGATCAAGACGGCCGGCTTCAACTTCATGAACACGCCGGGTTACGATCCCGTCTCCCTGACGGGACTGGCGGCAGGAGGCTGCAATCTGATCTGCTTCACCACGGGACGCGGGTCTGCGATAGGGTTCCCGACCATTCCTGTGATCAAGGTGGCGACCAACACGCGCACCTATAGCCGGATGCTGGACAACATGGACATCAACGCCGGGCGCATTGCCGATGGCGAAGCTTCTGTCGAGGAGGTTGGGCGCGAGATTTTCGAGATGGCGCTGCGCGTGGCCTCGGGCGAGCGTACGAAGGCGGAGAAGTTGGGGCATAAGGAGTTTGTGCCGTGGCGTATTGGGCCGGTGATGTAATGAAACCAATCCTGTTGAGTTTGTGTCTTGCCGCGAGCGTTTGGGCCCAGGCCCCGGCGGCGCCGAAACCTAAGTCGGCTTTTGACAAGCCGGCGCTCGAAGCCTATCTGCGCCACTTATATCTGTACTTACCCGGGATCAAACTGGACATAGCCGACCCGGTGGATTCGGGCGTGCCTGGATTCAAGCAGGTCAAGGTGAAGGCGTCTCTGAACAACGCCTCCGAGGAGCGTGAGTTTCTGGTGTCCAACGACGGCCGGAAACTGCTGGTGGCGCAGGTGTACGATTTTGCTTCGAACCCGTTCCAGCCCGAACTGGACAAGTTGAGCGCCGGGACCGCGCCCGCACTCGGCGCGCCGGGCGCTCCTGTGGTGATCGTGATGTTCAGCGATTTCCAGTGCGGTTTCTGCCGCGAGGAGGCCAAGATGCTGCGTGAGAACCTGCTGAAGGAGTTCCCCACGCAGGTCCGGCTCTACTTCAAGGACTTTCCGCTCACCTCCATTCACGATTGGGCCAAATCGGCGGCTGTGGCCGGACGATGCGTAGCCGCGCAGGATTCGGCTAAGTTCTGGGCGTATCACGATTGGGTGTTTGAAGAGCAGCCTAAGTTGAACCAGGCGGAATTCCCCGGCAAATTTGCCGGCTGGGCGAAGGAGCAGGGTTTGGACGACGGTAAGCTGACGGCGTGCCAGTCAGCGAAGGAGACTGCCCTCGAAGTGGACAAGTCGATGGCCGAAGGAAGAGCATTGGGTGTGAATTCGACGCCGACGATGTTCATCAACGGCCGCCGGATCAACTTTTCGATCAAGTGGCCAAACCTGAAGCAGGTGATCGAGTTCGAGATCGGCTACCAGGCGACGGCGCACAATGCGGGCGAAGGCTGCTGCACGCTGGCGCTGCCGAATCTTATGGGAGGTAGCAAGCAAGGGGGGCCTGACCGATGAGTCGGTGTGGATGGCCGGTGGTGACCGCATTGGTAACGGCGGCCCTTTTTATGATGGGCACGCCGGGCATGGCCGAGGGCGCGCCGCCGGCGAGGCAGTCCAGGCCCGCGCCTAATGAAGCAGCTTATCTCGACCATGTGAAGTTCCTGGCCGGACCTGAGTTGCGCGGCCGCGGGACGGGTACTCCGGAGTTGGAAAAAGCGGCACATTACATTGCCAGACACTTCCAACGTCTGGGCCTGAAGCCGGTGGACGGCAAGCGCTACCTGCAAGAGTTCGACGTGACAACCAACGCGCGCCTGGGCAAGAACAATTCGATGGAATTTGTTTTGGGCCAGGAGCGGGTGCGCCTGAAGGCTGGCGAGCAGTTTCTGCCCTTCAACTTTTCGGCTAGTGGAACGTACGAGGCCGGAGTTGTGTTCGCAGGCTACGGCATCACGGCGAAGGAATATCACTATGACGACTACGCCAACCTGGATGTGCGTGGCAAGTTGGTGCTGGTGCTGCGCCATGAGCCACAGGAGTTCGATGAAAAAAGTGTGTTCGCGGGAAAGGTGTACACGGAGCATTCGCAGTTTTTCTCGAAAGCGGTGAACGCGAAGATGCACGGCGCGGCGGGCGTGCTGCTGGTGAACGACGTGGCGAACCATGGACCGGATTCCGATGAATTGGAGAATTTCGCGCGCACGGTGGGACCACGCGACGCCGGGCTGCCCTTCGTCCAGATCAAATCCGCCCAGGCCGCGCTACTGCTCACGGGCACAGGAAAGACACTCATGGAGGTGGCCGCGGCGATCGATGCGGATTTGCAGCCGCGCAGCTTTGCCCTGCCGCACACGCTGCGCGTGCACACGGTGACTGACCTGCGCCGCGACACCCGGACGGTTCACAACGTGATGGCCCTGCTGCCGGGCGAGACCAACGAGTACGTCATCATCGGCGCCCACTACGATCATCTCGGACTGGGCGAGCAGTTCTCCATGGCGCCGTCCATGGCCGGGACGCCACACCCGGGCGCGGACGACAACGCGAGCGGAACGGCGGGCGTGCTGGAACTGGCGCGGTATTTCGCCGGTCAGCCGAAACAGAAACGCGGCATATTGTTTATGACCTATGCGGGTGAGGAACTGGGACTGCTGGGGTCGAGTTTCTATGTGAACCATCCGCTGCTGCCCTTGGAAGACGCCGTGGCCATGATCAACATGGACATGATCGGGCGGATTCGCGACGGTAAGGTGTATGTGGGCGGCACGGGGACTGGCTCCACGTTCTCAGAGTTACTGGACGAGGCGGCGAAAGCCACCACGCTGCATTTGGAGTTCTCCGATACGACGGGGTACGGCTCGTCGGATCATACTTCGTTCACCACAAAGCAGGTGCCGGTGCTTTTCTTCTTCTCAGGCCTGCACGGGGACTATCACAAGCCGTCCGATACATGGGACAGGATTCTTACCGCGCCGGCCGTGCAGTTATTGAAGTCCGTATCGGGGCTTACCGAAAAGCTCGCGGCGGGAGAGCGGCCCCGTTATGTAAAGGTGGCGCCGCCGAAGGTGAACCCGCACGCCTCTGGCAATGCAAGCGGGGGAAGCGCAAGCGGCTATGGTCCGTACTTCGGCTCGATTCCCGACTTTGCCGAGCCACCTTCGGGAGTGCGGTTCTCCGATGTGCGCGCCGGTTCTCCGGCGGAAAAGGCGGGGTTGAAGGGAGGGGACATCCTGGTCGAGTGGGATGGGCGGACGATCGGTAATCTGTACGACTTCACTTATGCGCTGCGCGGCCAGAAAGCAGGAGATGTGGTGAAGGTGAAAGTACTGCGCGGCGGCCAGCCGGTGGAAGCCTCGGTGACGCTGGAACAGAGGCGGTAACGTGCGCGCCATCCTCATTACGGGTTGCAGTTCCGGCATCGGTCTGGAAACGGCGCGGCATTTCGGGCGGCGTGGATGGCGCGTGTTTGCCGGCGCGCGTTCGCCTGGGACGGCGGACGAGTTGCGCTCCGCCTCGGCGGAACTGGGGCTGCGCGTGGTGCGCGTGGATGTGACTCTGGACGAGAGCGTGGCGGCGTGCGTGCGCGAGGTGATGAGCGAGGCTGGCCGCGTCGACGTGCTTGTGAACAACGCCGGAATCGGCGGCGGAGGGCCGGTGGAGTTGGCCTCGCTGGAACGTGGACATGCGACGTTTGAAACAAATTATTTCGGTCCTGTGCGGATGATGAAAGCCGTGCTGCCGCACATGCGGGAGCAGGGGGGCGGCGCAATCGTAAATGTAAGTTCCCTAGCCGGACGTGTGGCGCTGGCCGGACACGGACATTACGCGGCGTCGAAGTGGGCGTTGGAAGCCGCGACGGAGTGCGTGGCAAGCGAGGTCCGTCCTTTCGGCATTCGCGTGGCCCTGATCGAACCCGGCGTTGTGCGGACGCCGATTTTCGCAAAGTCCTCCACACCGCTTACCGCCTATGCGCCTTATGAACGCGCGGTAAGGCGATTATGGGCGCTGTTCAGCCGCCAGTTGGAATCGCCGGCGCAGCCTGGCGATGTCGCGGCGGCGATTGAACATGCGGTGGAAACCGGCGAACCCAAGTTACGTTACCTGGTGGGTGAGGATGCCAGGGTCCTGATGCGCGCGCGCGCAACAGTGAGTGACGAGGAGTGGGTTGCCGCACAAGGCGAGGCGGAGGACGAGAGATTCTACGCCGCTATGGAACGATTGATGGGAAGCGGACTGTTCCGCTAAGCTGAAGGGCGCAGGCGGCCAGAATTCGGGCCGGCATCGTCCCAGGGAGGAACGCATGAGAAGGACTTCTGAAAATTCTCGCACCGGCGATTGGTCGCGCCGCGGCTTTGCCGGTGGGCTCGCGGGGGGCATAGCGAGTTTCGCCACGCCCCAGGTGGCGCAAGCACAGCAACACACCGTGAGGCTTCCTCTGGCGGTCTCCACCTATTCCTACTGGCACCTGCGTGGTGAAAAGTTTCCCATCGAGAAGGTCATCGAGGATGCGGCGGCGATCGGGTTCGATGGCGTGGAGATCCTGCACCGGCAGATGCCCGAAGAGTCGCCCGCCTACCTGACGAAACTGAAGCGGCTCGCTTTTGAGCGCGGGCTGTCGCTGCCCATGCTCTCGATCCATCAGGATTTCGTCTTTCCCGACGCGGCCAGCCGCGAGAAGCATATCGCGCACACGGTCCGGTGCGTGGAGATGGCGGCGCGGATGGGCATTCCCGCCGTCCGTCTGAATTCAGGACGCTGGAAGACCGTGCCCTCGTTCGATGACCTGATGAAGGTGAAGGGCGACGAGCCGCCGTTGAAGGGTTATGTCGAACAGGACGCCATCGATTGGTGCGTGGAGTCGATCAGGAAGTGCCTGCCGGCGTGTGAACGCGAAGGCGTGATGCTCTGCCTGGAGAATCATTGGGGACTCACGACAAAGGTGGAAAATGTTTTGGCCATTCACAAGGCAGTGAGTTCGCCCTGGCTGGGCGTGAACGTGGATACGGGAAATTATCCAGGCGATCCCTATGAAGGGCTGGCCAGGCTGGCGCCGGTAGCGACGATCGTGCAAGCCAAAACATATTATGGCGGCGGCGTGTGGTACTCGCTGGACCTCGACTACCCGCGAATCGCCAAGATCCTGCGGGGTGCGGGGTTCCACGGATGGGTGTCGCTGGAGATGGAAGGCAAGGAAGAGGCGGCAACGGCGGTGCGCAAGAGCTACGGCGTGCTGCGCAAAGCGTTCGCATAGCCTCGCCGTTCACAGACAATCCCTTCGGAAGCGAAATGGTGACCGGAGGCCCGGAAACTGAGAAAATTCAGCGCTTTCACGGCTTTTTGCGCAGTCCAACCTGGGTGCGGAAAACGCGCCACTCGTGCGGCGCACGCACGTGTTCTGCTACAGAAGCGAATGCGGATCGACATCGATCACCAGTGAAGTGGCCGGCCATTTCCGCTCCTCGGCGAGGCGGCGCAATCCACGCAGAAGTTCGTTGAGCCGCGAGCGGTGCGGTGTTTTCAGCAGCATCTGGTAGCGAAACTCCTGCTTCAGTTTGGGTACAGGCGCCTCGGCGGGACCAAGCACCTTTACGCCCTCGGGTGGCGGTGTGAAGAAGCGGGCCGCCTCGGTGGAGAGCCGCAAAGCGTCCTCCTGTTGCGGGGCGCGGAAGAGAATATTGGCCAGCGCGGCGAAAGGCGGGTAGCGCATCACGGACCGGAACTCGATTTCCTTCCGGTAAAACCCGGCGTAATCCTGCGCGGCGGCGAAGCGGATCGCGTAATGTTCCGGGTTGAGTGTTTGAATCAGCACGCGGCCGGGGACGGTTCCCCGCCCCGCCCGGCCAGCGGCTTGCGTAAGAAGTTGAAAGATCCGTTCGGCTGCGCGAAAATCGGGCATGCCAAGACCGATGTCGGCATTCACCACGCCCACCAGCGTGACATTGGGCAGGTCATGTCCCTTGGCGATCATCTGCGTGCCGGCCAGAATGTCGAGTTCACCGGAACGCATGGCGTGGAGGAACCGCTCATAGTCGCGCCGTCCGGTGACGGTGTCGCGGTCCATGCGGCCGATGCGGGCTTCAGGAAACGCGGTGTGAAGCTCATCTTCCAGGCGTTCAGATCCGGCGCCGAGAAAATAGAGATGTTCGCTCGAACAGTTCGGACAGATCTCGGGCACGCGCTCGGCGTAGCCGCAATAGTGGCACAGCAGGCGGCGGTCACGGCGGTGCCAGGTGAGGGTGACAGCGCAGTTGGCGCACAGAATGGACTGTCCGCAGGCGCGGCAGTTGACGAAACTGGAAAATCCGCGGCGGTTCATGAGGATCATGGATTGTTCGCCGGCGGCAAGGCGCTCGCGAAGCCCTTCCTGTAAGGCGCGCGACAGAAGATGGCTCTTCTTCGTGTCCATGAACTCCTGGCGCATGTCTACTAAGTCAACCGCGGGCATGGGACGGGATTCGACTCGTTCGGGAAGTTCCAGGTAAGTGTACTTACCTTTTTCGGCGTTGTAGCGGGATTCGAGCGAGGGTGTGGCCGAGCCCAGCACCACGGCGGCGTTCTCCGAGCGCGCCCGGACGACGGCCACGTCGCGTCCGTGATAGCGCGGCGTCTCCTCCTGCTTGTAACTGCCGTCGTGTTCCTCATCGACGAGGATCAGGCCGAGGTTGGCCACGGGGGCGAAGACTCCCGAACGGGTGGCGACCACGACAGGCGCATCGCCGCGGCGGATGCGGCGCCACTGCTCGGCGCGTTCGGCATCAGTGAACGCAGAGTGCAATATTGCCACACGATCGCCGAAACGATGGAAGAACTGGCCGGCAACGGCTGGCGTCAAGCCGATCTCCGGCACCAGCAGCAGAGTGCCCAGTCCGGTTTCGAGCGCCGCGTCGATCAGGCGCATGTATACCTCGGTCTTGCCGGAACCGGTGACGCCGTGGAGCAGGAAGGCTTCGAACCGGCGCGCCTGTATCGCTTCGCGAACGGCATCATAGGCGGCGCGCTGACGCGGGTTCAGTTCATGCGGCGGGCTGACAGGCGCGGCGAGCAATGAGGGCGCCTCGGGGCGGATCGTAATCAGCGACCGGCGGGCCAGCGCACGGGCGGCCGTGGAAGCGTTCTTGACGGACTCCTCAAGGACGGCCAGGTTATGCGATCCCGGGTGCAGTTCCAAGTAGGAGAGTAACTCGCGTTCCGCTTTGGGTAACTTGAGTTCGGTACGCTCCTTGAACTCGGCGCGCAAGCGTGTTGCGGGCGACCGGAGCGGATCACGGCTGGCCTCAGCATCTTCGAGTTCGAGTAGTCCCTTCCGTACCAGCGTTGCCAGCACGGGACGCGCACCAGGGACTTTTCGCTCGATGTAGCCGCCCGAGAGAGGACGCGATTCAAGCAGGCGCAGGATGCGCACCGAAGGCTCCTCGTCCGAGGTGCCCAGCAGAAGTTGCCGCACTGCGTCCCGGCCTGCGGGCGTGAGTGCGAAGTAACGGGACCGCCGGATTTCACCCGTCAGCGGCGTCATGGCGCGTAGCACTTCGCCGATGGGGGAACAGTAATAGCCGGAGATCCAACTGGCGAGCGAGAGCATATTCTCCTCGAGCACGGGCTCTTCGTCGAGGATGCGGAAGACATCCTTCACCGCGAGTCCCGCCTCGGGCGACTGAGAGTGGACCTTCAGGATGACCCCCGTGAGGCGGCGCGTTCCGAACGGAACCGTGGCCCGCGAACCGCGCTGCGCGCGCGCGGCAAATCCGGCGGGGATGGAGTAAGTGAACAGACGGTCGAGTGGCGTGGGTAGCGCCACATCGGCAAACAAGGGGTGTGAACTCACGGCTGTACTAGCCAGTGTAGCGGGAGTGGAACAGGAGGGATCATGGCGGTGGAACTGTATCCGTCGAAGGTAAGATTGACCGGGCGCGAAAGCGCCTGCTTTGTAGCGAGGGAGGACGGCGAGCCCGTACAAGTGGATGCTTGGGAGTTGAGCGGTTGCGGCCGATTGCGGGACGGTGTATACCGCTCGCCGTGGCTGCCGTTGGTGGCGCGGCGGTATGTGGTCACCGCGGTGACGGCGCGTGGACACGCTTCGGCCGAAATCGAGGTGAGCGGCGAACCTGTGTGGGCCGCATGCGTCGCGCTCTACTTCCTGGCTGTGATGCTGGCCTGCGCGGCTGGCATCCGTTACTTTTGGCCTGAAACACAATCGGCGATTCCCGTGGTGAGCGGTCCGGCGCTGGTGACGCTGCGGCAGGGCGCCTCACAGCAGTTTTCAAGCAGCCGTGAAGTGGCCTGGCCTGGGCTTCCGGAAGGGCGCTACAGGGCAAACGCCGGCGCGGGCACGACGTTACTGTTCCCTGCCGGCGCCGAGGCGGCGGGCGATGCCGCCAGTGTCATGGTGAGCGAAAGCGCGGATGTCTCCCTTCAGATCACGCCGGGGTTTGCCGTGTTGAAACCAGGTGAAAAGGTGAGCTTCCACGCGACGCCCGACGTTGCGCCGCAATCCGTGGCAAGCGAACGGCCCGGCGACACACTCACCTGGGAGTTGACTGGCGGCGGTCTTCTGGTGGACGGCGAGTACTCGGCGCCGCAAGAGGTGAGAAAGCCCAGCGTCGTTACGGTGACGGCGCGCATGGCGCATCCAGGTTATGCCACAACGGCGCGCGTGCTCCTGTTGCCCGCTCACACTCCGGCGCTGTTGTCACCCTCCCCTGGCTGGTTGCTGATCCTGATGGCGGCCTTTTGTGGAGCGCTGGGCGCAACGCTCCACGGCATCCGGTCGTTCGTCGCCTATGTGGGCTCGCGTCAGTTCGTAAGCAGTTGGGCGATGTGGTACTTCGCCTTGCCGTTCGTGGGCGGCATGCTGGGGCCCCTCATGTTTCTGGTGTTTCGCGGCAACCTGGTGTCCGACGCGCAAAACATCGATACCGCGGACTGGTTGACCGTGGCGGCGCTGGCCGCGCTGAGTGGTCTGTTTGCCGACAAGGCGCTGGACAAACTGAAACAAATTGTTGAGGTTGTGTTTAGCGTGCCGGAGAGCCTGCTGCCCCATAAGTTAGCCGCCAGGCGTACGCAGGGAGCGGCGGCCCCTTCCGAGCCCGGCCGGCGTCTGGATTCGCAAAACCAGTGACCCGGCGCGGCGCCTGGTGGAGTGCACTCTCTACCGGGCGCCGCCCTCCGCCGTCCGGCCAGGCAACAGAGGCCTGGGATCCACATGCTTTTCGCGGAATCCTGTACCGAGAGCCTCAAACGGACCAGCCATTCTGGTCCCTCCCGTTGGCACGCCAAAGAAGTCCACATCAATGCCATTGAAAATCGGCAGCTTTGCCGGCACATCTGTCCCAGTTAGTGTTAGGCGAAGCGCCGCGGCATCGAACGATCCTGACCACGCCGCCACCGCG
Source organism: Bryobacterales bacterium (assembly GCA_020847045.1). Classification (GTDB taxonomy): domain Bacteria; phylum Acidobacteriota; class Terriglobia; order Bryobacterales; family Bryobacteraceae; genus JAFLBB01. Next base: position 21,292 of record JADLCT010000110.1, on the reverse strand, counting down.
CCGTGCCGGTCCCAACCGTGAAACTCGCGCCATGCCGGCAGATCAAGCCACTGTTGTGGAGGCGGATTGGCAATCCGCAAATACCCCTCGGGCATCCCCGCGTACACATTCCCATCAGACCGGTTATGCTCATTGGCAAACTCAATCGCCGCCTTACCGCAACCAATGAACAGGTTATTCATCACCCGGTTCTCGCGGGCCGTGCCGCCCCGTCCCAGGATCAGCCGGTCGGCGACAGCATCCGAGGTCACACAGTTATTCTCAATCTTCCCCAGCAGATTCTGCGCGATGATCAGACGGTCTGTGCCTTGAATGAAAATTCCGGAGCCGCCGCGTCCCGGCTCGGATCTCCGGACGTCCCAGATAATGTTGTTGTCAATTTGGTTCTGTTCGTGGCTGCCTTCGATGTGGATGGCCGTATCGTGGCTCACCACATCGGTGAACACACTCGCAGTGAGACGGCAATTGAAATTGTAGACATCCAGCCAGATCGCGCTCGCGTTGCGCATGTGGCGGATCACATTATTCCGGAACAACATGCCGCGCGCCCCATGGAACTTGATACCGGAAGACTCGAACATTCGTTGCGTATTCTGCCATCCCACCCATTCCACCAGGTTTCCCTCCACCAGCAGATCCTGTGTAAGGGGTCCTGCAATCCCTTCGATCCCCGCATACCGGATTGTGTTATTCCGGATGACATGGTAACCATACCTACCGTCTCGCGAAGCGTTCCAGTCCTCGTTGCCCACGTCCAGAGCGACGGCGTTCGCCCATTCCATCGTGTTGTCTTCGATGATCCAATGGTGGCCGCGATTCGTTGAGACCAGTCCCCGCTGTGGCACGGGAAATCCGTTCCCCGCATGAGCGAACGTAATCCCTTTCACCCTGATGTAGCCGAGGTAACGCGAGGTGGGAGCAAAAACCTGCTCCTTGGTTGTGATTTCGATCTCATGCTGTTCCGGACGGTCATCGCCGGGCAGGCGCACATGAAGAGTTAACCCATTGTGCTCCACCCACCACTTACCCTTCGCGCCTCCCAATTCCTCAAAAAGAGGTTCCGGCTTGACGTCACTATACGCCGAAAGCGAATGCCGGGTCTCTTCGATCAGTTCCCGGTACATTTCCACCTGCTCCAGCGGCTTGCCATCGACGAAGACCATGCCCCGCCGCCGGAAGAACGGCGACATATTCACGGCCTTGTAATTGATCCAATAGCGGTCGTGAATCACGTTCACCATGCCGAACGGGTTGTAGCCGCCGAACAGCGCACCATCCAGTTTTACTTGCCAGATTTTGCCTGACGCGGACTGAGAAGGTCCCGTATACCATCCTTGGCTCTGCTCCCAGCCATCTTTCAGGACAACAGAGCCCTTCACAATCACCCTCGCTCCTGGCGCCGCCTCATAGCTGATCATTTTGTCCGGACCTGTGCCGCCGCGCGCCGGATGAATGGACTCGCGGTACACTCCTCCAGCGATGACGACACGCTCGCTTGGTTGCAGCACCTGTCCGGCCTTGTAGATCGTCCGGAACGGCCGTTCCTTTGAGCCAGGCCCGTTGTCATCAGCCCGCGCGGCCGCACCGTCCACATAGTAGGTTCTGGAAAATTGCAGCGGCGCCTCCCAGAACCGGAACTGGCTGCCGTCGGGCATTTGAGAACTGGGCGCCGCCAACAGATGGTCCAGGCCGGCTAGACAGAGAGCCCAGGCCAAGAGTGCCATTCGTGTGCGCATGGTCCCCTCCCACTCTGGTCACCTGTCCACACTCGGCGGACTGGCAACGCGTCAGTCCATACTAGTCCAAGTCCATCCTGGCCCAGGCGCGGCCGGCGCCGCACCCTTCATCGGATGGCATAGCTCTCTCCGGCGCGAATTGGGAATTCGTAGGCGTGGCGCTCCCATTTGCCACGGACCGGTTTCCCGGCTGTGGTGCTGGCGGAGACTTTCTTCCAGTCCGCGACATCCACGCGAAATTCCGAGGTCGAGACTCCGTCCGGGTGAATGAATGTGGACTCGGCCCGCCGCGCCACCGGGTAGATTCGCGCGACAAGGGTGCCCGCCTGCTTTTCAACCACGACACCGGCGCCGCCGGCGAACAGAGGCGTCTTGCCGGGAGGAATCGGGAACTCCTTCAGCAGTTTGGGCCCTTCGTGGCGCTGTCCGGAGTCGTACTCGATCCAGACGCCCGGCGGCAGGTAGACATCGCGGCTGGAAGCTGTCTCGTAATCGTTCCCATAAAGAGGCGCCGCGAGCAGAGCATCACCAATGAGCCACTGGTAGCCTCGAACCCTCTGGTTCTCGCGCCCGTGCACGCCAGGGTCATCCGGGAAGGCGACCGTCAGCGGCGTCATGGGCCATGGGTATCCGTCCAGATAGAACTTCACGGCCTGGCTGTAGAAGAAGGGTTGGAGGCGGTCATGCAGCCGCGCCGCGCTGAGCATCACAGCCTCCACCTGTTTATCGCCGAATGTCCAGGGCGCCTGGCCCATGCTCATCGAGGAATGGAGGCTCGCCCACATAGCGTTGCGCATGATGTATGTGCGCATGCGCGGCGTGACTTTCAGATCGAAGTGGCCCTCGCCGAAGGTTCCTCCCACAATGTCCGGGTAAACGAGCGGAAAACCAGAATAGGCGAACGCGAGCGCGTTCACCGGCCCGCGGTCCTGCTGCTGGTTGAAGTTGAAGTCGTCAATCCGGTGCAGATCGGCGGGCGATGCAAGATAGGCGTTGCGCCCCATGATGTACAGTCCTTCGCGCATCAGCGCCGCGTTCACCGGGTCGAGCTTGTCGTCGCGCAGTTCGTAATCCCGGAACCCAAAGACATCCTCCTTGAACCCGTCCACGCCGTAAGCGGTCCACTTACGCGCCAGAGAGGAGAACCAGGCGACGGCCTCCGGCTTCGTCCAGTCGAGAAAGTAAGTCGGAATGCGTGGCCATAGAAACTGGAATACCTTGGCCCGCCCGTTCTCCTCCACAAAATAGCGGTCCCTGATTCCTTCCTCGCTGTAAGGGCCATCCACCACAAAGGTTGTCCGCAAACCCTGGAAAAACTTCAGCCCCTTGGCCTTGAACCTGGCGATGAAGGCCGCCGGGTCCGGATACAAGGTCTTGTCGTACATCCCAAAGCTGGTGGTCTCGTGAAAGCGCGTCTCCTGGCGCGGCCAGAAGCCGGAGCCCACGACCATCCACGATAGTGGGTAGCCTTCGGCCAGGTAGCGGTCCACATTCTCACTCACCGTCTTGTGGTTGGTATCCCAGGCCAGAGCGCCGAACGCCTCCCACCCGACACCGAAAAACTCATACTTCGGCTTCATCACCGGGTAGCCATACTGGTTCCGGGATTCGAGAAATCCGCGGTAGATTTCGCGCGGCGTGCCGGTGAACACGGTGAAACGCACGTTGGACTCCACTCGCCTGGATCCCTGCGCCGCTTCGGTGCTCGTGCTGCGGACCATCTTGACGCCGGGCTCCCAAACCAGAAATGCCCATTTCTGTTTCGGGTAGATGACGAAGTTCGATACCAGCCGGGTGAACACCTCGCCGGACAAGAACCGGTCGTTGCTGTAGCCGGTGATGTCGGTGTCGTAGGACGGGCGCTTTGTGATGGCGTGATCGGCGAGGCCGTAGCCCGGACTGGCCGGCGCAAACCGCATCATCACCGCCATCGGCTCCGCAGGTTGCACCAGAAAGTCGGCCTGGTGAGGAGTCAGGGCAACGGTCACCCGCGCCTTCCGCCCCTCCGCGGTAGCGGCTTCAAACACCTGCCGCCCCTGCAAATCGTAACCCTGCGAAACCAGCGACGCCGGCAGCAGGCGCTCCGGCGCCCCAAGCAACAGTCCGCCCTCCGGATGCGCTCCCGCGGTCACGGCTCCGTGATGCTCGACATGCAGCCGCGCACGTTCAGGGTCGATGGCCAGCCGGGTATCTCCGGCCGTGAGCGTAATCAGGGAGAGCAGGAGAATCATGGCGCGGCAGCCTCCTTCGTGTAGAACGCGGCGCGTTCCACGATCATGTGTCCGGGAAGGCGCGACTGGTCCACCGTCCCGGACAGCTTTTCATGAGCGATGGCGGTGAGCCAGAAGTTAATCGGGCCGTCCTGGCCGCTCTCCGGCGAATAAGGCAGGACACACCGCAGGTCGCCGTCGAGATAGAACCGCACGTCCTTGGACGTCCATTCGAATCCGTAATTATGAAAGCCGGTCGAGGCGTCAAAGCCGAGAGCGCCCCGATAGACTCCCGGTGTGCAGGAGCGCGAAGTGCTCTTTCCCGGACGCTCCCAAACGATCAGCCCCATGTGGCCCTTCCAGACAACATCGGAGTCGAACTCCATGCCATCAATCTCGGTGCGCATCTGCTCCGGGTACGTGGTGGAGCCATCGCTCGCGTACATGCCCCAGACGGACTGGTGCCAGCCCGCGCCGCCGTGCATCCTGACCCGCGCTTCGTAGTAGCCATGACGGAACCGCTCGCGGCTGATGATGCCTCCGCCGGTGTATGCTTTGCCGCGGTGTTGTTCTCTCTTCAGTGCGATGATCAACTGGCCGCCCTTGACCGAGACGTTTTCCGCTCGTTGTGAACTCTCCACCTTCACGTCCGTGCGGTACATCCACTTTGCGGTGTCCAGCGAAGCGCCGTTGAAATCGTCACTCCACTGCAGCGTGTAGCCCGCCGGTGGCTGGGCGCAAACCGGCATGGCCAGGCAGAGGTACAGCAGCATCCTCCTCATGACGGATGATTGCCTCGCGTCGTGATGAGTTCGGGCCGCGACAATCAGCATCCAGTTGTTTCGCACACCGAACGGTATATCACGCTCCGCGCTGGTGTGCTAAGGATGCAGCGAACGGAAACGCTGCAAATTTTACTTGACGTGCTTATTCACCATGGTTAATATTTTCATATTGCTCAATGTTCCTGGGATTGAATAAACATCAATGAAAGCTGCCTGTTGGCTCCTCCTGCTCCTGGCCATCAGTCCCAGTTCGGTCATCGCGCAAACCCCTACCGAACTAGAGGATCGGGTCTCTGAACTCGAGCGGAAGATGAAGCTTCTGGATCCCTCCTTCACCCCGCCCGCCGGACAGATTCTGGCTCAGCGCGTGCAGGAGTTGGAGGCCAAACTGGACGCCCTGCTGGCCTCCAGGGGCGCTGCCTCGCCGTTGGCCGCAACGCCCGATTCGACGGCGCCCACGTCTACGCCGCCCTCGCAAGCCTCAGGTCCCGCTGCCGCCTCCCCTCCCCTGCAAGCTGTGTCCATCACGGGCGACTTCCAGACAGCGCCCGACACCGAGACGCGCTTGCCGGTGACCGGCTACATGGACTTCCATGTGAACAAGGACTCCGGCGACGCGTTCCGGCCGGACTTTCACCGGTTCGTGCTTCTGTTTGGACACAGCTTTTCCAGCCGGATCAAGTTCTGGAGTGAACTGGAAGTGGAGCACGCCCTGGTGGAGGGCGGCGAGGAATCGGGCGAGATCGCCATCGAGCAGGCTTACCTCGATTTCCTGATCACGCCAAAATTCAATCTGCGTGCGGGCATGCTGCTTACTCCTGTGGGCATCGTGAATGAACGCCACGAGCCGCCGTCTTTCAACGGCGTGGAACGGCCGTTCGTCGAGTCGGTTATCATTCCCACCACTTGGCGCGAACTGGGGCTGGGCCTCACGGGTGACCTGGGCCGGGGCTTTCGCTACCGGACGTACTTGACTTCAGCGCTCGATGCGAGCCGCTTCAACGCCGAGTCCGGCATCGCGGAAGGAAAGTCGTCGGGCTTCGATGCCAACATGAGAAATCCGGCCACGGTGGCTCGCCTTGAGTTCGCTGGCGTTCGCCGCCTCACTCTGGGAGCGAGCCTGTACAGCGGACTGGCGGGCTCACAGACGCCCACGGTCAATCCCCGGGTGACGATCGCCAACGTGGATGGCCGCTACAGCTTCCGCCGCTTCGATGTCCGGGCGCTCTATGCGCACACATGGATCAGCCGTGCCGGTGAACTGAACCGCCTGATGCGGCAACAGACCGGCGTCAACCCGAATGTGGCGAGCCGGATGCGTGGTTACTATGTTGAGCCGGCCGTGCACCTGCTGCCGAGGCGCCTGCGGCACGATCTGATCGCCTTCAGCCGCTACGAACGCTACAACACGCAGCAGAAGATGCCGGACGGCTTTCTGCCACTGGCGCAGTTCAACCGTTCGTCCTGGGTGACTGGACTCACCTACAAACCCGTCCCGGATGTGGCGGTCAAGTTCGACTACGTTTTCAACCAGAATCAGAGCGCGGTGCTGCGTGCTCTCAATGGAATCAATCTGGGAATTGGATGGTGGTTCTAATGAAACTGCTCACTGTGACGCTGCTCGGCTACGCGCTGCTGGCCGCGCAGGGCGATGGCGGACGGAAGCCCGACAGGGTCATCTCAATCGCCGCCGAACGTTTCGCGTTCAACCCGTCGAAAATCACCTTGAAACAAGGCGATCTGGTGGAGTTCGTGCTGACCAGCGACGACACCGATCATGGCTTCCGCATCCCCAGCGCGGGGATCGATCTGGCGATTCCCCCCCAAAGCAGGGGCGAAGCGCGTGTCCGCTTCATCGCGAAGGAGAAGGGGGAGTTCGCGTTTGAGTGCTCGCGTCCGTGCGGCGCGGGGCACAACCTGATGCGCGGAATCATTGAAGTGAAATGACCAAGCCTGGAGGCCAAGAGATTCGCCGTCTCACCGCACCTGCCGCGCTGCTGGGCGTGCTTCTGCTGGGCGCGCAGTCCTCGGAGCGTCAGACGCTTCCCGGTGATCCATTGCCCGGCATCACGGCGATGGAGTTCGAACTGTTCCGCATGGGCCTGGAGGACTTCACCGAGGTGGAGACCCCGGAGGACGGCTTAGGCCCGGCCTTCAATGGGAACAGTTGCGCGGTGTGCCATAGTGTTCCCGCCATCGGCGGCATGAGCTCGATCACCGAGACGCGGGCGGGCCGCGTGGATGAAACCGGGACCTTCACGGAGTTGAACGGTGGCACGCTGTTTCACCTGTTCTCGGTTCCGGATCACCGCTGCCAGGTTCAGATTCCACCTGAGGCCAACGTGATCGCCCGGCGATTGCCGGTTCCCGTGTTCGGTGCCGGCCTCATCGAGGCGATTCCCGATGAGACGATCGTGGCGATGGAGGATCCCGAGGACCGGAACGGAGACGGCATCCGCGGCCGGGCAGCCTGGATCACCGACGTGGTCACGAACCGCTCGCGCGTGGGCCGATTCGGTTGGAAGGCGCAACATGCGACGCTGCTCGCCTTTTCTGGCGATGCGTACCGGAATGAGATGGGGATCACCAATGAACTGTTCCCCGGCGAGGTTGCCCTCGGTGTTGCACCCGAAACGCTGGCACTGTGCGCTCCTCCCAGGAAAGGACTTGAAGATGTGCGCGACCGGCGGTCGGGCCTGCGCGGCATCGACAACTTCGAAAACTTCATGCGTCTGCTCGCGCCCGTGGCCCGCGGCCCTGTCACGAGCCTGGCGCGCGAAGGAGAACTGATCTTCCAGTCGGCTGGCTGCGCCGCGTGTCATGTGCCTGTCCTGTGGACGGGACCGCACGCGAATCCCGCATTCGACCGGAAACCCGTCGAGCTTTACTCGGACCTGCTCCTGCACGACGTGGGAACAGGCGATGGAATCGAGCAGGCCTCGGCCGGAATGAATGAGATCCGCACGCCTGCGCTCTGGGGTTTGCGGCTTCGCCGGCCTCTGCTTCACGACGGCGGCGCGGCCACCATGGACGAGGCGATTCGCAGGCATGGCGGAGAAGCCTCCGCCGTTACGGCACGCTATACCCACGCGACCGCGGAACAACGCCGGGCGCTGCTCGCCTTTCTCGGGTCACTATAGTAATCTGTCGCGCACAGGAGCATCCCGCGCGCCCTAGCGTTTGCCGCTCAGCAGCCGTAGCGTGCCGAACGCGGTGGGGAAGTAGCCTCTTTCTTGAACCTGCTCGAACCCGGCGTCCGAAATCAGTTGTGGCAAGCGGCCCGCCACGTTGTCCGCTGTTGTTTCGAAGCCATCCAACAACTGCGTCAGGAAGAAGCCGCCGCGCTGCAGCCACCCAGCGGGCCGGCCCCAGTCCGCGATGTGAATCTCACCGCCCGGGCGGAGCACGCGGCGGCACTCGGCCAGCGCCGTGCGTTTGCCAGCGGGTGGCAGATGATGGAAGACGAGTGAGGACAGCACCCTGTCGAATGAGGCGTCGGAGAACGGCAATGAGCCAGGCGAAATCTGTTTGAGTTGCACGTTGGAGCGGCGCGTCCCGGCCTTTGCCCGTGCGATCGCCAGCGCCCCCTCATCCACGTCCACGCCAGTGATTCCGGCATGTGGGACCGCCTCTTCGATGAGGAAGCACAACGTCGCCGTGCCGCAGCCAAAGTCGAGGATGCTGTGGTGATCCAATAGCCCTGCCTGGCGCACCAAAGCCCGCCGGAAAGCCAGTTCTGGCATCGCGCGGCCAACGGCCCAATCGTAAACTCGGGTCAACCCGTGGAAACGCAAGGGAGGAATGTGTGCAGGCGGCTGTTCGTTGGGCTTCATGGCGACGGCGCTCCTAAACGTGTTGGATGCGGTCGAGGCGGCGCGGGACTCCGCCGTCCGCCGCCTTGCTTTGCCCGGCGCACATCGTTAGCATTGACGATGGAGAGGCGGTCATGAAAAAGAGGGCCATCACGGGCGTTCTGCTGTGTATACTTGCGTTCGCTGGTTTCGGCTATGCGGGCTGGCGGTATGTGGCCAGCCGCGACAGCCAGACTTGCCGCGCCTGCTCCCGCCCCATCCACGATCACACCCGGACGATTGCGGTGCTGGATGGCAAGACCGGGTATTATTGCTGCCCCGCCTGCGCGCTCTCCGAACACCAGCAGGCTGGTAAGCCAGTCCAGATTACTCAGTTGACCGATTATCTCAGCGGCAAGCCGCTTGCGCCAGACGGCGCCTACGTGGTTCGCGATAGCGAGGTCAACCCATGCGCCCGCAAGGAGGCCGCGCTCGCGCCGGACAAGCATCCGATGCACACGCTGTTCGACCGGTGCTCTCCGGGCATCCTGGCATTTCGCGGCCGGAGGCAGGCGGAAGCCTTCGCGGCCGAACACGGAGGCCAGGTTCTGCCCTTTGCCCAACTGGCTTCCGGCTACCAGCACTGACGCCGGCGCCTTATTCCGGCTAAATCAATGTACCGCCTCAATCTTGCTGGCTTTCAGTATCTTCGTCTTCTCGAACAAGGTTCCGGTGACCTTCACCTTCTGCGCCGCGAATTTCTCGGGCGTCTGCTGATCGCTCAGAACATACAACTGGCCGTCCACCATCAACGCGTATTTCCACTTCTTGGGATCCATCTTGACGCAATCGCGGACGCATTTGGCGTCAGGGCTGATGCCCATCGTGTGCTTCACGCCGCACATGGTTTCCGTGATGACTCCGGTGTAAGTTTGGACCTTTTCTGCCGCCGGTGCCACCGCTGCCGCGATCAGCAGCAAAGCTGGAAGTAGTTTTCTCATTGTGCTGTCTGCTTCCTTTCTTCTATGGATGTCAGGAACTTCAGACCCTGCTCGCGGTTGAGACGCCTCCAGAGAAGGTCGTACCGCCGCGGGTCGAGCTTCCGTTTGAGCTGGAAGTTAAAGCCTTTCATGCTGCCGTAGTGAGTCTTCGCGCGTTCGTAGGTGGTGATGGTCAACTGGAACGGTCCCGACGTGCTCACGTTTTCGATGTCCTCAAGCCGCCAGGTTCGTGATTGCTCCGGCCTGTCCGTCTTGAACACGATCCGGTCTCCGCCTGCCTGCAACACACCCTCGGAGCCCTGGAACGTGCCGAGCAGTTTCGCAGGCATCTCCCAGACATCCCGCGCCGGCGAGTCCGCCACCGCAGCGACAAGACGCTGGTCCAACTTGTCTTTCAGGAATTCGTAGGCGGCCAAAAAGGACTGCCCCTTACCGGCGAGGTAGAACTCATACTCCTGGTCCGCGCCGAGAAGCCACTTGCGGTCTTTGTAAGTCAACACGACGAGCTTATCCGGCGACAGCCAGAGCTGCTGGATGTCGTCGTAAGCCCACCGGACATGCGCCAATTTCGGCGGCTTCTTTCCTTTCGCAACCTTCGCCTCCTGCTCGCTGGTGAGTGTCTGCGTGTACCGCACTCCGCCGCCGTCAAAGCTCACGCGCCCGGGACGGTCTTTCAACGCGCGCTCGTGACGCACGGTGAAATCCAGCGTCTGCGCTCCGGCCGATGCCGCCAGCAGCGCCGCCGCGGCAAGACTCAGGATGCGAACTGCTGCTTTTTGACTTCCGTGTGCCATTTCCAAACCTCGTAGATCGCCGGATACACAACCAGTTCCAGAATGAATGACGTAAAGATTCCACCAATCATGGGCGCGGCGATACGCTTCATCACATCGGCTCCGGCGCCGGTGGACCACATGATGGGGACAAGGCCCATGAACATGCAGGCGACCGTCATGAACTTGGGCCGGATGCGTTTCACCGCGCCGTCGTGGATGGCCTCCTGCAAATCGGCCAGCGACTTCATCTTGTCCTCCTGCTTCGCCTTCTTGTAGGCAATGTTCAGGTAGAGCAGCATGAAGACCGCCGTTTCCGCATCGACTCCTAGCAGCGCGATCAGTCCAACCCATACGCCAATGCTCATGTTGTAGCCGAGCAGATAAAGCAGCCAGACCGCGCCGACGGCCGAGAAAGGCACGGCCAGGACGATGATCAGCGTCTCCATCATCGACTTCGTATTCAGATAGAGCAGCATCATAATGAGGAACAATGTGAGCGGCACGATGACGGCCAGCTTGTCCCGGACGCGCTGCATGGACTCGTACTGTCCGCTCCAGTTCAGCGTGTATCCGGCGGGCAGCTTGATCCTCTCGCGGACCAGTTGCTTGGCTTCCTCGACGTAGCTGCCCACGTCGCGGCCCGCCACGTCCACATAGACGTAGCCGTTGAGCATGCCGTTTTCATCGCGCAGCATGCCTGGTCCGGTGGCCATCCGGATGTTGGCCAGTTGAGAGACGGGAATCTGTGTCTTGCCGTCCATGGCGGGCACAAGCACACGGCCGAGCGACTGCAGGTCGCCCCTGAAGTCGCGCAGGTAGCGGACATTCACCGGGTAGCGCTCGCGTCCCTCCACTGTGGTGGTGACGTTCTCACCGCCGACGGCGCTCATCAACACACCCTGCACGTCTTCGATGGCCAGGCCATAGCGCGCCAGTTCCTCGCGCTTCCAGTCGAAATCGAGGAAGAAACCGCCGCCGGTCCTTTCGGCGAAGACGTTGCGCGTGCCTTCCACCGTCGGCAGCAAGCCCTCGACCTCGGCGCCAAGCCTTTCGATCACCTTCAAGTCCGCACCATAGATTTTGATGCCGACCGGAGTGCGGATTCCAGTGGTCAGCATGTCGGTGCGCGCCTTGATGGGCATGGTCCAGGCATTAGAGACGCCGGGCAGCGACAGCTTTTCGTTCATCTCCTCCACAAGCTGCTCGGTGGAAATGTGGTCCGGCGTGATGTGACGGAACATCTGCTTCAGCCACTCCGGCAACCAAGTCCAGCCGGAATACCAGGCTGCCGTTTTGCGCCATTGTTCCTGCGGCTTGAGGATGATGGTGGTCTCCATCATGGAGAACGGCGCCGGGTCGGTGGATGTCTCGGCGCGGCCGCTTTTACCCAACACGGTGAGGACTTCGGGAAAACTCTTGATCAGACGGTCCTGCACCTGCATCAGCCGTGCGGCCTCGGTGACGGAGATGCCCGGCAGCGTCGACGGCATGTAGAGGATGGCGCCCTCATCGAGCGGCGGCATGAATTCGGAGCCGATTTTCTTGTAAATGGGAACCGTGAGCAGCACCATGGCCATCGCGCCGGCGATGACCGCATACTTCCAGCGCAGCGACCAGCGGCAGATGGGATCGTAGATTCTGATCAGGATCCTGCTGATGGGATGGCTCTCCTCGGAGTGGATCTTGCCGACGAGAACCGCGTTGGCGGCGCGCGCCAGCCAGCGCGGCCGGAACTGGAAGTTGCTCATGTGCGTGAACAAGAGCCGCATGGCCGGATCGAGCGTGATCGCAAGCACGGCGGCGATGATCATCGACAGGTTCTTCGTGTAGGCCAGTGGTTTAAACAGCCGGCCTTCCTGAGCTTCCAGCGCGAGCACGGGCAGGAAGGAAACGGCGATCACCAGCAGAGCGAAGAAGCTCGGTCCACCGACTTCCTTGACCGCTTCGATGACGACACGGTGGTAATCCTCCTTGCGTCCCGTGCGCTCCCATTCTTCGAGATGCTTGTGCGTCTGCTCGACGACGACAATCGCCGCATCCACCATCGCGCCGATGGCGATGGCGATTCCACCCAGCGACATGATGTTCGCGCTGACGCCCATCAGCTTCATCGGAATGAAAGCGATGATGATGGAGACGGGAATGGTAACCACCGGAATGATGGAGCTTGGGATGTGCCACAGAAAAATAAATATGATGATGGCCACCACCACCATCTCCTCGATCAGCGTGGACCTTAGATTGTCCATCGAGCGCAGGATGAGATCCGATCGGTCATACGCGGTGGCGATCTTCACTCCTTCGGGAAGTCCGGGCTCGACCTCCTTGATTTTCGCCTTCACTCGATCGATCACCTGCAGGGCGTTCTCGCCCTGGCGCATCACGATGATGCCGGAGACGGCGTCGCCCTCTCCGTTCCAATCGGCGATGCCGCGCCGCATGTCGGGGCCGAGCACGACATCGCCCACGTCCTTCACGCGAACCGGAACGCCCGATTCATTGCTGAGCAGCACGATGTTGCCGATATCGTCCGTGCTCTTGGCGTAGCCCCTGCCGCGGACCATGTACTCGGTTCCGCTCAGCTCCAGCAGGCGGCCCCCCACGTCGTTGTTGCCGTTACGCACCGCCTCCACCACCTTCATGATCGGGATGCCATACGCCTGAAGCCGGTTGGGATCGACATTCACCTGATACTGCCGGACAAAGCCGCCCAAAGGCGCGACCTCGGCCACCCCAGGCACAGTCTTTAACTGATAGCGGAGGAACCAGTCCTGCAACGAGCGAAGCTCCGCCAGCGAACGCTTGCCGCTCTCGTCCACAAGCACGTACTGGAACACCCACCCGACGCCGCTCGCATCGGGACCCAGTTCCGTTGTGACCCCTTGCGGAAGCCTGGGCAGCACTCCGGACAGATACTCAAGCGTGCGGGACCGCGCCCAATAGATGTCGGTCCCCTCTTCAAAAATGATGTAGACGAAGGAGTAGCCAAAGTCCGAAAAGCCGCGGACATCCTTGACCTTCGGCGCGCCCAGCATGCTGGTGACGATGGGGTAGGTAACCTGGTCCTCCATGATGTCGGGACTGCGGTCCCACTTGGAGTACACAATCACCTGCGTGTCGCTCAGATCGGGAATGGCGTCCAGCGGTATGTTCCGCATCGACCAGAGTCCGGCCACCACGGCAAAGCCGGCCAGGACGAAGATGAGGAACTTGTTGCGTCCGGAGAACTCGATGATGTGGTCAATCATGCTTGTGTTCTCCGGCGGAAGCCGGGGATGGCCGCTCAGAGGTCCGCTCCGGGCTTCCGTGTGTCTGTCCAGCCATGCCCGCGGCGGCGGACTTGAGTTGGCTTTCCGAGTCGATCAGGAAATTGCCGGACGTCACCACGCGTTCGCCGGCCCGAAGGCCCTGCTTGATCTCGATGCGATCGCCCACGCGCTCGCCGGTTTGCACCTGGCGCGGTTCGAGAAAGCCGTTCCCGCGATCGACGAATACCGTCTGCCTCAGGCCGGTATTGAGCACCGCCTCGGCCAGCACCGTGACGCGGGCCGGCATGGCGGCCTGAAATTCGACATCCACGAACATCTCGGGTTTAAGCGCCATAGCCGGATTGTCAGCCTCGATGCGCACCTTCAGAGTGCGCGTGGCCGCATCCACCTGCGGTTGAATGTAGTCGACGCGCCCTCGCAGCGCGCGGCCGCCCGCATAGGACAGCGAGATGCGCACGGGCAGACCGAGACGGATCATGGGGATTTCGTTCTCAAAGACGTCGGCCATGATCCAGACCTTGCTGAGATCGGCGACCGTGTAGAGTTCGGTGTCGGGCGTAATGCGCTGCTTCGGAAACGCATTGCGCGCCATGACGTAGCCGCTGGTGGGCGCATGGAGCGTAATATTCTTGAGCGGCTGTCCGGTGCGCGTGATCTCGTCGATCTGCGCGCCGCTCAGGTCCCAAAGCTCCAACCGTTTGCGGGCGGCCCAGATAAGCGACTCGCTCTGCTGCGCCGAGCCGGCCAGTGGACTGTTGCGCATCAGTTCCCGGCCACGGAGCGCCAACAGGTACTCCTGCTGGCTGGCCAGCATCTCCGGACTGTAGAGAGTCAGCAGCGGCTGTCCCTTCTCGACGTGCTTGCCGGTGAAGTCCACGAAGACCTTGTCCACCCAGCCGTCAATCTTCGTCTGCACCTTAGCCACGCGCGTCTCGTCCAGTGCCACCTTTCCCACGGCGCGGAAGGTGTGCACGCCTGCCGTGGAGGCCGCCACGCCGTATTGCACGCCGATCAACTGCTGTTTATGCGGACTCACATGGATGGTCCCGGCCGGCATGGCCGGCGGATCCCCATCGTAGACCGGCTCCAGATCATTGCCTGTCTCGGGGTTGACTCCCGGTTTGTCCGACTTGTGCTCGGGGTTGTGGGGATCGCGGTAGTGAAGGATCTTCCGGCTCTCCACGTGCGGCGCCTCATGGCCGGCCGCTCCGGGGGCATCGTCCGGCACGAGCCTCATGCCACAGATGCCGCAGTCGCCGGGCTTGTCCGAGCGGAAATGGGGATGCATCGGGCAGTGATAGCCCGTTGGTTTCCGTGACTGTTCAGCGCCCGCCTCCGCACGCGGCCCGTACCACCGGCCATAACCAAAGCCAATGAGGATCCCGGCGAGCAGCAGCGTGACCGGCAGAATAAGGCGTGGGGCGTTCATGTGGCTTTCCGGTTAGTGGGTCAGTGGGATTGCAGTCATCTCTTCCAGACGCGCCAGCGCCAGATAGAAATTCTGTAACTCTTCCTGATAGTTCATCTCGTACTCGACAACGGTGATGTAGTTCATAAACACCGTCAGAAAATCGACCGATCCGGTTTCATACGACGACAACGACGACTCCAGCGCCAGGCTTGCCTGCGGGATGACCGTCTGGCCATACAGCCGCACCAACTGCTCCGAGGCTTGGCTCATGGAATAGTCGTCCTGGATCCTGTAGTGCAGTTCCTGGCTGGCTGATTCGTAGCTTTTGCGCGAACCAATGAGCGCCTGCGATTGCTCCGTGACGGCGGCGCGCTGCTTGCGGAAGAAGTAGAGCGGGATTTTGAAGTCCGCGCGAAACATGTACATGTCCGGCATGCGGCCCATGTTGTAGTAACCGCCATTTAGCGTGAAATCGGGGTAATACTCTTTGCGTGCCATGTTCACAGCCACCTCGGCCCGCTGGATCATTTTCTCCTCGCGGCGCAGCAGGGGAGAGTTTACTTGCGCCGCCGCGTAGAGCTCCTCCAGCTTCGCCGGTATCTCCATCGGAAGGAGCGCCGCTGGACGGGGTAGATGCCCTCCTGGAGGCCGGTTCACCAGGCTGTTGATCTCGGCGGCGCGGGCGCGCTTCTCCCGTTCCAGTTGTACTTTCCTGGTTTGCAGGATGGAGATCTGTGTTTGCGCCTTGAAGACGTCCTGCTGTGCCGCCTTCCCCACCGAATAGCGCGCCTCGGTGATCCGCAGAAACTTGCCGAGCAGGTCCAGGCTCCGGTCGAGCACGTCCACGGCGGCGAACGCGTAGGCGCGGCGATAGTATGCCTGTTTGAGCCGCGAAACCACGCCCAGACGCACCTGCTCATACTGCTGCCACTCCGCCTCGGACTCCTTCACCGCCATGTCGCCCGCCAGCTTTCGCTTGCCAGGGAATGGAAACTCCTGCGAGACCATGAAACCGATCTGGCTGGTGGGTTCCATGCCCAGCGCCGCGCCCGGCCAGGGACGGCCATTGCTGTTATATCCGGGTGAAAACATCGGATCGGGCAGGCTGCTCACCTGGGTGGGACGTTGCCGCGAGGCCTCGTAGCGCTTCTGCGCCGCCACGATCTCGGGATTGGCCTGAAGGGCCTCCGCGAGCAGTTCGCTCAGTTCCCCGCCTCGTGTCTGGCCTGGGAGCACCGCCGCAAACACCAAGCTCACCGCGTATAGACGGCCGGCTGCCCTGACCCAACCCGGGAAGTCACTCCAGTGTGGCACCACCACTCGTATCGCACCTCACATGCCAAGCCGGGCGGCGGGTTGAAGTGATTGAAAAAACAACTTTGGCCAATCGCGTGCCGGTCGCCCACAAGATCAGGATTGGACAATCCCGGACTACCGCTGTGCAGAATTCGGCAATTGCGCACAGGCCGCCCGTGCCGGTGTTCCGCCGTGACACACCATTTTGTTGACGCCGTTGCGCTTAGACTTGCGGTGCGAATGGCAACCGGTGTGCTGTGGCAAGGCTCGTGGGATTTCTAGTCTTGTTCGCCCTTCTTGCGCCAGCTGTGACGGAGGCTAGCTCCCTCGCGGCGGAGAACCAGGAGCCTGTCCCGTGGGTGGCTGTGCTGGACGAGATCCTGGAACGCGCCGAATCGGAGCAGGCTCAGCAGGCCATCAAGCCGGATGCGCGTCCTGTTCCCACCAATGCGTCCGCGTCCGGTGGGTCGCCTGAGCAACCCGCGCGGCCTGTCGTGCAGAGCTTCCTCCGCTACTTCTCCAGCGAAGGGGCCCGTGGTTTTGCCGCCTCCCTGCAACGGCTCGCACTGTACCGCCCCATGATCGAACGGATCTTTGATGCGGAAGGAGTGCCGCGGGAGCTGCTCTGGCTTGGGCTGGTGGAAAGTGGCTTCAATCCACTCGCCCGTTCACCTAAGAACGCCGTGGGGATGTGGCAGTTTGTGCCTGCGGCGGCGGAACGCTACGGACTTGATCTCACAGGCGGCGACGAGCGGACCGACCCGGTGAAGTCGACGCGCGCCGCTGCTCAATACCTGAAGTCTCTCTATGCTAGGTTTGGTGACTGGCCATTGGCGATGGCGGCTTACAATGCCGGAGAGCAGAGAATCCAAACCGCGATCGACCGCGCCGGGACAGCCGATTTCTGGCGCTTGGCGGAGTTGGGTCTTGTGCCGCGAGAGACGCAAGCCTACGTTCCCGCCGTGCTGGCGGCGCGGCATCTGGGGGCAAGCGGCATCAGCCGCATGACGGAAACGGATGCCACAATCCACCACACCGCTCCCCGCGTCGTTTTCGCGACCGTCCGGGTTTCGCCGTGACCTTGCCGCACACGATGAGCACGCCATGACCATCGAATCCGACCGGCGGCGGTTCATCCTCAGGTCCGTGGCTCTTGTCGCCGCGGGCATCGCCATTACCAGCGCCGGACACTACCTGACGCCACCCGAATACAGGTTGTGGCATGGGATCTTCCAGCGTCTGTACTATCTGCCTGTGGTCTATGCTGCCATTGCCTTCGGCTGGACCGGCGGTTTGGCCGCCGCCACAGTGGCCGGACTGCTCTATGTGCCGCACATCTTCACCACCTGGTCACACGAACAGCACTACGCGATCGAGCAGTACGCGGAGATCTTCATGTTTCTCGCCGTGGGACTCGTAACGGGAGTTCTCTCCGACCGCGAGCGCAGGCGCAGGGCTGAGTTGCAAGCCACCGCGCAACAACTCGGCCAGGTGTATCGCGAGTTGCAAAGCACCTTTGAGCAGGTGAAGCGGGCCGACAGGCTCTCGGCGATCGGGCAACTGGCCGCCGGGCTGGCCCATGAAATCCGGAATCCCCTGGCCAGCATCGATGGCGCGGCCGAGGTGATGGAGGCGGCGGAGCGTCCCGAGGAGGTCCGCGCGGAGACGATGGGCATTGTGCGGAAGGAGTGCGCACGGCTCAACCGTCTGCTGACGAACTTGCTGGACTTCGCCCGGCCGCGAGATCCGGAATGGCGCGGTGTGGATGTCGGCCGCGTGCTGGCCTCGGTCATCGAGCTCGTGAAACACTCGGCCGGTAAAGGAGTCCGCCTCCGGCGCCAGACTCCGGACCAGTTGCCGCTGATCTGGGCCGATGAGGAACAACTCGCCCAGGTGATCCTGAATCTAACGATCAACGCCGCCCAGGCGATGCCGCAAGGAGGCGAGATCCTACTGGCGGCGCGCGCGTCCGAAGGAGGCGTAGTCATCGACGTGAAGGACCAGGGGGCTGGCATTCCCCCGGAGCACATCGAGAAGATCTTCGACCCGTTTTTCACAACCAAGGACAACGGTACGGGGCTGGGCTTGCCGGTGGTGCATCAGATTGTGCGGCAGTTGGGAGGGACAGTCAGCGTGGGTAAGAATGAAGGACTGGGCATGACCTTCTCGCTCTTCTTTCCGCAGGCCCCTGGGGACAAAGCATGACCGGCAAGCGCGTGCTCGTGGTGGACGACGAAGAGAGCCTGCGGCGCGTCACGCAGCTCAAGCTGCAACAAGCGGGCTACGAGCCGATGACCGCCTCCGATGGCGCCCAGGCGCTGGAGCTGCTCGCTCGCCACCCGCAGGACCTGATCATTACCGACCTCAAGATGCCGGGAATGTCCGGGATGGACCTGCTACGCAAGGTGCGCGAGGAGTACCCGGAGATCATCGTGATCGTCGTCACCGCGTTCGGCACGGTCGAATCCGCGGTGGAAGCGATGAAGCTCGGTGCGTTTGACTACATCATCAAGCCGGTGAACGCGGACGCATTGAAGTTGATCGTGTCGCGCGCGCTCGAACATCACCGCCTGCGGGAAGAGGTGAAGAGTCTCCGGTCGGCCATCGACCGGAAGTACGGATTCGAGAGTATCGTGGGGCAATCGAAGTCCCTGCTTACGACGCTGGACAACGCGGCCAGGGCGGCGCAGAGCGACTCCACGGTACTGATTCGAGGCGAGACCGGAACGGGCAAGGAGTTGCTGGCCAAGGCGATTCACTTCAACAGCCCCCGCGCGGAGAGGCCGTTGATTGTCATCAACTGCGGAGCGATCCCAAAGGAACTGCTCGAATCGGAACTGTTCGGCCACACCAAGGGTTCGTTTACGGGCGCCGTGGTGAACAAGCAGGGCAAGATCGAGATGGCCGACCAGGGGACCCTGTTTCTGGACGAGGTGGGAGAGATGCCGCTGGAGTTGCAAGTGAAGCTGCTGCGTCTCATTCAGGAGCGTGAAATCGAGAAGATCGGCGCGGCCTATCCCACGAAGGTGAACGTACGGATCATCGCGGCCACCCACCGCAATTTGCAGGCGATGGTGGAGGATGGAACCTTCCGCGAGGATCTGTACTACCGCCTGGCGGTGATCCCGTTGACGCTTCCTCCGCTCCGCGAGCGGCCGGACGACATTCCCGAGTTGGTTGCGATCTTTTTCAAGAAGTTCAAGGAGCGGCTAAACCGGCCAGCGCTTCGGCTGCCTCCCTCGCTGCTGCCCCACTTCTCGGTGTATCGCTGGCCCGGCAACGTGCGCGAGTTGGAGAATGTGGTGGAACGCCTGGTTGTTCTGGCGCCGGCCAACGAGATCACGGTGGAGGATCTGCCGGACTTCCTCCGCCGCGAACGGCCTCCACTGGAGGCAATTCAGTTGGAGCTGCCGCCGGAGGGAATCAGCATGGAGGCAATCGAGCGCGAACTGGTTGTACGAGCCCTTCAGAAGTTCAATGGAAACCAGACGAAAGCCGCGGAGTATCTGGACATCAGCCGGAAGGTGCTCATCTACCGCATCGAGAAGTTTGGGCTGCGGACGGAAGAATAGGCGGGTGGCCGGTTGCGCTGCTCACGCCGGGAAGGCGTTTGCGATGTGCGCCTGAGGACAAGAGAACGGATAATCGGAAGCACATCTGGGCGGCGGGCGGGAGTTGAAAGACGAGGATTTCCTTCATGAGTGAAAGCCATCGGTCGCCCTTGACAGCCTGGGATGTACCGACTTCCACTGGTGTGGGCGCAATGGAATTTTTGCTTGCTTTCCACATGAGCGGGCGTACAATGAACATGCCTGGCCGGAGGATAGGGCAACGCAGGGATGCGACCGAGCGCCGCGCCAAGCCCGGAGTGGACGGCGGCCTCAAACCGCCTCCACCTTTCCCGCTCCTCCATCTTAGGACGGCTGCCTTTTTGTCCAACCGATGGGGTCCACCTCAAACCACTCCTCGGCAATCGCCTCCTCCGCTGCTTTAAGGTCCTGATCCAAACCAAGCTTGAACAATTCGTTCTGCTCCTCCATCACAAGCAGCAGCATGGCGGACGCCAGCCCAAGGTTCGAGTAGGCTGCTTGCTTGCGCACGGCTGCAGCAGACTCCTTATCCGCGCCTTCTAGGTACACGGCAGAGGTAAGTGTGGCGTGGATGCGAAGGTTAGGGATGGCGTACCCGCCAGAGTACAGCGCTTGGTAGAGTGGGCCAGCCGCCTTTGCCATGCCGTTGATATTCGCGTCATCCCAACTCACCATAGGCTTCTCCCCGCAGGTCTCGCACTTCTTTACCTTGAAGTCTTCCATGGCCTTGTTGCGCCGTTCCGTGATGCTCGCGATGGAGTACTCCGCAGGCATCGTCTTGTCGAACGCCTCTTCCGTGATGCCGGTTTCCAAGGCACCCTTCATGACTTTGTATTCTTGGATCGCTCCGAAGAGGATGAACTTCATTACCTTCTCGGGGTTCTTGATGATGTAGGCGTGCGTGACGGCTCGCTCGTAGAGGCCGCGCAATAGCTTCGTAGTGGCGACACTGAAACCATGCACGGCCATGAACGCGATCTCAAGGTAATCTTCCCGGCAAGTCTGGCCCAGGCTGAACATTATCTCTTCCGCCCGATTGTTGTAGTGGCACATGCGCCCAAAACATTGGTTGGAGGCGTCCATCAGCTTCACAAACGCGTCACAAAAGTTGGGGTGTTCTTTAAAGAACGCTTTAGCCTTGTCGCTCTGTCCAAATTCAAAATCCATGATTTTTCCTTTCTGACGCCGCTCTCGAAGCAACCAACATCCGGCTAGGCCAAGCGCAACGCCGGAGCCTAAAAGGAGGAGCTTCTTGGTGGTGGTCATACTCGGTGACTATTTCGCTGAACGGCACAATATTGGCACACAAGCAGAAAAAAGCCCTTCCTCTCGGAGGGGCCGTTGATGGTTGTAAGCTATTGATTTCTTTTTGGTGCGGATGAGAGGACTTGAACCTCCACGCCCTTGCGAGCACTAGAACCTGAATC
>JADLCT010000109.1 GCA_020847045.1 Bryobacterales bacterium | reverse complement strand
TCAAAGAAGCTGTCGACCGCCTTGCCAAGCGCGCCAGCGCTGCGTAATCATCCCGCCGTCCCGCCCCTGTCAAGTGGGGGATTTTGACCCGGCCACGGGTGGGGGAAGTTCAAGTGGCCGCCGGGGGGGGGCGAACGAGCAGATACAGACTTCCGCCAAAAGAAGTCTTGCGCGGGTATCGAACCTGCCCGTCGATGCGCGGACGCTCACGAGGCCATTCCAGGCCGGCTGCTGAGTTCTGGTGCGCTGGCGCGTCTTGATCACTGCGACAACACTCGGGAACACCGGACGTTGCCAGTGCCGCGGCCCAGGATCTCTTGAGCGACATGGCCCGCCCGTTCGTGCCCAACGACAAGGAATACTGCCGCTTGCGAATGCGATGAGCGAGTTCAATTCCGGCGAGCGTGATCGCCGCCGAGCGGAAGCTCTGCAATCCCAGCATCGACGCACACCGCTGCTTGATGGCGCGATGATCCTGCTCGACCACGTTGTTGAGATACCGGCGCACCCGAATATCCACGCCCCGCCAACGGGCGCCTTCATCGCCCAGCAACCGCAGGCCACGGTGCGTGGCGCTGTTGCCGTCGACGTTGATCTTCGCTGGCCACAGCACGCCTTCCTGGCTGACTGCGAACATGCGGAAAAATGCCTGCGCCGCTTCCATGCTGCGATCATCGCAGAGCAGCGACGCCACCGACTTGCCGTGCCGGTCCACCGCGCGATACAGATAGTGTCGACCACCACCCGCCACAGCCGTCTCGTCTCCCGATAGCTCAGGCGATACGTGATGTACCAGCGCACGCAGGTCTCGATGGTCTAGGCGGAAAAGCGGTGGCCGGTGTAGATAGGGTCGCGCGCGAAACGATTGGCCATCCGGTCCGTCCTCCACAAAGGACGCGGATTCTAGGGCCCTGACGTCAATGCACCAGAACCCGGAAAAGCCGTCACAACGTTCCGCTTGAGGGCGATCGACCGCGATGGATCGCGAACGACCGGCGGCCGCGATGACTCTGCCGCCCTACTTCAACACGCCGATCTCCGTAAGGAGGTCGGCGAACGCGACCGCGCGCACCTTCTTCGCCAACGGGAACGTTTCCTCGCCTGCGTGCACCACGTGGAGCTGACTGAGTTTCAGGTCCGACATCGCGGACCTCATCGATAGCGTGAGCGCGGGCGCCGTCGTCCGCTTGACCTCGACGCCGATCCGCCGCCCGCCACGCACCACCAAGAGGTCCAGCTCCGCGCCGCCATGGGTCCGCCAGAAAAAGCACTCGTGCGGCGCGGCATCGAGCGCCTGGATAATCTGGTCGATGACGAAGCCCTCCCAAGACGCACCCACCTTCGGATGCATTTCCAGCTGGCGCGCGGTCCGGACGTCCAGCAGGGCATGGAGCAGACCGGAATCCCGCACGTAGATCTTCGGCGCCTTGACCTGACGCTTTCCGAGGTTCTCGTGCCACGGCTGCAGCTGGCGCATCACGTAGGCGTCCGCCATCTTGTCGAGGTAACTCCGCACCGTCGTGTCCGAGAGGCCCATGGAACGCCCGATTTCAGAAGCGTTCCACACCTGCCCGTGGCCATGCGCAAGCATGGACCAGAAGCGGCGCATGGCCTGGGTACCAGCGGTGATGCCGAATTGCGGCAGCTCGCGCTCCAGAAATGTCCGCAGGAATTGCTCCAACCACTCGAAGCACGCGCCCTCGGAACGCGCCAGAAACGCGCGCGGGAAACCGCCCCGCAGCCACAGCCGACTTCGCTGCTTGGTCGGAACTTCCGCCAGCCCCAACCCTGGCAGCAAGTGGTAAGCAATGCGGCCGGCCAGCGATTCGGAACTCTGGCGCAGCAGCTGCGGCGAGGCACTTCCCAGCACGAGGAACCGCGCTTGCACCGGACGCCGGTCCGCAAGCACCCTCAGAGCTGGAAACAGCTCCGGACGGTTCTGCACCTCATCGAGTATGACCAGGCCGCGGAGCCCACCCAACGCGAGCATGGGATCAGCCAGGCGGGCGACCGCCGCCGGGTCCTCCAGATCGAAACGTGTGACATCGACCTTGGAGTCGCGTGCGATGGCCGCGGCGAGTGTTGTCTTGCCGACCTGTCGCGCGCCCAATAGGCCGACGACCGGAAATCGGCCGAGCAGCCGGGTGACGGTCCCGAGATGGAATGGACGGCCTATCACGCCCCGATCTTACCTTGAAATATCGGTTTTACAAACCGAACTTTCAAGGTATCGGGACGTCACTCACTCCCACTCAATCATCAACAGCTTCGCTAAGTCGTTGTCTGGCTTGATGCTCAGCTCGTAGCGCCCGAGTTTTACCGTCATTTTGACTGGGATACCCAAACGCAGCATTCACCATCGATCGACATCTATCGAGGACAGTCGGCGTTTCCACGATGGCCAGCTTTCGAGATCTATCGAGGTCTATCGCGTCCTCGCATGCGTTCCCCGAAGGCGTGAGCAGACCCCTTGCTCCTCGTGAAGAGATCAAGACAACGCCGGCATCAAACGCCTTAAGTCGTTGTCGCATCGAGTCTTTACGGCAGATTTTTCACCGTCACTGCGTTTCCGTACTGTTCTCCGTCGAACTTCACTGCCCCATCGACCTGCTCCCCGACCACGCGAAAGGCCTCGGTAGTCTCCAAGTGCGAGAGGCGGGACAACTCGGCAAGGATGCGTTCCAGTGCGTAACCACGCTGTT
>JADLCT010000108.1 GCA_020847045.1 Bryobacterales bacterium | reverse complement strand
GGACTCCCCTCCGACAGCGGATCAATGCCCAGCATCGTGCGCAGGGCGCGATTGCTCAGCTCCAGCGTCCCGTCCTGGCCGACAATTCCCGCCCCGGAGGGGACGGCCGCCATGATCTCCTGATAATAACGGCGTTCGGCCTCAAGCAAGGAGAGCAGCCGCGCCACTTCGCGCGGACTCCACATCTCCAGCTCTCTTCGATTCATCCGGTTCCCTCTGGTCTAGTGTCCGGGCTGAACTTCCGCACGGGCAAGGGTACTTTCGTGTGGGGCGGTAGTGGTACGGAGTACCGTACTAAGGCTCCGGGTGATCTATCGGCGGAATACCTGAATTTCTGTCGTCTAGCGGTGATCGGCCAAACTTTTGTCGGCCAGTTCGCCAAATACCGGCAAGCGGAGATGATGACCTGTGTAGGTCTTTATCATCATAAAGATACCGATGCCAAACAGCGCCAGGTGAAATAACTTGGCCGGGTTGAACGGAAAACGCCCGGACAATCCGAAAAGCGGTCCGAACAGGGGATCGACGCCCCAATCCAGGATGAGCGCGGCCACGAACAGGTATAACCCCTGAAAAGCGTGGAACCTGGCCTGCCGGCTGCCTTGGAAACGGGCCGCCGCCAGAACGAACACCGACGCGAGCCACCCCAGCGTGGGCACATAGCACAACGTGCTCCAGGTGCGATCGTCGATGCCGTCGGCGACGCTCGTCCGCCGGTTTACCCTCGGGTCCGCGTCCGGTTGCAGGCAGCCGCAGCGCGGGCAGTACATGTCCGCGTTGGATACCTGGTTCCCGCATTGTGTGCAGAACGGCATTTCGTCACAATCCCTGCCATAGTGTACGACCGATTGCCCTGCCAGGTTCCCCGCTGGTGGGATGGTGGCTCAGGCAAGGTCCTTGTACTGCCGCCGCAAGCGGTGCAACTCGGCTTTCAGTTCGCCCGTCAACGCCCCGGACTCGGGCTGTCCGTAGAGGTTCCGGAGCTCGTTCGGGTCGCTGCGCAAGTCGAACAGCTCCCAATAGTCCCCCTCGCTGTAGTAGTGGATCAGTTTGTGAGTGCCGGTGCGCACTCCGCGGTGCGGCCCGATGCGGTGGGGGGTGAAGAAGGCAAAACTGGGGTCGGACATCGCCTCCTTGCCTTTGCCCGCCAGTTCCCACGAGTTTTCAAAGTAGGCGTAGTACATGGACTGGCGCCAGCCGCGCGGGACGCCGCCTTCGATCACAGGCCGCAGACTGACGCCCTGCATCGTCTCCGGAATGGCGCAGCCGGCGTAGTCGAGAATAGTCGGGGCATAGTCGATGTTCACGGCCATGGGCGCGGCCACCTTGCCTCCCGCGCCGCCCGTGGCTCCCATGCCCCCCGGGGGCTTGACAATCAGGGGCACGCGCAACGCGGGCTCATACATGAAGCGCTTGTCGTACCAGCCGTGATCACCGACGAAAAATCCATTGTCCGTCGTGTAGACGATCAGCGTGTTGTCATACTGTCCGGTTTTGCGCAGGTGATCCAGCACGCGCCCCAGGTTGTCATCCACGCCGGCGATGGCTCCGTAGTAGTCCTTTACGAAGCGTTGATAGATCCAACGCTTTCTGGCCGCCGGGTCGAGACCCTTGGGGATCTCCTTGGCGTAATCCGGCGCGAGCGACAGATCGAAGCGCATGTCCTCGGCCGCGGCGGCCACTTTACGCGTGGCATAGCCGTCGTCAAAGGTAGCCGGGTAGGGAAGCTCGACGCCGTCATAGAGGTGGGCGTGGCGTGGCGGCGGAAGGAATGGACGGTGAGGCGCCTTGTGCTGGTACACAAGGCACCAGGGTTTGTCCGCGCCAGCCTGTTCGAGGAAGCGCAGAGCCAGATCCGTGGTTACGTCGGAGGCGTAGCCTGGAAAGCTCTTCCGTTGGCCGTTTTCGATGAAGTCCGGGTTAAAGTAGACGCCCTGTCCGGGCAGAACGCACCAGGAATCGAAGCCGCGAGGGTCATCCGCCATGTGCCACTTGCCCACCAGAGCGGTGCGGTACCCGCTGGCCTGGAGCAGGCCGGGAAAGGTGGGCAGAGACTGGTCCAGATGCTCCTCGGCGCCTTTGCGTTCGGAGTTTCCGAGAATCCGGTTCCGGTGGGAGTAGGTCCCCGTGATCACCGTGGCCCGGCCCGGGGCGCAGAGCGAGTTGGTGCAGAAGGCGTTGGTGAAGCGCACGCCCTCCGAGGCCAGACGGTCCAAGACGGGCGTTCGGACGAGAGGGTTGCCATAGCAGCCGGTGGCGCCGGCCGCGTGGTCGTCGGTCATGACGAAGAGGATGTTCGGCCGGCGGGCGGAGGGTTTGGAGCAGGAGGCCATTGTTCCAGCCAAAGCCCCGCCCAGGGCCGCCGTGATGGCGTGTCGCCTGTTCATGACTGTTGCAACCGTTTCATGTCGCCCAGCACGAAGTGGACAATCAGCCAGCCGATGAGGTGGAAGCTCCCCATGATCAGGAAGATCGGCGTGTAACCGAAGTTGGTAACGACGTAGCCGGGCAACAGCGAGGAGAACAGCACGCCGCCCAGTCCGCCGAGGCAGCCGCCGATGCCGGTTACCGACGCCGTCGCCGCCTTGGGGAAGATGTCCGATGTCGTTGTGTAGAGATTGGCCGACCAGCCCTGATGCGCCGATGTCGCCAGGCTGACCAGCAGAATCGCCAGAACGGGACTCTCCGCCAGAACACTGAGCGCCGAAACCGGCATGCACACGGCGCACAGTCCCATGGCGGCCTTGCGGGCCTTGCCGTTCGGCCATCCCCGCCGGATGAGCGCGCCGGAGATCCAGCCGCCGCCGATGCTGCCCACGTCGGCCATCAGATAGATGAATGGCAGCGCCCAGGCGATTTCCACCATCTTGAACTTGCGCACGTCGAACAGGTAAGCCGGAAGCCAGTAGAGATAGAACCACCAGACCGGATCGGTGACGAACTTGGCCAGGGCGAAGCCCCAGGTTTCCTTGTAGGTAAGCGCCTTGGCCCAGCCCACGGCGGGCTCGCTCGCCGCCTCGGCTTCGGCGGCGTCGAGGATGTAGGCCCGTTCGGCGTCATTCACGCGGGGATGCGACTCGGGCCGTCCGTAGGTGGCTAGCCACAGCACCACCCAGACGATGCCGAGCGAGGCCGTCAGCAGGAAGCACATCCGCCAGCCCCACATTTGCGTGATCCAGACAAAGGCATACGGACCGATCATCGAGGCGACGTTGGTGCCGGCGTTGAAGATGCCCGTGGCGAGGGCGCGGTCCTGCTTGGGGAACCATTCGGTGACCGACTTGATCGCCGCCGGAAAGTTGCCCGCCTCGCCGAGCCCCAGCACGGCGCGCCAGAAGCCGAAGGCCGACACCGAGGAGGCCGTGGCGTGCAAAGCCGCGGCGGCGGACCACCACACCAGGGACACCAGATAGCCGATGCGCGTGCCGGCCTTGTCGATGAACTTGCCCATGAGGAGAAAGCCCACCGTGTAGGCTGCGGAGAAGCAGGCCTGCACATAGCCATACTGTTGATCGGTGATGTGCATTTCCTGCCGGATGACCGGGTAGAGGAACCCGAGCAGGATGCGGTCGAGATAGTTCACCGTGGTGGCGAAGAACAGAAGCGCGAGGATCCACCAGCGGTAGCGCGTGGCGGTGATGGCCGCGGCCGCTGGCGCGGCGGGAGAGAGTGGCACGGTGCGATTATATGGGATTGGTACGGAAATGCGTGGTGCTGGCCGCCGGACGGGGAACGCGGATGGGCGCTCTCACCGAAGATCTCCCCAAACCGATGCTGCCTCTGGCAGGCAAGCCCATGCTGGAGCACATCCTGGACCGTCTGCGCGAGGCCGGCTTCACCGGGGGCCTGCTGGTGACCGGCTTCCGCGCGGAACTGATCGAGAGCCACTTTGCCGGGTATCCGATGCCGCTTCGCACGGTCCGGCAGACCACGCTGGACGGCACGGGATCGGCCACACTGCTGGCGCGGGAATTCTGCGGGGACGAGCCGTTTCTGCTCACCTTCGGCGACATTCTCACGGGTGCGGGGGAGTATGCCGCCATGCGCGAGGCCTTCGACGCCCACCCGGAGACCGCCGCCCTGCTGGCGGCCAAGCATGTGGACGACCCGTGGCAGGGCGCGGCCATCTATGAGACTGGCGGTGTTGTGTCGAAAATTGTCGAAAAGCCTCTGCGCGGCTCCTCCACCACCCACTGGAACAGCGCCGGGGCCTACATCTTCCGCCCGGTGGTGTTCGAGATCCTGGCCGGCATTCCACGCTCGCCCAGGGGCGAGTACGAGCTCACGACGGCTATCGAGCGGATGCTCGAAGGCGGGCAATGCGTGCGTCTGCACGCGCTCACCGGCGGCTGGCGCGACGTGGGCCGCCCCGAAGATCTGGACAGCGCGCAGGAGATGGTGTAGGAGCGCTGCTACCAGCGCGTCTGATCGCGGATCACGCCCGCCATGCGCTTGCTGACAATCGCCTCCAGGCCGTTGGACATCTTCAGCAGCCAGCGCTTGTTCGACAGGGGGGAGATGAGGCGGATGTGGTCCGTGTTGATGATTGTGCCGCGGTGAATGCGGCGGAAGCGCGGGGCGGGCAGCCGCTCTTCCAGAGCCTTCAACGTAAGATCGGCGAGGAAGCGGCCCTTCACCGAGAGGATGTAGACGGCCTCGTCCTCGGCCTTGAAGGCGATCACTTCCTCCAGGCCGAGCATGTGGAATTCGTTCTTGAGACGCCCGGCGATGCGCCGCACGGGTTCGCGCGGCGGCGTGTTCGATGAGGCGGCGGGCGGCCTGGCGAGCGCCAGACGTTCACGCGCCTTGGCCAGCGCCGAGGCCAGACGTTCGCGCCGCACGGGCTTCACCAGATAGTCGGCCACGCCCAGTTCGAAGGCGTCGAGGGCCCGCTCGGGCGACGCCGTGACGAAGATGATCAAGGGCGTCCCGCCGCGCATCATGCGGGCTGTCTGAAAGCCATCGAGCAGAGGCATTTGCAGGTCGAGCAGAACCACGTCCGGGGCCGCCTGCCCGCATATCGCCAGCACCTCGGCTCCGTTGGAGGCTTCGCCGCACACCTCCGCCCCGCCGATTTCCTCGATGATCTCGCGCAGCACCTGGCGCGCCACGGGCTCGTCGTCGGCAATCAGAATCCGCATCATGCCACCGCGTCCTGTCCGTCCGGAGGAACCTGAAAACTCACCGAGGCGCCCGAAGGCCCGCTGTCAATGCGCAGGCCGGCCAAGGAGCCATAACAGAGCGCCAACCGCCGGCGCACGTTGCGCAGACCCACTCCCGCGCCGCGCGTGGTGTCTTCGGACGCCGCGCCGAAGCCCCGTCCCGTGTCCTCCACCCGCACCTCGAGCACACCCGATTCGACTCTGGCCACCACGCGCACCAGGCCGCCTTCGGGCAGCCGCGAGATGCCGTGCTTGATCGCATTCTCCACAAGCGGCTCGACCGAGAGGAGCGGGATGGTCCGGTGCAGGGCCTGCTCCTCGATATCGAACTCCGTGCGCAGCCGGCCTCCCAGCCGGAGCTTCTCGATTTCGAGATAGGACCGGATGATGGCGATCTCTTCGCGCAGAGGAATGAAGGTGCGCTCGCGCTGGAGGAAGTAGCGCAGGATGTCGGCCAGGTTGAGCACGGTGTCCCGCGCGCCACGCGCCTCCTTCGGAATGACGCCGTAGAGCGTGTTCAGGGCGTTGAACAGGAAGTGCGGGTGCACCTGCGACTCCAATGCGCGCAACTCGGCCTGTGTCACAAGCCGGCGCATTTCGGCCGTGCGAAAGTGCTCCATATGTTCGAGCAGCGTGGCCGACAACTGGGCCATCGTTTCCAGGTCTTCGCTCAGGTAGCGGCGGCCGCCGCGGCGCGCGCCGAAGGCGAGCAGACGCACCTCGCCGGAGCTCAGACGCAGCGGCAGCACCAGTTCGATGCCCGCGCCGGCGGAGTCCAGCTCAGCGGCCGTCGCCGGAGAGTGCCACTCACGCGCCTGCCACCGCGCGGCGGCTTCCGGTGGAATGGCCACGCGCGCGGCCTGTAGAAATTCGCCCAGCATCGCCGCAGCGCGCTCCAGATACTCGTGCTCGTCCGTGCATTCGCCGCACAGCTTGTTCATGCGCTCGCGCACCGGCTCCATCCCCTCGCGGCCAAACAGCACGCGTGTGATCAGTTGCTGCATGCGCCCGCGCAGATGGCCATAGGAGAGCAGCAGCAGACACGCGGCCACCAGCACCAGCCCTTGGAGAAACGCCGAGGCGGGCAGCGCGACGCGCGCGCCCAGAGCGGCCAGCACCTGCGCGCCGCCCAGCAGCGCCACGGCGGCCAGCGCCAGGCTGGCCAGCATGCGCACGAACACGTCCAGCAGCACAATGCGGTAATCCTGCAGCAGCACCACCAGGGCCAGAGGCACGCCGGCGTGATGCACCAGCAGTTCCAGGGACCACAGTCCGTGCGCATCGCCGGAGCCATAGTGGACAAAGGTGATGGCGAACAGGAACAGCGCCATGGCCGCCAGCAGACGCGAGCGCACGGGGCGCTGGTCCCGCCGCCGCGCCCAAAGCGCCAGCGGCGTGAGAATGGTGAAGCCCGCCGTCGTGAACACCAGCGCCAGGCTGTGCACGTCCAGACGCGGGGAGGCGTGCTCGACGATGTGCAAAATGGTGGCTCCGATGCCCACGCCGTAGCCGGCGCGGGCCAGCCAGCGGGCGCGCCGCTCCAGGAACACATCCAACAGTACGGCCGGCAGGAGGCACAGCGCCGCGATGGCCACTGTCACCAGCACGCCTCCGCCGGGCCAGCCGAACTCGTTCATGGCGAGCACGGCCAACGAGGCCGAGTTCCAGAGGAAGGCGAGCGCCGCGGCCACGGCGGGCAGGCGCGCCGAACGCGCCACGAGTGAAAAGAACACGGCGAACAGAATCGCGCCCAGCGAGTGGCCGATGGTGTTCACCATCAGCGGTTCATGCGCCGAGAGCGTGACTCCTGTGATCATGTCCCTTCGGTGCGCCTAGCGGCGGCGCGTTGCAGACGGTCGCGAATCCCTTCCCACACGGCGCCGCCCGGCGGCGGCTCGATGGCGATCCAATCGTAGCCCGCCGCGTCGGCCTCGTGCAGGATGCCGTACAGGCGCGCGGCGTATTCGCTGGCGGTGGCGGGCAGTTCGCGGCCGTGGCGCAGCAGCAAACCACGTCCCGGACGGCCTTCGCCGTGATCGAGGTACAGCGGCGTACGCGGCTGATAGTGGCGCTCGTGCTGGCCGGGTGAGGCGTGCGCGCCCCCGGCGGCTTCGGGTCCGGCCGCCGGCTCGGCTAGCGGGCCGGCGATCGCCACCAGCTCATCGCGGGGAATCATGCCCGGCCTCAGCAGCACCGGTGCGGGTCCGGCCAGCGAGAGCACGGTGGACTCGATTCCCACCGCGCACGGCCCGCCGTCGAGCACCGGCACGCGGCCTTCAAACGCGTCCTGGACGTGGCGCGCCGTGGTGGGCGAGAGTTGCGTGAAGCGGTTCGCGCTGGGAGCGGCGACGGGCACGCCGGCGGTGGCGATCAGCTCCAAAGCCTGCGGATGCGCCGGCATGCGCAAGGCCACGGTGTCGAGCCCCGCCGTAACCACGCCGGGCACATGCGGCCGTTTCGGAAGCACCAGCGTCAGAGGGCCCGGCCAGTAGAGCGCCGCCAGGCGGCCAGCCAGTTCGCTCCACCCGGCGGCGAGATCGCGCGCCATCCCGACAGAGGACACGTGAACGATCAGCGGGCTGGTGGCGGGCCTTCCCTTGATCTCATAGATGCGCCGCACGGCGGCGGCGTCCAGCGCGTTGGCGCCTAGTCCGTACACGGTTTCCGTGGCGAAGGCCACCAGCCCGCCAGCTCGGATCAGCGCCGCGGCCTCACGCACGGTCATGGCTACTCGGGCAAGTCGTCCTTGCCATCGCCGGCCAGCTTGCCGGTCTTTTTGAACACCAGCCAGGCGTGCATCAGCTCGTCCAGATCGCCGTCCAGCACGCGGTCCACGTCGCCGATGGCGAGTTTCGTGCGGTGGTCCTTGATCATCCGGTAGGGCGCGAGCACATAGCTGCGAATCTGCGAGCCGAAGTTGATGTCGGCCTTGGCGTCTTCCAGTTTTTTCTCTTCGGCGCGCCGTTTGTCCATCTCGAATTCCCACAGCCGCGCCTTCATCTGCTTTAACGCGCTGGCGCGGTTCTTGTGCTGCGAGCGTTCGTTCTGGCACTGCACCACAATCCCGGTGGGCAGGTGCGTGAAGCGCACGGCCGATTCGGTGCGGTTCACATGCTGGCCGCCCGCGCCGGA
Organism: Bryobacterales bacterium; assembly: GCA_020847045.1. GTDB lineage: Bacteria > Acidobacteriota > Terriglobia > Bryobacterales > Bryobacteraceae > JAFLBB01. The sequence goes on along the minus strand of JADLCT010000108.1, from coordinate 74,706 downwards.
CGCGCGAAAGACATCCACCTTCAGGTCCTCGGGCTTGATGTCGATTTTGATGTCGTCGTCAATCTGCGGAATCACGAAGACGCTGGCGAACGAGGTGTGACGCCGCGCCGCCGAATCGAAGGGAGAGATGCGCACCAGGCGGTGAACACCCACCTCGCTCGACAGCAGGCCGTAGGCGTTCTCGCCGTCGATTTCCACCGTGGCGGATTTGATGCCGGCGGCCTCTCCTTCCAACTGGTCCGTGATCACCGCCTTAAAGCCCTTGCGCTCGGCCCATCGCAGGTACATGCGCAGCAGCATCTCGGCCCAGTCCTGGCTTTCGGTGCCGCCCGCGCCGGGGTGAATGTTGAGAATCGCGCTTTTGGCGTCGTTCTCGCCCGACAGCAGCATGCTGTCTTCGAGCACGCGCAGACGCGCGCGAAACCGGGTGACCTCCCGCGCCAGGTCGGAGGCGATGTCCTCGCCCTCGCGTCCCAGCTCGAACATCGTGTCGATGTCGTCCACAAAAACCGACACCTCCTTGGCGCGGTTGATTCCCTCCTCCAGGCGCTTGCGCTCCTGAAGGAGCTTCTGGCTTTTCTCGGGGTTGTTCCAAAAATCGGGGGCGGAAACAAGAGCTTCCGTCCTGTCCAGCTCGGCCTGTTTGCGGGCGGGGTCAAAGATAGCTCCGCACAGCGTCGGCTTGCTGGCGGAGCTCAACGTACTCTCTTTCCAACTCTTCCAGGGTCATAAACCTTCAGTTTACCAGCGGCCTGCAAGCAGGTTCGTTGACAAAGGCGGCAAGGAGGTCAGTCCGTGTGCGGATGTGTGAGATAGTGCTGCCGCAGCAGATCCTTACCGTAATCGTTCCCGTTGGGAGTGCGCACCACGCAGTGAATATGCTGGCGGTTGGGCAGGTTCGGATCCCGGGCCAGATGCCGCAGGTTGGCGGGCTTCTGGTGGTCAAATTCGATGAGCACGACGGGACTGTGGATGCGGTAGTAGTAGACGCTTGCTTCGTCCGCGCCGCCGATCCAGGCGAAATACGTGCGGTCCAGGTGTTTCCTGACCTCGCTCATCTTCACGCGGGCGTGGCCGTCATCCATGTTGCCGATGTACAACCCGGCCAGAGCCAGTAACTGCTTCTGCTGCGCGGCGGTCATTTCGCGGGCGGAAATCCCGGCGTAGTCCAGCACCAGATTGTCCTTGAAGGCCTCGCCCAGATTGTCGTTGCCCGTCTTTGAAACCTCGATGATGGCTTTCTTGCGCTGGCCGGGGTCGAGGGAGAGCAGCATCTTCAGCCCGTCGTCCTGTTCCCGCTGTAGGATAGCCGTGCCTTTGAACCTGCCCGATTCGGCCACGGCCGGCTCGGAGCCCACGAAGACAGGCGACATCACAACCTGCGTTCCCAGGACGAAGTAGTTGATGATGGCGTGGTGGCCGTCCAACTGCCAGCCCCAGGGCTCGGTGGCCGAAGGCGAACCCATGACGGTGAGGTGATAACGCCACTCGCCGTACTGCTCCCAGTCATTGTTGTTCAGCTCGCCCAGGGTGTGGTTCAGCCGCATGATGTCGCGGGTCAATTTCAGGCCCTTGGCGCTGAGGGAGGCGCGCAGCAAGGCGATGGCGCTTTCGCGCTGCGCCTCGCTCATCTCCAGGAAGCTCACGCCCTGACGGACATAAAAGTGCTGGTTCATCCATTTGCGCCACTCCGGATCATCCACTTTGAACTGTGTGCGCGCGCGTTGACCGCCATCGAGCGAGGCCAGAAACGCCTCAACCGCCCGCCGCACGGGTTCCGTCGAGACGCCGGTGGACCGGACCGTATAGAGGCCGTTCTCCACTTCTCCCTTCGCCGTCACGCCCCGGAAGGGCGCGGCCAGACCGCGCTCCTCGCTCTGGCGCGACATGACGCGGAAACGTTCCATCAGGTTGCCACCGTTCTGTTGATAGGCAGTGGCGAGAAGAGCGGCGAACGCGGCCAGGCTGGCGATGCGAAATCTCATGCGATACCTCACAGTTCGAGCAGATACCCTCGTTTGCCGGCGTTCACGCAGAGGGTGGCGCCGATACGCTCCTCCACGCCTTCGGCTTCGTGAATGTGGCCGCAGAAAAAGTAACCGGGCTGATAGGTTTCGATGAATGCGCGCACGGAAGCGCTGCCGAAGTGCAACCCCTCGCCGGCACGGTCGAGCAGGCTGTTTTTTGGTGGTGAATGGCAGACGAGCACCTGGGGGTGGAGCGCGGCGAGTTTGCCAAGCTGGGCCGCCATCTGCTCCTCGGTGTACTCGCCCGGCGTATTGAAGGGCGTGGGCGTGGAATAGCCGAGGCCCGCCACGCAGGACTCGCCGGCAAGGACGTGTTTGCCGTGGAAGTTGTTGAAGCCGAACCTCTCGCAAAAGGCCGCTATGCCGGCCGCGGATTCATGATTGCCGGGCAGCACATATGTCCTGGCGGCGCGGCGTTTGAGAACCTCGCCGGCCTTGTCGAGCCCGTGCGCCCAACTCACCAGATCGCCGGCAGCAAAGTAGTAGTCGGCCTCCACGTTGACGAGCCGTTCCAGAGCCTTGAGATCGCTATGAATGTCGGAGAAGAAAAGGAGCCTCATCGGGCGATGGACTGATGGTACCACCGGGCCGCGGGCGGGCCGCTCTCACTTCCGCGGTTTAGCCGCTTTGAGAATCGCCTCCATGTGGGCGATGTACTTTTCGAGCGAGGCCTGGCCATCGGGCGTCACGCGGTAATCTGTGCGCGGCGTGCGTCCGGCGAAGGATTTGTGGCAGGCGATGAAGCCGGCCTCTTCCAGTTTGCGGGCGTGGACGCTCAGGTTGCCGTCCGTCACGCCAAGCAGAGATTTCAACTCGTTGAAGGTGAGCGACTCGTTGACGGCCAGAGCGCTGAGGATGCCCAGACGGATGGGCTCGTGAATCGTGCGGTCCAGCGTGGAAACCTTGCCCGCCTGGGGTTTACCCATGGCCGGGGAGTCCGCCTTCAGGGCTGCGTTCGATCTAGCCACCATACCTCCTTGCGATACGGTATCCGAAACCAATTTGGAGCAGGCCGAATCCGGCGGCCAGCCAATAGTCGGCCAGCGTGGCGGGCGTGAACAGGGCGCAGGCGCCGAGTCCGAGGAAGATCGCGCCGAGAATCTGAATGATTCGGATGGAGTGCGCGCCGCCGGCCAGCACGCCCGAGCCATAGAGCAGAAGCCACATGCCGGCCAGATGGGCGCGGCTGCCTTCCGCCGTCTGGGTGGCCGTCAGCAGCAGGCCCGTGACGATGGAAGGCAGAAAGCTGAAAATGAACTTGCGGCCCGGCGCGGTGAGCAACGGCGTTCCGGCCGAGGTGGCCTTCGCGTTCATGGTCACCACGCCAATCAACGACGCGGCGGCGGCGGCGGCAACCCAGACGCCCATCCAGTGCGCGAGCGCGGCCTGGCGGTGAGCCACGGCGGCGGCGGCCAGCGCGATTGCGCCCATCGCCATGCCGCCTTTGCCGGGCACGGCGGTGAAGGAACCGGCACGTTCCATGGCGCTGCGGATGAAGCGCAGGTTATCCATGGCGCGGTCGTGCAAGGCGGCGGGCTGCTGGGACACGGCACTCCCAGAGTAGCGCGGCTGGCGGGGCCGGACAAGCACTTTGCCGGGCGAAGGGGCGGCGTGCGCTACCCCTCGTTCTGCATCGCCTGAATCAGCGCCTTGATGTAGCCGTAGGAGAACGAAAACGCCTGGTGGCCGCCGGGATCGTCCGGGTGCATGGGCATGTGGTCCGGCATCATCATGTACGGATAGCCGACTTCCTTATAGACCTTGATGGCCTTATAGAAATTCACGTCGCCCTCGTCCGGATAGGTTTCGACGAAGTTGTCGCGCTTGCCTCGGATGTTGCGGAAGTGGACGTTGAAGATCTTCTTGCGCTGGCCGAAGTGGCGGATGACGTCGAAGATCTCCTTACCGGGATCTTGCAGCATCTCGCTGACGGTGCCCTGGCAGAAGTTCAGGCCGTGATAGGGACTTTCGCGGATGGAGACGAACTTCTTCAGCCCATCCACGGTGCCCAGAACGCGGTCGACGCCGCGATAGCCGGTGGGCGGCACGCCCGGGTCATGCGGATGGCAGGCCATGCGGACCTTGTATTCGTTGGCGACGGGGATGGTGCGATCGAGGAAGTAGGTGATGCGCTCCCACATGGCGTCGCCCATGGAGGGTCCGGCTTCGGTGAGGGGCAGATCGCGCGGGGCTTTGTCGAGGTCCCAGGCGCGGGCCATGGAACCGCCGCGGCCGGGCACGCGGGCCGTGCTCAACACGCCGAGCACCGACATGTTGTACTTCACGGCGGGCAGTCCCGCCTTGGCGCAATTGCGCAGCGACATGCAGCAGTTCTCGATGGCGCGATCGCGATCCGGACTTTTGCCCATCATGATGGACGGGTTCACGGCTCGGCCGATGTAGGACGACGCAAGACCGTTGAGCTCGGTCATCATCAGCTTCACGCCGTGCTTGCCGCAGAGTTCCGCCACCTTGTGAATGTCGTCCACCTCCATGTAGCCCCGGGGCCCCACCGGCACGACGCCGCAAATGTCATTCACGCCGCTCCGCTTCCAGAGCTTCAGCATCATCTCGCTGGTGGGACCGCGCTGGCAGCCCACCACCATCACGGCCCTGCCGGGTTTGTAATCCGTGCGCGGGTCGGTAAGGCCCCCGATTTGGGCGGCCATCGGAGCAGCGGCGGCCATGGCCGGCGCGGAAGCGAGAAACTGTCGGCGGTTCATGACGAGGCAGCATATCAGAATGGAAGCGCCATTTGAACAGATTCCAGCGGGGCCGGAGCGAAGGCGTGGCGTTCGGCCAGTCCGGCCTTCGCGCGGGCGGCGCGGACACGTTCGGCGAGGCGTTCCGGATAGCCTCCGCGGAGAAAGGCGCCGCGCGCAAACTGCTGTTCATACTTGCGGAGCAGGTGCGGAAAACTCTCCGCCAGGAAGGGCAGGAAGACGCGCAAAGCGCACGGCCGCAAGAACACGCCATAAGCCATGAAAGTGCGCGCGCCCGCCGAGGCCGCCGCGCATGCCAGCGCCTCGATTTCGCCGTCGTTGATGCGGGGCAGGATGGGGGCGCTCTGCACGCCCACATGCAGGCCCGCGCGGGAGAGGGTCCGGACGGCCTCCAGCCGCGGCCCGGGCCCAGGCGCGCGCGGCTCCATAGCGCGGGCCAGACGTTCATCGAGCGTGGTGATGGTCATGCCGATGTGCAGGCTGTGGCGCGTGTGCACCTCGGTGAGCAGCTCCAGGTCCCGCGTGACGAGATTGGATTTCGTGGTGAGAAAGAGCCTCAGTCCTGACGTGCCGGCAAGCGCCCGCAGAACGCGGCGCGTCAAGCCATATCGCCGCTCGGCCGGCTGGTAGGGATCGGTCGCCGTGCCGATGCCAATGGCCTCGCCCGAGCGGACACGGGCCAGGTCCTGCCGCAAGCGGTCGAGCGTGAACTGCTTGGCGAAGATCCGGTTCTCGAAGTCCTCGGGCTCGCGCAGTTCCAGGAATTCGTGGGTGAAACGCGCATAGCAGTACTTACAAGCGAACTCACAGCCGCGGTAGGGGTTGATGGTCCAAGAAAACGGCACCCTGGCGCTGTTGCAGCGGTTCAGGATGCCGCGGGAAGGGAGTGTTCGGTAATCGACCGCGCGCTTAGCCTCGATGAGTTGCCCCTGCGAGGCCAGCCGCGCGATGCCGATGAGAACGGACACCACCCATATTCGCCAATTGTTCGCTTGCTGTCAATACTTACACTATACTTTTTCGAAACTGCCGCGCCTAGCGCGTATATTCGGTCAACGACTGCTTCGTTGTGCTTCGCCACTGCTCCAGGGACGGGGCGCCTGCCTTTTCAAACCACGCGGTCATCTCCTTGCGAAGAGTGGCAAGCCGCGCGGCGTAAGCGGGGTCGCCGATGCGGTTCTTGGTCTCGCCGGGATCGGTTTCCAGATCGAAGAGTTCGCTGGGCCACTCCTTGGTGCGCTCGACATACTTGAGCGTCTCGGTGCGGACGCCGCGCACATAGGAGTACTCGAAGAAGAGCCGGTTCTCCCAGGCGCGCGGACGGCGGCCGCGGAGAAGTCCGGCGTAGCTGCGTCCCATGCGGTGGGAGGCGCCGGAGGGAGTCTTGACGCCGAGGTAGTCCAGGATGGTGGGGAAGTAGTCATAACTGGACACCATCTCGTTCACCACCTGGCCGGGGCGGATGTGTCCGGGATGATTCCAGATCATCGGCACGCGGATGGACTCCTCGTACATGTTGAAGGGCCAGGTGCCATTGCCTTTCCCCCACACGCCGTGCTGGCCGGCGTTATAGCCCTGGTCCGCCGTGAAAATCACGAGGGTGTCGTCGCGCTTGCCGAGTTCCTCCAGTTTGGAGAGCACACGTCCGACGTTGGCGTCGGCGCCGGTGATCAGCGCCGAATAGCTGCGCATGCTTTCGGTGTCGTTGTGGTGCCTCCGCAGGTTGCGATTCTGCCAGGGATGCGGCGCGCCGCGGGGGAAACACTCGAAGTTGGAATTCTCGTACGGATCGCGGTAGGCCTGGGGCTGATAATCGAACGGAGTGTGGGGCGCGTAGAAGGGCACCAGGAGATAGAACGGGTTCTCGCGGCCCTTTTGCTGATCGAGAAAATCCAGGGCGAAATCGCCGACGGCATCGGTTTTGAAGGGCTGAGCGGCGGTTTGGGAGCCGTTGCGGATGAACTCGACGTTGCGGTAGGGTCCGCCGCCTCCGGGGATGGTGGCCCAGTAGGTGAAGCCCTGCTGGGCGCGCTCATCGTCGCCCATGTGCCACTTGCCGGAGAGTCCCAGAGTGTAGCCGGCGTTGGCGAGCACCTCGGAGTAGGTAACGTGGCCGTTCAGCCAGCGGCGTGTTTTCAGGCCGAAGCTATCTTCGGGCCGCAGCCAGTCCTGCACGCCGTGGACGCTGGGAATGACGCCGGTGATGTAGGTGGCGCGGCTGGGCGAGCAGACCGGGGTGCAGGCGAAGGCGCGGTCGAAGCGGGCGCCGCCATCGGCGAGCTTCTGCATGTTGGGCGTCTTCATCTGGCCGCAGCCATAGACGCTGGTGGCCCAGGCGCCGTGATCGTCGGTCATGAACATGACGACGTTGGTCCGGCGGGCGCGGCGGCCGCGCTGTGCCTGGGAGGTGTGTACAAAGGGTCCGGCCGCGGCTCCGGCGGCGGCGCCCAGGAGTTCTCTCCGTGTCATGCGTTTCTTCTTCTCCCCACCTCGCGCAGCGTTGCTTCATCTTCGGCGTGGATGGAACCGTCGGGCAGTGGTCCTGTGTTCAGCAGCAGGTTGCCTTTGATGCGGGCGCAGTAGTCCAGCGTCTCCATCACCCAGGCCGCGTCACGGTGTTTGCGGTCGTCGTTCTTCTGATAGCCCCAGATGCGTTCCTGGAGGGTGTCGCAGATCTCCGGCGGCTTCGATTTGTTGATCTCCCAGACGCGCCGCGCCACCTCGCCGCCCATCTTGTGCCCGGCCAGCGTTCGTTCGGGGGCGACGTAATCCTCGTCGCCATTGGCGCCCTGCTTGAAACAGATGAGGCACTGCGGCTGCAGTTTGCGAATCAGCGCGTAGGTGTCTGCGATGGGAAACAGACCGGGCTGGGCGTAGTAGCCCATGATGGGATCGAGCCAGATGCCGTTCACCTGGCCATACTGTGTGAGCAGTTCGCGCAACTGGGCGTGCACGAAGGTGACGTAGTGTTTGAAGTCCGCCTCTGTGCGGTACTTGTAGGCAGGCTGCGGCGATTTGTAATCGGGGCGGCCATTGCCCCAGGGAGCGTTGGCCGAGGCCAGTCCTTTTTCGCGCGAATAGAAGTACGGGTGGCGCCAATCGAGAGCGTAGGAGTAGTAGTAGAAGATGCCGAGACCGCGTTTGTGCGCGGCCTCCGTGAGTTCGCCGATCAGATCGCGGCGCGCGGGCGAGCGTAGACTGCAAAAATCGGTTTGGTCCGTCTTGAACAGGCAGAAGCTATCGTGGTGGCGCGCCGTGAGGTTCACATACTTCATACCGGCGGCCAGGGCCATGTCGCAGATGCGTCCGGCGTCGAAGCGGTCCGCCGTGAAGCGGTCGCGGAGTTTGCCGTACTCGGCCACAGGAATGGCTTCGCGCAACTGCACCCATTCGCCGCGTCCCAGCAGCGAGTAGACGCCATAGTGCATGAAGAGGCCAAAGCGGGCCGAGGTAAACCAGGCGAGCGATTCGGCGCGCGTCTTGACGGTGGCGGGAGAGGGAGAGGAAGAGCCCAGCGCCGCCGCGGAACCGGGAGCGCCAACAAGAAAGGTGCGGCGATGCATCGCGCCGAACATCATATACCCTGCGGTTCGGAGACACCGAGCCATTCGCACAGCACGCGGTAGGTGAAGCCCCAGAGTGGCGCGCCCTCAAGCGGAATGCCCGGCATACTGCGCCCGCCGGGCAACCCCGGCACGGCGCCGGCCTGGTGGCAGGTGGTATCGCGGAAGTGGGCCAGCGGCAGCCAGAGCGCCGATTCGGCTTCGACGCCGTCGGGCGTCACCTCGAATGTGCCGCCCACGCGGAAGAGAAAGGGCGCCACCAGGATGAGGCGGCCCTGGTGCTGGCCGGCATGGCGGACGGGGAGCGCGGTTTCCAGTTGCAGGCGGCTCAGGTGGACGCCGCATTCCTCGCCCAGTTCGCGCAGGGCGGTATCGACGAGGCACTGGTCGCCGGGTTCGCGGCGGCCGCCTGGAAAGGCCCAATGGCCCGACCATGGATCGCCCGCGCGTGTGGAACGGCGCAGGAGCAGGACGGATTCTTCCGGTCCCAGGGCGTGCACCACGGCCACGGCCGCTTCCGCTTCCATTCCTACCAGACTAGCGCGCGGGGGCCAGGTGGGCTGGCGGCTAGCGGCGGAGATCCTCGCCGGCCTTTTTCACCTCCCGGCGAATCTCCTCCTTGGCCTTGTTCACCTCCTGGTGCAACTCTTCCTTGGCCTTGCGAACCTCTTCGGCGGTATCACTCACGGAATTGCGCAGCTCCTCGCCACTTTCCTTCGTGGCCTGGTGAATCTCCTGGCCGGCCTGCTTCGCCGCGCGGCGGATCTCCCCGGCCGCCTCACGCCCGGCCTGCCGGGCATCCTGAACGCTCTCGCGTATTTCTTCTCGCGCTTGGCGGCGCTCCTCGTGCGAACACGCGGTCAGGAAAAAGAGGGAAAGGGCGGCCAACGTCACACGTCCCAAACCATTCATAGCGGCTCCTTCCTAAGAGAGTACGGCTGGCGCGGGGGGAAGGTTCCAGCAGGTGGGCCGGCGGCTACTGGAAGAAGCTGCGCGTGGCCTCGAATTCGGTATGGAAACGTTCGAGAATCAGTGGGGCCTTGTCCTGTAGTCCCAGTTCCTCGAAGACATCCATGGGCAGACCCTCGGCGGGCCGCATCCAGGGCTGGATCGGGATGGAGAGCCGTCCGCTGAGCCGCGACGAGGCCAGCACGAGGCGCGCCAGGGGCACGGGCGTTGTGCCGGAGGGAATGGGCAGGTCCGTGCGCACGGCCGACTGAATGGGCGTGGGCAGATTCCATTCGCGCAGAATCGAGCCGGTCAGCTCGGTGTGGGCGAAGCCCCATCGCAACCGCTCGCACTCTACGAGCAAGTGCGCGCCGGCCGTGTAGTCCAGGCGCATCTGGTCGAATTCGGCCTGGATGGCGATGGCGGCCAGGAGCAGCCCCAGATGATGCAACAGCCCGGCGGCGAAACCGCCCTCGGGATAGTCGGCGTCGATGTGCTGAGCCAGTTGGTCGGCCATGATGGCCTCGGCGGTGGAGCGCATGTTGAACTGCCGGTGGGACCACTGGGGATGGGCGTTCAGTTTCGTGTAGAGCTGGCCCAGCGAGATGGACATGGCCGTGTTCCGGATGCGCGACAGGCCGAGCAGGCTCACCGCGTGGCGCACCGAGTTCACCGTGCCGCGCAATCCGTACCGCGCGGAGTTCACCATCCGCAGCACGTTGCCCGCCAGCACCGTATCCTTCTCGATGGTGGCGGCGACTTCGCTGAAACTGACATCCTCGTCGGCCAGCGACGCCATCAACTTCGTCAGCACAGGCGAGAAGGGAGGGAGCTTCCCCAACTGGCCGATCGCCTTCGCATGGACGGTTATGGGCGTCCGGCCGGCCGTCTCGAACTTCTCTCGTAGGGCTAAGGTCATTCCACGTTCCACCGGAACTTCTCATCGGCCGGGCGGGGGAATGTGAGATGAAAATCGGACGGACGCCGGAATTGGGCCGGCCGAGGTTGCCATAATGGGGTGGGATGGAACATGGGCAGCCGGCCATCGAAATACGCGAATTGCGGAAAGTGTATGGTGGCAAGGCGGCCGTGGATGGGCTAAACCTGACCGTGCCGCGGGGCTGCTTCTTTGGCTTTCTCGGACCGAACGGCGCGGGAAAAACCACCACCATCAAGATGCTGATGGGACTCACGCAGCCCACCTCCGGGGAAATCTTCGTGCTCGGCATCCCCCTGTCGGAGGCGCGGCCGGACCAGATGGACGCCATTCGCGCCGGCACCGGACTGGTTCCCGACGAATCACTGCTGTTCGACCACCTGACCGGACTGGAGTTCATCGAATTCGTCGGCCGCATGTACAAGCTGCCGCGTCCGCAGGCGCGCGAGCGGGCGCGCGAGTTACTGGCCCTGTTCGAGCTGGACGGCCAGCCGCGCAAACTGATCGCCGAGTATTCCAAAGGAATGCGCAAGCGCTGCGCCATGGCGGCGGCGCTCATTCACCGGCCGAAACTTTTTCTAATGGATGAGCCCTTTGAAGGAGTGGACGCCGTGGGCGCGCGCCTGATGAAGGATATTCTGCTCGACCAGGTGCGCCAGGGGGCCACGATTTTTCTCACCTCGCACGTGCTGGAGGTGGTGGAGCGGTTGTGCGAACGCGTGGCGATTATCGCCGAGGGCCGTCTGGTGATGGAGACGGACATGGCGGAACTGCGCGGCTCGTCGCAGTCGCTCGAAGACACGTTTGTGCGCGTGGTGGGCGCCGAGCGTCCGGCCGAGACGCTGGACTGGCTGGGCTAGCGGCCATGTTCCCCCAGGCGCGGGCCATATTGTGGGCGCAAGCGCGGACGCTGTTGAATTTTTATTCGCGCGGCCACCGCGCCGGGCTTTGGATTACGGCGGTTGCTTCGGCGCTGTGGTATTCCACGGTGGCGGCCGGCGCGGCGATGCTGGCGCTGCTGTTCGCGCAACCGGCCAGCGTGGATCTCATCCGGCGCATCCTGCCGCAGGGGCTGCTGGCGGGCTGCCTCTACTGGCAACTGGTGCCGCTGATGCTGGTGTCGGCGGGCGCGTCGCTCGATCTGAAGCGTCTGGTGGTGTATCCGATTCAGCGCTCGCATCTGTTCGGCCTGGAGGTGATGCTGCGACTGACGACGGGGATCGAGATGATCCTCCTGCTGGTGGGGGCCACCGTGGGCGTGTGGATGAATCCGGCGCTGCCGGCCTGGGGCGTGCTGGCGCTTCTGCCGTTTGCCGCCATGAACCTGTTCGTTTCGGTGGGCCTCCGCGATCTGTTGGGGCGCTTGCTTTCGGGGCGGCGGTCGCGCGAGCTGGGCGTGCTGCTGATTATTTTGATTGCCGGGCTGCCGCAGGTGCTACTGCTGCACGGGGCGCCGGGACGGCTGGCGCGCTTTCTGGAGTACACGGCGTTGGGCATCTGGCCGTGGGCGGCGGCGGGACAACTGGCGGCGGGCCGCTTGAGCGCGGGCGCGGTGGCGGTGCTGGCGTTCTGGACGGCGGCGGCCTATGCTTTCGGGCGCTGGCAGTTCGAGCGCGGCTTCAGGCGGGAGGACGCGCCGGGACAGGCTCAAACCGCGGGAGCGGAACCGGCCACCGAGCCCTGGAGCGAGAGGCTCTACCGTCTGCCCGGCCTTTTCCTGCCCGATCCCCTGGGCGTGCTGGTGGAAAAGGAGCTGCGCTTTCTCAGCCGGGCGCCTCGCTTCCGGCTGGTATTCTTCATGGGCTTCACGTTCGGGCTGCTCGTGTGGCTGCCGATGACGCTGCGCTCCGGCGGGGGGCCTTCTCTGCTTACCTCAAACTACCTCACCTTTGTCACCGTCTACGCACTGATGCTGCTGGGCGAGGTAAGTTTCTGGAACACCTTCGGCTTTGATCGCGCGGCGGCGCAGCTTTACTATGTCACGCCGGCGCCCATCGCGATGGTCCTCATCGGGAAGAACATCGCCTCGGCCATCTTCGTGTTCCTGGAGATCACGGCGGTGACGGTGGTGTGCGCCCTGTTCCGCATGCCGATCACGGCGGGCAAGCTGGCGGAGTCCTATCTGGTGGCGTTCATCCTGGCGCTGTTTCTGATGGCCGCAGGCAATCTCGCCTCGATCTACTACCCGCGCCCGGTGGATCCGTCGCATTCCTGGCGGCGTTCGGCGGCCGGTAAGATGCAGGCCCTGCTCATGTTCGCCTACCCGGTTCTGAGCCTGCCCATCGGGCTGGCGTATCTGGCGCGGTTCGCCTTTGAAAGCGAGGCGGCGTTCTACGGGATGCTGGCGTTCGCAGCGGCGCTGGCGGCGACGGTGTACTGGGTCGCGCTGGAGTCCAGCGTGCATGCGGCCGTGGCACGCAAGGAGACCATCGTGACGGAGCTAAGCCAGGGCGACGGTCCGGTGAACGGCTGAGGCGGCTGGCGCTACGCGGCGAACCTCCCGGACTGTGGGCGGGCAATGGGCATGATTCTGGATCATTTGTTCCGGTATGCTAACGCCATGTCCCATTTCCACAAGCACCCCAGTGGAGAGCGCATTTCCAATAAAACCGTCATCATCAACGGCAACACCATCCTGATCGGCATCTGGGGCAAGACCGACTTCACCGGAAAGGACCTCTTCGCTGTCAACGAAGGCGACGACCTGATGATCGTCCCCACCGGCACCGCCGGTGACTCCAGCCTCTGGACCGTCACCGTCAAACCGAGCGCCCGCAAGAAGCCGATTGTGCGCGACACCATCTTTGCCAACACCGCCAAATGGGAGACCTGGGACAGGGCCGTTCTCGAATTCCATCCCGTCGCGGATGTCCCTGTCAAACTCAACGTCTCGCGCATGGCCCCGCCCAACGGCCGCGCCAACCACGTTGGCGGCCAAGCCTACTCCCCCGTGCCGGCCTCACTGGCCCACGACCAGGTCTTCGAGTGGACCGCCGTCTCCGGCTCGGGCAGCGTTCAATACTTCCAGATTTTCGAAGACGTCGTCCCCAACTGGTTCGGAGCCGTCGTACCCGCGGGCGTCACCGCCCCGCGCGACGTCCTTCTCTTCTTCCACCCCACGCCGCACCAGGCCGGCTACGACGACAAGAACTACAAATCCAAAGCCGGATGGGACGGCGTCTTTCACTACATGGAAGACCTCATGTCCATCCTGTTCTGCGCCGCGCGCACCGGCCAGATTCTCATCATGCCGGTCATGACCAACGCCTCGGCCGGCTCCTGTGGAATCCTCCCCCGTAACTGGGACAAGATCTTCGGCCAGATCCTCGGTCATGTCACCGCCGGCACGAACTCCGTCAACGCCCCGCCGGTCCCGGTGAACTCCCTTGTCGTGGCCAGCTTCAGCGCCGGCATCGCCTACTCGGCAAGCTTCCGCGCCGGCGCCGGCTCCGGCCGTGTGAAGAAGGTCATCGACTTCGACGGCATCATCTCCTCCTCAAAGGCCTATTCCAAACAGCTCCACAGCGGCAACTCCATCCGCTTCCATCAAGGCGCCGTCCCGGCCCAATCGCTCCCCATGCTCGCTTCGCAGAACTACTTCCCCATGGCCCGCGAGCGTTGGGGCCCGCCCTTTGACGCCGCACTCCCTAAAACTGGCAAAAACGTTACCGGCGCCGTTCACGGCTACATCCCCCACACCATGATGTACATCGCCGCCCAGCGCGCCATGCGATGACGGCCTGGCGGCTACCGCTTGATCCAGATCGGGCTCGACCACGCCATCTGGTCATCGTGCTGCTGCACGCGCACATAGTAGTAGCTCTCGCCCGGCTGCGGCTGTTGATCGCGGAAGGTGAGCGCGGCCTCCTTCGTGTTGGGATGCGAGGTCATCAGGAACTGGTTCGAGCGGATGATGTCGATCTGGCGAATGGGCTTGGTGCCGATAACGCTCACCTTCAACTCAAATGGACCGCTGGTTTGGAAGCTGGCCCCTTGCACGTGGTCGCCGTCCGGGGCGGAGATGCGGTAGTCGAGGATGATGTTGTCGGTGGCCCCGTAGCTTTGCCGCCGGCGCATGGCGTTGAGAAGGCTCTCCCGCGTGAACTCCTCCGATAGCGTGCAGGCGTAGGAGATGTGCGTCGAGAGGTGGTCGGAGCTGGCCTGCACGCCCAGCTTGTAGCCTTTGGCCCAGGCGTTCCACACATAGCCGGCGGGCCGGAAGCCGCCCGGCGCGGAGTTGGGGTTCTCCGCATTGGCGGCCTTGGGAGCGCCCAGATATTCCACCGAAACACGGTCGCCCTGGTAGATCTCGACAAGCGGTTCCACGTCGGGATCGTTGTCGCGCCAGTCGGTGCCCATGTTCGAGGCCGAGGTGTGGGAGACGGCGATGCCGTCATACTTCTTCAAATATTCGTAGAGCGCCTTTGCGCCCACCGCGCCTTTCTGCTCGGCCTGGGGGATGGGCAGCGTCGGGTTGCCGCGCTTGGTGAAGACTACGTTGCGGTGGCCGTTCGGGTAGTTCACGCTACGTTCGTAGCCGTAGAACGGGACGAAGGTGCCGGGCACGTGGAAGACGTCGGCCATCTGCTGCAGCAGGAAGTTGACGTAAGGCTCGTCGGGACCGGCGGCGCCGTTGTGGTCGCTCACCATGAGGAAGTCGAGCTCGGCGGCGTCCATCGCATAGCGGTAGGTGTCCAGCAGCGAGCCGTCGTTGTTCCCATCCATGGAAAATTCGGTGTGGCGGTGGATATCGCCGCGGTAAATTTTCAAGCGGCGGCCGGCCACGGTCATCACATGGGAGTGGATGCGGTCCAGGTCGGCGCGCTCGTTCGGGTGGATGGGCCACCACTTGATTTCGGCGTGCGGCGCCGGCCTCAACACCGGAGGCACGCCCGCCGCCATGACAGGAATGCGCGCCACGTTCACCTCGCCGCGCTGGTAG
Source organism: Bryobacterales bacterium (assembly GCA_020847045.1). Classification (GTDB taxonomy): domain Bacteria; phylum Acidobacteriota; class Terriglobia; order Bryobacterales; family Bryobacteraceae; genus JAFLBB01. The sequence continues at coordinate 59,566 of JADLCT010000108.1, read as the reverse complement.
AGATAATCCTCGAAGTCGCGCCGGTCGTAGGGATAGGCGACGTACAAGCCGTCGCTGGCGGAGGCGATGCCGGTGCGCATATCCTGCCGGCCATAGCTTGCGGGCAACTGCACCGGCGCCGACCATCCGGCGGCTTCCGGGCGTGTGACGAAGATTTCCCAGTTGGCCCGGTGCAGCGGCGTGTCGGAAGGCATGTCGGGCTGGCGGATGCGGCGGTGGCGGAAGCTCATCCAGACTCGCCCGTTCGCGTCGGCGGCGAGCGACGGCAGATCGTTGAAGCCGCGTAGCGCGGCGGGCATCGACTCCTCGAAACGGCCGGCCGGCTCCTGCAACCCGGCGCTGGTGAGCACGGCCGTCTTCACGACGCGCCACGAATAGAGCGCCGTTCCTTCGATCTTCGGCAGGAAGCCGGTGTCCTTGCCCCATTCAAAGCCCGCTTCGTTCCAGGCGATCCAGAGACGGTTCTGGCCGTCGCAGACCACCGACGGGTAGGCTTCGAACTTACCCGTGGCGGCGACGGGCGTCACCTCGCCCCACGCGCCCTTCTCCCAGCGGCGCACCACCACGTCATAGTTGCCTTTGTCGTAGGTGTCCCAGGCGGCCCACACGCGGCCCGCGCGGTCGGCGGCCAGCGACGGCGCCCAATCGTTGGCCGGACTCGTGGACACGGTTTCCGCCGCGGCCCACGTGTTGTGCCAGCGGCGGGCGACAATGTCGGACTTCCCATTCCGGAATCCCTGCCAGGCCGCCCACACGCCCCCTTCCGCGTCGGTGGCGAGCGTGACATAGATGTCCGGCTGCGGCGCGTCGCTCAAGCGCTCGATGGCGCTCCAGGTCCGGCCGTCCCAGCGGCGGGCGTAGACGTCGAAGTTGCCGTTCACCTGCGCCGACCAGGCGAACACCACGCCGCCCATGCCGTCGCGCGCGGCCTTCACAACAAAGACATCGGTGTGATCGCCAGACACCTTTTCGATGGCGCTCCACTGGCCGGCCGAGCGGCGGCGGGCCATCACGGCGTTCTTGCCGTTGGCAAACTCCACCCAGGCGGTCCACAGGTCGCCATTGGCGGCGGCGGCCACGGTGGCGAAGTCCGAATTCGCCGCGGGGTTGGAAACGCTCTCCATGGCGGCCACGCGGCGCACGGAGACCTGCCCGGCCAGTTCGCGGCGGTCCTCACCATATTCCATGGCGAAGGGCTTCACCTCGAACGAGCCGTCCGCGGTTTCAATGGACAGCGCCGTTGCCGCCGAGCCGCGCACCTGCATCAGCACGCCGGGCTGGCGGATGTAAGTCTGTTGCGGTTCGTTGAACGGCTTCTCCCAGGGGCGTTTCACGAAGTTCGGAGCCTTCCATGTGGAGAGCGTCCAGCCGGTGTTGGTCACCGTGTCGCCGGGACGAGGACGCCAGTTCCGCACCGTGAGAACTTCGCCGCCGGTGACCGACAGCTTCCCCTTCCACTCGCGGCCGGCGCGATCCAGCAGGCCCAGTTCGATGCGCACCTCGGCGATGCCGTCGCCGAGACGTGACGGCTTGGCCGCCGCGTCCTGCGACAGCACGGCGCCCGGCTTTGCGACCACCCACAACGCCACACCCGCGCCCGCCACGGCCAGCGCGGTGAACCATACGCTACGTTTCATCGGGGTTTCTCCTGGAATTCCAAAACCGCGCCCATGGCGCGCAACTTGCCCGTAAGTTCGGCGGCGTTGATGTCCTGCACCGCCACGTTTTTGTCGATGGCCATGCGAGCGGCCAGCCCGGCCGCCTGGCCCATGATCATATAGACGGGCTCCATGCGGAGCGTGGAATAGGTGACGTGCGAGGAGGAGACGCACACCGGCACCAGCAGGTTGGCCACCTCCTTCTTCTTCGGCAGCAGGACGCGGTAGGGAATCTGGTAGGGCGCGACGCGCACCTCCATGTTGCCCTCGTTCTGCACCGAGCCATCGGCCTGCGCAAAACGCTGGACGTTGTGGGAATCCGAGTTGTAGCTGCCCATGCCGATGACATCGGGCTTGGAGAGCTCGGTCTGAATATCCTTCTGCGTCATTACCCAATCGCCCACCAGGCGGCGCGCCTCGCGCACATAGAGTTGATGCGGCCAGTGATGCGTGTCGATGAACTCGTCGGCGCACAGTCCCCAGCGCTTCAACTCCTTCTGAATTTCGGCGGGGACGCGGGGTTCGGTTTGCAGGAAATGGAAGAATCCGGCGGTGTAGTCGATGTGGTCCTGCCAGATGACGGCGCGTTGGGCGTAGGTGGCTTCGGGGTACTCCCAGCTGGCGCCAATGTAGTCCGTGGAAAACGCGCCGCGGTTGTTGATGTCCGTCTTCGACTGTTTTTCCAGGCGCGAGACGATCAACATTTCGTTGAGGCGAGGCAGGCGCCCATTGGCTTTCCGGAAGCCCTCCACCCAGCGCAGCCAGAGCTCGTAGCGATAGGGGTTGTAGTTGGCCGGCCGTGGGATGGCCACCTGGTTCGCCGGGTCGTCGGAGAGGCACATGCGGAAGTTGTAGGCCTGCACCTTCTTGTCGGCGGCGCCCAGTTCGCCGCGCGGCCCGGTTTGAATTCCGGGCAGCAGTTGTTTGTCCGCGCCGGTGGCGCTGACCGGGAAGTCGAACTGATGGCTGCGGTCCTTCGGACGCACGCCGGCCAGCGATTCGCCGTACTGCGCCACGCCTTCGCGGCCCACGGTGTAGCTGGCGCCGGCGCGTTTCAAGAGATCGCCTTCATAGGTGGCGTCCATGAAAACGCGGGCGGCAAAGCCGGCGCCGTTCTCGGTGTAGATTTCTCGGATCCGGCCGCCGCGCTTCTTCAGCGCATCCACTTCCCGCAGACGGTGGCCGTAATAGACCTTCACGCGCGCTTCGGCGGTCCATTGCTTCAAAACCTTTTCGGCGACGTGCGGCTCGAAGTACCAGACGATGTCCTTGCCGTACTCGCGGCCCACGCGCCGGTAAAATTCGAGCGACATGCCGCCGATGGTCTCCTTGCGGCCGTGGTCGGTCTGGCCCAGACCGCCGCTGGTCATGCCGCCCAGATGGCGCCCGGGTTCCACCAACGCCACGTTCAGGTTCTGTTGGGCCGCGGCGATGGCGGCCACCACGCCGCCCGATGTCGCGCCGTACACCACGACGTCGAACGTCTCGATGGCGGGCGATGCCAGGGCGGACAGGAGCAGGAGGGCAATGGGCTTCACTTGCGTGTGTCTTCCTTCCAGGCGTGAATGGCTGATTGGAGTTCATCGGCGATGGCGGGGTGATCGTGGCGCAGGTTTCTGCGCTCGCCCGGATCGGCTTCTAGGTCGGAGAGCCACACGGCATCCTCGCCCTTGGCTTCGCCACGCGTCTGGGGCGTGCGTCCGTACTCGTTGCCGTTCAACACCAGCTTCCAGCGCCCTTTTCGCGCGGCGGCTTGATTGCCGTTCTCCCAAAACAGCGTGGTGTGCGGCGATGGCGCTCCCCGCGCGGCCACGGGCAGAATGTCATGGCCGTCGAGGCGATAACCGCTCTCCGGCGCGACACCCGCCGCGTTCCAGATGGTGGGCGCGATGTCCATGGTCATCACCTGTTGGGTGTTCACCTGTCCGGGCTTGATGCGCGCGGGCCAACTCATGATGCCCGGCACGTGCATGCCGCCGTCAAAGAGGCTGAACTTGAAGCCGCGGTAGACGCCGTTATTGCCGGCCGTGGCGGGCTGCTGGTTCAGCCCGGCGCGCGCTTCCGTGGTGGCTCCATTGTCGGCCACAAAAAAGATGAGCGTGTTGTCGAGCAGACCGTGGCGTTCGAGCGTCTGGCGGATCGCGCCCACGCCGTCGTCCATGGCGGCCAGCATGGCGGCATACGTTTGCCGCTCGGGGGCTAGATTGGGGAAGCGCTGTTTGTACTTCGCCGGCGCGTGCATCGGATAGTGCACGGCGTTGTAGGTGGCGCAGAGGAAGAAGGGCTCGCTCTTGTGCGCGGTGATGAAGCCGGTGGCCTCCTCCGTGATGCGTTCGGTCAGATACTGGCCGTCCTCCCAGATCTCGCCGCGGTTGCGGTAGAGCGAGTGGAAGTTGACGGTGCGGTTTTGCGGATTGGACTCGCCCCAGTAATAAATGTGCGAATAGAAGTCGACGCAACCCGGCAGGAAGCCGTAGAAGTAATCGTAGCCGCGGGCGTTGGGCACGGTTTCGGGCGTGCTGCCCAGGTGCCACTTGCCGGTGAGCGCGGTTGCGTAGCCGGCCCGTTTCAGAAGGCTGGGCAGAGTGTGCTGATTCGGTCCGAGCGGCAGGCCGTTCGAACCCACGCCGGCGCGCACGGGATAGCGGCCCGTTTGCAGCGCCGCGCGCGAAGGAGCGCACACGGGCGCGCACGAATACCAGTTCGTGAAGCGGACGCCGGAGGCGGCCAGTTGGTCAATGTGCGGCGTCTTTACATCGGCCGCGCCGTAACAGCCCAGGTCATGCGAGCCCTGGTCGTCGGACATGATCACGATGAAGTTCGGCTGGCGTGTCTGGCCCTGAGCCGGGACCGCGGCGCTCATCGCGCCGGCCGTGGCCAGCCAGTCTCTCCGGTTCAGCATTGCGCCCACTCTAACATGCGTTGCAATCGGCGATGAAGAGCGGAACAATAGCAGCCGATCATGCTGACCCGCCGTCATTTTCTCGCCTCCACCCTGGCCGCCGCGCAAGGGCAGACCACCTCACGGCCCAACGTGCTGGTGATTCTGACTGACGATCAGGGCTACGGCGATTTCAGCGCCCATGGCAATCCCGTGCTGAAGACGCCGAACCTGGACAAGCTGCACGATGAGAGCGTCCGCTTCACGGATTTCCATTGCGCGCCGATGTGTACGCCCACGCGCGGCCAGTTGATGAGCGGTGTGGACGCCTTGCGCAACAAGGCCTGTTCGGTTACCGCGGGCCGCGCCGTGTTGCGGCGCGATCTGCCCACCATGGCCGATGTTTTCCGCGCCGGTGGCTACCGCACGGGCATGTTCGGCAAATGGCACCTGGGCGACAGCTATCCGTACCGCCCGATGGACCGCGGCTTCCAGACGGCCAAGTATCACCTGGGCTTCGGCATGTCGTCGGCGCCGGAGTTCGACAACGATTATTTCAACGGGCGCTACCACGACAACGGCGTGACGAAGCGCTTTCAGGGTTACTGTACCGATTTCTGGTTCAGCGAGGCGATGGCCTGGATGAAGCAGCGCGGCGAGGAGCGCGAGCCATTCCTGTGCTACCTGCCGACGAACGCGCCACACGGCCCGGCCTGGGTGGATCCGAAGTATTCCGGCCCCTATAACCACGACGGTCTGCCGGCGGGATTCTTCGGCATGATCGCCAACCTGGACGAGAACATGGGCAAGCTCGACCGGTTCCTGGAGCAGTCGGGGCTGCGCGGCAACACGATTGTCGTGTTCATGACCGACAACGGCGGCACGGCGGGCGTGAGCGTCTACAACGCTCACATGCGCGGCCGGAAGACGCAGTTGTACGACGGCGGCCACCGCGACCCGTGCTTTGTGCGCTGGCCGAAGGGCAACCTGCGGGCGGCGGGCGATGTGGACTACCCGGCCCAGGCGCAGGATGTTCTGCCGACGCTGGTCAGCCTGTGCGGGTTGCACACGCCGCAAGGGGCGCGGTTCGATGGCGTTTCTCTGGCCCCGCTGCTGCGCGGTAAGGCGGAGATGCCGGACCGCATGATGGTGGTGCAATACGGGCAGGTGCCGAAGAAGTGGGAGTCCAACGTCATCTGGAACCAGTGGCGGCTGGTGAACGGAACCGAGCTGTACGATTTCCGCGCCAACGTGGCCGAGGACCGGAACCTGGCGGCGGCCAATCCCGGCGTGGTGTCGCGCATGCGCGCTCATTACGAATCGTGGTGGGCCTCGGTGGAGCCGGGCCTGAAAGAGCCTGAGCCGGTGGCTATCATCGGTTCGCCCGAGGAGTCACCCACCATGCTGTGTTCGGCCGACTGGTGGGAGATCTATGCCGACAACCCCGGGCATGTCTCCAACGCCGTGGGCGGAGCCACGGGCGCGCCCTGGTACATCGGCGTGGCCGAAACGGGCGAATACCGCATCGAGTTGTCGCGCTGGCCATTCAACCTGATGCTGCCGCTGACGGCGGGCCGCGAGCCACAGAAGATGCACATGGGCAGTCTGCCGCCCGGCAAGGCCATGCCCATCGCCGGAGCGAAGCTGCGGGTAGGCAGTGGCCGTGAGCTGCAGGCCAAGGCCGCGCCCGGCGCGCGCAGCATCAGCTTCCGCGTACCGGTCGAAAAGGCCGCGCGCATCCCCTTGCACGCCTGGTTCACGGGCGCCAAGGGCGAGGACGTGTGCGGGGCCTTCTATGCGCGCATCGAAAAGGTGTGACGCCGCACAGGCGCGCTACTCCTTCTTCGATGCTTTTCTGTAGGTTTCGCGCGCTTCCTTCATGATTGGCCCGTAGACGAGCTTGTCAAACGGCGGGCAGCCCGAAGGGAACTGGCCCAGCGGGTGGTCTTTTTGGCGCATGAGGAATGTGCAGTAGGTGAGCGTCTTGCACACGCGCAGCTCCTCGAGTTCGCCATGACGCATCACGTCGCGGGCGTAGTCGGGATAGCTGAGCACGTTGCGGCCGAGGCCGAAGAATCGGATGTTGCCGTCGGCGATGTTGGCCGCGCCGGCATTGATGGAGAACCTTTGCAGCCAACTGTAGCCGGTGCCCACCATGGGCAGATCGGGAAAGGTGTTCTGCAGTTCGCCCGCGATGCGGAAGTGGCGGTCCACGCCGAACAGAGGATGTTCGGGCGGTTCGTAGTTGCCTTCGTCGGGCTTTTCGAAGGGACGGCCGATGTGCGGGTTGTAGTAGGGGCAGCCGAGGGAGACGTTCAGCAGTTGCAGCCCCCACTCCTTCATCATGGCGATCACCTGTTTGGGCTCGCTGAGGTCGTCTTCCAGCGGGTTTTCAGGGCTCACGCCATAGCCGTGCGGGTAGGGCGTGCCGAACGGCAGCGGGACGCCCCGCTTGGTTTCCGGATCGGTGACGTAGGGCACCCCGTCGAAGACGCTCATGCGGGAGCAATAGGTGACGCGGCTGCCGAACTCGGCTTTCCAGCGGTCGAAGATTTCCTTGATGACCCGGGTGCGGTTTTCGAGCGAGCCGCCGTAGCGTCCCGGCCTCGTCTTGGCGCCGAGCAGTTCGCTGAGCAGATAGCCGTGGGTGACCTTCAGATCGAGGGCGCGGAAACCGGCTGCGTAGGCCAGCTTCGCCCCTTCCAGAAAGGCGTCGGGCAAGCGGTCCAACTCGTCGTCGGTGATGGCCGGATAGTCATCCGGCATGTTGAACTTCCTGGCGATGAGCGGATTGTTGTAGGCGATGATGCGTTTCGGCACCGAGTAGCGGCCCGAATGAGTGAGCTGAATGGGGATCAGGACGTCATCGTCGCGGCCATACTCCTCGCGGTGCGTGCGCAGGATGAGGTCGTGGATGCGGGCGAAATCGCCCACATTTTCGCGCGTGATCCAGAGCTGGCGCGTATTGGCGCGGCCCTCCTGGACCACGGCGGTTGCCTCGAACCAGATCAGCTTCGCGCCGCCGCGGCCGAAGCGTTCGTAGCGACGGTAGGTGAGCTCGTCCGGAGCGCCGTCCAGACGGCCATCGCAGCCCTCCATCGGGTGGATGGCCATGGAGTTGCCGGTGCGAACCGTCCCGACTTGGACGGGACGGCCCAACGCCTCCTGCACCTTAACCACGTCGGACTCCAGGCGCACGTGGCGCGCGCCCAGCTTTTCAACGCCCCGGCGGAGTTCGGTGAGCGTTCGATACGTGAAGTTTTTCATTTCCCTTTCCCTGCTTCGGCAGGAGCGCAATCGCTACGGCTCCAATAAATGCCGTCGCAAACACGGCCATGATCGCCTGAGGATAGGCTCCCACGGCTTCCTTGAGCCGCGCAATCAGGTTGGGGAACCAGAACTGCGAGATGGTGTCCGTGGGAAGAATGGCGGACATGGCGCGCGGAAGGCTGGCCAGGCCGAACTGGTCGGCGGCCATGAGCGGAATCAACATGTAGTCGGCGCCCATGGCGAAGCCAAAGACGAGCGCGAAGAGATAGACAAAACCGCTGGCGCCCGGCGTGACCAGGAAGAGCGACGGAATGGCGAGCGCCACCACGAGATATGTGGCCAGCATGACGGCTTTTCGCGAATAACGGTCGGCGAGATAGCCGGCCAGCAGCCGCCCGGCAATGCTGGCCCACAACACCCAGAACGATGCGGTGCTCCATATCTCGTTGCGCGCGGCCTGCGTGGTGAAGCCTTGTTCCTCGAAGACGAATTTCATGTGGAAGTTGACGGCGGCGATGGAGCCGATGGAAGCCGCGCTGCCGACAAGCAGAAACCAGAACGATGGCTGGCGGAGCAGTTCGCCGAAGGTCTGGGATTTCACCGGATTCACGGCGCCGGCTTCCACCACGGGCGGATGATCCTTGCCGTCGGGGAACTGGCCCATATCCTCCGGCTTGTCCTTCAGCAGGAACAGCGCGACGGGCCAGGCCAGCAGCAGCACGAAGCCCATGTACTGGAGCGCTTCGGTGTACGGCATTTTCGAAGCCAGATAGGGGCCGACCTTGTTCCCGATGGAGCCGATGATCGCCACGCCGACATAGGTGATGCCCATGGCCCGGCCCCGCTTCTCCTTGAACCAGTTGCTGATGATGATCTGGTGCGGAATGGGGCCGGAGAGGAAGTAACCCACCATGTAAAGACACCAAGCGGCATAGTATTCCCACGTATTGCCGCTGAGCCGCGCGAACCATTGGAAGGCGATGAACGTTAGCCCCGTGCCGACGATGATGAGCAGGCGCGGACTCACTTTAGGAACGATGATCGGTCCGGCCCAGATGGTGAGCAGCACGGCGATGGGAGCCCCGAGGGTGACGATCTGAATGGGCCACTGATGGTCGTCGCGGAAGTAGTCGAAAAAGAAGGCGATGTTGTAGTAGGGAAAGCCGGTGGAGACACCGAAGGTAAAGAAGCAGGCGGCGACAATCCACCAGCCATAGAAGTTCTTTTTCATTGAAAGGGGAGCTCCCAGTGTGAGATAGGAACTTTAGGTTATACCATGCGGGCGGGCGTTCCGAGCGTGGAAATCGCAGCCGCGCGGCGTAAAAACCGGGACGGGCCCAGGCGTCATCCCTCGATCACGGCGGCCACGGCGGCATGGCCGCGGAGCAGTGCGAAGTCGAGCGCGGTTTGATTGTTCTCGGCCCGGGCCTCGCGATCGGCGCCTTTCTCGATCAGCAAGCGGGCGATTTCGGCGTCGCCGTTCTGCGCGGCGGCGTGCAGCGGCGTGAAGCCTCCCTGCTGGCGCGCATTCGGGTTGGCGCCGCCTTCCAGAAGGGCGCGCACGATCTCCAGATGGCGGCTTGCGGAGGCGGCATGCAGCGGGGCCACTTTCATGGGATTGTCGGCGGGCAGGTCCAGGTTGGCGCCCCGGTTGATCAGCCACCGGGCCAGCTCCACGTGGCCGAAAAAGCAGGCCAGGGCGAGCGGAGTGAAGCCGTCGGGCGAGTGCGCGTCGATCATGCGGGGCACCTCCGACAGCAGCTCCTCAACGCGCGCCTGGACGCCGGTGGCGCAGGCGTCGTGCAGCGTGAGCACAGGGGCGCGCGCAAGCAGGAAGCGCACGGCCTCGGGTTTCCTGTGATACTGCGCGAGCAGCAGGGCGCTTTGGCCCATCCCGTTGCGGTACTCGATCAGTTCGGGATGAGCGGACAACTGGCGTTTTAAATCAGCCACGTCGCCGGACCGCGCGGCGGCGAGAAACGGCTCACCGGGCGCCTCGTCAGGAATGAGGTCTTTGAACGGGGATCCCATAACGGTGCAGATTGTGTTCCACTTGCGGCTCGGTGAGCCGCGAGGCGTCATATTCCACCGACAAGCGGCCCGGCGTTTCGCCCGGCTGCACGCGCGTCATCCCGTAGACGCCGTGGATGCCGGCGATTCGCTCCAGCAGCACGGCATCCAGGGGACGCAGCAGATCATATTCGATCTGGATTTTCGTCATTTCATTGGCCAGCGTATCATGCGCGCGGCCTAGAAGAGCACACGCAGCCCGCCGATGGCCCACGTTTTGGGGTTGCGGAACCCGTCCTCGTAGTAGGTGCGGTTGAGCAGATTGTCGACGCGGGCGAAGAACTGAAGCCGGCGCGTTTCCAAGAATGGCACCGTGTAGGAGGCCGAGACGTCGGCCTTCACCGGGCCGGCGAAGGAGAAGGGGCGGCTGCCGTTCAGAAAGAAGGGATACAGGTAGCTGGACGCGGCAAACAGATCGAAGCTCACGTCGAGACGCTTCGTTACGGCGTGGGTGGCCGTGAAGGTGGCCATGTGGTCCGAAACGCGGATGGAGCGCACCGAGCCGTTCAGCAAGGTGGAGGCGCGCTCGTCGGCGTTCGTATAGGTGTAGCTGGCCGACAGCCGCGTGCCACGGCGGGGATTGGCTTCGATCGACAGTTCCACGCCGCGCGAAAGCCCACCGCCCGTGTTGCGGTAACCGCCAAAGCGGCCGTACGGATCGGTTCCCGGCACGATGACGCCGGAAAAATCGAAGGCGATCACCTGGCGCAGACGGGTGTAGAAATAGGTTCCCGAGACGCGGACCTTGGATCCGGCGAAATACTGGTCGAGCCCGGCATCGACGCTCAGAGAGCGTTCGGGCGCAAGCCGGGGATCGCCATAGGGGCTGAAGAAGCCGCCGTAGAACGAGGTGCCGAAGCGCTCGTACAAGGTTGGCGCGCGGTAGGCATTGCCAAAGTGAGACCGAAGCTTTGTGCCTGTGGACGGCACGAAGTAGCTGACCGCCACGTCGCCGGTGTAGGCGTTGGGCGGGGTGGTGAGCGCGATGCCCGTATACGCGGGCGATCCGCCTGCAAAAGTGGGTTGGCCGAGGCCGAAGCGCTGCATGCGTCCGGAAAATGAGATCTGCAGGCGGTCCGCCAGCAGCCGCATCTGCTGCTGGGCAAACAGAGCGTGGCTCGCCTGTGAAATCCGTGTCCGCGCGTTGACGCCGCCGGCCGGGTTTTCCTCGCGCGAGCGGTTATCGAAACGCTCCCGCTCGAACTCATAGCCAAGGCTCAACTGGCGCGTGCCGCCGAGGGAGAAGTCGCCGCGCGCCCCGCCCGTGTCGATGCGTCCGTCGAACAGGTTGTTGTTGGCGAAGGGGGGCTGGAAGCCGGCGCCGAGGGGCCCGTCCCGGTTATCGCGCGACGTGGTGAAGCCGTGGTAGTAGCCGCGCAGGGATGAGCCGGGCGCCAGTTGGCGCGTGACGGTGAGCAGGCCGGCGAAGAAGCGCGAATGGCGGCTCGAATCCGGGTCGTTCAACTGGGGCGTGAAGGTGACCGAGGGGATCGCGGCGACGATGCCCGACGAGGGCACGATGGCCGTGAACAGGGCCGCCGGGGTGACGTTCAGTCCGGTGTAGCTTCCGGTGGCGAAGATGCGGCCGCCGAGCGTGGTGGCCGGGGTCAGACGGTACTGCGCCGAGCCCTGCGCGCCGGTGTTGCGCGTGCGGTCGTCGCCATCCAGTCCGCGCATGACGTTCAAATGCGTGACGCCGGCCGAGTAGAGGAAGCGGTTGTCCGCCAGGCCGCCGGCCATGCGCGTAACGCCGCGGAAGTAGCCCAGACCGCCGCCCTCCAGAGACATTTCGCCGTGCAAGGGGCCGCCGCCCTGGTCCGTCACCAGGTTGGCCACGCCGCCGATGGCGTTGGTGCCGTAGAGAGACGAGCCCGAACCGCGCAGCACCTCGACGCGCTCGGAATTGAGCACGAGCAGATCGCCCAGGAAGCCCGTCGCGTCACCCTGCGGCGCGCTGACATCACGGAAGCGGAAGCCGTCGATCAGGATGGAGGTGTCAAACGCGCGGCCGCCGCGCATGTGGATGCGTGTGAGAGAGCCAGGCCCGCCCAACTGCTGCACGCGCACTCCAGGTGTCTGGCGAAGCGCCTCGGGAATGGAGAACTCGGCGCGCTCGCGCATCTGCAGCGCGCTGATCTGATCCGATGCCTTGGAGATCTCGTCGATCGGCGCCAGAACGCCCGTTTCCGTCACGGTCAACTGTGTTTCGACGGCGTTCAGGCGCAACTGGAGTGGACGTTCCAGCGGCGCGTCCCGCAAGGCGATGCGTTCGGGCGTGGCTTCGGCAAAGCCCTCGCTGCGCGCCGTCAGCCAGTAGTCTCCCGGCGAGAGGTTTGCGAGCGTGTAGACGCCGCTCCCGTCCGATGTGGCGACCGAGGCCACCGAGCCGCTTGGCCGCAACAAAACAGCCTGTGCTCCGGCCAGAACGGCGCCCGATGGGTCTGAGATGCGTCCTGAGATGGTAAGCGGCGCCGCGGCCGCGGAAGCGAATGAAAGGAAAAATAGAGTGAGTGCGTGTGTGGTTCGCATGTCCCCTGCCCTAGAAGGTTCATGAAGTAAGGTGAGCATTCGCCCACCCGCCTCCGGCAGGTCTTCGGACTTGCGGGCTGACTACCTACTAACTCCAGCTTCCCAGGCCGGCGCCTCGTTCTTGAGGAGCCCGCCCAGTGCATGAATGGGGCGTTCGTTCCCGCTTACCGCTGCTGGGCAGTCCCGGATTCACACCGGGTTCCCTTTTAGCGCGCCCTGACGGGCCGCGCACCGGAAGCACTTTCCACTGTACGCGGCGAAGCGGACCAGAGTCAACCGGAGCGGAGGCGCGCCCATCGCCTGAGGTTTCGGCTCAGGGGAATCCCCGATGTCGGAACGCCGCACAATCGCCGATCTCATAGGAGGAAAGTCATGGGTTCACACGGCATAGCCGCGGCAGAGCGGGGAGTGGGAGTGAGCGAAGGCGCCTGGCGCGACTATGTTGCGCTGCTGCGTCCGCGCGAATGGATCAAGAACCTGTTTGTCCTGGCGCCCCTGCTGTTTTCGGGCAGGTTCCGCGACCCGGAGGCGGTACAGTCCGGGTTTCTCGCGATGTTGGTGTTCTGTGTGGTTTCATCGGCCACATATGTCTGGAACGACCTATGCGATCGGAACGACGACGCCATGCACCCGGTGAAGCGGCACACGCGCGCCATTGCGGCGGGCCGCATCTCTGTCAACGCGGGGCGGACCTACCTGGTGGCGCTTCTGCTGGTGACGGCGGTCTTGCTTTATCTGATGCCGGCGGTGGTGCCCGCTGTGCTGGCGTACCTGATTCTGCAAACGGCCTATGGACTGCTGCTGCGGCAGGTGCCGGTGCTCGACCTGTTCGCCATCGCCATTGGCTTTCTCTTCCGCCTGATGGCGGGCAGCGCGGCCATCGGCGTGGCCAGTTCGTCGTGGATGTTCCTGGTTACGGCGCCGTTTGCCCTCTACCTCGCGTCGAACCGGCGGATGACGGAGTTGCACTCATCCGGCAACCAGGCGCGGCTCACCCTGCAGCGCTACGACGAGCCGACCCTCGAATTTTTCTCGCAGACCAGCGCGCTCGCCATGGCCATTTTCTATGTGCTGTACGCCGTTCTGCAGAAGCCGGAACTGCTCCACACCTCGCTGTTCGTCTTCCTGGGGCTGTTCCGCTACCGCTATACGACCCGCCGCGACCCGGCCCTGGAGAGCCCGGCCGAAATCCTGTGGGGCGACAAGTTGCTGCTCGGCATTCTCCTGGTGTGGAGCATCGATTGCGCCGTGGTGCTCTATCTCTTTCCGCCCAAGCTCTGAACGGAGCGTTGGCGCGGCGGTTCCGGCGTCCGGGGCCGCCTGCCGCCGCATCGATGGCGAAAATATTGGCGAATACAAGGAGAATGGGGCGGATGTTCGCTCACCATTTCAGGCAGGACCTTCCCGGATGGGGTAACGAATCGCCCGCACGCGGCGCCTTTTCCTGCAGCATTCCGTTTAGTATGCTGTAGGAGCGTCGAGGCACAGAAATTATGTCCGCAATTGGAAAGCCGCAGCCCAGTATCCCGCAGGCGGGGCAACCGCCGGTTCCCGCAACGCCCGCGCCCCCCGAGGGAGGTGGCGCGGGGAAATGGATCGCCGCGGTGGTGTTGCTGGCGGTCATCGCAGGCGGCGTGTATCTGTGGCAGCGCAGAGCCGAGAATGCCAGACAGCAGGCGGCCACTTTTTCCATTGTCCGGACGGCCAAGGTGGAAACCGGGAACCTGGAATCCACGATGCGTCTGACGGGGCAGACCTCGTCGCTGCGTTCGATGAACGTAATTGCGCCGAAGCTGACCGGCCCGGAATCGGGCCGCGAGCTGATCATCCTCTTCATGTCCCCCTCCGGTACGCGCGTGAAAAAGGGCGAGGTGGTGGCGCGCATTGACGGACAGTCCTTGAAGGACCACGTGGACGATGTGAACGACGACGTGCAGAAGGCCGACTCGGACATCCGCAAGCGCAAGGCCGAGCAGGCGATCGACTTTGAGAATCTGATGCAGACGGTGCGCGTGGCCAAGGCGACGCTGGACAAGGCGCGCCTGGAGCGCAAAGGCGGCGAGACGCGCACGGTGATCGATCAGGAGTTGCTGAAGCTCGCCGAGGAAGAGGCCGAGGCGCAATACCGCGAGCGTTTGAAGGACGTGGACCAGAAGAAGATCGTCCATGCTTCGGAGTTGAAGATCCTGGAGTACACGCGCGACCGGCACAAGCGCCATCGCGACCGGCACGCGGCCGACCTGGATAAGTTCATCATCCGGGCCGGGATGGATGGGCTGGCGGTGTCCCAGCCGATCTTCCGCAGCGGCGAGTGGGCCACCATCCAGCAGGGCGACCAGGTGTATCCCGGCCAGTTGTTCATGAAGATTGTCATGCCGGAGAAGATGCAGGTGGAGGCGACGATCAACCAGGCCGAAAGCGAGCACTTCCGCGTGGGACAGGCGGCGCGGGTGGGCATCGACGCCTTCCCCGGCCTGACGCTGCCGGGCAAGATCTATAGCATCAGCGCCATTGCGGCCGGCGGGTTCCGGCAGAACAACTACATTCGCACCATCCCGGTGCGCATCGAGATCGACGGCAGCGACCCGCGCCTCATCCCCGACCTTTCGGGTAACGTGGACGTGATCCTCTCCAACCAGGCGAACGTCACCAAGATTCCGCGCGCCGCCCTGCAGGGCCGCGACGGAGCGAACTTCGTCTATGTGAAAAAGGGCCAGGGCTGGGAGCGGCGTCCTGTGACGCTGGG
Organism: Bryobacterales bacterium; assembly: GCA_020847045.1. GTDB lineage: Bacteria > Acidobacteriota > Terriglobia > Bryobacterales > Bryobacteraceae > JAFLBB01. The sequence goes on along the minus strand of JADLCT010000108.1, from coordinate 44,412 downwards.
CGCCTCCAACGCGACGCACATCGCCGTGGAGAGCGGCGTGAACGCCGGCGAGGAAGTCGCGCTCGAACGGCCGCGCAACATCTGACGCCCGCGCGGCGAGATTATCTACCGGCTGTCTGTTCGGCGGCCAGTCCCTGTGTTTCGAACTCGAAGACCGTGCCGGCAGCGGCCACCTGCACATGTCCGGGTCCAAGCTGGCGTCCCTGGCTGGCGAAGAATACGGCGCCGTCGGTGGATTCGCCGGGTTTCAACTTCACCGTGACAAACACGATGGCCGACGCGGCGGCGGCGGCTTTGATCTTGGTGGAGGTCATCTCGGCCATCAGCGCCTGGCGGCGGGCTTCGTACCCGTTTGTGGCCTTCAGACGGTTAAAGCCGTAGAGCCCCATTTCATAGGTGGAAACCAGCTTGATGGCGTCGTCGCGGCCACCCCGCGCAATGAAGCGCTCCACCACGCCACGGGCCGGCGTGGCGCGGTAGTGCGCACCGTCCTTGCTGATGAATTCGAAGTCTTCCGGACGCATAATCCAGGTTTGTTTGCCGCCGTTGGAGACGGCCACCTGGATGACGGAGTAGTCGCGGACGGTCACCGGCAAGTGTGCGAACATGATGGTGACCCCGTTGCGGGTTTGCGTCAGATAGCGTAATCCATTGGATTCAAACTCAATCACCTGGCCCCAGACGGCGGCCAGAAACGCGGCGCCCGCCAGACACACCAACGCCCGCAGCGGTGTGCGCCACCGGCCGCGAACGGCTTGTCTGCCTGAACACGCGCTCATATCTAAATCATAGACCGGGCTTGACCACAATTATGATGCAGAACGCCGGAGTGAAACCTTCCCGCCACGGATTGACCGGACACGGTCTACGGAATTGGGACGTGGCGTATTGGAACCTGGGGACGGCAAAGCTCGTCGAGGCGGCCATCCAACGCCACGAAGGAGAACTGGCCAACACGGGCGCGCTGGTGGTGCGCACAGGCCATTTCACGGGACGTTCGCCCAAGGACAAGTACATCGTGCGCGACGCGGCGACGGAGAACACCATCGCCTGGGGCAGCGTGAACCAGCCGATGGCGCCAGAGAGGTTCACCGCGCTCTACGAAAAGCTACTCAGCTTCTGGCAGGGCCGCACGCTGTTTGTGCAGGACTGCCTGGCCGGGGCCGATCCGGCGCACCAGATCAAGGTGCGCGTGATCACCGAGACAGCCTGGCACTCCCTGTTCGGAAGGCAGTTGCTGATCCGGACACCGTACGAGGAGTTGCAGGATCAGGCGCCGGACTTCACCATCATGTTCGCGCCTACGTTCCAGGCGCGTCCGGAGCAGGACGGCACGCATTCGGGCACGGTGATCGCCATCAACTTCACCGAGCGCCTCGTGTTGATCGCCGGGACGATGTATGCGGGCGAATTAAAGAAGAGCGTATTCACGATTCTGAACCACCTGCTGCCGGACCGCGGCGTGCTGCCGATGCACTGCTCGGCCAACGTGGGAGCCGAAGGCGATGTGGCGCTCTTTTTCGGTTTATCCGGAACGGGCAAAACCACATTGTCGGCCGATGCCGCGCGCGGGCTGATCGGCGACGATGAGCACGGATGGTCGTCCGGCGGCGTGTTCAATTTCGAGGGCGGCTGTTATGCCAAGTGCATCCGTCTGAGCCAGCGCCACGAGCCGGAGATCTGGGACGCCATCCGGTTCGGAACGGTGCTGGAGAACGTGGTGCTGGACGCCGACCGGCGCAATTGCGACTACGCCTCCGGCGAGTTCACCGAGAACACGCGCGCGGCCTACAGGATCGAGTTCATGGGCAATGCCGTGATTCCAAGTCTGGGCGGCCATCCGCGGAACATTCTCTTCCTGGCCGCCGACGCCTTCGGCGTGCTGCCGCCCATTGCGAGGCTGACGCCGGAGCAGGCGATGTTTCACTTCCTCAGCGGCTACACGGCGAAGCTGGCCGGCACCGAGCGCGGGTTGGGCAACGAGCCCGTGGCGACGTTCAGCGCCTGTTTCGGCGAACCGTTTCTGCCGCGTCCGGCGCAGGTATATGCCGGCATGCTGGGCCGGTTGATGCGAGAGCACAATGTGAACTGCTGGCTTGTGAACACGGGCTGGGTGGGAGGCGCCTACGGAACGGGCGACCGCATGAGCCTGCCGCACACGCGGGCCATGGTGAACGCGGCCATTGCCGGGCAACTGGACGGCGTGGCGGCGGAGCCCCATCCAGTGTTCGGCGTACTCACGCCGAAGCAGTGTCCGGGCGTGCCCGGCTCGCTGCTGGATGCGCGTGCGCAATGGGCGTCCCCGGAGGCCTACGACACGGCGGCGGCCGAACTGGCGCGGCGGTTCCGGAAGAACTTCGAACGGTTTGGCGCGGTGGACGCCGCCATTACCAAAGCAGGACCTCGCGTGTAGGCGCAGGCCCGCCTCAAGCGCCGCTCTTGTACGCGGCGGTCACCTCGGCGGCGGGGCCGGTCATGCGGATGCGGCCGTGGTCCAGCCAGAGAGCGTCGTCGCAGAACTCGCGGACCGTGTGCATGCTGTGACTGGCGAGCAGGATGGACTTTCCCTGCTCACGGAACTCGCGGATGCGGCGCAGGCACTTCTGTTGAAACTCCTCATCGCCCACGGCGATCATCTCGTCCACAACAATGACGTCCGGATCGAGTTCGACGGCGATGGCGAAGGCGAGGCGCATGACCATGCCGGAGGAGTATGTTCGCACGGGATCGTCGAGCGCCGATTCGAGTCCGGAAAATGCGGCGATGCCCGGCGCGAACTGCTCGATGCGGGCGCGGGTGAAGCCGATCAGCGCGGCATTCAACCTCATGTTCTCGTGGCCACTGAGGTCGGGGTGGAAGCCGGCGCCCAGATCCAGCACGCTCGACAGGCGGCCGCGCACGATCACCTCTCCCCCGTCGGGTTCGGCAACTCGCGTGGCCAGGCTGAGCAGCGTGCTCTTGCCCGCTCCATTGTGGCCAATCAGTCCGAGGCTGCGGCCCTGACCGACGGTGAAGCTGATCTGATCGAGCGCGTGGAACTGGCCCGTGCCGGAGCGCCGCCAGCGTCCGGCAAGCTGGCGAAACACGTCGAGAGCCAGCAGGCGGCGTCCGGAACCGCGGGCAAAGGTCTTGGTGACGTTCCGGAACTCGATGGCGGCGGGAAGCATCAGAGGTAATCGTAGACGCGGTGTTTCAGTCGCTGGAAGACGGTCCAGCCCAGGACAAACACAAGCAGGGAACTGGCGCCGAGCTTGGTGAGCAGCGAGAGCGCCGGCGCGCGGCCCTCCATCAGGATGTTGCGCGTGGCCTGCACAAGAGCGGCGATGGGGTTCAGCGAATAGATGTCGGCGAAGGCGGGTTTGATCATCTCGCCGCCGTAAAATATCGGCACGAGCCAGAACAGGATGGTGTTCATCGACTCGACCACATAGCGCATGTCACGCACATACACGTTCAGCGCCGAGGTGGCCAGCACCATGCCGATGATGAACAGAACGTAGAGAGCGCCGATCACGGGCAGCAGCGTCCAGTAGCGGTTCGGCGGGAAGCCGTAGGCGAACAGAAAGATCAGCAGCAGACCGCACTGGATGAACACATGCAGCAGGTTGGACAGCACACTGGCCACGGGAATGATCTCGCGCGGCACGGGCACCTTCTTGATGAGGGCGGTGTTCTCCATCAGGCTGGCGGTTCCCGTGGACCAGGCCAGCGCGAAGAAGTTATAGGGGATGATGCCGCATAAGACAAAAACGGGGAACGCACCTCGGCCGGTGGGGAACACCTGCGTAAAAACGAAGGTGAGCAGGCCCATCATGATGAGCGGGTTCAGCAGGCTCCAGAAGATGCCCAATGACATGTTGCGGTAGCGGCTGCGGAAATCCTTGAGAACGAGCTCGCGCAGGGCGAACGCGTACTCTCCGTGCCACCGCGCGGCCGATTCCGGAGGCGATGTATTTTCCATCCAGGACAATTCTACGCGGGCTGGCCGCTGGAGCGGCCGGACAACTGCCCGCGCACCTGTTCTTCAATCCACTGGTAAGTTGTCCGCAAGCCGTCTTCCAGAGAGACGGCGGGCTCCCACCCGAGCACCTTGCGCAGCAGCGTGTTGTCGGAGTTGCGGCCGCGCACGCCCATGGGGCCGGGCACATGGCGCAGCCCCACCTCGATGCCGGCGATGCGCGCCACGACGCGAGCCAGTTCGTTGATGCTGATCAGCCTGTCCTGGCCGAGATTGAGCGGCTCCTGGAAGCCGGACTCCATCAGGCGGTAGATGCCCTCGACACAGTCGTCGATGTAGCAGAAGCTGCGCGTCTGTTCGCCGTCGCCCCAAATCTCGATCTCATGCTCGCCGGTGAGCTTGGCGCGGGCCACCTTGCGGCACAGCGCCGCCGGCGCCTTTTCGCGGCCGCCGTCCCAGGAGCCGAGCGGGCCGAAAATATTGTGGAAGCGGACCACGCGGGTGTCCAGGCCGTAGTCTTCCTTGTAGTGGTGGCACAGCCGCTCCGTGATGAGCTTTTCCCAGCCATAGGCATCCTGCGGCATGGCCGGGTAGGCGTCATCTTCCTTGAGCGGGCTTACGTTGGCATCGGTCTGCTTGAACTCGGGGTAGACGCAGGCCGAGGAGGTATACAGCAGGCGCTGGACGCCGTTCCGGCGCGCGGCCTCGATGGTGTGGAGGTTGATCAGCGCGTTATTGTGCAGGATGATGCTGTGATTGTTGGCGATGAATCCCATGCCGCCCATGTCGGCGGCCAGGGCGTACACGTCGCCGACGCCGTCCGTGGCGGCGCGGCAGGCCGCGGCTTCGCGAAGGTCGGCCACCAGGAACTCATCGGCCTGGGAATCGGAGTACTCGGGCCGCTTGAGATCAACGCCGCGAACCCAGTAGCCCCGCTGCTTGAGAGAGGAAACCAGGTGGTGTCCGATGAATCCGCCCGCTCCGGTGACGAGGGCGCGTCCCAGCGGGGCGCTCATCCGGCCACCTGCTCGCGGGCGGCCCCGCGGGACTCGGCGGCCGCGTCGAAACCGCGCCCGGCGCGCCCCGTCCCTGTACCGGGCGTAAGGTAGGTAGAGACCTGCTCGAAGCCCTTCCCCTGGTACAGGCGCCAGCAGTCGATCAGCGTGACGCGGCCATGCTCGCGGGCAAAGTCGGATGGCGTGAGCGCGCGAAACTCGTCGGCGGCTGTCATCACCAGCACTACGGACGAGGCGGCGATGGCCTCCTCCGGGGAGGCGGCATAGCGGACGCTGTCGCCCAGCTCGCCTCTGGCTCCGGCCATGGCCAGAGGATCATAGACGGTAACGGGAATCGAATGCCCGGCCAGAAACCGCGCCAGGGCAATGCCCGCGGACTCCTCTACGACGCTGGTGCCGGGCTTATAGCTGAGGCCCAGCACGCCCACGGGACCTGAGCCGGCCAGGTCCAGAACGAACTCACCCAGCCGTTCCGTATGCCGCTGGTTGGTGGCGTGGGTGGCCTCGGCGAGCACGGGTTCAGCGCCCAGGTGGCGCGCCATGGAGGCGAAGGCGATGTTGTCGCGCGGAAAGCAGGGGCCGCCGTAGCTGAGCGCGCCTTTCAAATACTTCCGTCCGATGCGGGAGTCCAGTCCGATGGCCGAGGTGACCACGTCGACGTCGGCGCCCTCCAGCCGTTCGCAGACCGAGGCGAGCATGTTGGCGTAGCTGATCTTTGTGGTGACGTAGGTGTTCACGCTGATCTTGGCCAGTTCGGCGTTGACGAAGCTCATCCGGGCCGCCGCCGGCGTGTTGTCGCACACGCGGCGGTAGATGGATTCCAACAAATCGCCGGCCTTGGGGTCGGACTCGCCAATCAGCAGCATGTCCGGGTTCAACATGTCACGGATGACGCTGCCCAAAGCAATGAATTCGGGGTTATAGCAGAGGCCGAAGTCCACGCCGCACCGCTTGCCGGAGACCTTCTCCAGCAGCGGCAGCACATGGTTGGCCGTGTGACCCGGCATCACCGTGCTGGAGACGACGACCAGGTGATACTCGTTCTTCGTGCGCAGCGCGCGGCCGATGCCACGGCACACCTCCAGCACATAGTCGAGGCGGAACGCGCCGTCCGGGCCGGATGGCGTCGGGACAATGATGAACGTGACGCCGGTTTCGCGCACGGCGGATTCGATGTCGCCCGTGGCGCTCAACCGCTCCCGGTTTCGCGCGATATACTCGTCTAACAGCGGCTCCTGAACAGGCGCCTGCCCCCGGTTCACGGCATCCACCGCGGCCGGGTTCAAATCCACTCCGATGACGGGAAAGCCCTTGTCGGCCATGACGGCAGCCATCACGGCCCCTAACTTGCCCAAACCCGCTACAGACAAGGAACCACAATACATACTCCGCTTATTGTGGCACTTTCATCCGTGATGTCACAACAAGTGTGGAAGTTATCAAAGTAATTCGCGCAAAGTCGTATGCTGGTTGCCATGGATGCCCCGCCCCCTTATCTTTCGCTGGTGGTCACGGCGCGGAACGACGACCATGGCGAGGATTTCCTGAAACGGATGCAGGCGTTCACCGACGGCTGGATTGAACAGTCGAACCGCTTTCGGTTTCCTTCGGAATTGATCATTGTGGAGTGGAATCCAATGCCGGAGCGTGCGCCGCTGGCCGAGGCTCTGAGCTGGCCGGAGGGAAATCAATACTGTACGGTCCGGATCATCACGGTGCCTGGGGAGGCGCACCAGCGCTACCGGCATGCCCCGGTGCTCGGCCTGTATCAGATGATCGCCAAGAATGTTGGCATCCGGCGCGCACGAGGAAGTTTCGTCCTGGCGACGAATATTGACATCTTATTTTCATCGGAACTGATGGAGCGTTTGGCGCAGCGGGACTTATGCGGGGACAGGATGTACCGCATGGACCGCATGGATGCCCGGAGCGAAATTCCGGAGAATGCAGGCGTGGAAGAGCGCCTGGCGTGGTGTGCGCGCAACCTGCTCCGCGTGAATACGCGCAATGGCTCATTTCCGGTAACGCCCGATGGCGTGCCAGTTCCGGGCGAGAACGACGTCGTGAAGCCAGGCGCCGGTATTTCCCTGGCAATGGACTGGTATTCGCCGGAGTTTTACGCGGGAATGCCATACCGCTGGCTGCCGGACCGGGCGACACTCCTGTTGGAGGCGCCCAACGGACCGGAAGCGGGCGAGCTTTCGATTGAATTGGAACCCGGACTAGGCACGGGGTATGGTCCATTCCTGCTGTGCGTGGCGCGGGAGGATGGCGCGCCGCTGGCCGAGCGCCATGTGAGCGCCCGAACCACCGTAACGGTGCCCACAGGCTTGCCACCGGCCGGACAAGGGCGATTGACGCTCTATGTGGTGGGTGGCGGTCTGCGCACGAAGCAGGACCCGCGTTTGACGAATGTGCAGGTGCGTTCGATTGTCTGGGGAGGCACCAAGCCGCTACAGGCCGTAACGCCGAGGCGGCGGCTGCGATGGTGGTTGAGCCGTCTGCACCGGAGATGGGCCGGAATTGAGAAGGCTCCCCCCACCGTGCACGACCGCGAAGAGCTGGGCGTGCAGTCGGGCCTTGCATACGAAGGGGCCTGGAGTGACTGGGAGCGGCTGGGCCCGGGACTGGCGCGCTGGCCGGGCGCCGGCGCCGGGCTGGCGCTGACGGCGACGGGGGGCGCGCGCGAACTGGAGTTGGACGTGGAGCCCGGCCCAGGCGCCGTGGGGCGGACGCTGAGGCTGGTCTTGTCCGGCGCCGATGGCGGCACGCTGGCCAGCGCCGCCATCCCTGGCCGAATGCGGCTGCGCTGGCAGGCCGGTTCTCCGGCCGCCGGGAAATTCACGGTGGGCATCCGGGGCGAGGTGGATGGAGATGGGACCGGCGGGGACCGGAGCCTTACGCTGCACGGCGCGGAGTGGCGTGCGGCGCGGCCAAGCTCCACCAGCGGCCATGTCCTGGAACCTGTGAACGAAGGTGGCCTTCCCGTCCACCTGCATACGAACGGGTGCGGCGACTTTACGCTGCTTTCGCGCGAAGCCTGGTTCAACCTGCGCGGCTACCCTGAGTTCGACGCCTTCTCCATGAACATCGACTCCGTTCTTTGCTGGGCGGCCCACCACGCGGGATATCGCGAGGAGATGCTCGATGATCCGATGCGCACGTACCACATTGAACATGGCAGGGCCTCGGGATGGACGCCGGAGGGCGAAGCGGCTCTGTATGAGAGGATCGCCAGGAAGCGGATTCCCTTGCTGGACTACGAAACGGTCATCAACTGGGCCCGGGACATGAACCGGTTCGGGATGCCCATCCTCTTCAACCATGACAACTGGGGACTGGCATCGGACCAGTTCGCCGAGCGTGTCATCCGGTGAGCGGCGGCGTGCACGAGTTCCGTGTGGAACCCGGGCAGGCGGGGCAGAGGCTGGATCACCTGCTAGCGGCGGCGCTGCCGCAATATAGCCGTTCGCGGCTGCAAGCGTGGATTCGCGAGGGACGGGTGACCGTGAACGGGGCCACGGCCAAGGCAAGCGAGACAGTGCGCGAGGGCGAGGAACTGCGCGTAACGCCCGCGGCGCCGCCTCCGCTACGCGCTTTCGCCGAGGACCTCCCGCTGAGGGTGGTGTACGAGGACGCGGCGGCCATCGTCGTGGATAAACCGGCTGGCATGGTGGTGCATATGGGTGCGGGCCGCCACGAAGGAACGCTGGTGAACGCCCTGCTGCACAGATTCGGACAGTTGCCGGCCGAAGGCGGCGAGGATCGGCCGGGCATTGTGCACCGCATCGACCGGGAGACGAGCGGGTTGCTGGTGGTGGCGCGCACCGTCGCGGCACACCGGGCGCTGGCGGCGCAGTTTGCCGCGCGCACCGTGGAGAAGGAGTATCTGGCGCTGGTGCACGGCGTGGTGAAAGCGGACGCCGGGCGCGTGGATAAACCAATCGCACGGGACCCGAATAACCGGCTGCGTATGACGTGGAGGCTGGAAACCGGACGCGCGTCCCTGTCCGAATACCGCGTGCTTCGGCGCTACGAGCGGTGCACCTATGTTTCGGTGCGGATCCTTACCGGACGGACGCACCAGATCCGCGTGCACATGAGGTCACTGGGCCATCCTCTGGTGGGGGACCGCCTCTACGGAGCGCCCGCAAACACGCCGGGCATTCCGCCGCCGGGCCGCGTGTTTCTGCATTCGCACCGGTTGGCCTTCGATTCACCGGCAACGGGCGCCCGCATCCGGGCCGAGGCGCCGCTGCCCGGGGAACTTGAGCGGGTTCTGGCCGGACTCCTATAATCGTTGCAGAGTACCTTCCATGAAGTTGTCCTTTGCCGTCCTCGCCACTTTTCTGTGCGCCGCTTCCGTTCCGGCGCAAGCGCCCCCGCCGCCCCAACCACAACAGCCCGTGCAGGAGCTGGATGAGGCCGAACGCATCCGCCTGGATGTGACGCGCGTGAACGTGCTGTTCGCCGTGACGGACAAGCGCGGCCGTTTCGTGACGGATCTCGACAAGGACCAGTTTGAAATCTTCGAGGGCAAGCACAAGCAGGAGATTCTCGAATTCGTCCGGGAAAGCGATCTGCCGCTGCGGCTGGCCATTCTGGTGGACACCTCGAACTCGATTCGCGACCGTTTCCGGTTTCAACAGGAGGCCGCTGTGGAGTTTCTGAAAAGCGTGATGCGGCCGGCGCAGGACAAGGCGGTGGTGGTGGGCTTCGACACCTCGCCCGAGATGGTGTCGGATCTCTCCAATGACATCGACGCTCTGGAAAAGTCCATCCGCGACATGCGCCCAGGTGGCGGCACGGCGCTGTACGATGCGATATTCTTCGCCTGCCGCGACAAACTGGGACAGGACCAGCCGCGGCACAAGTACCGCCGCGCGATGGTGATTCTCTCCGACGGCGAGGATACGCAGTCGCGGTATTCACGCGACCAGGCCCTGGAGATGGCGCACAAGGCCGATGTGATCGTGTACGGCATCTCGACCAACATCACGCGTATTCAGACCGACGGCGACAAGGTGCTCAAATACCTCGCTTCCGAAACCGGCGGGATGACCTTTTTCCCGTTCAAAGTCGAGGACCTGGCGCAGTCGTTCGAGAACATCGCCAATGAGATGCGGCACCAGTACAGCGTGCTGTACCGTCCCGAACCGCTGCGCGCCGACGGGCAGTATCACGAGGTGAACATCCGCGTGAAAAACAGGCGGGACTACACGGTGCGGGCGCGCAAGGGCTACTACGCGCCGAAATTCAACTAGACCCGCCGCCGGGCTATTTTTGAGGGGCCACGCCCTTCACCATCGTGAGCAGCATCACCACCTTCGTCTTGGCCTTGATGCCGTGTTCGAGGTTCGGCGTCATATAAGCGAACGCGCCGGCGCTCACCTCCTTGCGCTCGGTTCCCAACAGCAGCGAGGCTTCGCCCTCCACGAACTGAATGGTGGCCGGGTAAGGCGCATGGTGCGCGGACAACTCCTGGCCGGGAGCGAAGCCGAAGAGAATCACCTTCGAGCGCTCGTCGTTTTGTAGCGTCCGGCTGAGAATCCCGTCGGGTGGAACCTGCGCGGAGGTGGCGAGATCGTTCACGAACACAAACTGGTTGTCCATGGCCACATTGAAACATGAAATCCCGGGAACAGCCTGCCCCGCGCAACGCCGTTCACGGACTGTCTCACCGGACAACATAGCCTGTACGCGCGCGGACCTCGGCCTTCTTCAGGCGGGCGCGGGCCGCCGGAGCCAGCCGGACTTCGATGCGCCGGAAGCCGGGTCTGGTGTCCTCGGGCGCGCGGTAGTGCAAGCTGTACCGCGTCCGGATGCGTTCGATCACCTCGCGCAACATGGTCCCGCTTTTACCCGCCTCCACCACCTCGCCGCCCGACTCCCGCGCGAGCTTGAATATGTCGGCTGGAGAAAAGTCGGGGTTGGCGAAGGAGGAGCGCTGGCGGTCCGGCGGCCGCACGCCTTGCGGAACAATGGCATTCAACACGGTGTCGGCCGCGAACAGCGCTTCCAGCGCCTGCTGGTCCGGCGACTGGTAGTTGACCGAATCATTGTCCGTGAACACGAGCAGGGCGCGGCGTCCTGGCTTGTTCCCGGCGTGCTCGCCGATGTACCGCGCGGCCTCGGCGATGGCCGGGTTCAGAAGCGTTCCCGCGCCCACGTCCTTTTCAAACCGGGCCGCACCCACGGCGGCGGCCGCGTCGCCCATGTCGGCGGAAAAGTCGAGTTTGCGCACCGATGTCCGGCCAAACGCGATCACGGCCACGGTATCGCCTGAGCGCAGCACGGAGAGCGCCTCTTTCGATGCGGCGGCCATGCGGTCGAGCATCTTGCGCATGCTGCCGCTGACATCGAGCAGCAGGACAAGATGAAGCGGTTCGGTTTCGCGTCCGAAGTATTCGATGGGGCGCGGCGATCCCTCGTCCAGGATCTCGAAGTCCTCCCTGGCGAGATCGGAGATGACGCGCCGGCCCTCCACCACCTGCGCATCGACATGCACGACGGAGACACCGGCGACAAAGGTGGGCGCTTCCTGCGCGGCGTCCGGCTGAGCGGATGCGGGCGAAGCTGCTATTACTGAGAGTAGCCACACGCCCATGAAGAACCTCGTGATCGGAACGGCAGGCCACATCGACCACGGAAAATCCGCGCTTGTGCGGGCGCTGACGGGGATCGAGCCCGATCGATGGGAAGAGGAGCGGAGACGCGGCATTACGATCGACCTCGGATTCGCCCATCTTACTCTGGCCCACCAGGGGCGCGCCGTACGCCTGGCGTTCGTCGATGTGCCCGGCCACGAGCGGTTCGTCCGCAACATGCTGGCCGGCGCGGGCGGACTCGACGCGGTGATGCTGGTGATCGCCGCCGATGAATCGATCATGCCGCAGACGCGCGAGCACTTCGACATCTGCCGCATGTTGGGGGTTCGTCATGGCGTGATCGTGCTGACCAAGTGCGATCTGGTGAGCGCCGGTTTTCTGGATCTTGTGAAACTGGAGGCTGAGGAGTTCGTTCGCGGCTCGTTTCTGGCGGGCGCTTCTGTTTGCGCCGTGAGCGCCAAGACCGGCGAGGGGCTGAAGGAGCTGGCGGAGACTCTGGCGCTGCTGTCGGATCACGTGCCGGCAAAGAGCGCCGAACGGCGCCTGCGGCTGCCCATCGACCGTTCGTTCACCATGAAGGGATTCGGCACGGTTGTCACCGGAACGATGGTGTCGGGGCGTCTGGCAAGCGAGCAGGAGGTGGAGGTTCAACCGTCCGGACGGCTTCTGCGCGTGCGCGGGTTGCAGGTGCACGGGCAACCGGCCGGCGAGGCCGTGGCGGGGCAGCGCGCGGCCGTGAACCTTGCGAACGTGGAAGCGCCGGAACTGGCGCGGGGCATGACATTGTGCGAGCCGGGTGTCCTGCGGGCCGTGCAGCGGCTGGATGCGGAGATCGAACTGCTTCCGGCGTCTCCGCCGCTGAAGCATGGCGCGGCGGTGCACTTTCACGCCTGGACATCGGAGACGGCGGCGCGCGTGAAACTGCTCGCGGCAAACCTGCTTGCGCCGGGAGAAAAGACGTGGGCACGGATTTTGCTCGAGCACCCCGTGCTGCTGCTGCCCGGCGACCGTTTCATTTTGCGCTCGTTCTCTCCCACCGTGACCATCGCGGGCGGATGCGTGGTGGACATCGGCGCGCCCCAGCGGATGCGGCGCGCGCACCTGGGGCTACGGACCGCCCTGCTGGCCACGGCGTCTCTTCCCGAACGCGTGGCGCTGCTCGCCAGGGAGGCGGCCCATGGCCTTCCGGCGCAGGAACTGATTGCGCGCACCGGGGCCGTACGTGGTGAGTTCGAAGACCGGGCATGGTTTGTCGATCCGCTGTGGATCGACGGCCGCCGCGCGGAGATGGAGACACTTCTGGCGGCGTTTCACAAGCAGAATCCACTGCTGGCGGGCATGCCGCTGGAGGAGTTGCGCTCGCGCGCGCTGGCCGGAGCGGCGCCCGCCGTCGTGCAGGAGATTCTGGCGCAGTCGCCCGGCCTGGTGGTGGAGGGCGAGACCATTCGGCTGCGCTCGCACGCCCTGTCGCTGGATACGCGCGAAGCGGCGGCCATCCATGCCATCGAGCAGGCATTCCAGCGCGGAGGGCTGGCCGCGCCCGCGACGGCCGAGGTGCTGGCAGGCTCGGGAGTGGACCCGGCCAAGGCCAGGTCGCTGTTCCAACTGCTGGTGCGGCAGCGCCGTCTTGTGAAGGTGAGCGCGGAGTTGACCTGCCATGCCGGCGCGTTGGAGGAGCTACGGGGATTGTTGGCGGCGCGCAAAGGCGTCCGGTTCACCGTGGGCGAGTTCAAGGAGTGGACCGGGGTGAGCCGCAAGTATGCCATTCCGCTGCTGGAATATCTGGACCGCGAGCGCATCACACGGCGTGAGGGCGATGCGCGTCTGGTGGTGTAGCGCTCCGGCCGGAGGCGCTTAGAAGGCCAGCTTCCGCGCGGCTTCAAACACCGAACGCAGCATCGGTTCGGTCAACCGGCCCGTGGAAGTGTTCTGCTGGCTGGGGTGGTAACAGGAGATGAGCGCCGGGAGGCCGGGAGCGATTGTGTGCACGCGGCCATGTTCGAAGGGGAGATCGCTCAACCGCAGCTCGCAGCCGCGCGCGCGCAGTGTGGCGAGATAGTTGTCAAACGCGATGCGGCCGAGCGCGACCACCACGCGAATGTCTGTGAGCAAGGTGAGCTCGCGATGGAGGAACTGGCGGCAGGTGCGGATCTCCTCCGGCGTGGGCTTGTTATCGGGCGGGGCGCAGTGGGCCGATGCGGTGATCCAAATGCCCTTCAGTGCAAGGCCGTCGTCGCGCCAGTGGCTTTCGGGCCGGGAAGCGAATCCGGTTTTGTGCAGCACGTCATAAAGGAAGTCGCCCGAGCGGTCTCCCGTAAACATGCGTCCCGTGCGGTTGGCGCCGTGCGCGGCGGGAGCGAGTCCGACGATCAGAACGCGCGCGTGCGGATCGCCGAAGGAAGGAACCGGCTTGCCCCAATACTGTTGATGGCGGAAGGCGCGGCGCTTGACGCGGGCAACCTCTTCACAGTGGGCGCGCAAGCGCGGGCATTGGACGCATTCGATGATGCCGGTTTCCACCAGGCGCAGCGAATCGGCGGGGGGCTTTGCGGGCACTCAAGCGAAGAGTACCATGTCTACATGAAACGGCGAACCTTTGCGGGACCTGTGACGGCGGGAATGCTGGCGGGGATGGCGGCGAACGCCACGCCCTCCGGCGCGGCGGCAACCTCCGGGATGGGGAAACTGGCGCTTCAGGGAGGCACGCCGGTGCACACGGCGAAGTGGCCCAGTTGGCCGCGCTTTAATCAACTGGAGGAGAAAGCTCTCCTGGATGTCTTGCGGAGCGGCCATTGGGGCAGGGGCAACGGTGGGACGGTGAAGCGTTTCGAAGCCGAGTACGGCCGCCTGCTGGGAGCGCCGCACGTGGTGGCGACGGCAAACGGAACCAGCGCCCTGATCGCTTCGCTGGCCGCGCTCGGCGTGGGACCTGGCGACGAGGTGATCGTCCCTCCCTACACCTTCGTGGCCACGGTGAACGCCGTGCTCCTGCACCGCGCGCTGCCTGTGTTTGCGGACTCCGACCTGGAGACGTTTCAGATTGACCCCGCCAAAATTGAAGCCCAGATCACGCCACGCACGCGGGTGATCATTCCGGTCCACATGGCTGGAGGCGCCGCGAACCTGGATGCGATTCTCGCCCTGGGCAAGCGCCGCAATATTCCCGTGTTGGAGGACGCCTGCCAGGCGCATCTCGGAGAATGGCGCGGCCAGAAGGTGGGGACACTGGGCGCCGCCGGGTGTTTCAGCTTCCAGGCTTCGAAGAATTTGAACTCGGGCGAGGGGGGAGCGGTTTGCACGAATGACGCCGCGCTGGCAGAGAGCGTCTACACCTACCACACCAACGGCCGGAGCCGGCAGGCGGGTGGTGATTTTGCCTATCAGCAGACGGGCGCCAACCTGCGGCTGACCGAATTTCAGGCGGCCTTGCTGCTGGCCCAGATGACCAGGCTGGAGGAGCAGTCGAAGCTGCGCGAGTCCAACGCGGCATATCTGACCAGGATGCTGAGCGAAATCCCCGGCGTGAAGCCCGTGAAAAATTACGGCGGCTGCACGCGGAGCGCCTGGCACCTCTACATGTTCCGGGTGGAAAACGAAGCCTTCGCCGGAGTGGGCAAGGACACTCTGCTCAAGGCGTTGCAGGCCGAGGGCGTGCCGGTATCCGGCGGCTACAAGCCCCTGAACAAGGAGCCGTTCCTGGCCAACGAATTCCGCGCGAAGTTTTGGGCCGCGCTGCACGGCGAGAGGGAGATGCGGACGTGGGCCGAACGCAACGAATGCCGCGTGAACGACCGTTTGTGCGGACAGGCCATGTGGCTGACGCAAACCATGCTGCTGGGAACGCGCGAGGACATGGAGCATGTGGCGGCGGCGCTGCGCAAAGTGCAGGCCAGAGCGGCAGACCTGAGGCGCGCGTAGCGATTATTTGATCAACTGCTGCCGCATGTTTTCCAGCGACAGCGCCAGTTGGCCGCCCCAGTGGGCATCCGGACCCTCGCCGTCCTCGATCTTCTCGATGCACTGCTGGAACAGCGAGACGAGTTCGGGATCCCGCCAGCCCCGCTTCACCTCGGCCTCCAGCGTGGCCAGCGCCTCCTGGCGGCTGAAGGCCGGCTTATATGGACGCGCCGTGGTCAGCGCGTCGTAGATGTCGGCGATCTGGAGGATGCGCGCTGCCAGTGGAATCTCCTCACCCTTCAACCCGTCCGGATAACCGGTGCCATCCCACCGTTCATGGTGGTTGCGGATGATGGGCAGCACAGGGGCGAGCGTCTTCATGGGCCGGCAGATCTCCTCGCCTTTGGTCGTGTGGGACCGCATGACGACCCACTCTTCCTCGGTGAGCGAGCCCTTCTTGAAGAGAATCGCGTCGGGCACGGAGACCTTGCCGATGTCGTGCAAGAATCCGCCTCGGTGCAGCGCCACCAACTCCCACCGCGGCAACCCCATGGCCGAGCCGAGCATGACGCTGTAACGCGCCAGCCGTTCGCAGTGGTCTCCCGTATATTTGTCGCGCTTTTCGACGGCCTGCGCCAGGGCGAACAGGATGGTCTCGGCTTCTTCCAGCGAGTCGATGGCGGCCTTGTTGCGCAGCATGGCGCGGATGCGTGTGCGGACCACGTCCGGGTGCAGCGGCTTGATCAGAAATTCGTCGGCGCCGGAGGCGATGCTGGCGATCTCGTTCTCGATGCCCTGCACGCTTGTGATCATGAGGATGGGAACCAACTGTGTGCGGCGGTTGCTCTTGATGCGGTGGCAGAATTCCAGGCCGCTCATCTCGGGCATCATCAGATCGAGGATCAACAGGTCGATCTGTTCGGCCTCCAGAATGCTTAACGCCTCGGCCGGCCGCCGGGCCTCCAGCACGCGATAGGGCGCGGCTTTCAGCATGGCCCGCAACAGCCGCCGGTTAATCTCCAGATCATCAACGATTAGAATCGCTGGCTGCCGTTCGCTGACATCGAGCTCAAAATCGAGTTCGAACGGCTTCATCTGGTTTGACAGGTGGCTATTCACGCCAAGCTTCGTATTCGACGGTGTCGGAGTAACCATCCTGAGTCCCGGTCCGGATTGACGTCTCGCTAGAATCTATCGTCAACCGGCACAGCATCGAATAGGTGTTCAATCGTATATCGGGCGAGAATCTTTACCCCCAGTACCTGAGGGTAATAGTTGGATACCCTCATAGGAGGGCAACTATGCGAACCATTCTGAAATTTGTGGCCGTACCGATGTTGTGCGTGCTGGCGGCGCAGGCCGAACCACTGGCCAAGGGTGAGCGTGACCGCGCCATGAGCTACCTGCACGCCACGCGGAAGCAGTTTGTGGATGCGATCCGGGGCGTGACACCGGAGCAGGCGCGTTGGAAGCCCGCCCCGGGCCGCTGGTCTGTGGCCGAGGTGGTGGAGCACATCGCCGTCAGCGAGGAGTTCATTTTCAAGCTGGTGACCGGCCAGATTCTCAAGGGTTCGCCCGCCACGCCTGAGCAGAAGGCCCTAACGGCCGGTAAGGATGCGACGATCCCAGCCCGGGTCACGGACCGCTCCCAGAAGTTCCAGGCGCCGGAACCCATCACCCCGGCCGGCCGCTTCGCCAGCCTGGAGGCAGCCGAAAAGGAGTTTCTCTCGGCGCGTGACCGAAGTATCCGGTTTATTGAAAAGACGGATTTGAGCCTGCGTGATTACGTTCGGCCGCATCCGGCCATGAAGGAACTGGACGCCTACCAGTGGATCCTGTTGATGGCCGCCCATA
Source organism: Bryobacterales bacterium (assembly GCA_020847045.1). GTDB lineage: Bacteria > Acidobacteriota > Terriglobia > Bryobacterales > Bryobacteraceae > JAFLBB01. The sequence continues at coordinate 27,079 of JADLCT010000108.1, read as the reverse complement.
CAGAGCGGCATCTGAAGCAGTTGCAAGAGGTAAAGGACAGCCCCGGTTATCCTCGCCGCTGAAGCACGGGAAGGCGGGCGCGCCCGAGCGTACGGTGCTACTGCGATGCGCCCACGACACCGGCGCCAAGGGCTTCCAGAATCTTACCGACATAATTTTGAGTCTCCCGGAACGGCGGCACTCCGCCGTAATCTTCGACGCGGCTGGGCCCGGCATTGTAGGCGGCCAGAGCCAACCGGCGGTCACCTCCGTACCGCCCCAGCAGGGAGGCGAGCAGTTGCGCTCCGGCCAGCACGTTCGTCTCCGGATCAAACGGGTCGGCCACCCCCATCGCGGCAGCCGTTCCGGGCATGAGTTGCATCAGACCGAGAGCGCCCTTCGAGCTGACGGCGCAGGGATAAAAGGCCGACTCCTTTCGGGCCACCTCGCGGAGCAAGCCCACGTCAACTCTGTGCTGGTCCGCTGCGTTCTGGAACAACTCCTCCCGACGCGGCTCCGGCACAGGATCACAGTCTGGCCTCCAGCCGGCGTTCGTTGCCAGCCCCGGCAACCCCGGTGGAGATTCAGAGGCCGGCACCGGAGATGTCCACTGCATGGACGGCCAGGGAACGGTGTACCAGCCGGGGTTCACAGGCTGCGCCACGCGCACCTGCCGCCGTACCGAGTCCCGCTGCTTGTCCAGGGATGGGCTCATTGCCTCGCGGATTCCATCCACCTGCTGCGCGCCAGCCAGCGCCGTGCTCGACGTGGAGCCGGGCGCGGCGGGAGCGGTGGGATTCACTGGCGGCGTTTGCGCAACAACCGTGACGGCCGCGATCACGAAAGCCAGAATCCTCATCCTGATTGAAAAATCGGATGGTGCGGCTCCGATCCTTATTCAGATTTCCGTGTATCCCCCAACCGGCGGGAGATGAGTACGCAGACCACTCCCATGAAAATCAGGAACCCGGTTGACGGCTCGGGCGTCTCGGCGCCCGCCCCCTGGTTCGGCATCACAAGGCCGGACTTGGCGGCAGCCGCCACAGGGTCGAGCCGGAACGCGCTGCGCCTTCCCTGGAAGAATCCGGTTCCCACGATCTGTCCCGCATCATTGATTCCAAAGGCCGTGGAAAGCTCCCACCCGCCGAGGCCTTCGACCAGCGACGACAGATCCAGCATGATCCCGTTGGTCCATAAGTAGGCGGCCATTGCCCCATCGGCACGCCAGGAATACCCCACCACGTCACCCCGGTTGTTGATTCCATAGGCGTAGCTCGAACTGCCGCCGAGCGTGCCGAGATCGACCGTCACACCGTCCTGGGACAGGTAGGCGTGCATCCAGGCGTCCGCCGTCGCGGCATGGCCCACCACCTGGCCGGAATCGTTCAGATTCGTGGCGGCGCTGTGCCGGCCTCCCAACATGCCCGTCCAAACGGTTTGGCCGTTGTACCAAAGATAGCCGCGCGAAACGCCCGTCTCGTCCAGCATCGTTCCGGCCACGGCGCCGGCCTCGTTGATGGCATTCGCGGAATCGAGCAGCGTCCCCATGGAATGAGAGAGATAAGACACCTGGCCGTTATGTGCGACGAATGCTTTGCCGTTGTCGCTTCCGGCCACCAGGCCCGCGTTGTTGACATCCCGCGCGAAGGAGCCGCCGCCGACGCCTTCCACGGCCCACGACCGTCCGCCATGGGACAGCGTCGCCTGCGGACCGTGATCCGCGAACACCGTTCCGGCCACCCAACCCTGGCCGTTGATTCCGGAGGCGATGCCGTGCGGGCCGTCAAGGAAAGAGGTCACCGCTGCCGCGCCAGAGGCGTTGATCGCGGAGGCTTCCGTGTCGAAGTTCGAGTGGCCGAGGTTTGTGATGGTAAACGTGCCGGCGCAGGCGAGCGCGCTGCACAGCGCGCCTCCCACCAGGGCCCGCAGCGGAGTCCAAAGCGGATTGAGTCTCATGTGGGCTCAGTATGGAAGGGCGTGTTGGACGGGCCAATGGGGATTCGCTGCCAGTACCAATTCCGTAGTCCAAACGAAGGGCTGGGATATAATCGCCGCTCGTGTCCGATTCAGCGAAGACTCATCAGCGGTTTGGCCGGTTCGCCGCGCTGGTGGCGATCTATTTCGCAATTCAATTCCTGTTGCCCAAGCCTGCTTCGGTGACGCCGGAGGGATGGCGGCTGGTCGGCATTTTCGGGGCCACCATCGCCGGTTTGATACTGCAGCCGATCCCGGGCGGCGCGCTGGTCCTGCTGGCGGTCACGTTGTCGGCAGCCTTTGGGGGGCTCACCATTGCACAGGCGCTGTCCGGCTATGGCGACCCGACGGTGTGGCTGGTGATGGCCGCTTTTTTTATCTCGCGGGCGCTGATCAACACCGGGCTGGCGCGGCGCATCGCCTTATTTTTCGTGCGGCTGTGCGGACGCAGTTCCCTGGGTATTTCTTATGCGCTGTCGTTGTCGGACATGGTGCTGGCGGCGATCATCCCCTCGAATGGAGCACGCTCGGGCGGAGTGGTGCTACCGATTATGCGTTCGATCGCCGAGTTGTACGATTCGCATCCGCATACGAGTGCCGGCCGTCTGGGCAACTTTCTGTTTACGGCTGTGTATCAGGGCATCTGTATTAGCGCGGCCATGTTCTTCACGGGACAGGCGAGCAACGCGCTGGCGGCGAAGATCGCCACCGGCGCCGGATACCCGATCGACTGGACGAAGTGGTTCCTGGCGGGGATTGTGCCGGGCTTGTGCTCCATGGCGGTTGTGCCCTGGGTGGTGCTGAAGCTGAACCCTCCCGAGATTCGGGCCACACCGGAAGCGGCGGCGTTCGCGGCTGGCGAACTGCGCAAGATGGGGCGGCTCCGGGGGCAGGAGTGGATTCTGGCCGCCGTTTTTGCCGCCGTGTGCGGGCTATGGGCCACCAGCGCGATTCACGGAATCGACATCACCGTGACGGCGCTGGCGGGCAGTTGCGCTCTGCTGTTGACGGGCGTGATCACCTGGGAGGATGTGAAAAGCGAGAAGTCGGCCTGGGACATCTTTATCTGGTACGGCGGCCTGGTGCAGTTGGGCAAATCGATCAACAACACGGGTGTGACGCGTGAGTTCGCCGCCTGGGCCGGGTCTTTACTGGGCGAAGCCAGTTGGCCGGTGATCCTGGCTGTTTCGCTCGCCGTTTACTTCTATGCGCACTACGCGTTCGCTTCGATCACGGCGCACATACTCGCCATGTACCCACCGTTCCTGGCCGTGCTGGTGGCCACGGGGGCGCCAGTGGGCCTGGTGGCCTTCGCGTTTGCCTGTTTCACGAACCTGGCCGCCGGACTGACGCACTACGGCACCACGCCATCGCCCATGTTCTTCGCGCATGAGTATGTTCCGTTCCGGACGTGGTGGAAGGTGGGCTTTGTTGTCTCGCTGGTGAATCTGACGATCTGGTCGACGGTGGGATTCGCCTGGTGGCGTGTGATCGGATACTGGTGAGGGCGGCGCGGGGCCGCCCCGGGCGGGAGAGATGACTACTTGACCTCGAAAATCGCTTCCACTTCGACGGCGACGCCGGTGGGCAGCGAGGAGAAGCCGAAGGCGGAGCGGGCGTGGAAGCCGTCGCCGGACTTGCCGAAGATTTCATGGAGCAGGTCCGAGGCGCCGTTGATCACAAGATGGTGTTCGATGAAGTCCGGCGCCGAGTTTACGCAGCCGAGCAGCTTCAGCACGCGCAAACCGTCGAGCGTGCCATGGACGTTCCAGACGGAGTTCAGAATCTTGGCCGCGCAATCCTTGGCCGCTTCATAGCCTTCCGGCGTGGTGAGTCCGGCGCCCAGCTTGCCCTTCAACGTGCTTACGTGTCCGGAGGTGATGAGGAGGTTGCCCGTGCGGACGCAGAGGTTGAGGTAGCCGGGGGTCTGCTTCTCGAAGGAGATGCCGAGTTTCTCGGCGGTCTGTTGGGGGGTCATCGTCGTAGATCCTATTTTAGAGGATGCGCGGCAGAGGACCCGGCGCGGGAGGCGGGCGCGGCGGCTACTGCGATAATAGCGGTCTGGATATGGCCACACCCCCCAATCGTTGGAACGCAGCGAGGCGCGAGGAGAGCGTCCGGTCAAAAACCGGAGGCTCGCTGGCGCGCTACGCCAGAGCGCAGAAGTCTCTGGCGGGCGGCGTTTCGACGGCGCTCAGACGTTCGGCGCGCCCATCGCCGCTGTACTTCGAACGGGGCAGCGGGGCGCGCATCACCGACGTGGACGGCAACGTCTATCTGGATTACACGCTGGCCTGGGGACCACTCATTCTGGGGCACGCGCCAGAGGTGGTGAACCGGGCGATCGAGGCCCAACTGGGCAAGGGGCACACCTTTGGGGCGCAGCACGACCTCGAATATGAGGTGGCCGAAATGCTGTGCCGCGCCATTCCCTGCGCGGATTTGGTGGCCTTTGCCAACAGCGGCACGGAGATTGTGCAGGTGGCTTTGCGCGTGGCGCGCGCGGCGACGGGGCGCACGAAGTATCTCAAATTCGAAGGCCATTATCACGGCTGGGACGACAGCGTGCTGGTGAGCTACCGGCCTACGCGGCAGCAGATTGAAGCCTCGGGCGGGGCGGCCATTCCGGTGGGGTTGGGCCAGCGGCCCGGCCGCGAGGCTGTGGCCGTGGAATGGAATGACCGCGCGGCCGTCGAGCGGGCGTTCGACGAAGCCGGGGCGGACATCGCCGCCATCGTCTGCGAACCGCTGTTGTGTAATAGCGGATGTCTGGCCGCCGAACCCGGGGTCCTTGCGTTCTTGCGCGAGATTTCGTCCCGGCATGGCGCCCTGCTCATCTTTGACGAGGTGATCACAGGCTTCCGGCTGGCGCTGGGCGGCGCTCAGCAACACTACGGGATTGTGCCCGACCTGGCCACGTTCGCCAAGGCGGCCGGCGGGGGGTTGCCGCTCAGCGTGCTGGCGGGCAGGCGGGAGTACATGGGACTGATTGGGGAAGGCAAAGTGGTCCACGCCGGCACGCTCAACGGAAACCCCATCGTGCTGGCGGCGGCCAAGGCGGCGCTGGAAGAGTTGTCGCAGGATGACGGCGCGGCGTACCGGGGCTTGTGGGCGAGGGGCGAGGAGTTGCGAACGGGCATGGAGAGCCTGCTGCGCACGGCGGGCCTTCCCGTGGTGGCGGCCGGCGGTGGTCCAGTGTTCCACATCAGCTTCCAGGAGCGTCCAGCGCGCACCTACCGCGAGTCGATGGCCGCCGATACGGCCATGTACTCGGATTTCGCGCTGGCGCTGCTGGACGAAGGCGTGCTCGTATTGCCGGACGGCCGCTGGTATCTGTCCACGGCGCACGGTGTGAACGACGTGGAGCAAACGTTGGAAGCGGTGCGGCGCGCCATCGGCTGAATCCATGGGACGCCGGGTGACCATGGGCGAGGGTGGTACGCCGCTTGTCGAAAGTTGCCGCATCGGAGCCAAACTGCTTGGCGCGCGTCTTGCGTTCAAGCTGGAGATGGTCAACCCGACGGGTTCATACAAGGACCGTTTCATCGCGGCGGAGTTGGAACACCTGCTGGCGCGCGGCGTGCGCGTGTGCGTGGCCACCTCGTCGGGCAACACGGGCGCATCGCTGGCGGCGTACTGCGCGCGCTACGGGCTGGCCTGCGCGATTGTGGTGAACGCCGATGCGCCGGCGGCCAAGCTTCTCCAGATGGAGGCGCACGGGGCGAGGCTGCTGCGCGTCACCGGATTCGCCACGTCTCCGGAGGTAACCGAAGCTGTGTTCGCGGATCTGCGTGAGTTCACGGACGGAGGGCGCGCGGCGCTGGTGGTGTCGGCCTTCCGGTATTGCCCGGTGGGGATGGAGGGCGTGAAGGCGATTGCACGCGAGATTGTGGCGCAGGCGCCGGATGTGGCGCACGTCTTCGCGCCGGTGGGCGGCGGCGGACTGTTCGCGGCCGTAAGCGCGGAGATGCGGCGCAACAGCCCCGGCGCGCGCGTGCACGCCGTGCAACCCAACGGATGCCCGACCGTGCTGAACGCCGTGCGGCTGTCGAAAAGTGTCGAACCTGTCGAGAGCGCCACGCGCCTCAGCGGGCTGTCGGTACCCTTTGACATTGACGCGAGCCTGGCCGTGCGGATGTTGCGCGAAGGGGGCGGCGAAGCGTTCGGCGTCGATGATACGGAGGTGTTCGAAGCGCAGCGGGAGATGCTGCGTGAAGAGGGCATCTACTGTGAACCGGCCGGGGCGGCGGCGCTGGCGGGCGCGCGTCGCGCCGTGGCCAGTGGCGTGGTGAAGCCGGGCGAACGCTGCGTCTGCCTGGTGACGGGACATGGAAGCAAGGACACGGCATCGGTGCAAAGCCACATCACGCCGGCGGGCGGGCCGCTTGCACCGGATGCCGTGCAGCAGGCTCTGCGGGAGTGGATCGCATGAGCAGGAAGTGGCGTATCGGCGTGGGCGGGTTCCTGCACGAGTCGAACACCTTTCTCGGAGTGCCCACGGCCTATGAAAGTTTCCAGGCCGCGAGCCTGACGCGCGGGCCGGGCCTTCTGGCGCGGTGGGCCGGAGCACATCACGAGCTTGGCGGGTTTCTGGACGTGCTGGACGCGGAGGAGGCGGAAGCCGCGCCGCTGCTCGCCGCCATGGCCATTCCCAGCGGCACGGTGTCGGGCGAGGCGTTCGAGAGGATTGCGTCGGAGCTGCTGGAGGATCTGCGAAGCGCCATGCCGTTGGATGGCGTGCTGCTGGCGCTGCATGGCGCGACGGTGAGCGAGACGCACCCGGACGCCGACGGTGAATTGCTGCGCCGCGTGCGGGAGGCGGTGGGGCCGGAGGTGCCCATCGCCGTTACGCTCGACCTGCACGCGAACGTATCGCCGCGGCTGATCTCGCTCGCCACGGCCACCGTGGCCTATCGCACCAATCCTCACCTGGACCAGCGGGAGCGCGGCCAGGAGGCGGCGTCGCTTCTACTGCGCACGCTGCGCGGCGAGGCGCGGCCCGTGCAGGCGCTGGAAACGCCGCCGCTGCTGATTTCCATCTCGCGGCAGCACACGGCCGGAGGTGCGGCGCGGCAGCTCTATGACGGCATCACCGAGGTGATGCAATGGCCGGGGATCCTTTCGGCGAGTATCGCGATGGGTTTTTATTATGCCGATGTCGAGGAGATGGGCGCGTCCTTCTGGGCCGTGGCCGAAGGCGACGAGGCGCTGGCCCGGCGCGCCGCCCGGCACATGGCGCTGCGCGCCTGGGAGATGCGCGGCGAGCTTACCGGGTCCTTGCCATCGCCGGAGGAGGGCGTGCGCCATGCCCGCCTGGCCGCGCGCGGGCCGGTGGTGCTGATGGACGTTGGCGACAACGTGGGCGCGGGCTCGCCGGGCGATTCCACCATCCTGTTCAAAGAGGCTTTGCGGCAGGAGGCGCGGGACGCCCTGGTGATTTTGTATGACCCCGCCGCGGCGGCCGAGTGCGCGGCGCTAGGCCCTGGCGCAACGGTGCGCCTGCGAGTGGGCGGCAAGACCGATGACCGCCACGGCGCGCCGGTGAGCCTCGAAGGCGTGGTGCGCGTTCTCACCGATGGCCGTTTCGTGGAGCGCCAGGTGCGGCATGGCGGCTGGGGAGCGTGCGATCAGGGGCTGACAGCGGTGGTGGAGACGGCGGATGGTCACACGGTGATGCTCACGTCGCGGCGGATGGCGCCCATGAGCCTGGAGCAGTTGTTGCATGCGGGCGTGGACGCTTCCCGGAAGAGGCTCATCATCGTGAAAGGCGTCGTGGCGCCGCGCGCGGCGTATGAGCCCATCGCCGCCGAAATTCTGCTGGTGGACACGCCGGGCGTGACGGCGGACAATCCGCGGGTCTTCCCACACCGGCGGCGGCGGCGTCCGCTCTATCCGTTGGAGGAGGCGTCATGGGGATGACTGGCCGGGGCATTCTGGTAACCGGCGGAGCCACAGGGATCGGACTGGCCGTAGTGGACTGGTTCCGGGCGCGCGGTGATCGCGTCGCCGCCGGGTATCTCGATGAGGCTCACCGCGCCGAGGCGGAAGGAGAGCGCGGCGAAGTGCTGTGGCTGCGCGCCGACCTGCGGCGCGAGGAGGAGATCACGGCGATGGTGGAGCGGGCGCGCGCCGAACTCGGCGCCATCGGCGTCCTGGTGAACTGCGCCAGTATGACGGGAACCGCATCGCTGATGCCGTTTCTCGACTGCACGGCCGCGTTTCTCGACGACATGATCGGGACGAATCTACGGGGCGCGGTGCTGGTGTCGCAGGCCGTGGCGCGCGTTATGGTGCGGGACGGGCGGGGCGGCGCCATCGTTCACGTGGCGTCGGTCGGCGCGCTGGCGGCGCAGGAACACGCCTCGGTCTACTGTGCCACGAAGGCCGCGCAGGTGGCCTTGGGCCGTGCGATGGCGCTGGAGCTGGCCCAGCATGGGATTCGCGTGAACTGCGTTTCGCCCGGCGATATTCAGACGGAGGCGAGCGCCGGTGTGGGCGGCGGCTTGCGCGCCGGAGGCGCGACGGGACGCTATCTGCGCCACACACCGCTCGGGCGGCGGGGACGCGTGGAAGAGATTGCGGCGGCCATCGGCTGGCTCGCCTCGGACGAGGCTTCGTTTGTCACCGGGGCCAACCTGGTGGCCGATGGCGGATTTCTAACTTACTGAGGCAGACCATGAGAACGATACGGTACATGGCGTGGGCCGCACTGCTGGCGGCCGCCGCTGCGGCGCAGACGGGGTTTGAAACCGGAACGGTGATTGGTTCGGATGGCGCGGAATTTCACCTGAACACGATTCCGCAGGTGGCCCGGCTGGGCAATGACGAGTTGCTGGGCGTGTGGGCGTCGGTGGCCAAGGGGGGCGGTCCGGGCAGGGTGTACGGAGCGTTTTCACGCGATGATGGCCGCACGTGGGGCGCGCCGCGGTTGTTGATGGCCGGGGGCGAGCTGACGATGGCCGATCCGAACCTACTCGTGGATGGCGCGCGCGTGTTCGTGTTCGCCACCGTTGTGCCGCATCCGAACCGGATCACGAAAAGCTGGACGCGGTTCATCCGCAGCGAGGACCACGGGGCAAGCTGGGGCGCGCTGGAGGAGATTCCCATCCCGAGGCAGTACGTGGCGGGCAAGCAGCATAACGGCATTGTGCTGCGCGATGGCACCTACCTGGTGGGCGTGGCCTGGGACAAGTGGCCTGAGATGGGCATGGCCGCGCGCACCGAGGGCGAGATGGATTTGACGGCGGGCGTGCTGGCGTCCAAGGACGGCAAGCGCTGGACGCTGCACGGAGCGCTGCATGTGCTGCTGGACAAGTTGACGCCGGGCGGCACCAACGGACTGTGCGAGCCGTCGCTGGTGGAATTGGACAACGGCGAGGTGCTGATGATTTTGCGTTCCGGCGGTACGCGCCACTACGAAAGCCGGAGCCGCGACGGGGGGCTTACATGGTCCGCGCCGCAGCCGGGCGCGCTGACGGGACACAACACGCCCACGGCGCTCTACCGGCTGAAGGGATCGCCGGCCATCACCGCGGTATGGAACAATTCGCCGCTGGCGCGCCACCCGTTGAGCGCCGCGCTCTCGCTGGACGGCGGGCGCACCTGGACCGCGCCGCGCATTGTGGCGCGCACCGGGGGTTTGCAGGTGTCCTATCCGGGCCTGACGCAGGCAGCCGACGGAACGCTGGTGGCCGTGTGGCAGCAGGCGCTCGCCGATGGGGGCCGCGACATCCGCTGGGCGCGCTTCACGCGGGAGTGGCTGACGGGCGCGCCATGATGCCCGAGTTCGATTGGGAAGCCGCCGGGGCAGGCCGGAAGGGCCGTTACGCTCTCACCGTGCGGGAGGGACTGGCGCTGCCCGTGCTGGTGGTTCGCGGAGCGCATGCGGGGCCGGTGCTGCTGGTTTCGGCCGGCGTGCACGGCGACGAGTACGAGGGCATCCAGGCTATTTTCGACGTATTCGAGACGCTAGATCCGGACCGGATGCATGGCTCGCTGATCGCCACACCGGTCGCCAACCCGCCGGCGTTCTGGAACGGGACGCGTGTGAGCCCGCTGGATGGCGGCAATCTGGCGCGCGTGTTTCCTGGCGATGCGGCGGGCGGACCTACGCAGGCCATCGCCTGGTGTTTCGGCCAGCGGCTGCTGCCGCTGGCGGACTTTTATCTCGATCTGCACAGCGCGGGCGTGAAGTGGCTGATGCCCACGCTGGTTGGCTACCACGCGGGGGACCCGGCTGCGGAGGGGGGCGCCGAGGCCTTCGGCGCGCCGGTCATTTGGAGGCACGAGAGCATCGCTCCGGGCCGCACTGTGTCGGCGGCTGCGGCACGCGGCGTGCCGGGGTTGTATGTCGAGGGACGGGGCGCGGGGCGCATTCACCCGGATGATCTGGCCGTCTACCGGGAGGGAATCCTGCGCCTGATGCGGCATCTGGGAATCCTGGAAGGCGCGTTGGCGCCACGGCCGCCGCGTCTGCGGCTGGCCGGCGACGGAAACATCGACGAGGGCGTGCCCGCCAGGCAGAGAGGCTTCCTTACGCCGCGCGTGGAACTGCTTCAGCCCGTTGGCGCCGGTGATTTGCTCGGCACGCTGCATGATGAGTGGGGGCGGCGGATTGACGAGTTTCATGCGCCGCGCGCGGGCGTGGTGGTGCTGATCCACGCCTGCCCGCTGGTTGAGCCGGGCGAGCCGCTGTTTCTGATCACTGGTCTGGCGGAGTGACGGGGTGAGGGCCGTGAGGAAGAGGGAAGGCGTCTGAATCCTTTCGCGGGGTCCGGCATCAGATAGACTGGAATAGAACTATGGCTGGACAGAACACTTTGACTTTTTCGGACTCCTCCTGGGATGGCGACGTCCTGAATTCGCCGGTTCCCGTACTGGTGGATTTTTGGGCCGAATGGTGCGGCCCCTGCAAAATGATGAGCCCGACCATCGACGCCGTGGCCGACGAGTACGCCGGCAAGGTGAAGGTGGGCAAGCTGAACGTGGATGAGAACAACAATACCGCGATGCGGTATGGCATTCGCGGCATTCCCACGCTGCTTGTGTTCAAGGGCGGCCAGGTGGTGGCCCAGAAGGTGGGCGCCGTGGGCAAGTCCGACGTGGCGTCCATGCTGGACGCCAACCTCTAATTCACACACTGAACGCGGTTTTGGCGCGGGCGGGGGCAGATTGCCACCCGCCCGTTGCGCTATAGCCGTCCCGCCTTCATCTCCGCCGCCAGATAATCACTGGAACGCCAGGCCAGCGCCAGGATGGTCAGCGTGGGATTCTTCTCCGTCGAAGTGGGGAAGGCCGCGCCGTCGGGGCAGAATACGTTCTTCACCTCGTGCATCTGGCAAAAGCCGTTCAATACGCTGCGCTTTGGATCGGCACCCATGCGGATGGTTCCGTGCTCGTGAATCGCCAGGCCCGGCATGTCCACGGCGCCGCGTGCAAAGGGCAGGATCTCGGCCTTTGCGGAGCGCAGCAGCGATTCGGCCATGTCGTACATCTCGGCGGCCATCTTGCGCTCGTTTTCACCGGTGGTGAATTCGATGCGCGCCACGGGAACGCCGTAGCGGTCCAGGTGGGCGGGGTCGGTGACAACGCGATTTTCCTTGCGCGGCAACACCTCACCGTAGGGATGGAGCGAGACGAGCGCCGGATAGCGTTCCTTCACGCGCTTTTTGAAGTCGAGGCCGAAGCCGTCGAGCTGTTTGGCGAAGGCGGCGTTGGCCTGGGCTCCGGTGTTCCACAACTGCATGCCGAATCCGCGCAGATAGTCACGTTTGCGGCCGTCGCGGTGGTTGTAGCGGGGCATGTACATGTGCTCTCCGCTAATGCCGTCGTCGTTCAACGCCTTGGTTCCGATGAGGTCCGGGACGAAACCGGACATATGGAAACGGATCTGTTCGATCAGATAGCGCCCCACGACGTCGTTCGAGTTGCCGAGCCCGTTGGGGTGGCGGTCCGATTTTGAGTTCAGCAGAATGCGCGTGGAGTCGATGCAGGAGGCGGCGACGATGACGACGCGCGCCTTCACCTGGCGCTCCGCCTTGGAATACCGGTCGAAGTACTGGACGGCGTTGGCCAGGCCGTCAGCGCCGGTAAGCACGCGGGCCACCACGGCATTGTCGATGATCTTCAGCCGGCCGGTTTTCAACGCCGGGGCCAGCAGGTAGTCGGTGGAGTTGAAGAAGGCGGCGACATCGCAGCCGCGGCCGCAGGCTCCGCAGTAGTGGCAGGCGCTGTGGCCGTTGTGCGGCTTGGTCAGCACGGCGCGGCGGCCATGGACGAACTCGATCCCGATGCTCTTGCCGGCCTTCCGCAGCAACTGTTCGCCGCAGCGCATGGCCGGAGGCGGCAGGTGGTAGCGGCTGCCGGGAAGAACGTCGAGATCCTCGGGGCCGCCGTTTACGCCAATGAAGCGGTCGACGTTGTCATAGTAGGGGGCGATGTCCTTGTAGCGGATGGGCCAGGGGATCTCCCAGCCATCCCGGGCGGGGCCTTCGAAATCGACGTCGCCATAGCGCAGCGAGACGCGTCCCCAGACGTTGGTCTTGCCGCCGCGTCCCCAGACGCGGAACAGGTCGAACGGTTTGTCCTTGGGGGTGTCGACGGGCTGCTCGCGGTCATCGAGACGGAACTCGGGCGGCTTGCGCCCGGCTTCCAGGCGCGCGCGCCACTCCCAGGGCTTCACATGGGTCCAGAAACTGGCGCGGCGGAACGGAGTGCCCGCGTCGAGCAGGAGGACATTCACGCCTTGCCGGGTCAGGTTCCACGCCGCCATGCCTCCGGCGGCGCCCGAACCGATCACGACCACGTCATGCACTTCACTGGCTGGCGAATTCTGCATCACGGATCCTAAGCCTTCCCGCCGGGCAACTGGTGTTCGGGATGGGTGCATCCCTTGAACTCCGCGAGGGCCGTGTAGCCGCTCCATCCTAACTCCGTCACCAGTCCCTCGCGTGTCGAATAGTAGGCGTCGATGGTCATGTCCTTGAGGGTGCGGAAGAAGGCATCCCGGGCCGCGTGCAGCGCCGTCAACCGTTCCAGGCGTTGGGCGTTGCCGAGCGGCAGGAATGGCGCGAGCCCTTTGCGAAACGCCCTGGCGCGCGCGCGCTGCGAGGCGAGCATGCTGTCGATGATGAGATGCGCGCCGGCGTCTTTGGCACCGGGCGTATCGCTGCGCGGGAGGATCATGTCCACCAACTCGCCCAGGGTTTCGAACTCAGCGGCGGTGAGCAGCTTCGGCTTGGCCGCCGCAGGAGCGCCGCCCGCGGTCTCGTCGTGGCCGGGGTGTTGATGGGCCTCCGGAGTTTGCGCACGGGCCACGCCCGCTCCCGTTGCGGCAATGCTCACCAGTACTTCGCGCCGTGAAGGCATGCATCAATCCTTTCTCAACACCAGGAGCCAGTCGCCCGCGCCGGGCGTCCGGACCGTGATGCGCGCCGTTCCTTTCAAGCTACCGGCGCCCGTTCGCGCGCCCGTGCGGGGATCAATCCAGGTGGCCTTGGCGTTGCCGAAGCTGGAGAGGTTCAGCTCGAGCGACGGGTTGTCCGGCAGGTAGAGCAGCGCGAACCTGCCGTCGCTGGTGCTGGCGGGCATGGGATAGGCGAGCCAGTCGACCTGATCCGGTTCGGAGGCCAGCAGGAAACGGTTCGGCTCCAGGCGCCACCAGGGCAGGCTTTCGAGCGTATTCCGCACGATGGTCATCTGCTTCGAGCCGGGATAGTTCAGGGCTTCAAACCAGGGCTCGGCGACGCCGGAGCTGGGGTGATCGAGCGGCACGGCGGCCGCGCGCATCCACGGCCAGATGCCATGCGCTCCATAGGTGACGCCCGCGGGCGGCGCGGCGAGCAGGCTGTACCAGACGGCTCGGCGGACGGCGGCGGCATCGATCTTCTTGTTCTCGCGATAGCTGAGGTGTCCCTCGTAGTTAGGCTCGGTATCGACAACCGGTTTGGCCGGCGTAAGTTTCCAGCCAGACGCCGTGCCTTTCGTCGCGTTCCATTCCCACTTGTGCTGGTCGCTGCCATGGCCCGTCTGGTAGTTGTAGAAATCCAGCCAGGGCTCGTCTTTAAACAGCGGCCAGACGTCGCGCATGCCACCGGGATGAAGGCTCACCGGCCGCCGGAATTCGTCCTGGGGGAAAGTACCGCGGCCGATCTGTTTCCAGCGTTCCGGCACGCCGGCGCGGTCGTAGGAGCCGTCGCCGCCGAGGAGCCAGATCATATGATGCGCGCCATAGCGGGCCGCCATGTAGCGGGCCAGCCGGATGGCGTTCGGCGCGCTGAGCGAGGCCCCCGGGCTCTCGTTGTCACGCGAGGTGAGCGCCCACAGCATCACCGCGACGCCCACCAGTTCCTTGCCGTTCAGAGCGTCCATGCGGCGGTCCATCCGCTGAAAGTATTCCGGATCGACGCGCAGGCGGTCCGTCATGGTGAAGGCCACGCGGCCGTTCTCATCCTTGCGCCCGGCGCGCCACGGCGCGGCCATCACGAACTGAATCGCTGAGTACCGTTTGCTCTGACGGTCGGAAAGATAACGCTGCCACTCTTCCTCCGTACTCAACAAGGCGCTGTTCCAACCCGTGCAAGCCAGCCAGAACCAGGGCCGGCCATCGGCGTGCATGAAGTGGTGGCCGCCGGGCGCAACACGCGGAGCGCCGTGCAGGAAGAGCTGATTTTTGCCCCGGTACGGCTTCACCTGGAATCGTCCGGTTTTGCCTTGCAGCCCACTTTCCCCGGCATCCGAGGTTTGCACGCGGTAGCTCCAGGCGCCTGTCTTTTCGGGCGAAAAGCGCACTTTCCAGGTGCGGCCGCCATCCCAGAAGGCGGGCACGCGGACAAGCGCGTTGCCCGGTCCGCTGAAGTCGACCACCACGTTCAGGTCCAACGGGTCGGCGAGATCCCTCGACGCCGTGAAGGCCGCCTCGAACCGGCCGTAACGGTAAACCTCCGCCGCCCAGCCGGAAGCGGCCAGGCAAAGAAGTGCGAGCAGAGCCTTCATGAGCCGCCTACTTCGCCGGCAGAGGCCGCGGCGTCGCATCAGCCTCGCTCAACCCCAGCGCCCAGCGCATCGCTTCCAGCCACATCTTCTGCACGTCGGGCCGGTTCCACGAGCTTTCGGTGTGGCCCAAGGTCGAATAGAACACGCGGCCTTTGCCGAAGTTCCTCATCCAGGCCACGGCGAAGTCGCCGTCGGCGCGGTGCACGCGCGGGTTCTTCAGATCGAGCTTTTTCGGATCCAGGCGCATGAGCACGCGCACGCGGTCGCGCGAGTAATTCTTGAACTGGTAGATCTCATCCTGAATCGCGAACTCGGCCGGGAAGTGCTTCACGATGGGGCTGGAAGGATCTTCCACCAGCACGGGGGCTTGAAACGTATTCCAGGGATGATGGTCGAAGTAGCCGCCGAGCATCTCACCGTATTCGGGCCATTGATAGAACGTGTCGGCCGCCGAGTGGACGCCGATGAAGCCCTTGCCGTCCTCCTTGACGAAGCTGAGCAGGTCGGACTTCTGAGCGTCGTTCATATCGAGCTCGCCGGTTGTATAGAAGACCACGGCGTCAAAGTAGCCGAGCGTCTTGGCGTTGTTCGGCAGCTTTTGCTTGGTGAGCAGTTGCGTGTCGGTGCGGATGTAGGTATCCCACAAGCCGCTCTCCTGGCCGATTTTCCAAATCGTAGCCAGACCGTGCGTGGTGGCGTCATGCTGGAAGCCCTTCACGGCCCCGATGGCGAGAACTTTTTTCTTCGGCGTCTGTGCGAACGAGGGCAGCGCACAGAGCGCCAGGCAGCCGAGGAGTGCGAGAAAGCGCATAACGGCCATCAGTGTATCAGGCGCGACCGCCTGGTGAGCGCTTCACCCCTTCATGACCCGGCGCAGCGTGAACATTTCCGGACTGACGGCGGCGCCCTCCAGCCGTTTCCAGTCGTCCTTGACGTGGACCAGTTTGCCGCTGACGTGATTGGAGCGGTCACTGGCCAGAAACGCCGCCAGGGCCATCTGGCGTTCCGGGGCCATGCCGCCGGTGAGGCGCACCTGCAGGGCCTCCTCCTGATCCTTCCAGCCGGCCTGCGCGCCGGCGCGCAGAATCTCGTCGGTCATGTGCGTGTAGGTGCCTCCCGGCGACATGCAGTTCACCTGGATGTTGTGGTCGCGCACCTCTTCGGCGAGCGTTTCGGCGAAGCGGAGGATGGCCGCTTTCGAAGCGGCGTAGGCGCTGAAGTTCGCGCGCGGGCGGGTGCCGCCGCCGCCGCTGAGCAGAATAATCTTGCCCCGCCGCCGCTGCGTCATGTGCGGCAACACAACGCGGCAACTGTTCACCGCGCCCTTCAGATTGGTCTCCACCGTCTCCCACCAGGCGTCTCCGTCGTTTTCCTGGAAGGGGCCAATGGGACCTTGCACGCCCGCCGCGCCGATCAGCACATCCACGGGGCCAAAGTGAGCGCGCAAACGGTCCACGGCGGTTTGCACTTCGAACAGATGGCGCACGTCGGCCCGCAGGCGCATGGCCGTGCCGCCCGAGTGGTCGATCTCCAATTGAGTTAAATCCAGTTCGGCTTTGCTGCGCGCCAGCAATCCCACGCGCGCGCCTTGTTGGGCAAAGCCGATCGCCAGCCGTTTGCCGATCCCTCTGCCCGCGCCCGTCACCAGGACGCATACCTTATCGAATGCCTGCACACCTTCCTCCGCATGTCCACCGCGCACGCCTGGCTTCCTAACATGTCCAACTCAAAGGTAGTACAACGGGATGCCCGGCGGGGGAGCGGCGGGCCAAGCCGCGTGCCGGGGCGCTTCCATCGGCTATACTTGCGAGTAGCCTATCCCGGCGGCGCCGGGTTCGCGCGCTCCAGGCAAAGTTTCAAATCCAAGGAGGTCAATGAGCAAAGAGGATTGCATCGAGGTGACCGGCACGGTGGTGGAAAAGTTTCCGGCCGGCCAGTTTAGTGTTCAATTGGATGTGGATGAACGGCTGATTTTGGCCCATTTGGCGGGAAAACTTCGCCGCAACCGCATCCGGGTGTTGGCGGGTGACCGGGTGACGATCGAGATGTCGCCGTACGATCTCACGAAGGGCCGCATCACCTACCGCCACAAGTAACCCGCCTTTCTTCCACAACCGGACGGCTTCGGCGGGCAGCCAGGTTGTTCCGGTCCCTCCCCTATCGAGGCATTCGACGTGAGCCGTGTGCTGATCATCTTCGGGACCCGTCCCGAAGCCATCAAACTCGCTCCGCTGGCCGAAGCGCTGCGGACGATGCCGGGCGGCCGGGAGCCCGTGTTGTGCGTAACGGGCCAGCATCGCGGTCTGCTCGACCAGGTGTTGGAAATTTTCCAGCTCAAGCCCGCCTACGATCTCGATCTGATGACGCCGGGACAAACGCTGGTCCAGTCCTGCTCCCGCATTCTGGCCGGTCTAGAGCCCGTGCTGGAAGAGGCCAAGCCCGATTTCGTGCTTGTGCAGGGCGACACCACCACGGCCTTCGCCGGAGCCCTGGCGGCGTTCTATCACGGGGTGCCGGTGGGTCATGTGGAGGCCGGTCTGCGCACGGGCGACCTGCGCCAACCCTTCCCTGAAGAGGCTAACCGCGTGCTGGCCTCGCGCATCGCCACGCTGCACTTCGCCGCCACCGAATGGGCCGCGCGGAACCTGCTGCGCGAGGGCGCCGGCCCCGACGGAGTGTTCGTAACGGGCAACACAGGCGTCGACGCCGTGCTGGCGGCCGTGGCGCGATTGGAGTCCGGGGCACTGCGGCCGCGGGTGCGGCCCGAATGGCCGGCGGACAGGAAGATGGTGCTCGTGACCGCGCACCGGCGCGAGAGCTTCGGGCAGGGATTCGAGCGCATTTGCGACGCTTTGGAGCAACTGTCGCGGCGCGGCGACACGCACCTGATCTATCCCGTCCACCCGAACCCGAATGTACGCCGCGTCGTGGACCGGCGGCTGGCCGGCAACTCCGCCGTTACGCTGCTCGACCCACTCGACTATGTAAGTTTCGTCG
Source organism: Bryobacterales bacterium (assembly GCA_020847045.1). GTDB lineage: Bacteria > Acidobacteriota > Terriglobia > Bryobacterales > Bryobacteraceae > JAFLBB01. The sequence goes on along the minus strand of JADLCT010000108.1, from coordinate 9,136 downwards.
ATCTCATGCGGCGCAGCCACTTCCTGATCACCGATTCGGGAGGGGTGCAGGAAGAGGGGCCCTCCCTGGGGAAGCCGATTCTGGTGTTGCGTGATAAGACCGAGCGTCCCGAGGCGGTGGAAGCCGGAACGGTCCGGCTGGTGGGCACCGCGACGGCGAAGATCCTGTCCGAGTCGAACCTCCTGCTGGACGATGGAGAGGAGTATGCGCGGCGGTCACGAGTGCACAATCCCTACGGCGATGGCCGGGCATCAGAGCGGATCGCCGGGCATATTGACAAGTATTTCAAACGGTTAGCCTCCAGTTAACCTCGTGCTGGCGGGCTGCCGGCGGTGCGGCGGGCGGCGGGAGGCGCGGCGGCGCGGAGTACTCTGTGCCAGGGCGCACGCGGAGCCGATTCGCAGCGCCAGAGGTGAGTCATACATGAATTCTCGCTTTCGTAAACTGGCGCCGGCGGGTTCAACCGAACTGGCGCAGTCGCTGGCCCAGATGCTGGTGGGGCAGCCCGCGGCCGTGGATGCTATTGTTCCTTACGTTCAAATTTTCCAGTCTCATTTGGCCCCGGAGGGGCGTCCGGCGGGAGTGTTCCTTCTGCTTGGACCTACCGGCACCGGCAAAACCCGCACCGTGGAGTGCCTGGCGCAGGCGCTGCATGGCAACGAGCGTCATTTTCTCCGCGTTGATTGCGGAGAGTTTCAGATGGACCACGAAGTGGCCAAACTGATTGGGGCGCCGCCCGGCTATCTCGGCCATCGCGAGACGCAGCCCATGCTGAACCAGGCCAAGCTGAACTCCTACACGTCGGAGCGCTGCGGCATGAACATCGTCCTGTTCGATGAGGTGGAGAAAGCCGCGCCCTCGATGAACCGGTTGCTGCTGGGGGTGCTCGACAAGGCGGCGCTTCGCCTGGGCGACAACACCTCGGTGAACTTCGAGCGAAGCATGATCTTCCTGACGAGCAACCTTGGGGCGAAAGAGATGATGCGGGAGTTGATGCCCCAGTTCGGCTTTGAAGCCGTGATGGGAGGAGGCGAGGAACCGTCCGCCGGCGGGGCGGACGCCAAGCAGGATGCCGCCGCCAAGATGCGCCGCATCGAAGCCATCGGGGTCAATGCGGTGAAACGGAGATTCACGCCGGAGTTCTACAACCGGATTGACCGTGTGGTGGCCTACCAGCCGCTGGATTCAGCGGCGTTGAACCGGATTCTCGATCAGCAGGTGGAGAACCTGCAGCAACTGCTTCGATCGCGCCTTGGGCAGAGATCCTTCACGCTGCGCGTGGAGCCATCGGCGCGCGCACTGCTGCTCGACAAGGGCGCCAGCCGCCAGTACGGAGCACGGGAGCTAAAGAGGACAATGCACCGTCTGCTGCTGCAGCCGCTGGCTTCGCTGGTAGCCGCCAACCGGATTCCGCCGAACTCTCTGGTGAAGGCCAGTCACACGGGCGGGAGCGGAGAGCTCCAGTTAAAAGTAAGCTTCGGATCGCCCTTCCTATCCAAGCCGCAAGCAATCAATGAACGCCCGCGCCTTGTCCGCGCGCGCAGGCCGGCGAACAGCCGGCTGGAGACCGGGCCGGAAGATCTCGACGCCGCCTGAAGTGGCGGCCCGGGCTTAGGGTGTGGTGAATTCCGTGGTTTCGCTCAGAGTGACGTGACTACTGGTGAACACTTCAAGACGGAATTTCACGTTCTTTGCGGCGCGCCGGTACAGGACGCTGCCGTTCATCAACTGAAGCGCGTCGAGTTCCACTCGCTGTTCGGTATCGCCGTCCAAGATATGGAGGACGCCGCGGGGCGCCGACTGGATGGCGGGCGCGCTCCGGTCCCAACTGATATGGACGCTGGAGCCGGACCGGTTGGCGGTCAGATGCATCTGGTAGGGATCGGGAGGGCGGAGAGCGCTGGGCATTTTTTGTCCCACGCTGAGCGCCACCTGGAAACCGAGAACCACACCCAACAGTAAGAAGATGAAGGAGAGAGGCAGCCACACCCAGCCGGAATTGCGGCGTTTTTTCGGCGTCTCAACCGCCGGAGAAGTGGCGTCGTCCTTATACGACTCCATTGAAGAGATTGAACCCGTCATCGTCTTGCTTTCTCCCTGGTTGTACCCGCCAAAGCTAAACTCAGGCTGGGCTGGCGCGGCTGCTGGAACGCTGGTGGCGGGCGGCGCGGCCGCCGCCAGCGGGCTACCCGGCGTGGGTTCTTCACCCGCCAGTTCACGCCGCCGGAACGGGAACTCCATATAAGGAGGCCCCATAGTCCGAATTCCGCCGTCTTCGCGGAAATAGAACCCCGCGACGCTCACGCGCGTAGCGTAAGGCTTCACCAGAAGGAAGACCGACGACGGGTCCGGGGCCATGCGGTCCAACAGATCCGCATCCTCGGGCGTCACCTGAAAGCCTTCGCGCGTATGGCTCCGGAACAGGCCAATCACCGTCGTATGCCCGCCCGGGGTGGAGAGCCAGCGGTCACACACCGCGCGCAAGCGGTCCGTCTCTTCCGGGCTCAGCAGCCACGAAGAGCCGCGCGAGTGCTGGCAACTCACCAGTTCATAGTCGGTTACGCGAACCTTGCCGGGGCCGGAGTACTCGCCCAGAAGCACGCCGCCCACCTCCACGCCGCGCTTCGGCATGACGCCGAATCCGCGCATGACGTCGGCCAGCATGCGGTCCACAACGTCCAGATCCAGGGTGACCGCGAGGTCCTTCCCCGGGGGCGCCCAAAGGTACGCGTCTACCGGCGCGGGTCCCGGACCGGCGCTTTCAGGGGTGGGCTCCATGGTTTCTCGCAGAGTCTCGTCCGCCGCAATAACTTCACTCATATGATCCCATCAAACGGCCCCGCGGACCACGGCGCGGCCGCTTTCGCCGCCCCGTTTCGCCCGCTGCTCCGCCGCCTCCTACGCATATTCGCGCCTGACACTCTATCGGTGGTCTCGCCCAAAGACCTTAGGGGATGTCATACTAAAACGTCGTATGGCCGGGGTACTTTTTCTGGTTTCCACCCCTATTGGCAACCTGAACGACCTGTCCCGGCGGGCCGTGGACACGCTGCAATCGGTGGATTGGATCGCCTGCGAGGACACGCGGCAGACGGCGAAGCTGCTGGAAGCCTACGCGATCCGCAAACCCACGCGCAGTCTTCACGAACATAATGAAGCCGGGCTGGCCGAGTCGATCGTTGAGGAGATCGCTGGCGGGGCTCGCGTGGCGCTGGTTTCCGATGGCGGCACGCCGCTGATCTCGGATCCCGGGTTCCGGCTGGTCCGCCTGGCCACCGAGCAGGGACTGAGCGTTGTGCCCATCCCCGGCGCGTCGGCGCCTCTGGCCGCGCTCGCCGCCTCGGGACTGCCCACGGACGCCTTCTACTTCGCCGGTTTTCTGCCACCACGAGGAGGCGCGCGCCGGACCGCTCTCGAAGATCTTCGGGCGATCCCGGCCACGCTGCTCCTGTTCGAAGCACCGCACAGGATTCTGGAAACACTGGATGACATGCGCGTGGTGCTCGGAGACCGGAAGATGGCCGCCGGGCGCGAGCTCACTAAAATGCATGAAGAGTTTCTGCGCGGAACCATCTCCGAGGTGCTGGCGGCCCTGTCGGCGCGCGCCTCCATCCGGGGCGAGTTCACGCTGGTGGTGGACCGCCACGCGCCAGCGCCCGAGCCCGCTTCGCCCGGCGGTCTGGCCGCCGAAGTGGAGGCGGAGATGGCCGCCGGCGCCCCCCGCATGGACGCCATCAAGACCGTCGCCCGGCGGCATGGAATGGGCAAAAGAGACCTGTATCAAGCGCTTTCGGGGACTTCTCCCACCCGAAAGCATTGATTTTAGCCTCCAAGACGTCCTTCGGACGCAAAAATCCTTGAAAAAACGCCTTTCCGGGCATACTCCTCTCTTTACAGCCGGAACGGCTTCCGTTATCCTGAGAGCGCAAACAAATCCGCACGATTATGTTTCGCGCTGGATGGCCACGCCGGCTTCCCGGTTGGCGGCAGCCGTGACGTTCCGTACGGTAAGTTCATTGGGATAGTAAGGAGCATCCATGGCCGAAAGCAAGAAGATGACGCAAGCGCAACTGGTGAAGAAGCTGGCGGAAACCATCGGCGTGTCCAACAAGGTGGCCAAACAGGCACTGGACACCATCGCCGCCGTTGCCATTTCCGAAACCAAGAAGAACAAGATGTTCACGCTGCCTGGCTTGGGCAAGCTGGTTCTGCGCGACACCAAGGCGCGCATGGGCCGCAACCCGGCCACCGGTGACGCGATCAAGATTCCCGCCAAGAAGGTGGTGAAGTTCCGGATCGCCAAGGCGTGCAAAGACGCCATTGTGCCGCCGAAGAAGAAGTAGTTCCCGCGACGGGAACAGTGGATGGAAAAAACCCCCGCGTGCTCGAGCCGCGGGGGTTTCGTGTTTGCAAAATGGAATGTCGCGCGCACCCCTCAAATTGCGATGGGGCGGGCATGCAAGGCCGCTTACGCCTGCTTCTTTTCTTCCGCCTTGTCCTCGCTCTTCAAGGCGTTCTTGAAGTTGCGAATGCCTTCTCCCAAGCCCTTGGCCACTTCCGGGATCTTCCGTCCGCCAAACAGCAGCACGGCGATTCCCAGGATAATTACCAGCTCAGGGACGCCAATGGATCTCATGCGGCCTCCTTACACTCGCATTATAGTCTACTTCACTGCCGGAGTATCTAGCGGAGTGCTTTCGCGCGGCGCTGTTGCCAGGCGTCGTAGAGAGCGCCCACCACCTGCCGGCCCCTGGCCATGGCCGAACCATATTCGAGATTGCGTTCCTTGCGCGTCAAACCATAGCCGCGGCTGTAGAGGCGTTCAATGGACCTTCCCTCCGCATAGGTGGCCGCGTAGGCAATGGCGGCCTTGGGCAGCAGTCCTCCTCCGAACGGAATTTTTCCCACCAGATTACGGGCCAGCGCCCGCCAGCCGAAGGCGCCGGCGATGATACCGGCCACCTCCATCTTCTGCTCGCGGTAGCCCACGGGACGGTCGCTCGCCGCGGCCAGGAGAAACGCCATGCGGATCTGGTTCACGGTCAGGACGGCTGTGTCCGACATGGCCTCCGGGAGGGCCCAGGGGAGGCTGAGAATGCCCGGCGCGATGTCGGGAAGGGCTGTGGCGAGGGCGAACACGGCGTTCTCTTTCGAGATCTGATGGATGGTCCGCTGCGAGACGATGCCGCGGAAGGGAGGAAAGGCGCGCGCCAGGGGGAGGCCGAGATCCTGACGGGCCGCCAGGACGGCTTCCACCAGGGCATGGGGCCGCTGCTCGTCGTACACAAATGTGCCGGGGGGCAGATCGAGGCCATCGCCGCCCACCTGAAGGGCCAGCGAGCGGTCCACGACATGCAGATCGGCGCCGGGCGGCGCATCGGGATCGCCTTCCCGGAACAGGTACTCCACCACCTCCATGCGTTTCTTGTGAGAGACGCCGGCCGGGGCGAAGAAATCCTCCATGGCCGCGTAGGAGGCGCTGCCGCTGGCGTGCAGCACCACGCTCACCGGGCGTTCGGCGGCCATCCGCACGTCGTGCGGGTTTAGCTGCTCGACAGCCGTTCGAATCTGCTTCAACAAGCGGGCCGACATAGGCGCATGGCTTACCCGGGACGCCGCATTCCGTGCAACCGGAACGACACCCGGATCCGCTTCTGCCATTCTACCGCCAGCCCCACGCGCTCCACCTCGATGGCCGGATCGAAGTAGCTCAGCACGATCTCCGTGGTGGGGTGGAACTCAAACGCCGGGGCCGCCAGGAGCAGGCGTGGCGGCTCGGCCGTCAGCGCCACACCGGGGAAGTAGCCCGCCGGACCGAACTCGCTCCGTGTGGCGTGCCCGGCCACGCGCATCCAATAATCGAGCGCCTGAACAGGCAATTGAGGATCGGCGGTGGCTTTCAGTTCAATCACCGTGAGGCGTCCACCGCGGGAGCAGGCGAGCAGATCGATGATGCCGCGGTCCATACCGGCCAGGACGGACACCTGGCCATACACGGGCTTCTGGAGCAAACGTCCGTCGATCACGGCCGGGTTGCCACGCACCTCCTGTTCCAGCCACCATTCCGGTCCGTGCCCGGCATGCCGAGTACCAACGCCACCGGCGGGAGGTTCCGTCCACGCCGCCGGCTGCAGCGACGTTTCGAAATTTCCGTGCGCCGCCTCCACCTCGTGTTCCCAGCCGTCCTCCCCATATGCGAACACGGCCACGCGGACGGCGCGCTTGTTCAGCCAGGGCAGACGCAAGCAGGTGGCGGTAATCTGCTCGCGTGGCAGCAGCAGCGCCAGTCCCTCCACGAAGAGACGGCGCTCGCGGAAGCGCAGATAGTTATGCCAGATCAGGCCACAGGTAAGCAGACGGCCGGCGGGGTCACCTGGCGGCGCGGCGATCACCGCCCAGGCCTTCTTTCCTTTGACGGCCATGGCGCGCGGGTAGATTCGCGTCAGATGGTTCTCCGGATCGCCATGCGCGGTAAGGCCACTGATGCGCCAGCCCGGGAATTGCCGGCACAGGAAGTCGCGCAGCCGTTCGGCGAACACCATGCGGCGCGCCGTCCGGTCCATTCCGTGGCCGGCGTGCCGGGCGCGGTCGGCCAGCACGGCCTTGGCGAGTTTGCCGCCGAAGCGCTCCACCACCAACTCCAGGCGCCCCGCGCTTCGCTCCTTGACGCCCAGGATGCGCCGGTGGTAGTTGCTGGCCTGATCCCAGGCCTCCAGGCGGACGCCGCGCGGCGCGGGTGTCAGGGCGTATTGCCCGGCGAGGATTTCCACCAACTCCGCGCCTGGCTCCAGCAGCACGGGCTCGCGCGCGTTTGCCAGGAAACGCTGAATACATCCGATGAGCTCCCCGGCGGGCGGCGCATTTGGAGGCGGGGGTTTCGGCATGGCTCGGTGGACCGGACAGCCTCGCATGGCCGTCTCTATGATGAGTAGTGGTGCTCGCAGAAAATCTCTCCCAAGTCGAGGAACGGATCCACGCCGCCTGTGCGCGCGCCGGACGCTCCCGTTCCAGCGTCACGCTGATCGCCGTTACCAAGGTGTTTCCGGCGCAGGCGATTCTCGATGCCTACGCGCTGGGGCTGCGCGACTTTGGCGAGAACTACGTGCAGGAGTTCGATGCGAAGGCGCCTACGCTGCCAGGGCTGCCCGGCGCGCGTTTCCACCTGATTGGCCATCTGCAGTCGAACAAGTCGCGCCGCGCCGCGGAGTTGTTCCAGGTGATCCAGACCGTGGACAGCCCCAAGCTGGCGCAACGGATTCAGGAACAGGCGTGCGGGCCAATGGAGGTATTTCTCGAAGTGAAGCTCTCCGCGGAGGAGGCCAAGCACGGCGCGCCGCCGGAGGAACTGCCGCAGTTAATGGAAGCCGTGCGCGGCTGTTCGCGTCTGGCGCTGTCCGGCCTGATGACCATGCCGCCGTGGAGCGAGGACCCCGAGCAGTCACGCCCCTACTTCCGCCGTTTGCGGGAGCTTGCGGAGGCACACCACCTGCCCGCGCTTTCCATGGGCATGTCGAATGACTTCGAGGCTGCCATCGAAGAGGGCGCCACGCACATCCGCGTCGGCACGGCCCTGTTTGGCAGGCGGGTCAAGCGGTGACGGTTGGCTTTCATTCGCCGCTGCCACCGGCGCCGACGGGCGTCGCGGACTACTCCGCCGCGCTGCTGCCGGCATTGCGGGAGTTGCTGCCGGTGAGCGCCACGCCTGCGCGGGATACCGCCGTGGAGCTTTACCACCTGGGGAACAATCCGCTGCATCGCGAGATCTACCGGCGGGCGCTACGCCGGCCCGGCGTGGTGGTGCTGCACGATGCGTTGCTGAATCACTTCCTGCTGGGAGAAATTGGCGAAGCGGACTACGTCGAGGAGTTTGTCTTCAACTACGGCGAGTGGCACAGGGGCCTGGCGCATGACCTGTGGCAAAACCGGACGCGGTCGGGCGTGGAGTCCGCCTATTTTGCGTGGCCCATGATTGCGCGCATCTGCCGGTCTGCGCTTGCCGTGATTGTCCACAACCCGGGTGCGGCGGACACGGTGCTGCGCCATGCTCCGCGGGCTCGCGTGGTGGAGATTCCCCATCTGTGGAATCCCGTTGCGCCCGGTGACCGCGATGAGCGTGCGCGCTTGCGGCGCGAGTGGGGTGTTCCCGGCGGCGCGCTTGTGCTGGGCGTTTTCGGCCACCTGCGCGAGACAAAGCGGCTGGGACCGGTTCTGCGCGCCTTCGCGCGGCTGCGCGCGGCCACGCTGCCTGTCCACCTGCTGGTGGCCGGCGAGTTCGTCTCGCCTGGCGTGGAGAGAAGCTTCGCGTGGGATCTCGGCCAGCCCGGAATCATTCGCCGGGGCCACCTGCCGGAGCGGGAGTTCTGGCAGCACGCCGGCGCCACCGATCTGTGCCTGAACCTTCGCTATCCATCGGCCGGCGAAAGTTCCGGAATTGCCGTGCGCCTGATGGGAGCGGGGCTGGCCACCATGCTAACGGATGGCCGCGAGATTGCCCGTTTCCCGCGCGAAGCATGTTTACGGTGCGATGCGGGAATGGCCGAGGAGGACCAGATTCTGGCTTATTGCCTGTGGGCATTGCGCTCACCCCAAGGTCTTGCGCAAGTGGGCGATGCGGCGGCGGCGTACATCCGGCGCGAACATGATCTTCACCGCGTGGCGGGGCTGTATGCGGAGACGCTGAGGGGTGCCGTGGGGAGAGTGTAGGCTGGCAGGAAGATGGCTACCCGCACGTACGGCAATGTCCGGCTCCACCACGCCTCACCGCCAAGACTGTTGTCGCGGCCGGTTCTTGAGGTTGATGCGATTCAATGGCGGAACGTGGAATTTCGTTTTCAGCCGCCTCTTCGACTGCATCGCACCAGAAGCTACGGTCACGTCGTGCTTGAGAACTCCGAACTCACGCTCTATGCGTACGGCAAGTCCAACATGGAAGCCCTCGAGGCGCTTGCGCGTGACTTCGCCGCGGTGTGGAACTGCATCGCCCAGGAGGAGGACGCCATGCTGGAAGCGTCGGCCCGCAGGCTCAAGAGGCAATTGAGGAAAGCCGTCGCCAGCGTGTGGCGGAAAGTTTGAGCGGGAGGATTAGAACTGTTGGAGGCGCGGGGGGGAATCGAACCCCCGAATAAAGGTTTTGCAG
>JADLCT010000107.1 GCA_020847045.1 Bryobacterales bacterium | reverse complement strand
GGCCAGGACTACGACCCGGTCGTCGTCTACTTCCCCAAAGACCGGCTCCACGCGCAGTTCTCCCGTGGCGACCGCGTTTATCTGGGGATGCCGCGCGTGGAGCAATCACAGCCGCTGCCAGTGGACAAGGCACTGGTCCGGAGGTGGGTGACGAGCCCGGACTGGCGGTACCGTCAGACCGCCGCCAGGCTTCTCTGGCGGGAAAACTCAGAAGATTCCCGCCGCATACTCAAGGAGATGGCGGAAAGGGACCCGTCCGCCGCGGTCCGGCTCACCGCCATGGCGGACCGTAAACGCACCTGACAGTTGGCGATGAAGATTCCTCTCCTCGACCTCGCCATCATCGTGCTGTACCTGGCGGGCATCCTGGCGGCGGGCGTGCTCTCGACACGGCGCGCCCGCATGACTGGCGCATTCTATTTCCTTGCCGGCCGGTCGCTCGGCTGGCCGACGGTGGGTGCGGCGCTGTTTGCCTCCAACATTTCCACGATTCACATGGTGGGGCTTGCCGCTTCCGGGTACAACGAAGGACTTGTCTGGGGCAACTTCGAGTGGATGGCCGTACCGGCTCTGGTGCTGTTGGCAATTGTCTTCGCCCCGTTCTATTTCAGGAGCCGGATCGCGACGCTGCCGGAGTATCTGGAGCGGCGATACAGTCCGGCCTCGCGGTCGTTCCTGGCGTTCATGGCGATCCTGGCGGCGCTGTTCATCCACATTGGCATGAGCCTATACGCAGGGGCCGCCGTGTTCCAGCAGTTTTTTGGACTGGACGTGACGGTCTCGATCGTGGCCGTCTCCTTGATCACCGCCACTTACACGGTGGCCGGGGGACTCAAAGCCGTAGTGGTGACGGAGACCATACAGTCCGTCATCCTCCTGCTCGGCGCCTGCATCATCACGGCGCTTGCCGTACTGGCGCTGCCCGCGCACGGCATCCACACGCTGGCCGGCTTTCAGGCGGCTGTCCGGCCGGGGCACTTGAGCATGATCCAGACGGACAGCGCAGTGGGGTTGAACTGGTACGCGGTGCTGCTGGGCTACCCCGTATTGGGAGTATGGTATTGGTGTACCGACCAGACGATTGTGCAGCGCGTCCTGGCGGCCCGGACCGAGTTCGACGCGCAGGCCGGGCCGCTTCTGGCCGGCTTGCTGAAGATCCTGCCCGTTTTCCTCCTTGTCTTCCCAGGCGTGTGCGCCCACGTTCTCTTCAAAGACATCATTGGCAACAGCAGTAATCAGACCTTACCCGTGCTGATCAACCAACTCGTTCCAACGGGGCTCAAGGGGATCATCGCGGCTGCGGTGCTGGCGGCATTGATGAGCACCGTCGCGTCCGCTTTGAATAGCACGGGGACGCTGGTGGCGGTTGACATCGTTTGCCGCTTGCGGCCGCGGACCAGTGACCAGGCGCAGGTGCGCATCGGACGCGTCAGCGCCGTGGCGATTATGGCGCTGGCCATGGCTTGGTCCACTCAGGCCGGGCGCTATTCGAGCATCTTCGAAGCCATCAATGCAATTGCCTCCAACCTTGCTCCACCTATCACCACTGTGTTTGTGTTCGGCGTCTTCTGGCGCCGCGGCACCAAGGAAGCCTCCCTGGCGACGCTGGTCTCGGGTTTCGTCGCCGGCGCTATCTCTTTCGCGCTCGACCTGCCAATCTTCGGAGAGGAGAAGATCATCACGCACCGCTGGGGCATCCCTTTCATGATGCAGGCGTGGTGGTCCTTCTGTCTCTGTTCGGCGCTTTTCGTGGTTACGAGCCTGCTCACGCCGCCGCCCCGGAAGGAGCAGGTGGAGGGGCTTGCGTGGGACACGCCACTCGCCGCGGTCCTCGATCGCAAATTCGCCAGCGTTTCCGACCCCAGGTTGATGGCCGGGGCGCTTCTTGGCTGCCTGGGCGTTCTCTACTACGTGTTCCGGTAGGGCTTGCCGTTCAGCACGCGCTCCGCCAGTTGCTCCATGCGGTCCACCAGCAGGTCGGGCGGATCTTCGGCGAAGGTCTCGGGCTGGAACCCGTAGGTGACGCCGCACACCGCGATGCCGGCGTTGCGGGCGGTGCGCACGTCGACGGCGCTGTCGCCCACCATCATGGTGCGGTCCTTCGTTGCGCCGGCCTCGGCCAGCAGCGCCTCCACCCCCATCGGGTGCGGTTTCTTCTGCTCGAAGCTGTTGCCGCCGTAGACGCGGAAGAAGTGCCCGCCGAGCCCGAGGCCGTCGACGATGGCCTGCGAGAAGCGCACCGGCTTGTTGGTCAGCACGGCCATGGCGAGGCCGCGATCGCGGAAACGGTCGAGCGACTCGCGCACGCCGGGGTAGAGCACGGTGTTGTCGAGCATGTGCTCGCGGTAGTAATCGAGGAAGTAGGCCAGCGCTGTTCCGACATCGGCTTCGCTCGCCTCCGGACCAAGGGCGCGGCGGATCAGCACTGGCGCGCCGTTGCCGACGTAGGAGTAGACCCGCTCGTGCTCGAGCGGAGGCATGCCCATATGGGCGCGGGCGGCGTTGACCGAGTGCGCCAGGTCCAGTTGCGAGTCGATCAAGGTGCCGTCAAGGTCGAAAATCAGAAGATCCATGCGATGTCCGGGGAGGCCTACAGCTTTTCGGCGGGCAGCTTGACCGGCCCCCTCTTAATCGTATCTTCCCACGCTTTCTTGGCCTGCTCGTAGCTGTGGGCGAAGCCCTCGCGGAGCTCGCGCGGGGCCATCATGGCCATCACGTGGGCCGCGTCCACCACGTAAGGCGCGAGGCGCGAATCGAGCACCGCCTTGGGCGGCGGTTTCAAGGTGAAGGCCATCACGGCCAGCACGATCACCGTGCCGATGAGCACGCCCCGCACCAGGCCGAAGACGCCGCCGGCCAGGCGGTCCAGCCAGCTTAGCCCTGCCCACTTGAAAATGATGGCCAGCAGCTTCCCAATCAACGTACCGCCGAGCAGAATCGCCAGAAACACGAGGGTGAATCCGATGAAATTGGCCACGGCGCGCGAGCTGACGTAGTCGAGAAAGAAGGAGCCCGCCGTGCCGTAGAGCCACAGTCCGCACAGCAGGCCCACAATGGCGGCGCCGAACCCGATGGCCACCCGGATAAAGCCGCGGGCGAGGCCCGCGGCCACCGAGCCCGCGAGCACGAAGCCCAATACGACGTCGAGCCAGTTCATAGAGGGGGCAGCTCGCGCCCCGTGAGGACCGTGTACGCCTCGCGGTACTTCTCGCTGGTGCGGCGCGCCACCTCCTCCGGCAGCGGAGGTCCGGGCGGGCGCTTGTCCCAG
>JADLCT010000106.1 GCA_020847045.1 Bryobacterales bacterium | reverse complement strand
ACACCTCGTCCTCCTGCTTCAGGCGCGACGCGTGGCCGCGGTCCCGGCCCTGCATCCAGCGCCTCACCGCGTGCTGCCCGCCCAGACCAAAGGCGATGGCCGCCGTCAGCACCGATCCACCCACCAGAATGACGAACGCCGCGAAGAACACGGCCGGCGCGAAGTTCAAAACGTCGGCCGCCACCACCACGGCCGTGAAGGCCACAATGGCGCGCACGGAAGCCGCCCAGCGCCGCGGAGAAGGCAGCCGCTCTTCCGACGCCCACAACAACATGCTCCGTGACAGGTAGAGACTCAGCCACATTCCAGCCAATAAAATCAGGCCTGCCGTGGCCGCCTTCGGCGCCAGCAGCACCACCGTCTCCACGATTCTCTGCGTCCACTGCGTCTCGAACACACTGATGGCCGACAACACCCCGCCCAGCAGCAGCAGCCAGAAGGCCGCGCGCGCCACCAGAGGCCCCGTGCGCAAGTCGCCCTCGGGCCGCAGCAGGTTCGACAGTCCGGTCCTCTTCAGGAAGCGGTCCGCCGCGATCCCCTTGACGAGCTTCGAAACAAGGTAGCGGCCCACATGCGCCACCACCCAGGCCGCCGCCAGAATCATGACGGCGACAATCAGCGGAGGCAGATAGAAGGTCAGTCCCGAGTAGAGATGTCCCCACGTGCGTTGCAGGATCTCATTAATCGTTTCCAGCATGGGCGGTCTCCTTGGCCGTGATGGCCGTCTCGCCGGGATAGGGAGCCAATGGGTTGTCCCACAGCTCGACGAGGTATGGTTTCATCGCCTCGAACGTCAGGCAGAGCTGCTCCATGCGCTCCTCCACGGCGTTCGCATCCATGGGCCGCGTTTCGATCACCCAACTCGCCACACGGCCCAAATACAGCGGCGTGAACGAACGCATGATGTGCCCCCGCTCCACGGCTTCGCGCCGCCACGCAGCCGCGAACTCATAGACAAGCCCCGTCCACAAACGGTCTCCCAGGTGAAAGGTATCCGCCGCGCCGGGCTCGCGCGCCGCACGCGCCAAACCGGCCAGCGCCCGCATCGTTGCCTGCGACAAGGCAATTCCCCACACGTCGCGCAGGTCTTCAAAGCCCTTGGCGAAAGCGTCCAGCATCCGCTCCACATTCACCGCGACGGGCTCCAGTCCCACGTCGTAACGGAAGCCGAACAGCTCGCAGGGCTGGCTCCCCGTGCGCGGCCGCCACGCACCGGAATAGCGCGCGGTCAGCGCGAACACACTCGACAACACCTGCTGCAGCATCGCCGAAAGGTCGGCGCCCGGGTCCTTGGCGTCGTGCAGCTTGGCGCCCAAAAACGCCTGGCACACCTGGAAGTTCTCGGCCACCGCCGTCGTGGTCATCCAGATGTCGATGCCGAAACGGGCGACGTCGGATTCCCAGTCCTCGTGCTGAAGATACCGCCGCACCATGGCCGCGGATAAACCGAAATCGCCGCCAATCGGCTGCCGGATGCGCGGCCCGTACAAGGCGCGTGTCAGCGGATAGATGATCGAGTTCGTAATCGTACCGTCGTACTTGTGCCGGTGATAATAGGGCGCCACGAAGTCGAAGCCGCCGTGCAGCACCGGACGCACCAGAAGATCGATCCACTCCGGCGTGATCGAGCGCAAATCGGAGTCCACCACGCAGCAGACGCGCGCATTCAGCTCCGACGCCATTTGAAAAATCATCCGGAACGCCGAACCTTTGCCCGGCACGCCGTGATACGGCAGCGACAACCTGTGCACGCCCGACAACGGCGTGGACAGTAGCAGCAGACGCGGATCGGCCGCTTCCACGCCCAGCACCGCCTCCGGCGTTCCGTCCTTTGACCCGCCGTCGGAGTTCACCACCACGGACCGGTATTGCGGGAAGTACTTCTGCAGTCCGGCCACCGCCGCGCGCACAACATGACCGATGGTCCGGGCATTGTTGTAGCTCGGAATCCCGATGACGATATCGGCTTCCTTCAGCTCCTGAATCGCGGCTTGAGCCGCCGCCGGCATTGTGAGCGCCGACTTTCGCGAGGGTCCGGCCTCCATGAATTCAGCTTAACACTCGCATCTCGCGACAGCGCGCTCCGCACCTCCGGGCGCGCCCGCCCTGGCTCGGCGACAATGGTCTCAGAGAGGGGCACGCATCCGTTCCATGGCAATTTTGTACCGATACCTCCGTGCGCACTGGCAACTCGCGGCCGGCGCGCTGCTTCTGGCCGCCATCAATCAGATCTTTTCGCTTCTGGACCCGCTGATTTTCCGCCACCTCATCGACTCTTACGCCACGCGCCACGGCGATTACACGCAGGCGGGGTTCATCCGCGGCGTCAGCCTGCTGCTGGGCGCCGCCGTTGGCGTGGCCTTCGTCTCGCGCGTGGCCAAGAATTTCCAGGACTACTGCGTCAATCTGATCGTCCAGCAGGTGGGCGCGCGGATGTATGCCGACGGCATCCGCCACTCGCTGGAGCTGCCCTACATGATGTTCGAAGACCAGCGCAGCGGTGAGACCCTGGGCAAGCTGCAAAAGGTGCGCACCGACGTGGAGCGCTTCATCACCACCTCCATCAACCTCGTCTTCACCACCATCATTGGCGTCCTGTTCGTGACGCTCTATGCCATCCGCGTCCATTGGTCCATCGTGCCGGCCTATCTGCTCACGGTGCCGCTGCTCGGCGGGCTCAGTTCACTGCTCAGCCGCAAAATCAAGGCGGTGCAGAAGCAGATTGTCGGCGAAACCACGGCGCTCGCCGGCGCCACCACCGAGTCGCTCCGGAACATCGAGCTGGTGAAGAGCCTCGGGCTGGCGCAACAGGAAATCGGCCGGCTGAACTCGGCCACGGGCAAGATCCTGAAGCTCGAATTAAAGAAGGTCCGCTACCTGCGCAGCCTCAGCTTCATTCAGGGAACGTTTGTCAACTTACTCAGAACCTCCATCCTGTTCCTGATGCTCTATCTCATCTTCACGCAGCGCATCACGGTGGGGCAGTTCTTCTCACTCTTTATCTACTCGTTCTTTATCTTCGGCCCCCTCCAGGAGTTGGGGAACGTGATCAACGTCTACCGCGAAACCGAGGTCTCGCTGGCCAGCTTCGCCGGAATCCTGAAGATGGAGCCGGAGCCGCGCCCCGCCCGGCCCGTGGCCATAGGACCCTTGGAAACATTGGTCTTTGACAATGTCACCTTCCAGCACCGCTCGGCGTCGCGGCCCGCGCTCGAAGAGATCAGCTTCGCGGCCCGGCGCGGCGAAACCATCGCCTTCGCCGGCCCGTCGGGAGCTGGCAAGACCACTCTGGTGAAGTTACTGGTCGGTCTCTACCGTCCTAAGTCAGGACACATTTTTTATAACGGCACCCCCGAGGACCAAGCCGCCATCGAATCGCTCCGCGAACGGACCGGATTTGTCACACAGGACGCCCAGTTATTCTCCGGCTCGATTCGCGAAAACCTCACCTTCGTCCAGCCGGGCGCCAGCGACGCCGAATGCCTGGCCGTGCTCGAACAGGCCGCCGCGAGCCCGCTGCTGGCCCGCGCGGGCCAGGGTCTGGACACGCTGATCGGGGAGGGCGGCGTGAAGGTCTCAGGCGGCGAGAAGCAGCGCCTGTCGATTGCGCGCGCTCTTCTGCGCCGTCCCGAATTGCTCGTCTTCGACGAGGCCACCTCGGCGCTGGACTCGCTCACCGAGGAGGAGATCACCGAGACCATCCGCTCGGTCGCCGCCCACCGCCAGGCCATCACCTGCCTCATCGCGCACCGTCTCTCCACGGTCATGCACGCCGACCGCATTCACGTTCTGGAACGCGGCCGCATCGTGGAATCAGGCCGTCACGAGGAGTTGCTCGCCAATAAGGGGCTTTACTATGCGATGTGGCGTCAGCAGGTGGGCGAAGGCCGCCAGGCTCCAGCCGGCGGCAATCATTCGCCGCGCGCTTGATCCGGGCGGCGTTACCGGGGGGCCCGCGCCGCGCTCGGCTGCCGCAGCATCCGTCCCGGCGGTTGTGGCTCGGGCTCGGGCACTGGCTCTGGCGCGGGCTTGCGAATCCGCCCGTCCAGACGGCCCAGAATGTAGTCCTTCCGCTTCTGTGGAAACTTCTCGTCCTCCGGCGCCAGCCCGCACCAGTTGGAAACCTCCTGGTCGGTGATCTCGATCACGCCTGGCAAGTATTGCGTCAGGTGCTTCTTGATCCGGTCCTGCACCAGGCGCTGGGCCGACTTGTACGCCAGATACAGAATCTGTTCGCCCGGCGCTGTGAGCAGCGTTTGATACACCAGCGAGGCGCGGTTCAACTTGGCCGACTTCAGCGTGGCCTCCAACTTCTTGGACGCCGCGTCCAGCTTGGTCATCGTGGCCAGATCGGCCTTGGGAATTCCCAGGAACTTCACCAGCCCGGCGCGCTCTTTCGCGCTTAGCTTTTCTGTCAGCACGAACAGAAACAGCCCCAGATTCTCCGAATGGAACTCCGCGCCGAACGGCACCATCTGCCGCAGCTTGAGAAGCTTCTCGTGCCCGGGCAGGTTCAGCTTCGCCCCGGTAATCGACGGCGCGAACAGCGTCAGCAGACCCTCGCGCTCCAGCGTCTCAATCAACAGGCCCGGGTTCGGCTCATCGGCCATCGCGCGCAACTCGTGATACAACTGCTCCGGCGTGATCTTCAGTTCGAGCTTGGCCTCGCGCACGTTCTCGTACTGCGATTGCGTTCGCGGGCTCACCTCGAAGCCGAGCCGTGTTTTTAGGCGCAGCATCCGCAGGATGCGCGACGGGTCGTCGTACAGCGTGTAGTTGCCGGTGGTGCGAATCTCGCGCGCCTCCAGATCGCCCTGACCGTTGGTGGGGTCGATCAGCAGGCCGCGCGAGGCCCGGTTCAACGACAGCGCAATCGCGTTGATGGTGAAGTCGCGCCCGCGCAGGTCCTCGTGAATCGTCGCCGGTTTCACCTGCGGCTTGGCGCCGGGCCTGGCGTAACGCGCCTCGTGCGCCATGCCGATGCCGCTCACCACGCCCGACGGGAACCGCAACTCCCACGACTTGCGCAGCGCGTCTTCGGCAAGCACCACCGCGCCATTCTTCGCGGCAAGCTGCTTCACCAGCTTGGCCGGGCTGCCTTCCACCGTAAAATCGACATCCTGCAGCGGAAATCCGCCCAGCATGTCCCGCATCGCCCCGCCGCTCAGGTACACATTGAGACCGGCCTGCTCGGCGGCGGCCTGCACCAGTTGCACAATGGCGAACTGCTGGGGCCGCATGTGGCTTTCCAGCATGAACATGTAATCGCTCATGAAAGGGCTCCGTGGGCTATGCGCATACCATCATCCCCGCGGGTGGTGGCGCTCGATGGCGCTCCGTAGCCGCGAAGGCAGCACGTGCGTGTAGATCTGGGTGGTGGAGATGTCGGCGTGACCAAGCATGGTTTGCACGCTGCGCAGGTCGGCGCCTCCTTCCAGGAGATGAGTGGCAAAGGTGTGCCGCAGAAGATGGGGCGTCAGCTTCTGCGCGATTCCGGCCTTCCGGCCGGCCAGGGAAATCACGCGCCAGAACGCCTGGCGTGTGAGTGGCCCTCCCCGCTCGGTCACAAACAGGTAGGCGCTCGGGCGGCCCTGTAACAACCGTGGCCTTCCCTGGCGCAGATACTCGGCCATGGCGCGCGCCGCGGCGGGCGCGAACGGAATGATGCGTTGCTTATTGCCCTTCCCCGTCACGCGCACCAGCCCCATGTCCAGATCGAGATTCCGCAACTCAATGGCGCAGAGCTCACTCACGCGCGGTCCGGACGCATACAGCAGCTCGATCATCGCCCGGTCGCGCAACCCGGCGGCTGTGCCCGTGTCGGGCGCCGCCGTCAGCCGGGCAATCTCTTCTTCACTTAACCGCTTGGGCAGCCGCCGCCACTGCCTCGGCAGTGGAATCGTTCCCACGGGATCGGCGTCCAGGATTCCTTCGCGCTGCAGATACAGACAGAAGGTTCGCAGCGCCGTCAAATGCCGCGACACCGAACGGCTGGAGAGCCCGCCGGCGTACAGCGAATCCAGGTGCGCCCGCACGTTCACCGCGGCGGGCAGTTCGTCGCCAAACTGCTGTAGCGTCCCGGAGGCGTAGCGTTCCAGATCGCGGCCATAGCTTTCCAATGTGTTCGCCGACAAGCCTTTTTCCAGACGGGCGTGGGCGAGAAACGACCGCACCAGCCCCGGCAGCCGGGACGGGGGCCCCTGCGCCGCATTGCCTGCCAAGCCGGACGCCGGAACGGAGACCACGGCGGACGGCCGCCTGCCGCCTCGCCTGCCTCTGCTGACACCCGCGCTCATTGAGCCAATGATACAATATTTGCGGAATTGTTTGAAACATAAAGGCGAATCGTGTCGGCCCCCGGACCGCCGCCACGCCGCCGCAGGGGTTCCTCGTGGCCGCTTCGACGAACAAAAAGGTGGTGGTGCACCGCTTCGACCGCGCTTCCGTGGGGGGCTACCTGGACTCCGCCGAGGCGCCCGGCGCGGCCGGCGTCTCCATTCTCAGCCCCCAGGGCACCCTGCAAGACATCCCGCTGGAAGAGGTAAAGGCTATTTGTTTTGTTCGCGATATAGAAGGCGCCCCCCCCTGGCGCGAACAGCGTGTTTTCCGCAGCCGCCCCAAAACCGAGGGCCTCTGGATTCAACTGGAATACCGCGATGGCGACGTCCTGCAAGGTGTGGTGCCGAATAACCTGCTGTCGCTCGAAGTGGGAGGCGTCACCTACACACCGCCCGACCCAACAGCGAATAATCAGCGAATCTTCGCGCCACGATCCGCGCTGCGTGGCGTCAAAGTCCTCGGCGTGATCGGCGGCCAGGTGAAAACCAAGGGCAGGAAGGACGACGAACAGCGCCAGATCGGCCTGTTCGAATAGCAGCCGGCTACGGGCAGTTCCGTTGACCGCCCCTGGCGGCCAGCACCGGCGCGGGCTTCCGCTTCTCGGCGCCCAAGTGAATCTCCGCCAGGTCCAGCCAGTGGTTGTCCAGTGTGTTCTGCACAAACACAACCGACCCCGCCCAGAAGCTCCGCGCATGAGGATACTGAGCCCAACGGATGCGCGCCACCTCGAGAGCCTGGTGCGTCGCCGAAGCGGGCAGTCCCTGCGCCAGCGTCACATGAGGGTGATAGGGGAACGGCTCGTCATAGCCGAGCGTCTCCTCATTCAACATCGCGTGCACCGACTCCAACCGGTCGAGACCACTGGCGATGGAGATGTAGACAACGTTGGTGGCGGTGAACAGCTCCGGCCCCCCCAGCGTCAACTCGAATGGGTCCACCGTGGCCACACTCTCGCCCAACTGCTTCACGGCTTCGCAGGTGGGGCGCTGGATGGGACGCGGCGGAAGCAGCGTCACGTGCGCGCGCGGCGCCGGGCCCGTACACTCCAACTCTTCCCTGAGATCGTTCAGGAAGGACGCCAGCGGATCTGGAATATACGTTACCAGGGCAAAGCTGTTGATCCGCTCGGCGCCTCGATGAGGCAAATCCATACCAGCATCCATAATAGCCCGGAAGCGAACTCTCCGCGCTGGCCATACCGTACGGGGCATTCCGGCCGCGATGGTTCTAGTTCGTAACCGCCGCCGCGTGCTCGTCCTCAGCCTGCGCCGCGCCGGGCTTAACCTCGGGCAGCACCCACCGCGCATCCTCAAAGCCGACATATTTATAGATGTACAGGCCGCCCGTTTCGCCCTGCAGCACGTCGCCCACATCCAACGGGGCGTCGGTATCCTTGCATTGCATCCAGGCGGCGTAGGGCGAGGCGGCCTCCACGGTCTGTTCCTGCTCCATGTAGTCACGCGGCTTCACGTTGGCCAGCCCCAGTGTGTGGGCAGCCCAGCGGAAGCTCTGGCGAACATGGTCCTTCATCCGGAAAACGCGGTAAGAGGGCATAGGGCGAAGCCCGAACATAACATGAATCAATTGTTTTGGGCAACGAGGAGCGCTCCTGCGTCCTGCCCTGGAAGAAAAAAGGGGAAAGACGAAGCATGGCTGTGGGTACCGAAAATCTCATCAGGTAAACCCTAGAAAAGTACTGGTATCTTATTGACTCAGTACTCCCTTACGTTTTGTTTTGCGCTACCCGCATGTCCGCCCCGGTACTACCCGCGTTTGCGGGCACTTCTCCACAAACCAAACATTCCTAAAGTTTTAACCAAATTGTGACTTGACTCTTTCTGTGAGACTTCGTACCATTACGAGGAAGCTGGACGTAAAGCAGCCAGCGCACAAATATCATTCGGAGGTGGGGATGAAAAAAATCCTGCTCAGTTTGGCGGCCATTGGGCTGTCAGCCATTAATGCTGGAGCGACGATAATCACGGTGGTCGATGATTTCGAAACTCCTCAATCGAACATTTCGGCCTCCAACGGAGGCACAAACACGGGTTCATTCATGGCGCTCGGCGGCGGCTACGGTGTAGACCGCCAGTTGTACATCAGCTCGACGAGCGGGCCGCTGTTTGTGGACACGGAAGTCGCGGCGGGATACTATCTCTTCGGAATCGATCCCCTTTCCAATGGATCCGGCGGCGTCCGTTACCAGAAGACGGGCGGCGGCGCGATGGGACTGTCGGCTGATCTCACCTCGTTCGTGCTCGAAGTGGTACTGGCCGACGTTGTCGGCGGCAGCGTGGAGATGTTCGCCACCGATGGCAGCACCACGTGGACCTCTTCGCCCGCGCTGGTTCTGCCTTTGGCGCCTCCCGGCTATACGCTCACCTTTACCAAGGCTTCGTTTGGCGGCGGATTCGACCCGACGACGATCACGCAGTTCGGCTTCCGCGTAATCGGCGTGACCAACCTGGACGTTGTGTTCGACAATTTCCGGACGTTCACGGCCGAGTGCGGCGACCCCGGCATGCCGGCGTGCCCCAACGGTGAGGTTCCGGAGCCAACCTCGATGGCCCTGATGGGCATCGGCCTCGTGGGTTTGGGCTTCCTCGGACGCCGTTTGCGCAAGTAGTTCACGGAATCAGAGACTCAATCTGAGAGAATGGGGCGAGCCGGAAACGGTTCGCCCCGTTCGCTTTTTATGGATAGTCCCGTCACCGACTTCGAATCCATCCTTACTGCCGCCGGTCTTTCCTTCACCGCCAAACCCGCCGGGGCGCTCCGGCCGGCCGGCGAGTTGTTCCCCGGCGCGCGCGCTCCGGAAGCGGCCCTGGCCGGGCTCTGGCTGCGTTGGGACGATTGGGACCGGGCACACGCGCTAGCCCAGGAGATCGCCACGGCCGAGGGCAGCTACTGGCACGCCATCGTGCACCGCCGGGAGCCCGACGCGGGCAACGCCGCCTACTGGTTCCGCCGCGTGGGACGTCACGCCATCTTCCCCGCCCTCCACGAAGAGGCGGCGCGGCTGGGCTGGAGCCCCACTTCCGAATGGGACCCGTTTGCGTTCCTCGACCTGTATGAACACGCCCGCACGCGTGGCGGCGCGGATGAGCGCGCGCTGGTGGCCGCCGTGGAAGCGGCCGAGTGGCGTCTGCTGTTTGCCTGGTGCGTGGAGCCGCGCGCATGAGGTGGCTGGCGGCGCTGGGCCTGCTGGCCGTGGCCGGCGCTTGTGTGTACTGGCTGCTGGGACGCGGCGGCGCGCCGGTGGTCCCGTTCGCCAAGGTCACGCGCGGACGCCTGGAAAGCACACTTACCACGAACGCGCGGATCGAGCCCTCCGAATGGGCTGCCATTCGTGCTCCCATGGCCGGCCGGCTGGCCTCTCTCACGATTGCTCTGGGGGACAGCGTCGTTCGCGGTGAGGTTGTGGGCCACATGGAGAGTGACGCGGCCCGCGCCGCCGTTGTGGCGGCTGAAGCCGAGATGGAGCAGGCCCGCGCCGCCGTCTCCTCGGCCAGGCGTGGCGCTCCGCCCGCCGCGCGCGCGGAGCTGGAGAGTGCGCTCGAAACGGCCCGCGTCGAGGAGGCCAACGCAGCCCGCCGCCTGAAGAATCTGGAAGCCCTGACCGCCGCGCAAGCCGCCACGCGCGCCGAGCGGGATCAGGCGGCGGACCGCCTCGCCGTGGCCCGCGCCACGCGCGAAGGTGTCGAAAAACGTCTGGCCGCTTTGGGCGCGGACGGACCGTCGCTTGCCTCCGCGCTGGCCCGCGAGCGCAACGCCGAAGCCGCCCTGGCCCTGGCGCGCAGCAACGCGGCGCGCACGGCCGTCACATCGCCTATCACGGGCGCCGTCTATTCGCTGCCCGTCAAGCAGGGAGCGGTTCTCGAAAACGGAGCCACCATCGCCGAGGCCGGCAATCTCGAAACCATGCGCGCCATCATCCAGGTGGACGAGCCCGAGCTGGGACGCGTCGCCGTTGGCATGCCCGTCGTGTTCACCTGGGACGCGCAGCCGGGCCGCACCTGGAGCGGCGCCGTCGAAAAGATGCCCGTTCAGATCATCACCGCCGGCTCGCGCCATGTGGGTGAGGTGCTGTGCCGCGCCGGCAATCCCGGCCGCACGCTTCCGGCCGGCGCCAACGTGAACGCCACCATACTGTCGAAAGTTGTCGAATCGGCGCTCATAGCGCCCAGGGAATCCTTGCGCCGCGAGGAGGGCAAAACCATTGTCTATGTGCTGGCCGCGGGCCATCTGGAACGCCGCGTCATCCGCACGGGCGTGGCCAGCATCACGCACGTCGAGGTGCTGGACGGATTGCGCGAAGGAGAGATGGTGGCTCTGCCCACCGAGGTGTCCCTACAGGATGGGCTCGGCGTGACTCCGCAAACCCGCTAGGCTCGCTGGGCCCGCCGCGCCTTCGACTCCTCGCGGAGTACTTCCAGAAGCGAGACCAACATCGCGATCCTGTTGGCGTCGATCACCGCGAACTGCACACGGTGCAGCTCGGCCACCGGCTCATCCAGCGCCGCCAGCATCGCCAGCGCCTGCGGCCGTACGGTTACCGTGACGACACGCCGGTCCTGTTCGGAACGGCTGCGCGCCACCCATCCGCGCTGCTCCATGCGGTCGATCAACCGCGTGATGTCCGGGTCGCGCGAGATCATGCGCGCGGCAATCTCGCCGCAGGGGAGGCCCTGTTCCCCGGCGCCGCGCAGAATCCGCAACACGTTGTACTGCGCCGGCGAGAATCCATGCGGCCGCAGGAGCTGCGTGAGCTGATTCAAGTGCAATTCGGCTGTTCTCTGAATATTCAGAAAAGCCTCGACCTCCGGCTGGCTCAGCGGCTTACTGAGCCGGATCTCAGTTTGAATTTTGCCCGACACTCAATTGCCTCCCGTCCTCCTGTGCCGCGCAGGTAACCGGGCGCCAAACTTGTAATGCGTACAACCTTGACCTTAGACTACCTGTGCGAACAACGGGTAAAACACATGAGGATACCACAGCGCATCTATATTCGTATGAACAAAGTTTGTTGGTAGATGTTTATTTAGTTTACAATTTACACAAAACCTGGCTTCCTCTCCTTTCTTTCGCCAGAGACTTCCACAGTTACCGCTCGAACTTAGTGAATGGCCGCGCCCGCCATATTCAGAAATGCGTACTTTACTGTATTCTGATCACCGCCCTGAATCAGAAAGACACCCACTAAGTGCTTGGCCGGATCCACCCATCCATGCGTGCCAAACGCTCCGCCGTGGCCGTAAGATCCCACCGACCACAGGTTCAGCTCGCCCTGTTCGTTCTTCACCACCTCCCATGCCAACCCGAATCCCGTGCCAGGGTTGTGGCCCGCCTGCAATTCGCCGGTATGCAACTTCGTCATTACGGAAACGGCGGCCGGAGACAGCAGCCGCTTGCCCGGCGTCGCGCCCTGCCCTTTCACCCACGCCGGGGCGAGGCCGCCCAGTCTTGTCATCTCATAAAATGCGGACAGATCGGCGGCCGTGGAATACAGGCCGAATTCCGGCGCTGAATAGATGGCTCCCTTGCGGTAATGCATGGCGTCGCCGCCTAACTTATCGCCGCCCGCCTTCACCAGCTTGCCTTCCTTACGGTCATAGAGGGCCGCGATGCGGGCCTTCTTATCCTCGGGGGGAAAGATAAAGCTGTCCTTCATGCCCAGCGGGGCCAGCACGCGGCTTTCCAGGAACTTCTCGAAGGGCTGTCCGGAAGCCACCTCGATGATGCGTCCCAGCGTGGCGATGCCGGTGTTGGAGTAGGCCCACCGCGAGCCCGGCTCGAACTGCAGCGGCACTTGCGCGTACGCCAGCACGGCCTCGCGCAAAGGACGGTCCATGCGGTAGTAGAGCTCGCGCAAACCCTCGGGCGGCGTGGGGCCCATGCCGGAGGTGTGCGTGAGTAAGTCACGTATGGTGGCGGGCCGCGCGGGCTTGCGCAGGGTAACCGCGCCATCGGCCGCGCGTGCGGCCACCATCATCTGGCCGCGAAACTCGGGCAGATGTTTTTCCACCGGGTCGGTCAAGGCGAGCCGGCCCTCCTCGGCCAGCATCATGATGCAGACGGCCACGGTGGGCTTGGTCATGGACATGATTTGGAAGATGGAGTCCTTGGCCATCGGTTTGCCCGCCTCGATGTCGGCCATGCCAGTGGCTTCGTGCTGCACCACCTTGCCATCCACCATGAGCAGCGTCACCACGCCGGGCACGGCGCCCTGGTCCACGAAGGCTTTCATGCGCGGCGCGATGGCGGCCAGGCGTCCGGCATCGGCGGTGACGGACTGTTGCGCGGGCGCGGCCAGCGCGGCCAGCAGCGGCATCAGAAGAAATGAGGAGCGGCGTATCATCCGGAACATCGCCATACGATACCAGACCCGGTGCGGCGCGCGCCGCCGGGAATCCGGCATTTATTGTGTTACGATCATGGTCGATTTTTGTGACACCCGCCAGCGGCGCTCTCTCTTGGAGTGCCGGCCGGGCAGGTTGTTCCGGCCGGGTCGCCGCTGCGAGAATCCGTTCTTCCAGGAGCAGCGATGCTGAAAACTTACGAAGGCAATGATATCCGGAACGTGGGCCTCGCCGGCCATTTGAACTGTGGCAAAACCACACTGGCGGCGGGGCTGCTGTACTTGACCGGGGCGACCAACCGCCTGACAAGAGTGGACGAAGGCAACACGGTCACCGACTTCGACGAAGAGGAGATTGCGCGGAAAATCACCGTCTCCACCGCCGTCGCGCATGCCGAATGGAAGAAGACAAAGCTCAACCTTCTCGACACGCCCGGCTTCAATATTTTCATCAATGACACCAGGAGCGCCCTGGTGGCCGCCGATTCGGTGCTGGTCGTCGTCGATGGCGTCGCCGGAGTCGAGGTCCAAACGGAAAAGGTGTGGGAGATCGCGGGCGAATATCATCTGCCGCGCGCCATCGTGATTAATAAGCTGGACCGCGAGCGTTCCAGCTTCGACTCCGCCGTGGCCGCCGTGGTGGAAGCCTTTGGCGGCCATTGCGTGCCCGTGCAACTTCCCATCGGCGGCGAACGCGACTTCCGCGGCGTGATCGACTTGATTGAAATGAAGGCGTACGAGTACACGCCCAATGGCAACGGCAAGGGCAAGGAGATTCCCATTCCCGCCACCATGGCCGAGGCCGCGCAAAAGGCCCACGCCGCCCTGGTGGAAGCCGTCGCCGAGGGCGAGGACGAGTTGATGGAGGAGTTCTTTGAAACCGGCACGCTGGCCGCCGAGCATGTCCGCTCGGGCATCGACGAGGAGATGCGCGCCGGAGCGATCTTCCCGATTCTGTGCTGCTCGGCGCTGCTGAACATTGGAACCGACCTGGTGGCCGATTTCATCGCCGATCACCTGCCCTCGGCCATCAAACGCACGGAAATGATCGGCACGCAGGATGGCCACGAGGAAAAGCGCCTCATCTCGGACTCCGAGCACGCCTCCATCTACGTCTTCAAAACGACGGCCGACGCCTTTGCTGGCCGCATGTCCTATTTCAAGGTGATGTCCGGCGTCATCGCCAACGACAGCCACATCATCAACTCGCGCAACGGTACGGATGAGCGCCTGGCTCACATCGCCTGTCCGATGGGCAAGTCGATGGCGGAGGTGAAGGAGCTGCACGCGGGCGACATCGGCGTGGTGGCCAAGCTCAAGGACACGATGACCGGCGACACGCTCGCCGAGAAGGGCTTCCCGATCGTCTATCCGCCGGTGGTGCTGCCGGAGCCCTCCATCGCCTACGCCGTGTCGGCGCGGACGCGCCAGGACGAGGACCGCATGGGGAATGCGCTGTCGCGCATCCTCGAAGAGGACACCTCGCTGCGCTTCTACCGCGACCAGGCCACCAACGAGTTTCTGCTCGCCGGATGCGGCCAGCAGCACGTGGAAATCGTCGTTTCGCGCCTGAAGAAACGCTACAACGTGGACGTCGAATTGAAGGCGCCCAAGATTCCCTACCGTGAAACCATCCGCGGCTCGGCCGACGTGCATGGCCGCCACAAGAAACAGACCGGCGGCCACGGCCAGTTCGGCGATTGCCGCATCCGCATGGCCCCGCTGCCGCGCGGCGAACGGTTCAAGTTCGTCAACTCGATCTTCGGCGGCGCCATTCCCCGGCAGTTCATTCCCGCCGTCGAAAAGGGCATTGTCGAGGCGGCCGAGCGCGGCTACCTGGCCGGCTTTCCCGTGGTGGACTTCCAGATCGATCTTTACGACGGCAGCTATCACGACGTCGATTCCAACGAGATGAGTTTCAAAATGGCCGGGCGCAAAGCCTTCAAACTGGCCATGGAGCAGGCCCGCCCGGCGCTGCTGGAGCCCATCATGAACGTCGAGGTGGTGGCGCCCAACGAATACGCCGGAGATCTCATGGGCGACTTCAACAGCCGCCGTGGCCGCGTCGGCGGCATGGACACGCGCGGCAACATGCAGGTGATCCGCGCCCAGGTGCCCATGGCCGAAATGCTCACCTACGCCAACGACCTGATCTCCATGACACAGGGACGCGCTTCCTATTCCATGGAGTTCGACCACTACGATTTCGTCCCGCAATTGCAGGCCGATAAGATCATCGCCGCCGCCCGCGCCAGCGGGGCCGGAAAGGACGAGGAAGACGAGTAGCCGCTGTATGGGCAAAGCCATTCTGAAACGCCTGAAGTCATCCAAGATCGAGCCGGCGGAGATGGAGGCGATGCTCAACCTGTTGGTTGCCGCCGATGCCGTGCGCCTGCGCATGGAAAAATTGTGCGCCGCGTACGGCATCACGCAAGCCCAGTACAACGTGCTGCGCATACTGCGCGGCGTGCATCCGAACGGCCACCCCCGGCGCGAAATCATCGAGCGCCTCGTGGAGCACGCGCCCGACGTGACGCGCCTGGTGGACCGCATGGAGAAAACCGGACTGGTGGAGCGCGACCGCTCCGCCGAGGACCGCCGCCTGTCGCTGACGCGCATCACCCCGAAGGGACTCGCCCTTCTGGATGCGATGAATCCCGGCGTGCTCGAATTCCAGGGCTGGTTCGGCACGCGCCTGTCGCGCCCGCGCTGCCTGGCGCTGTCGCGTCTGTGCGAGCAACTGTACGAAGCCGATCTGCGCGAATAGCTTCGCTCCACCCGGCACATTTCCACGAAAGAGCATTTATGGATGACAAGGTACAACTGAGTCTGGAACAGTTCGCCGGCGCCTGGGGGCTATTCTGCCGCGTCACGCCCGGCGGCCTGTCCGCGAGCGAGGACGGAATCGAATACCGGTTCAGCGGCCTGCCGGTGAGCTTCTTCAACGTCGCGATTCCCATGCGGACGCCGCTGAACGCGGACGAGCTGCGCAGCGCGGGCGAGCGGGCCGTGCGCTGGGCTGCTCCGGCGCATGTGCCCTGGCTCTTCCTGGCCACCCATGAATGGCTGGCCCCGGGCGTGGATGCCCCGGCGGCGCTGGGCGAGGCGGGTCTTGCGCCCGTGATGACGCTGACGGGAATGCGCGCCGCGCGCGTCGGCCCGGTGGAGAAGACGCCCGCGGGCCTCGCGCTCACGTTGCCCGCCGATGACGCCGGATGCGCGGCCATGGTGAACGTGAATGCCGCCGCCTATGAGATGCCCGGCAGCGCCGGCATGGAGGCGCTGGGCACGGCCGGATTCTGGAACGGGCACACCTGCGTGGTGGGCCAGGCCGGGGGCGCGCCAGCAAGCTGCGCCGGCGTGCTGATGGTGGGGGGATTGCGCTACGTCGCCTTCGTGGCCACGCTGCCCGGCCACCAGCGCAAGGGCTACGCCGATGCCGTGATGCGCCTTGCGCTGAGCCAGGCGGCCGCCCGGCACGGCGAAACGCCCAGCGTGCTGCATGCCACCGAAGCCGGCAAGCCCGTCTATGAGCGCATGGGCTACGAGACCATCTCCACCCACACTTTGTATATGGAAAAGCGGTTCCTGGAAGGCCACTGAACGGGGGAGCGCCCCGCCCCCCATGCCACAATAGGTCTGTGACCGGTCACGAGATCCGCCAGAAGTATCTGGACTTTTTCAAAGAGCGCGGCCATGCCGTCGTGCGCTCCTCTTCCCTTCTTCCCGCCAACGACCCGACGCTGCTGTTCACCAACGCGGGCATGAACCAGTTCAAGGACCTCTTTCTGGGCCAGGAAAAGCGCGACTACTCACGCGCCACCACGGCCCAGAAATGCGTCCGCGCCGGAGGCAAGCACAACGACCTCGAAAACGTCGGCTACACCCGCCGCCATCACACGTTCTTCGAGATGATGGGCAACTTCAGCTTCGGCGACTATTTCAAGGCGCAGGCCATCGAGTACGCCTGGGATCTGGTGACCAAGGGCTACGGCATGCCCAAGGACCGCCTCTACATCACCGTGTTCCGCGAGGACGGCGAGGCCGAGGAGTTGTGGCAGAAGGTGGCCGGCGTGGACAAGTCGCGCATCTTCCGCCTCGACGAAAAAGACAACTTCTGGCAGATGGGCGAAACCGGACCCTGTGGCCCGTGCTCGGAGCTGCACTTCGACCTCGGCCCCGGCGCCGCCGGAAAAGGCCACGAGCACGAGGAGTTTCCGCTGGACGGCGGCGGCCGCTTCGTGGAAATCTGGAACCTCGTGTTCATGCAGTACGACCGCGACGCCTCGGGCAAGCTGACGCCGCTGCCGCGCCCGTCCATCGACACGGGCCTGGGCCTGGAGCGCGTGGCCGCCATCCTGCAAGGCAAGCTCTCCAATTATGAGTGCGACCTGTTGAAGGCCATCGTCGACGAAGCGGGCGCGTTGCTGCGCATTGAACAGGGACTCGACCCCGAGCACGACGCCGCGCTGCGTATCGCCGCCGACCACGCGCGCGCCTCGGCGTTTCTCATCCACGACGGCGTTGTGCCGTCCAATGAAGGCCGCGGCTATGTGCTGCGCAAGATTATGCGCCGGGCGATGCGTCATGCGCGGCGCGCCGGGAACCAGGAGCCCTTCCTGCACAAGCTCACCGGCTTTGTCGCCGGTTTCATGAAGCCGGCCTACCCCGAACTAATGGAAAGCGTGCAGCGCGTGGCCCGCATTGTGAAGGACGAAGAGCACCGCTACGCCACCACCTACCTGGTAGCCGAAAAGGTGTTCCACGACGAGGTGAAACAGGCCCAGGGCGGCGTGCTTGCCGGCGCGGCGGCCTTCAAGCTCTACGACACCTACGGACTGAACCTCGACGAGCAGGAGGAGATGGGCCGCGAGCTCGGCATCACCATCGACCGCTCCGGTTTCGACACGGAGATGGAAGGCCAGCGCACGCGCGCGCGCGCTTCGTGGAAGGGCGCCGAAAAAGCGCAGGCCGATCCCGTCTATCAAAAGCTCGCCGCCGAGCGCCGCACCGAGTTCCTCGGCTATGAAACTCTGGAGGCCGTGGGCGCCGTGCGCGCCGTGGCCAAGGATGGCGCCGAACTGGTGCTGGACCGCACACCGTTCTACGCCGAAACGGGCGGTCAGGTGGGCGACAAGGGCGAGTTGTACCGCGCCGCTACCGGCGAACTGGTGGCGCGCGTCACCGATACCTACTACGGCGTTCCCGGCCTGGCCGTGCACAGAATCGAGGCGCTGGCGCCGGTTGCCGTGGGCGAGACGCTGCGCGCCGTGGTCACCGCATCGCTGCGCTCGGCCACGCGCCGCAACCACACGGCGACTCACCTGCTGCACGCCGCTCTGCGCACGGTGCTCGGCGCGCACGTCAAGCAGGCGGGCAGCGTCGTCGATCCAGGACGCCTGCGCTTCGACTTCACGCACTACACGCAGGTGGACGCCGGCGAGCTGGCCGAAATCGAGCGGCTGGCCAATGAGCAGATTCTCGCCAACATCCCCGTGGCCACCGATGTGATGGAGCTCGACCAGGCCATCGAGTCCGGCGCCATGGCCCTGTTCGGCGAAAAGTACGCCGACAAGGTGCGCGTGGTGAGCGTCGGCGGCTTCTCGCGCGAGCTGTGCGGCGGCACCCACGTCACGCGCACCGGCGACATCGGCCTGTGCAAGATCGTCAGCGAGGGCTCCATCTCAGCCGGGGTGCGCCGCATCGAGGCCGTCACGGGCGAAGGCTCGCTGCACCGCCTGCAAGAAGCCACGGCGGCGCTGGATTCGCTGGCCCGCACGCTGCGCGTCACCGAGGGCGACCTGCTCGGCCATCTCGAAAAGAGTCTGGCCCATCAGAAAACGCTCGAACGCCAGATCGAGCAGATGAAGGAGAAGCTGGCGCACGCCGCGCTTCAGGACCTCCAATCACAGACGCGCGAGGTGAAGGGCGTGAAGGTGCTGGCCGCGCAGGCCGATGCGCTCGACCGCTCCCAGATGCGCACCCTTGCCGACGCCCTGCGCAACCAGTGGAAGTCCGGCGTTGTCGTGCTGGCCGCCGCGGCGGACGGCAAGGTGGATATCATTACCGCCGTGACCAAGGACCTCACCGCCAAGGTGCACGCCGGCAAGCTCGCCGGATCGGTGGCTCAAGCCGTGGGCGGCAAGGGTGGCGGACGCCCCGACATGGCCGAGGCCGGCGGCAGGAATCCCGCCGCGCTGCCCGCCGCCCTCACCGCCGTCTACGCCCAGGTGGAGACGTTGCTTTAGCCGCCCAGCCCGCGCCGCGGCCGCCGCCGCAACGCGCCCAACGCGGCAAGCCCCGCGCCCAGCAGCAGCACCGAGGCCGGTTCCGGCGTGTCCACGCTTACGGCATCCAGAAAGATGCCGCCGCTGCCGCCGCCCGAGGTGGTCGTGAAGGTCAGCGTTGCCGAATTTCCAGTGGCCACAAACGAGTTGGAATAGACGAGCCAGTTCAGGTTCGACGAGGTCGAATTCGAATGGGCGATGTTGTCCGACAGCAGCGTGTTGGAGCCGTCGTTCACCACCACGCTGGCCGCCGCCGGATCCGCGTTGAACGGGTTGTCCGCATAGGCGAACGTCAGCAAATAGGTGAGGCCGGGCGACGTGGCGAAGGTCTGCTGGACGCCTCCCGTCGAGCCCAGGCCGATCAGGTCCAGCCCCTGCGCGCCCTGGTACATCGTGGCCGGCATGCCGAACAGACCGTTCTCCACGATGTCCACGCTGTTCACCGTGACGGTCCAGCCGAAGCCGCCGGGCTCTCCCCCCAGGTTGATCTGGAAATAGCCTGCCGGGTTAATGATTGGACCTTCAAACCCGCCGTTCACCAGCAGGTTGGTAGCCTGCGCCGGAAAGGCGGCCAGGGCCAACGCCGCACACAGACCAAGTGAAGCTTTGTTTACTATCATTTTCGATACTCCTCAAAGTTGGCCACAGTATGGAGCGCATTAGATCCGGCTGTACGCGAGCTAGCGCACAAAAGTAGCCAGGTTGAGGTGTTCGTACTAAGTACACAGGCCCTAGTTCCCGCCTGTGAGGGGGACGAGGCGGCCTCAGCCCATCTCGACGCTTTCGACGGGACGCTGCCCGCCAGGCATCGGACCGGGGTGGTAGAAGCAGCGCGGGTCCTCGGCCAGGAAGTTGCCGGTCATGGCGAAGGCGCGGGCGCGTGAGCCGCCGCAAACACACCGGTACTCGCAGTCGCCGCACTTACCCTCGCGCGTATCGGGGTCACGCAGGGCGCGGAACAGCGATGAGCCGCGGTAAACCTCCACGAGCCCCTCGGTGCGTACATTGCCGGCCAGCAGGCCGAGATCGCCGCTCGGGTGGATGTCGCCCAGGTGGGAGATGAACACCAGTCCACGCCCGGCGTTCACGCCGGCCAGCTCCCAGGCCTCGCGCTGGCTATCCATGGGCGCGGGATGCGGATGATCGGGCCGCCCGGACTCCATGAGCTTACGGGCCACGAAGCGGCGGTAGTGCGAGGCGTTCCCCGTGCGGATGGCGAACGGGGCGTCCTGCGAGATGCGCCAGATGGTTTCGAAGGCCTCTTCATACTCGGCCGCGCGCAGGTCGGATTCGGGATGGCCGGGCTCGACACAGACGGGGAACAGAATGGTCCACAGCTTCACGCCCGCCTGCGCGGCCACTGCGGCAATGGCTTCCAGGTGGGGGATGGTCCCGGCATGGAGCGCGGTCTCCATCTCAACGCCCAGTCCCAGCGAGCGAGCCGCTTCGAGCGCGGCCAGCGGCGCGCCGGGCGAATCGGTGCGCAGGACGATGCGTTTGACGCCGGCGCGGTGGAAATCCTCCATGGCGCCGGCGTCCAGCAGGGCGCTGTGCGCGCAGTTCACCTCGGCTGGAATCCCCAGGTCAATGGCATATTGCACAATCGGCATCAGGTCCGGACGTTTCAACGGGTCACCGCCGGTGAACACGAGCGCCGGGGCGGGGCCGCCGGGCGGCGCAAAGCGCTTCACCTCCTCGATCAGGCGGAAGCCTTCGGCCGCCGTGAGTTCGTCAGGATGGCGCTCGGAAGGCTGCTTCCGGCACTCCTCGCACACGGCATCGCTGGCGCGTGTCATTTCCCATACGACCTGCAACGGCGACAGTTCCAAATTCATGGCATCCTCCCGCCGGATGAGGAGCAATTTCACTGCCGCGGGGAAACCAGCGGAATTGCTGGAAATAGCAACAGGCGTCGCGGGAAATCACCCAGCCGAACAGCGCCTCAGTTCGCCTTCCCCAGCATCCTGTGCACCACCATCAGGCAGGCGTTGGAAAGGGTGGGCACGCCGGCCGCTTCAGCGCGCGCCTCGCTGGCCGCATCGGTCACGCCCACCTGCAGCCAGAAGGCCTTCGGCCTGGGCGACAGCCGCAGCACCTCATCGGTAAGCGCAGGCACCTCGCGGCTGTTCCGGAAGACGTTTACGATGTCGATGGGCTCCGGCACGGAGGCCAAGTCCGGGTAGGCGCGCTCGCCCAGAACCTCCCGCTCGCGCGGGTTCACCGGAATGATCCGATAGCCCTGCTGTTGCAGGTATTCGGCAATCTGGTAGCTGGTGCGGTGGGGCTTGGAGGACAGGCCTACGACGGCAATCGTCCTGGCCCCGGCCAGTAGCGTGCGGATCTCGTTGTCGGTCACTTCTCTTTAGATGCGGCAGGCTTGCGCTTGGTCGCTTTCCGGGGCCGCGGGAGGGACGCCGCGCCGGTAAGCCCGGATTCGCGCCGCAGCGACGTCAATTCCTTCACGGTGAGCGGACGCCACTCGGTGGGCGGCAGCGCGCCCAGCATGAGCGAGCCGATGCGCACGCGCCGGAGCTTTTCCACCATCACGCCGAAAAATTGAAACATCAGGCGAATCTGGTTCTGCCGGCCCTCGACGATCTCCACCTCGTACCACGGATTGGCGCCGCGCCGGATGCGGTTGATCCGCGCCCTGTGCGTGCGGCGTCCGAACAGCGGGATGCCGCCGGTGAACTGGGCCAGTTGCTCGTCGCTCAACTCGCGGTTCACCTTCACGTGATAGACCTTCGGCACATGGCTGCGCGCGGCCGAGATGGCGTTGGCCAGCTCGCCGTCGTTGGTCATCAGCAGCAGACCCTCGCTTGCGTAGTCCAGACGCCCCACCGGATAGATGCGAGTGGGAAAGCGCTTGAAGAACTTCATCACCGTCTCGCGGCCTTCGGGATCGGTGACCGTAGTGACGCAGTTCTTCGGCTTGTGAAAGGCCAGGTACACAGGCTCGAACTTCGGTTTCAGCGGCTTGCCGCCCACGCGGATGTCGTCCACCGCCGGGTCGGCCTTGACGCCCATTTCGAGAACGGTTTTGCCGTTCACCATCACCTTGCCGGCCAGAATCAGCTCCTCGGCGTGGCGGCGCGAGGCCACGCCATGGTGGGCCAGAATCTTCTGCAGGCGTTCGGCGGGCATCAGCCGGCCTCGCCCTTGCCGGGGGGCGTTTCACTGGTTTCAGTTTCGGCTGCCTCCGCCGGGGGGGCCTCCGGAGCGACTGCTTCTGGCTGCTGAGCTTCGGGCGGAGTGGGCTGCGGTTCGCCCGGCTGCGCCTCGCCCGGTTCGGCCGGGGCGGCCTCGGGCTCATCGCCCAGGGCGAGCCGCGAAAGCTCCTCGAACTCCTTCAGCGTGGGCAGCTCGGAGAGGTCCTTCAGGCCGAACTGGATGAGAAACTCCTTCGTCGTCTTGTACAGCACCGGTTTACCGACCACGGGCTTGCGTCCGGCCGCGGTGATCAGCTTGCGGTCCAGCAGAGTCTTTAATACGCCCGCGCCCTGCACGCCGCGAATCTCCATGATCTCGGGCGAGGTGATGGGCTGCTTGTAGGCGATCACGGCCAGTGTTTCCAACGCCGCCAGCGACAGCTTCAACTGCGGCTTCAGCTTTTTCACGAATCCGCGCAGCTCTTCGTGATGCTCGGCCTTGGTGCCCATCTTGTAGCCGCCGGCCAGTTCGCGGATGGAGAGTCCGCGTTCGGGCCGCGCATACTCGGCCACCAGGGAGGCGAGAATGGCTTCGATGCGCGCGATGGGCTGCGCCAGCGCCTCGGCCATCTGCTTGGGCTGCAGCGGTTCCTCGGTGATATAGATGGCCGCCTCGATGATGGCCCGCAGGCGCGTATCCTCGGTTTCGGCCTCGACGGCGCGCTCGGGCAGGCCCAGCTCCTCGACGGTGAGGGAATCGGCCATGGCTTGGCTTTCCGCCCCGGCTTCGGCCCCGGCTTCGGCCCCTTCTTCGCCAGGCGGCGCGGGCGTTGTGTGTTCTTCGGCCTCCGAAGCGGTCTCCGGCGCCGTGATCTCTTGCTCGTTCATTGCGGACTAGCTGTATTCCTCTTGAATGGTTTCGAGAGCCTGTTCGTTGGCTTCCAACTCGTCGAAGCCCTTGTGCTTTTTCAGCAGAATTTCGCCGAACAGCTCCTTTTGCGTCAGC
The DNA here is from genome assembly GCA_020847045.1 of Bryobacterales bacterium. Taxonomy (GTDB): domain Bacteria; phylum Acidobacteriota; class Terriglobia; order Bryobacterales; family Bryobacteraceae; genus JAFLBB01. The sequence continues at coordinate 3,032 of JADLCT010000106.1, read as the reverse complement.
GCCACGGCCTGCATGCGCACCATTTCGAGCATGGCCAGAAACAGACAGATCATCGCCCGCCGGCTGCGGGCGCGCTCAAACAACTCCACGGCGGAAATCGTTTCGCCCGTGCGGAGCTGCTTCATCGATTTTCGCAGGAAAACGATCATCTCGGGCACGGTCACGTCCTCGGTGGCCACCTGATACTGCGGCTTCAGCTTGGCGCGGTCCAGCACCTTTTGCAGCGTTTTCACCAAGTCATGCAGAGTTACGGCCAGCCCCGGCTCCTCGCTGTCGGCCAGAAACTGGTCGATCTGCGAATTCGACCACACCGCCTCCTCGATCATCCGCTTCTGTTGCAACATCTCGGCGGCGTTCTTGAAGCGTTCGTGCTCGAGCAGGCGCTCCACAAGCTCCTGGCGCGGGTCCTCCTCGGGCGCGAGCTTTTCCAGCTCCGGATCGCGCGGCAGCAGCATCTTCGACTTGATATGGATGAGCGTCGCGGCCATGTAGACGAACTCCGCGCTCAACTCGATGCTCATCCCGGCGGCGCGCTGCATGTATTCGAGATATTGCGACGTGATGCGGGCGATCGGGATGTCGTAGATGTTGATTTGCTGCTTGCGGATCAGGTCCAGCAGGAGGTCCAGCGGTCCTTCGTAAGCCTCCAGATGGACGTTTAACGGCGATGACACTGTGTTTCAGATTAGCATGAGGGGGAAGCCCGGCAGCCCCGGCCGCGGCCGCGCCCGCCGGCTGCGATAGAATCACTGCCGATGAAGCGATGTGACCTCTCCCGCCGCCGCTCGCTGGCCTCCCTGTTGACGCTGGCCGCCTCTCCCCTGGCCCCTCTGGCCAGGGCCCAGGAGACCACGCTCGACGACCTGATCAACGTCCACGAGTTTGAGGATTTCTGCAAGAAGAAGCTCCACAAGCTGGCCTACGATTTCATCGCCGGAGGCGTCGAGGACGAACAGACGCTGCGCGCCAACCGCGAGGCCTTCGCCAAGGTGTTCGTTGTGCCGCGCTTCATGCGCGATGTCTCGCAGGTGGACACCTCGTCCACCATCCTCGGCGTGCCCATGCCCGCGCCCATCATCATCGCCCCTACCGGAGGCAAAAACCTCGTGCTCCCCGATGCCGATGAGATCGTGGCGCGCGCCGCCGTGGCCACCAAGACGCCTTTGTGTACGGCCACCGGCGTTTCCAAGCTGCTTGAGGAAGGCGCGCCGCTGCAGTGGTGGTCCAACACCATCGGCTCGCCCACGCGCGCCTCGGCCGTCACTTACGCCCGCCGCATCGAGGACTCCGGAGGCAAAGGCATCGTCCTCACCATCGACAACGCCTACCAGTCCAACCGCGACCGCAACAACCGCAACAAGTTCGACTATGGCTACATGCAGACCGGCGTTCCCAAGCCCGGTGAAACGCGCGCGCCGCGCATGCCCGCCAAGCCCGCCATGTGGGGGCCGCACACGCCCAACATGACCTGGGAGTACATTGGCTGGCTGCGCGAGGGATCGAAGATTCCGGTCATTGTAAAAGGCGTGCTGTCGCCCGAGGACGCCGCTCTCGCCGTCCAGCACGGCGCGCACGCCATCGTCGTGTCCAACCACGGCGGCCGGCAGTTGGACGGTGCGCCCGCCACGCTCACCGTGCTCCCTGAGGTGGCCCAGGCCGTCAACGGACGCATCCCCGTGCTCATGGACGGAGGCATCCGGCGCGGCATCGACATTGTGAAAGCCATCGCGATGGGCGCCGACGCCGTGCTCATCGGCCGCGCTCCTTTGTGGGGCCTCGGCGCGTTCGGCCAGCCGGGCGTCGAGCGCGTGCTATGGATGCTGGGCGCCGAGTGCAAACTCGCCATGGCGCTGGCCGGCGCCGCCAACCTCGCCGCATTGCGTAAGCTAAAGGTGAAGGTCATACCGTGAAACTCCTACTCCTCGCTCTCTTTATAACGGCGGGGACCTTCGCACAAGAAAAAGCGCAAGAGTTGTGCGCTCCCTGCCACACCGGTCCCTCGGAGGACTTTAACAAGCACCCCCACAAAGCCGCCGGCATCAGTTGCGACGCCTGCCACGGCATGAGCGGCGGCCACCGCGATTCGCAAGGTATGGTGGCGCCGGACAAAATCGCCGGCCCCAAGGAGGCGCCCGAGTTGTGCGGCGCCTGCCACACCAAACAGCTGGCGGCCTTCAAGCAGAGCAAGCATTTCACCGCCCTGCAGGCCAACCCGCGGCGCACGGCCAACTGCGCCGTCTGCCATGGCAATCATGCCCCGCGCACGGTGGCCGCCATGCAGGCCCAGTGTGAACGCTGCCACGCCACGCGCCCGGCCGCCTGCAAACAGCCGCCCGCGAAGACAACCGCCAAGCTGCTGTGCGCCAATTGCCATGTGCCGCACACGCTGGCGAAAATAGGTCCGTGAAGGACCGCCGCCCCAATCCCGTCTACGCCAAGGCCGGCGCCTACACCGGACTGGCCTTTGTCATTCCGGCCGCCATGTACGCGGGCTACTGGCTGGGCGGCCACGCCGACTCCTCGCTCGGCACGGGCTACTGGGCCATCACCGGCCTGATGGCGGGATTCGCCGGCGGCTTGTATGAGGTGTACCGCCAGGCCATCCGCATTGAACGCATTGGCAAGAAGGGCCGCGGCGGCGCGGACGGCGGCGCGGGGCAAAGGCCATGAATCTGGAACGCTTCACGGCCAACGTCACACGGTGGAAGCTCGGGCTGGCCGCGGCGGGCGCGCTTGCCTGGCTGGTGGCGGCGGGAACGCTTCACGCCCTGGCGTTCTGTGCCGGGGCCGTCGCCTCGGGAGCCAGCTTTTGGTTCCTGACGCAACTGGTGAAGGGCGTGGGCCACGAAAAGGCGCATCCGGCGCGCGCCGCCCTGGGCGCCGTCCGGCTGGCCGTCATCGGCTACCTGCTCTTTGTTATCATGGAAAATTACCGGCTGCCCCAGCCCCCGCTGGTCACGGGTTTGTTAGTCGCCCTGGCCGCCATCTCCATCGAGGTTATTCGCGAACACTTCTATGCATGAGCTCTGGTT
>JADLCT010000105.1 GCA_020847045.1 Bryobacterales bacterium | reverse complement strand
CGGCATCAAGGAAGTCGACTCCGGAATCTGGCTGGTCAGCTTTATGAACTACGATCTGGGCTATATTGACCTGGAGGAAAAAACCTTGCAGCCGCTTGAAAACCCCTTCGGCCCAAAAGTGCCACCCATGTCCTAGGAACATTCTGTTACCCATGTGTCCGGGTCGGACAAAGAGGACGCTGGAGCGGGAGACGGGAATCGAACCCGCGACCAACAGCTTGGAAGGCTGTGACTCTACCACTGAGTTACTCCCGCGCGGCTGAGCAGGCTTCATTCTACCAAATCAACGCCGCGCGCCGCGCTTATTGCGCCCCACGCGACAGCAGCATCACCTTCACGGTGTGGAACATGACGAGGAAATCGAGGCCCGGCGACAGACTCTTGATGTAGTACAGGTCATACTCCAGTTTCTTCACCGTATCCTCGATGGTGTCGCCATATTTGTGATTGATCTGCGCCCATCCGGTGATGCCCGGCCGCACCACGTGACGCTGCCGGTAAAAGGGGATCTGCTCGCTCAGCGTCGCCACGAACTCCGGCCGTTCCGGCCGCGGTCCCACAATCGACATCTCGCCGCGCAGCACGTTGAACAACTGCGGCAACTCGTCGATGCGCGACTTGCGCAGGAACCGGCCGAGCGGCGTAATCCGCGGGTCATTGCGAACGGCCCACACAGCTCCGGTTTTGGCCTCGGCGTCGGCCCGCATGGAGCGGAACTTGTAGATCGTGAACACCCTGCCGTTCAACCCTACGCGCCGCTGCTTGTACAGCGCCGGCCCTGGCGAGGTCAGCTTCACCAGCACCGCCGCCAGCAGCATCACCGGCAGCGTAATCAGCACGCCCGCCAGCGCAATCACCCAGGAGTACATCGACTGCGCCCGCACCATCAGTTCGCTTGGGCCCAGCCGCGAGGTGAAGATCAGTTGCGATGGCCGGATCTGCTCCGTGCACACGCGGCGGAAGACGTACTCGAACGTCGTGGACGCCTCTTCGATCTTGACGCCGCCGAAGCCCAGGTCCAGCAGTTGCGACACGGGCATCTGCTGCCGGCTCTCCCGCAAGCCCACCACGATGCGGCTGACGTTCTGCTCCTCCACCACGCGCTTGATGCTTCCCAGCGGCCCGAGCAGCGGTCCTTCCCCCGCCGCCTCTTCATTCAGGTCCGTGTCTTCCAGGAATCCCGCCACGGCCAGGCCCCACTCGGGGCGCTGGTTAATCTGATGCGCCACCTGCACAGACGCCGGACTCGATCCCACAAACAACACGCGCTCGGCCGCCAGGTTCCCCGTGATCGCTCCGGTCAGCGCCATGCGCCACAATGGCAGCGCGAGCAGCAGGAGCAGGCTGCCTGTCATCATCATCCGCCGGGGCAAAACCAGCTCGGGCTGCAAATAGCTCAGCACGGCCTGGAACAGGAAGGCGAAGCCAAACACCAGGGAGATCTGCTGCATCAGCATCACACGGGAAGGTGACCGCAGGTTGTCGTACATGTCCTGCAGGTACAGACCCAGCAGGATGCCCACCACCATCAGGCCGATCCGTGTCCAGCCGTTCTCGTACATCAGCCACACCGTGGGGTCGATGTCGGAATGCAGGAAGGCCGCCACCGTGTAGGCGCTAACGATGAGTGTGATCTCGCAAACGATAGCTCCCAGCACAGTGGCCGGAATCAGGTGCAGGAGTGATCTCATTAGGGGGCCACGCCCAACAGACAGCAGCGAGGCTCATCCATTGTGCCAGAGATCGGGGGGGCAATGCATCCGAATCCAGCGCCGAGTATGGCCAGAAGGTGCAAGCATTGCGATTGTTTACAATCGTTTGCGATCCGCGTGCGGAGGCCGCGTTGACGCATGGTCCGCCGGGTGGTAGCCTCAAATAGGACAAATAAAGTCCTATTGGACGAACAATCGCCGCTGATCTCCTAGCCATGCTGAAGCTGACCAAACGTTCCGATTACGGCCTCATCGCGCTGCGGCACCTGGCGCTGACCGGCGACGAACCAGCGGTGCCGGCTTCGGCGAAGGAGATCTCCAGCGCCTACCGCATTCCGCTGCCGCTGCTCGCCAAGGTGCTCCAGATTCTGGCCCGGAGTGGATTTCTCGCATCCGAGCAGGGAACGCGCGGTGGCTACCGGTTAGCCCGGCCGGCGGGCCGGATCACGACGCTCGAAGTGATTCGCGCCATTGATGGGCCGGTGATTCTCACCTCCTGTTTTACCCACGAGGGCGTGGAGTGTGACCAGTATGAGACCTGCACCGTGAAGACGCCTTTGCGCAAGGTGCACGAAGGGATCCTGCGGCTGCTGGAGGGCACCACCGTGGCCGATCTGGCCAGCGACACTGGGGCGTTCGACCCCAGCAGTCTGGTTGCGATACACCCGGCGCCCGATGCGGCCGGGGCGACAAGGAAACTAACGCAATGAAGCTCCCGATTTATCTTGATAACCACGCCACCACGCCGCTGGATCCGCGCGTTCTGGAAGCGATGATGCCGTACTTTCAGGATCAGTTCGGCAACGCCGCCAGCCGGAACCACGCGTTTGGCTGGGTGGCCGAGGAGGCCGTGGAAACGGGGCGGAAGCAGATCGCCTCGCTGATTGGCGCAAATGCCAAGGAGATCATCTTCACCAGCGGCGCCACCGAGTCCACCAATCTCGCCATCAAGGGCGTGGCCGACATGTACGCCGAGCGCGGTAACCACATTATTACTGCGGCCACCGAGCACAAGGCCACGCTGGACACCTGCAAGCATCTGGAAAAGCGCGGTTGCCGCGTCACCTTCCTCCCCGTGATGCAGGACGGCCTGGTCGATCTGGCCATGCTGCGCGAGGCCATCACCGAGAAGACCATCCTGGTCAGCATCATGTACGCCAATAACGAGATTGGCGTCATTCAGCCGGTGGCGGAAATTGGAAAGATTTGCAAGGAGCGCGGCGTGCTGTTTCATTGCGACGCCGTGCAGGCCGTGGGCAAGGTGCCCGTGAACGTCATCACGGACAACATCGACCTGATGTCCATCTCCGGCCACAAGATTTATGGGCCCAAGGGGGTGGGCGCGCTCTATGTGCGGCGGCGCAACCCGCGCGTGCAGTTGACGGCGCAAATCGACGGCGGCGGCCACGAGCGCGGCATGCGTTCCGGCACGCTGAACGTGCCCGGCATCGCCGGATTGGGCAAGGCGTGCGAACTGGCGCGGAAGGAGATGGCGGCCGAATCCGTGCGTCTGGCCGCGCTGCGCGACCGCCTGAAGGACAAACTGATGTCCGCCCTGGATGAGACCTACATCAACGGCTCGCTGGAACACCGGCTGCCGAACAACCTGAACATCAGCTTTGCCTACGTCGAAGGCGAATCGCTCTTGATGGGCATCAACGACGTGGCTGTCTCCAGCGGTTCGGCCTGCACGTCGGCCACGCTGGAGCCCAGTTATGTGCTAAAAGCGCTCGGCGCCGGCGACGACCTGGCCCATTCGAGCATCCGTTTCGGTATCGGCCGCTTCAATACCGAAGAGGAGATCGACTATACGGCGGACAAGGTGATCAGCGTGGTGAAAAAGCTCCGCGAGCTTTCGCCTCTCTACGAGATGGTGAAAGAGGGAATCGACCTGACCAAGGTGCAATGGACGGGCCACTAAGCGGCCCGACGGGAGGAACTGAAAAATGGCCTACTCCGATAAAGTTCTCGATCATTACAACAACCCGCGCAACGTGGGCTCGCTCGACAAGTCGGACCAGAACGTGGGAACCGGCATTGTCGGCGCGCCGGAGTGCGGCGACGTCATGAAGCTGCAAATCAAGGTGAACGACGCCACCGGCATCATCGACGAGGCGAAGTTCAAGACGTTCGGCTGCGGCTCGGCCATCGCCAGTTCGTCTCTGGCCACCGAGTGGTTGAAGGGCAAGACGGTGGATGAGGCCATGGCCATCAAGAACACCGACATTGTGAACGAACTCAGCCTGCCGCCGGTGAAGATTCATTGCTCCGTGCTGGCCGAGGACGCCATCAAGGCCGCCATAAACGATTACAAGGCGAAGGGCGCCACCCGCAAGCCGGCCGCCGGCGTGGAGGCGTAACATGATCACTGTCGCCGGGAAAACCGCGCAGGCCGCCCCCACCATCACCGTCACGCCCAAGGCGATTGAAAAGATCCGCGCGTCGTTCGAGAAGGAGGGCGTCGCCGGCGGCGGTCTCCGCCTCGGCGTGCTCGGCGGCGGCTGCTCGGGGCTGAGCTACCAGTTCAAGTACGACGCCAAGCCGAGGGAGCGCGACCACATATTCGAGTACGGCGACGTGCGCGTCTTTGTGGACCCCAAGAGCATGCTGTATCTGAACGGCATGACGCTCGACTACAAGGAGTCCCTCATGCAGTCCGGGTTCGCCTTCGACAACCCCCACGCCACCAAGAGCTGCGGCTGTGGCTCGTCCTTTTCGGCCTGAGGCCGGCCGTGCGATACTACGAGGCCCTCGGTCTGGAACCGCCGCGGCTCAAGCTGGACGCAGCCGATTTGCAGAAGCGCTTTTACGCCCGCAGCCGCGAGTGGCACCCGGACCGCTTCTCCACGCGGCCGCCGGCCGAACAGCAAACGGCGCTTGAAATGACGGCGCTCATCAATGACGCCTTCCGCACGCTGCGCGATCCGGTGGGCCGGGCCGAGTATGTCCTGAGCGAGCACGGCCTGGAGGCCTCCGCGCAGCGCGGCAAGGACGTTCCGGCCGATCTGCTGGAGGAAGTTCTGGAGCTCAACATGGCGCTGGAAGAGGCCGACGGGGAGCAGGCGGCGCGCTCGCTGGCCCAGTTTGAAGCGGCGCTGGCAGCCTTGGACGGGCAGTTGGCGGGCCTGTTCGCCGCCTGGGACGCCGCGCCCTCGCCGGACAACCTGCAACCGGTGCGCGCGGCCTTGAACCGCCGGAAGTACATCGCCAATCTTGTCCGCGATGCGCGAAAAGCGCTGGAAACGGCACGGGAATCCTAAATGTTCGCTATCGATTTCGGCAAGCCCAAAAATGAGGTGGTCGTGGGCATCGACCTGGGAACCACCAACTCGCTGGTGGCCGCCATGGGGCCGTCGGCGCCGTACATCATCCCCGGTCCTGACGGCGATCCTCTGGTGCCGAGCGTCGTCACCGCGCTGCCCAACGGCGACTTTCTGGTAGGCAACCCCGCCCGGCGCGCGCTGGTTACGCATCCCAAGCTTACCGTCTACAGCGCGAAACGCCTGATGGGCCGCGGCGCCGCCGACATCGCCGAGGAGCGCAAACTGCTGCCCTTTAAGTTGGGGGAAGGCTCCGAGTCGGTGATCCAGATCGAGCTCGGCACGCGCACCTTCACCCCGCCGGTGATCTCCGGCATCATTCTCCGCCGCCTGAAACAAAATGCCGAGGAGCATCTGGGCGAACCCGTCACCAAGGCCGTCATCACCGTGCCGGCATATTTCAACGACGCCCAGCGCCAGGCCACCAAGGACGCCGGCCGGATTGCCGGCCTCGAAGTCCTGCGCCTGGTGAACGAGCCCACGGCGGCCGCGCTCGCCTACGGCCTGGATAAGCGCAAGGAAGGCATTGTCGCCGTCTACGACCTCGGAGGCGGAACCTTCGATATCTCGATTCTCCGGCTGCAGGATGGCATCTTCGAGGTGCTGGCCACGGGGGGCGACACGCGTCTGGGCGGGGATGACATCGACAACCTCATGCTGCGCGTGGCGCTGGAAGACATCGCCAGCGAGTGGGGCGAGGATCTTTCGAGGAACCAGGAAGCGGTGCAATTGCTGCGCCGCGCCGTCATCGAGGCCAAGCACGCGCTTTCGGTGCTGCCCCGCACGAACATTGTCTTCGAATACAAGGAACGGCGCTACGCCCGCGAGCTCACGCGTGACGTCTTCAACCGCCTGGTGATGCCCATCGTCGAACGCACGCTCGCGCCCTGCCGCCAGGCCATGGCCGATGCCGGCGTCACGCCCGAGCAGATCGACGAGGTGGTGCTGGTGGGCGGCAGCACGCGCGTTCCCCTGCTGCGCGAGGCCGTCGAGCGCCTCTTCCGCGCCAAGCCGCACTGTGAGCTGAACCCTGACCAGGTGGTCGCCCTCGGCGCCGCCGTGCAGGCCAGCATCCTCAGCGGCCAGCAGACGGACAAACTGCTTCTCGACGTCACGCCTCTCTCGCTGGGCATCGAAACCATGGGCGGACTGGTGTCCCGGATCATCCAGCGCAACTCCACCATTCCCGCCTCGGCCACTGAAAGCTTCACCACCGCCGTCGAAGGCCAAACCAACGTGCTCATCCACGTCGTGCAGGGAGAGCGCGAGATGGTGAAGGACTGCCGTTCGCTGGCCCGCTTCGACCTGAAGGGCATCGACCCCATGCCCGCCGGGTTTCCGCGCAGTGAGGTCCGCTTCCTGATCGACGCCAACGGCATTCTTCAGGTCAGCGCGCGCGAACAGCGCACGGGCAAGGAGCAGAGCGTCGAAGTGAAGCCCAGCTATGGCCTGAGCGACGATCAGGTCGAGGCCATGATTCTCGAATCCATCGAGAGGGCCGAGGACGATTTCGCCGAGCGCCAGGTGCGCGAGATGCGCGTCGAGGCCGACAACGTCATGCAGGCCGTCGAGAAAGCCAAGCAGAGTGACGCCTGGTTTGAGCGGCCCGAGGACGAGCGAGAGCGCGTGAACCGCGCCTTGAACGAGCTGCTGGTGGTCTACCACGGAGACGACCACAACCTCATCCGCGTCAAGATCGAGGCCCTGGACGAGGCCACCCGCCCGCTGGCCGAAACCATCATGAACACGGCCGTCAATCACGCGTTGAAGGGCACGAAAATCTAGGGAGCGGTCATGAAGAAGCTAAGCTGGACGGATTCGGAAGACATCGGCATCGAGTTGTACGAAGCGCACCCGGACACGGACCCTTTGGGCGTCCGTTTCACGGACCTGCACCAGTTTGTGACCGCGCTCAAGAACTTCGCCGATGACCCGGCGGCGTCCAATGAAGCCAAGCTCGAAGCCATCCAGATGGCCTGGCTCGAAGAGTACAAAGAGAACCAGTAAGCCCGGCGGTCAGTCCAGGATCTCGCTGATCTGCACCTGCAACGGGATGCTGGTGTAATGGGCTATGTCGGCGGTAATCGTGGCCACGTGGGGCAGAAGCGCCCCGTTCATCGCTTCCATCGAGGCGAAATCCATGTGCGCCATGGCGGTGTACAGCGGCGGCATCCCCGCCGCCAGCCCCTGCAACCCCTTCTGAGCCTGCAGGCGGAGCAGGCCTTCGCCCAGCAGCCTCCGCACCAGCGGCAGATGCTGGTTGACATAGTAGTCCCAGTCGAAGCGCGCCTGATCATCGTGGGCGTAAAATGCGGTGACGCGAACCATCGGCCAAGTGTAGCCCGCCGGGCCTCGCCGCGCAAATTCGCCCGTGCTAGCCTCTTGTCCATATGGGCATTCGGAGATGGGCACTGCTGGTGGCGGGCGCGTGCGCCACGCTGATGGGCGCCGGAGACGAGCCGGAGGGGCGTCTTCTCCGCCGCGGCCATGTGCTGGTGGGGCTCCCGGAGAGCGCCGCGCGGCAGGCCCGTCAGGAACCGCCGCGGACACCTCCGGCCCCCTGCAACCTGCAACCCACCGGCGAGTACCCCGGCCTCTTCTCCGCCGCCGCCACCAGCTACACCTACCATCTGCGCTCCACCGGCACGCTGCGCGGCGTGCTCCTGTTCCTGGAATTTCCGGGCGCGCGCACCATGCCCGGCGACGCCACCACGCAGACGCTCTACGACGAACTGGCGCCTCCCTACACGCGCATGATGGCCAGCCTGTCCTACAACAGGGTCCGCGTCGAGATCACACCCATCCACAAGTGGTATCTCATGCCGCGCGACTTTCACCAGTACCCTCTGCGGACCTATGGCGACCTGCGGACCTTCTTCCGCGACGTCATCTCGGCGGCCGATTTCGACGTCTCCTTCGCCAGCTTCGACTTCATCACCGTCATCACCGCCCAGAGCCTCGACGTGGGCGCCGCGCAGGCCTTCCTGCTGCTGCCCGGCGTGGAAGCTTCCGCCGACGGTGTCCCCATGAAGTTCATGACCTTCATCCCCCGCCGCCTCCGCTTCCCCGACGTGCTGGCGCACGAAAACCTCCACCTGATGGGCCTTCAGGACCTCTACCTTCTCGACGCCCACACCAACGACGACAGCATCAAGCCTTTCGGGCGCTGGGATATCATGTCGTCCGGCTACGGACTCACGGCGTGGCACAAGGAAAAACTCGGCTGGATCGAGCCTTCGCAGATCACCTGCCTGGCAGCGGGTTCGGGCGAGGCTCTGCTCACACCCGTGGGGACGCCCAACGGCGTCAAGGCTCTAGCCGTGCCCATCTCGCCCACGCGCGTCATGGTGGCCGAAGCGCGTGAGACAGGCCCGGATGACCCGGCGTTGTGCGAGTCCGGCGTCATCCTGTATACGGTCGATTCGACGGTCCCCACCGGCAGCGGACCGTTCCAGATCAAGCCTGCCAAACTCACCGGGCCCACGCTGCTCCGCTCCTGTAGCCCTCCCGAGCCGAACGCCTATGCCGCCTACGGCACAGGCGCGCAGGACATCTCGCGCCACTTCGAGCCCGGCCCCAATCTGCTGTTCGAGGTCACGCGCAAACAGGCCACCGGTTACACCGTCCGCGTGCGCACGGTGGCAGGCGCGGGCGTGGTTCCACGCGCGCTGCAAAAGCTGTCCGGCGACAACCAGGCGGTGAGCATGCACAGCGAGGCCGCCGAGGCTCTGGCCGTACGCGTACTCAACGGCAACGGCCAACCCGTGCCGAACCCTTCCGCCGATGAGTACCTTCCGGTGCAATGGCACGTCGTCGGCGGTACGGCTACCATTACCTCGGCCACGTCGGATGCGAGCGGCGAGGCGCGCGCGCGCGTCAAGGCCGGCGGCTCATCCGCCACAATCGTTGTCCGCGCCTCGATCGGCTCCACCGCGCAGTACTTCTCTCTCCGCGTCGCCGATGGCCGCCCGGTTCCGGCGGCTGTTGTGAACGGCGCGGCCTTCACGCAGTCCGCCCCTCCCGCCCTGGCGCCCGGCTCATGGGCCGTGCTCACCGGCGCCGGGCTGGCGGCGCAGGCGGCCTCCTCCGGGCCGCCGTATCCTGTTTCCCTCGCCGGAACCTCGGTCACAGTGCGGGATAGTCTCGGCGTGAGCCACTTCGCTCCGCTCTACTACGTCTCGCCGGGGCAGATCAATTTCCTGGTTCCTGAAAACGCCGCCTTCGGCGCGGCCGCAATCAGCGTCAGCACGGAGCTGGGTGGCTCGGCCACGCCGGTTCTAGCGCTGGTGCGCGCCGTCGCGCCGGGCGTCTTCACCGCCAATGCGACTGGCGCCGGAGTGGCCGCCGGATTTGCCGCCCGCGTAAAGTCAAGCGGAGAGGTGGAATCGGTTCCCCTGTTCGTTTATGACGAACCGGCCCGCCGTTATGAAAATCTGCCGCTTCGTCTGGCCGCGTCCGAAGAACCGGTCTACCTGGTCTTGTACGGCACGGGGCTGCGCGGGCGGAGCGGACTGCCGGGTGTGCGCCTCTTCGTGGGCGGCGTCTCGCTGCCGGTGCAGTATGCCGGACCGCAAGGCGGCTATGCCGGGCTGGATCAGGTGAACGCCGGTCCGCTTCCGGCGGCGCTGGGGGGCGCAGGGTTGATTGCCGTCCAGCTCGAGGTGGATGGAGAACTGGCCAACACGGTGACGCTCGCCATTGAGTAGCTGGCGCGGGCCCGGGCCGGTTCGATACAATTGCCGCAATGACTTCCCGCCACTACACCTCCATCGTGGGCCTGGCCATCGGCATCGCCGGGCTGGCGATTGCCGTGATGCAACCGCTGCACGATCCCGCCATCCAGTGGGCGGCGTTCTACACCGGCATCGCCGGTTTCGTATTCGGCATGGCGGCCGCCTGCACGCTTCCGAGCGTGCCCCCGCGCTAGATCACTGCGCGGCCACCGCGTCGGGCACCCAGTACCAGCGCTCTCCCGAGGGCGCGAGCATCATTCTGCCGCGTTCACCGGCGCGCAACTGCCCGCCGGGCACCATCAGCTTCTGCCGCACCGGCTTCATGCCAGACGGCATATCCTCCGGAACTCCCTGCGCCGCCGCGCCCGCCAGTTCCTCGCTGCGCCGCGCCCGCTCCCACTCCTCCAACGCCAGCACGGCGCGCACCAGTTGCTGGGACAGCCCGGCCTTCATCAGGTAAGTCAGCCCCTCCACCGACGTATCGAAACGCGCGGTTTTGCGGCGGATCAGATCCATCAGGAACACCTCGTCGTAGCCGGCCTCGGCCAGCCTCACAAGTCCCTCGTTAGTAAGCAGGTTGCGGTCCATCCGCCGGTGAGCCTCCGGTGGCGAGGCCTCCGCGGCGGCCCGGCGCGCGGCTTCTTCCCGCTTCTCCAGCGCCCGCTCCCGCTCCTCCAGAGCCTGCTCCCTGTCGCGGCTCGCCCGCTCGGCGCGAGACCACTCCTCGCGAGCCCGCTCGATCCGCCCGCGATCCTCCACCGGCCTGGCCACGCCGGGTGGAACCGGGAGCCCGGCCGCTTCCGCGTCCCCCGCCGCGTGCGTCACCAGGTGGATCACCGCCGTTGATGGCTGCTGTGACGCCGGTTCGGCCGGAGGCGGAGAAGCCGTAGCGGTCACCTGCGGAGCAGGCCGCCGCGATGCGGCCGGGCGCCGTCTGGGCACAGGGCGGACCGGTGCGGGCCGGGCCGCCGGACGTGGCGTGGGCACGGCCTTCGGCGCTTGCGACGCGGCTGGCGCCGGGATAGGCGCGGCGGGCGCGTGCTTGGCCTCCTGCTTGGCTTCTTGTCTGGCTTCGTTCTTCTTGGCCGGCGCGGCTTCCTCTTTCTTGTGCCCGCCTCCGCTGGCCGGCAACCCGCCGGCCGCACTTAAAAAAATCACCGTCAGGAAAAGCCATGGCCGTGCGCGTGTCGTCATAACGGATCCGTCTCTTTTGCCATATCGGCGCGCCGGACGGGTCCGATATGGGAACTGTGGCGGTTCTCTGGCTCCTCCTTCTCACGATTCCCCTGGCGGCCTGGGCGGCGGCGCCGCCCATGATCATCCACCGGCCATACACCCACCAACTGCCCTTTCCCGGGGCCTCCGGGTGCACGGGATACCAGCCGCGTTTCCGTCTGGCGGGCGGCGAACTGCCCGAGGGCGTGGGTCTCACTCCGGACGGCCGGTTGATGGGCGAGGCTGTCCGCATCGCCGCGGGCGTGATCACGGTGCGCGTGGAAACTCCCTGCTCGGCGTCTGAGATGGAATGGAACTGGACGGTGCGCGGCGCGCCGCTGCTCGCCGTGGAGCCATCCGAAATCGTCCTTGCCGGCAAAGGGCGCGAGGCCGGGGCGTTAGTCTCCTCCTCCTGGCCGGACCTGGCGTATACGGTGAGCAACGCGGCGGGTGGGCCGCTCCCGCCCTGGCTCCGGGTGCGTCCGCGCCGGGGGCGTACGCCCGCCGGTGGATCGGCGCTCACCGGCGACCGGCTGGTGCTGACCGCCCTGCCGGAACTGGCTCCGCCCGGCGCACGGGCCGAACTGCTGGTCCACGCCTGGCAGGGCAGCGAGCCGGTGCGGATCACGGTGCGCTTTGCCCCAGCGGCGGAGCCGGAGCCCTAAGCGACGGCGTGTGGCGCGCGTGATAGCGTGTAATAAGGAGGATCAAGGGACGATCACGCGATGGCCTCGCCCTACGCAGCAAACGGAAACGCCGCCATGCTATCGGCCACCGGCCTCACGAAACGCTACCGCTCCGGGGTGGCCACGCTGACCGTGCTGGAAGGCCTGAATCTGGAGATCCGCCGTGGCGAGACGCTGGCCATTGTCGGCGAGTCGGGGGCTGGAAAATCCACGCTGCTCCACCTGCTCGGCGGGCTGGATGAGCCGAGCGCCGGCACGGTCCGCTGTCTTGGCGCCGATCTCTATGCCATGAACGAGAGCGCCCGGGCGCGCCACCGCAACCGCACCATGGGCTTCGTCTGGCAGCAGCACGCCCTGCTGCCGGAGTTTTCCGCCGAGGAGAACGCCGCCATGCCGCTTCTGGTGGCCGGTGTTAGCCGCGGCGAGGCGATCGAGCGCGCCCGCGCCCGCCTGCGCGACGTCGGCCTCTCGGCCCGCGCCTCGCACCGGCCGGGTGAGTTGTCGGGCGGCGAGCAGCAGCGCGTCTCCCTGGCCCGCGCGCTGGCTGCCGGGCCCTTGATTCTGCTGGCCGATGAGCCGACCGGCAACCTGGACCCGGACACCGCCTCGGGCGTCATGGACCTCATCTTTGAGCTGCACGGCGGGCACGGTCTCACCAGCGTGATCGTCACCCACAATCTCGAATTCGCCGAACGATGCGATCGCGTCTTAAAATTAAAGACAGGATCCGCCGATGAAAGGGCAGGGGTCCACCGGCCGGCGGGCCGGGAGGTTTCCGGCAGGTAAGGATGTCCGCCGTGGCAACCGATAGGGGAAGAGCGGCATCCAGATAGATAAGGAACGTCCGAACAGCCCGGCCCGGGGGCCAGTCCCCCGGCCGGTGGGAAAGGGGCTGCGCGCTCCGCCCGGGCCGCAGGGCCTGGAATGGGGGAAGAGCAGGGATTATGTTTGAACGCTATACGGAGAAGGCAAGACGGGTGATCTTTTTTGCCCGCTACGAGGCCAGCCAGTTCGGCAGCCCGTACATCGAGACCGAGCATCTGTTGCTGGGTCTGCTCCGCGAAGACAAGGCGCTGGCCAACCGTTTCCTCCGCTCGCATGCCGCTTTGGAGTCGATCCGGAAGCAGATCGAGGCGCACACCACGATGCGCGAGAAGGTCTCCACCTCGGTGGATCTGCCGCTTTCGCACGAGTGCAAGCGCGTGCTGGCCTACGCGGCCGAGGAGGCCGAGCGGCTGACGCACAAGCATATCGGCACCGAGCACCTGCTGCTGGGCCTGCTGCGGGAGGAGAAGTCCTTCGCCGCCGAGATCCTGCATGAGCGCAGCCTGCGCCTGAGCCAGGTGCGCGAAGAGATTGCGCGCTCCACCTCGGAAAAGATGGCTTCCAGCCGGCCCAAGGAATCCTCGCTGCTGGCCGAATTTTCCCGTGACCTGACGCAGGCCGCCATGGACGGCTCGCTCGATCCGCTCATCGGGCGTGATTTCGAGTGCGACCGCGTCATCCAGATCCTGTGCCGCCGCACGAAGAACAACCCCGTGCTGATCGGAGAGCCGGGCGTCGGCAAGACGGCCATCGTCGAAGGGCTCGCCCAGCGCATCGCCGACGGCGACGTGCCGAGCTTTCTCGCCGACAAGCGCATTCTCGCGCTCGACCTGTCGCTGATCGTCGCCGGCACCAAGTACCGGGGCCAGTTTGAAGAGCGCCTGAAGACCATCATGAAGGAGCTGATGGAGAACCAGAACGCCATCATCTTCATCGACGAGTTGCACACGCTGGTCGGAGCCGGTTCGGCCGAGGGCTCGCACGACGCCGCCAACATCCTGAAGCCCGCGCTGTCGCGGGGCGAAATCCAGTGCATCGGCGCCACCACGCCGGGCGAATACAGGAAGTCGATTGAGAAGGACCGTTCGCT
>JADLCT010000104.1 GCA_020847045.1 Bryobacterales bacterium | reverse complement strand
CGTTCTCGCTTTGCAGCAGCGCGGCCTGCGCGGAGACCTCGATGGTTTCCGACACCGAGCCCACCTGCATGTCGATGTTGATGCGGGCGCTCAACTGCACCTCCACGGCGATGCCGGTGCGGGTGAAGACTTTGAAGCCCTGCTTTTCCGCCTTCAACGTGTACTGCCCTGGCTGCAACGCGGGAAAGGCGTAGATTCCCTGATCGTTGGACTCCGTGGTTCGTGTGGCGTTGGTGCCTGTGTTGGTGAGCGTGACGGCCACGCCTCCCACGACAGCGCCGGTCTGATCCCGGACCTCGCCCGAGATATCTCCGAATGTCTGGGCGAATGCAGCCACCGACAGGCAGAGTGACAACAAAAGACAATACAGCGTCCTGGTCATATTGCGTCTGATTCCTTTCATGTGTGAAAGTACCCCGTTTGCCCGCCCATGTAATGAAACCGGCCGCCGTGACCAGAGCGGGCTGCTGTGTCCGGCGGCCGGTGGATCTTAGAAGCTGAAACGCAGCGCCAGTTGGATCTGGCGGTTGCTGCCCACCGTGGAAGTGATGCGTCCGGCAGCGGGGTTGCCGATGCTGGCGTTGGGCAGGTCAAACTGCGGCGTGTTGAACAGGTTGAAGGTCTCCAGACGGAACTGGGCCTTGGCCTTTTCCGTGATGGAGAAATTCTTGAAGATGGACCAGTCCAGGTTCACGCGGCCGGGACCGTACAGGACGTTGCGGGCGCTGTTGCCGAAGGTGAACTGGGCCGGGATGCCCCAGGCCGCGCCGGCGGTATTGAACGACGTGTCAAACCAGCGGAACGGGTCGGGGTTCGAGAGTGTCCCCTTGCCCAGACGGTCGGGACGGCTGCCGCCGGAGTTGGAAACCGAGGTTTGCAGGGTGGGCGTGAAGGGCAGGCCCGTTTGCAGAGTCAGGATGGCGTTGGTGTCCCAGCCGCCGGCGATGAGATCGGCCACACGGGAGCCGCCGAAAGAGTGGGCGCGGCCCTTGCCGAAGGGCAGCGAGTAATTCACGCTCTGCGTGAAGCGGTGGCGGATGTCAAATCCGCTGGCCGAACGTTCGCAGTCGTGGCGGCAGCGGATGTCCTGCGGCAGCGGACCATTGTCGGCGCCGCCGAAGGCGTTGGCCACTGTGTCGATGGAGTGGGACCAGGTGTAGGCGGACAACAGGCCCACGCCGTTGGAGAAGCGGCGTTCGAGCGAGGCCTGCAACGAGGTGTAGTTGGAGAGGCCGTCGGACACCATGTAGTTGACGCTGGGCACGTTGGGTGCAAGCTTGTACAGCGGGCGGCGCGGATCGGGAGCGCCGGGGCCCGGCACGGGCTGGTTGAACTCATACGTGGTGTCGAGGCGGCGGCCGACGTTGCCGACGAAGCCGATCTTGGCCACCAGGTCCTTCGGCAGTTGCTGCTGGATCTGGAAGTTGTACTGCGGCGTATAGCCGGAGCGGAAATTCGGGATCACGGCGAGCATACCGCCGGTGGGATTGTTGGCGACGGTTTCAAACTGCAGGTTGGGAATCGGGCGGAAGCCTTCCTGCACGCGGCGCGGGTTCGGGTTGAACTGGTTGATGCTCTCGATGTTGATCGGCCCGAAGGGGAGCTGGCGGTGGCGGCGGATGTATACGTTCTCGCTGCCAGCCGGGTTGTAGAACATGCCGATGCCGCCGCGGATTACCGTGCCGGAGCGCAGACGGTAGGCAAAGCCGAAGCGCGGAGCGAAGTTGTTGCGGTCCGGCCGCACGCCGGTGCGGGCGTCCGTATTGAACCCGGCGATGAGCAGCTTGCCGGTGACGACGTCGAAGTTGGTCTGGCGGTTGGCCACCTCGGTGACCGGCGTGTCGTACTCATAGCGCAGGCCGATGTTGAGGGTCAGTTTGCTGTTCACCTTCCAGTCGTCCTGCAGGTAGAGGCTCCATTCGGAGATGCGGAAGCCTGGGTAGACGAGCGTGAAATCCTGCTCGATGGTGCTGGGCGTGCCCAACAGGAAAGCGGCCATCGTCTCGCCCGTGTTGGCGGTGGAGTTCGGGTTGTCGGTGAAGGTGCGGCCGAAGTTGAAGCGTCCGTTGCCGCGGTTGGTCTGGTATTGCGTGATCTGGCGGCGGCGCAAGTCGGCGCCGAACTTGATGGAGTGCGCACCTTGCAGCTTGGTGAAGTCGATGCGCGGGTTATAGGTGTTGTTGATGCGGTAGATGGGCAGCGAGCGTGTCTGGCCGATGCCGAAGTAGCCGCCGGGCGTGATGATGGGCACGCCATCGGACTGCGGTCCCTGGTTGGAGCCCTTGAAACCCAGCTTCTCGCCGAGCTGCGCGCCGGGCGAGGCGCCTTCCTGCAGGAAGGTGAGGTTGAAGCGGTTGTAGCCTATCTTGGCTTCCATGATGAGCGTGGGCGTGATGGTGCGGATCCAGCTCAGGACGGCGTGATAGGAATGCAGCGTGGAGTCGCCGGCGAAGGTGTCTTCGTTGCCGAGGCCGAGCGCCTGGTCGAAGCCGGGGACGCGCGAGTTGGGGAAGGTGGACGGACGCGTGGTGGTGGTGTCCTGGCGGGAGAAGCGTCCGAAGATGGTGTTTTTCTCGTTCCAGTTCCAGTCGATGCGGCCATCGCCCTGGTCCCAGCGCTGCCGGTCGTTCAGAACGGCGGTGTAGTTGTTGGTAAGGCCGGCGTTCTGCGGCGAGGGGTAGGCCTGAATCATGCGCGCCATGAGGGGATCAAAGCGGCTGGTGGGAACCTGGCGTCCAGAAAAGGGCGAACGCGTATAGCCACTGGCGGTGCCCGCGGCGGCCACCGTCGTGGTGGGGTCGAAGATGTCGCGGACGTCGGTGAAGTTGCCCGTGCGCATGGCCAAGGTGGGCACCGTGCTCAGAATGGTGCGCGCCTGGCTGCGGCGGAAGCCTTCGTAGTTACCGAAGAAGAACAGCTTGTCGGGAATGATCTTCCCGCCCAGGCTGCCGCCGAACTGGTTCTGGCGGAAGGGCGGCTTCGCCGTGGTGGAGGGAACGAAGTAGTTCTTCGCGTCCAGACTGTCGTTGCGGAAGAAATCATACAGCGAGCCGTGCAACTCGTTGGATCCGGACTTGGTGAGCACGTTAATGGTGGCGCCGGCGTTACGGCCCTGGTCGGCGGCAAACATGTTGGTTTGAATTTTGAACTCCTGAACGGCCTCCACCGAGGGACGCAGAGCGATGGCCAGCGTGAGGCGCTCGTTGTTGTCGATGCCGTCGATGAGGAAGTTATTCGATCCCTCGCGGTTGCCGTTGGCGAACAGCTCGGAGCCGGGACGGAGATCGTCCGGGCGGGTGCCGCTCATAATGGTGCCCTTGGCGCCGAAGCCGACGCCCACCACGCCTGGTCCGAGCGTCGCCAGTTGGACGAAGTTACGGCCGTTGAGCGGCAGGTCCTCGATGGCCTTCTTTTCCACCACCTGGCCGATGGCCGAGGAGTCGGATTCGATGAGCGGCGCGGCGCCGGTGACCTCGATGGTCTCGCTAACCGAGCCGACCGATAGGGTGAAGTCGATGCGCGCCGTCTGATTGACTTCCAGGCGGACACTCTCACGGCTGAGCTTCTGAAAGCCAGTCTTTTGAACAGTGACGCGGTAGTCGCCGGGCGCGAGGAAGGGCAGAGTGTAGCCGCCCTGATCGTTGGTGGTGGTTTTACGCTCGACGCCCGTGCCGGTGGCGGTTACGGCTACCTCGACACCGGGGATGAGAGCACCGGAGTTATCCGTGACGACGCCACCCAGTTGTGCCGTGGCTTGCGCGAACAGAGAGGGCGCAAGCGCCAGCAGGAATGAAAGCGGAATCAGTATTTGCTTGCGGAACAACATTCATCTATTTCCTTTGTCTAACCAAACCTGGACCAGTTCACACCGCAACGCGGACGATGTGTATGCAGCTGGGCGGGGATTCGAGCGTAAGGCGGAAGCCTGAACGCCCTGGCCGCGGCCATCGCTCGCAAGCGATTACACGCGTCAGGAGGACAGGAGAGCGGAAACAGCACCTCCCACCCGAATCACCGGAAACGAACCAACTGGCCTCGCTCTCTGGCGGCCATTCCATCTGAAACGTAAAACTTCAGCCGTGCGGACGCAGACGCCAGATTGTGAAGAGTCATTGGAACATTCCCAGCTAACCTCTTGGGCAAGAGTATATATCAATTTCAAAGCAAAGGGGGGAAAGGAAAGCGCATGACCGGGGATACACCTACCCTCTGCCCGCGAAAGGCATCTGGGTCGCCATGACGGTAAGCGTTGCCACATTGGCGTCCAGAGGCAGGCTGGCCATGTAGACAACGGCATCGGCGACGTGACGGGCATCGATGCGGGCTTCCTGCTTCAGCGAACCGTCGGGCTGGAGAACGCCTTGCGTCATACGCTCGGTCATCTCCGTGGCGGCATTGCCGATGTCGATCTGGCCGCAAGCGATGTCAAAAGGCCGGCCGTCCAAGGCAATACTTTTGGTGAGCCCTGTCATGGCGTGTTTGGTGGCGGTGTAGGGGGCCGAGAGCGGGCGCGGCGTGTAGGCCGAGATCGAGCCGTTATTAATGATGCGGCCACCGCGGGGCGTCTGCGCTTTCATGAGGCGGATGGCCTGTTGCGCGCACAAGAAGGCTCCGGTCAGGTTGACGGAAACCACCGCCTGCCACTGTTCCAGGGTCAGGTCTTCCATGGGGATGGCGGGAGCGCCGCGGCCGGCGTTGTTGAACAGCACGTCCAGACGCCCGTGGAGCTGTCGAATTGTGTCGAACAGTGCCGTCACCTGTCCGGCGTCGGTGATGTCGGCGGCAACTGGGAGCATGGGGGGATTGCCCGCGCCGGCCATGCGGGATGTCCTGAGCAGTTCGTCCCTTCGCCGGCCAGCCAGAACCACGGCGAACCCGGCCCGGTGAAGCGCCACGGCCGACGCGCGGCCCACGCCGCTGCCGGCGCCGGTTACCAAGGCCACCCTGGTCACGCCGTTGCCTCCAAGGCGAACGCCACATATTGATCGCCGGCCGGAGTGGGCTGGCGGTTGCCTCCGCCGCAGGCGATCACCACATACTGTTTGCCGTTCACCATGTAGGTGGCCGGCGTGGCATAGCCACCGGCGGGGAGTTTGGTCTCCCACACGGTGGCGCCGGAGGCGGAGTCGATGGCGCGGAACTTCTCGTCTGGCGTGGCGGCCAGAAAGACGAGTCCGCCCGCAGTGGCGATGCAGCCGCCCAGTTGATAGCTGCCGGTTTTCTTGACGCCCCGGGCGGCCAGTTTGGGATACTCGCCCATCACCTCGCGCCAGGCAAACTCGCCGGTGGTGAGATCAATGGCCGTGAGGTGGCCCCACGGCGGCTTCACGGCTGGGAAGCCTTCGGCGTCGATGAACTTGTGATAGCCGGTTACGCCGAAGGGGTACTTCTCCTTGCCGCGCTCGTCGCGCAGGGTGACGATGCTGGGCAACTCGCTCGAATTCACGAAGAGGCGCTGGGACGAGGGATCGAAGGCGCATCCGCCCCAGAGAGCGCCGCCCAGAGTTCCAGGCGAGTAGAGAGTGCCTTGCAGGCTGGGAGCGGCAAATGGAACGCCGCCGCGGAGGGTGCGGAACTTGGCGAGAGCGAAGGCGTGGGCTTCGGGCGAGATGTTGGTAAGGAGATCCTCGTTCACCTCCAGCCGTGAGATGGGCGCGGGCTTCAGCGGGAAGGGCTGAGTCGGCGAGAGGCGCTCGCCATCGACGTCGCTTGCCGGAACCTTCCTCTCCTCGACCGGGAGGAGCGGCTTGCCTGTTTCGCGGTCGAGCAGAAACACAAATCCGGTTTTCGCAACCTGGGCTACGGCGTCACGCATGCGGCCGTTATGGCGTACGGTGACCAGTGCGGGCTGGGCCGGAAGGTCGTAGTCCCAGACATCGTGATGAACGGTCTGGTAGTGCCAGATGAGACGTCCGCTGCGTGCGTCGAGAGCCAGCACACAATCGCTAAAAAGGTTGTCGCCGTGGCGGTCGCCGCCGTAAAAATCGAAGGTGGCCGAGCCGGTTGGGACGAAGACCCATTTGCGTTTCAGGTCGGCGCTGAGACCGCACCAGTTGCCGGCCGAGCCGCTGCGCCGCCAGGCGTCCTTGGGCCATGTGTTGTGACCGCGTTCGCCGGGGTGGGGGATGGTGTGGAAGATCCATTTCCGCTTGCCCGTGTAGACGTCGTAGCCGCGGATGTGGCCGGGCGCTTCGGGGCGCGGTCCCTCGCCGCCTCCTCCGCCGATGATGAGCGTGTCTTCGACGATCACGGGCGGGCTGGTGACACGGAAGCTGAGGCCGGTCATGTCGTGGTCGAACTGGGCGGCCAGATCGACGGCGCCGTTGTCTCCGAAGGAGCGGAGCAGTTCGCCCGTGGCCGGATTCAGGCAATACAGCTTGTCCTGGATAGCGGCAAACAGGCGGCGGTCCTTGCCATCTTCGAACCATGTAACGCCGCGGTTGACGCCGGTGGCGCGGCGCGAGTTGCCCAGCGGATTGAAGTTCCAAAGCGGCTGGCCCGTGGCGGCATTCAGCGCCCGCACCTGCACGCGCGCCGTGGTGAGGTACATGGCGCCGCCGATGACGATGGGCGTGCATTCGATGGTGGTGAGGGGGCGTTGGGACGCGTCGCCGGTGGCGTGGGTCCAGGCGGGCTTGAGCCGGGCGGCGTTGGAGACCCGTACCTGGCGGAGCGGGGAGAACCGCGTGGCAGCGGCGTCGCTGCCGTACACACCCCAGTCGCCTTCTCCGGACCTGGCCGCCGAGGCAGGAAGCGTAAGAAGTGCCGAAGAGAGCAGGTGGCGCCGGGTCAACGTCATGGGAATAGCATAAGCCAGGCACAAACAAGAACGCCCCGGACGGCGCGTAGCCACCGGGGCGCTTTATGGTTCGATGGCAGCTAGAAGTAGAGTTTGAGGCCGAGTTGCATGCGGCGCGGCTCATTCAACTGGCCTTGGACGCGGCCGAAGTTCGGGTCCTGCACGTTGGTGCTGCCCGGGCTGGGGCGGAAGCGGTTGAAGGCGTTAAACAGCTCCCAGCGGAAGT
The DNA here is from genome assembly GCA_020847045.1 of Bryobacterales bacterium. Lineage (GTDB taxonomy): Bacteria > Acidobacteriota > Terriglobia > Bryobacterales > Bryobacteraceae > JAFLBB01. The sequence continues at coordinate 21,794 of JADLCT010000104.1, read as the reverse complement.
CGACGCGGGCCGATTCGGTGATGCGGAAGGACTTGGCCAGGGAGAAATTCTCGGTCAGATTCCAGGGCTGGCGGGCCTTGGGATTGTGGCGCGTGGTGTTTCCGGCGCGGTCCGTGGGTTGAGCGCCGAAGAAGGAGGCGGGCTGGAAGTAGCGGTCCGAGCCCTGCCAGTTCGGGTTGCTGATATTGGAAAGCCAGCCGTCGTAGGTGGAGACGGTGGCGGCGCTGCGGCCGTTGAACAGCACACCGCCCAGAGCGGCGCTGTTGGCCAGCGAAAGCGGATAGCCGCTGGAGTAGAAGTGGGTGCCGGCGATGCGCCAGCCGCCGATGATCCACGAAGCCGGGCCGCTGCTTACCCACTGCTTGCCTTTGCCCAGCGGAAGCTCATAGATGTAGGTCATCTTGAGGTTGTGCGTCAGATCGAACTCGCCGATGGACTTCTCCAGCCGGCGGTTGTAGTGGTCCAGCGTGCCGTTGTCGGGATTGTAGCCGTCGGCGTCAGTGAGCAGTTTCGAGAAGACGTAGGAGCCCTGCATGGTGAGGCCGGAGGCGTAGCGTTTATCGAGTTTCAGCACGAGGGAGTGATAGCTGGAGTGGCCGCTCTTATCGCCCGCGCCCGAAGCGGTGTTGATGTCACGGAACTGAGGGAAGGGGCGCAGCGCCTGCGCGACGCTGACCGGGGCGCAGGTGGAGCTGAACTGGCAGTTGATGTCGGCATAGGGCCGGCTGAGTCCAGCGGCGGCTGCGGCCGGCGAGTCAATGGAGCTCGACAGCAGCGAGCGGCCGTAGCGCTCCAACATGCCGAAGGGAAGCTGGTTGTAGCGTTTCAACCCGGCCACGAGGTGAACTCCCATGGTGGCCGAATAGTTGGCTTCAAACACGAGCGTGCTGCTCAACTGCCGTTGCACGGACATCGTCCATTGGTAGTTTTCTGGCAGGCGGACGGCCTCGCCATCCCAATAAGCCGGACTGGCGCCATTGGAGAAGGTGGGGTCGATGACCGGAGGCTTGGTGTAGGGCGGCAGTCCCTGGTCGAGCAGGAAGATGGGCGTCACACCGTTGTCCAGGCTGGAGGCGGAGAAGACGAGCGTGGAGCCTTCGAAGTGGGCGCTGCCGGTGATGGTTTTGGCGACGCCGAAGCTGCGTCCGATGCTGGCGCGGATGACGGTCTTCGAATCCATGGCGTAGGCGAGGCCTGCGCGCGGACCGATGCCGCCATACCAGCCGCTGGCCAAGGCGCGGCGGTTTTCGCGGCCCGGACCGAAGCCGGCGAAACGCAGGGCGCCGGGCCGGTTGCCGGCGCGGGCGTTGGGAAGCGACATATCCAGATCGCTCCACTTATCCGTCTGTTCGATGGGCGGGAGGGTGAACTCATACCGGACGCCGAGGTTCAGCGTGAGCTTCGGAGACACCTTCCAGTCATCCTGCACATACCAGGCGTGGCTGCGCCATTGCTGGCCGACGAAGCGGTCGTTCTCGGTGCCGCCCGTGAAGCCCTGGCCCAGCAGGAACGAGGCAAAGCCGTTGCCGCCGCCGGTGCTGAGGTTGTTGTCGTTCGGGATGCTGGTGGAGCGGCGGTCGCCCCGGATCAGTCCGCCGATGGTCTGCTGGCCAAAGCCGTTGTAGTGCATGCGTTCCCAGAGGTAGCCGGCCTTGATGGTGTGTTTTCCCTTGGTCCAGGTGAGGTCGTCGCCGAAGGAAAAGACAAAGTTTTCCGAACCGTCGTAGGCGCGGGCCACCCAGGTGTTGTAGTCGGAGGACTCCACGATGAGCAGGTTGCGGTTGCAGTCCCACGCGCCTTTCACGCAGATGCCCTTTTGCTGCCAGCCGCCGTCGAGCGTAAGCGCGTCGTGGCGCTCCTTCCAGAAGTTGACGCCGCCGAACATGTGGTTCACCAGCGTGGGGGTGATCACCTTGTCATATGTGCCGCGATAGACATGGCTCTTCTGGTTGTCGATGCGGTTTTCATTCAACATGCCGGGCAGGCCGGGGAACCCGTCGGCGCCGGGCGTGCGCTCGTGCAGGCCGTAGTTATAAAGGAAGCTGACGCGGTCGTTCATGCCGAAGTTGTGATCGGCTTTGACGCTGTACTTCGTCCAGGGATCGAGGGCGGTGCCCACGTTATTGATGTAGTTGTTGCGCACATAGTCGCTGGTTCCCGGGGCGGCGCCATTGTTGGGTTTCAGAATGTCCTTCACCAGGTTGCTGTAGCTGCGGGCGATGGGGGAGAACCGGCCCACGGGAATCTGGTTGTTCGCAAACGGCGTGCGGAGGAAGCCGGAACCATTCGGGTTGGCGCGCGTCGTGGCGGGATCGTAGATGGGCAGAGCCTTGCCCGTGCCGTCCACCCAGTTACTGAAATCGCCGTTGTGCATCTCCGCCGTGGGGATGCTGAAGCGTCCGCTGCCGGCGCCGACTCTGTTGCGGAACCATTCGCCGGAGGTGAAGAAGAAGGTCTTGTTCCGGCCATCGTAAATTTTGGGGATGTAGACGGGACCGCCCACGCTCCATCCAAAGTCATGCTGCTTGTACTTGGCCTTCTGCGCTTCAAAGAAGCGGCGGGCGTCGAGGGCGTCATTGCGCAGGAACTCGTAGGCCGTGCCGTGCAACTCGTTGGTGCCGGACTTGGAGGAGAAGGTGATCATGCCGCCCTGCCCGCGGCCGAACTCGGCTTTGAAGCCGTTGGTTTCGACGGAAAACTCCGTGATGGCGTCCACCGAGGGGGTGTTCACGTTGGCCCACTGGACGGAATTGAAACGGCCCGTAAGAACCGAAACGCCGTCGAGAGTCGCGCCATAGGATCCGCCCTGGCCGCCGCCAATATTCAGATTGTCGTCGTTGGGCTGATTCACCTGCGGCGTAATCAGCGCCAGGTCGAAGGCGCCCCGCATGGCGCCGCCGACGACCAGCGGCAGCTCATCGACCATCTTGTTCGACACAGCCGTGGTGACCTTGGCCGTGGAGGTTTGCAGGAGCTCGAGCGTAGCCGCCACCTGCACCGATTCCGAGACAGCGCCCACTTCCAGCGTGGCGTTGATGGCGACGGTTGCGCCGGCGTTGACGATCACTTCGGAGCGGACGGCGGTTTTGAATCCCTGTTTCTCCACGCGTAATTCGTAGGTGCCCACGGGCAGCGCGGGAATTGTGAAGTCTCCCGACGATGTCGTTTCCGTGGACGAGCCCACGTTGGTGGCGACGTTGCGTACGGCCACCTTGGCGCCGGGAACCGCGGCGCTGGAAGAATCTGTTACGGTGCCGGTGATGACGCCACGGTCGCTTTGCGCGAGCGCGGCCGGAACAACGACACTAAGCAGCAAAAACGTGAACAGCCTCATCGATCCATCCCCCCATCGTTCTAGACTGAATGCCCCCCCGGGCATTTACGCGGGAGCCAGTATATACGAAACTCAACCTTTTCGGGTGTGAACTTTTGCCTGTGAACTTTCGCCTGCAAGCGGCGCAAAGCTGCTTGTGAAAGAATATGGGCAACATTGCGATGAAAGTTCCGTATTTTTTCTGGGCTTCCTTGTTCTTCTTGACTGGGTTCTGCCTGCCCGGCGTGGCGCAGACACAGGAGAAGGTGGATTTTGAACGGGATGTAAAGCCTGTGCTGGACCGTTCCTGCTCTGCGTGCCATGGGGCCAAGGCGCAGATGGGCGGCCTGCGGTTGGACGCCAAGAGCACAGCCATGGCGGGCGGACAGTCGGGCAAGGCGATCATGCCGGGCGACGGGGCGCACAGCCCGCTCTACCTGCGGACGGCGGGCGCGGGCGACCAGCCGAGAATGCCGATGGGCGGCAAGCCCCTGCCGCCGGAGCAATTGGCGATTCTGAAGCGCTGGATTGACGAGGGCGCGGCGTGGCCCGACGGCGTGGGTGCGCAGAACGCGGCCGTGAAGAAGCATTGGGCCTATGTGGCGCCGGTGCGCCCCGCGCTGCCGGCGGTGCGCGAAGCGGCCTGGCCGCGCAATCCGGTGGACAGGTTCGTGCTGGCGCGTCTCGAAAAAGAAGGGCTGGCGCATTCGCCGGAGACGGACAAAATCACATTGTTGCGGCGCGCGAGCCTGGATCTGACGGGGTTGCCACCCACCGCCGCCGAGGTGAAGGCCTTTCTGGCGGACTCTTCGCCGCGCGCTTATGAGAAGCAGGTAGAGCGGTTGCTGGCCTCGCCTCACTACGGCGAGCGCTGGGCGCGCATCTGGCTGGACGCGGCGCGCTATGCGGACTCAGATGGGTTTGAGAAGGACAAGCCGCGGTGGGTGTGGTTTTACCGCGACTGGGTGATCCAGGCGTTCAACCGCGATTTGCCGTATGACCAGTTTCTGGAGCAGCAGTTGGCAGGCGACCTGATGGCGCGGACGGCGAAGTCCGCGGCCGAGGCGCAGGAACTGCGCGTGGCCACCGGATTCCTGCGGAATTCGATGATCAACGAGGAAGGCGGCATCGATCCGGAACAGTTCCGGATGGAGGCGATGTTCGACCGCATGGACGCCGTGGGCAAGGCGATGCTGGGCGTGACGATTCAATGCGCGCAGTGCCATAACCACAAGTTTGATCCGTTGACGCAGGAGGAGTACTACAAGCTGTTTGCGTTCCTGAACAACTCGCATGAATCGAACGCGGCCGTCTACACGCCGGGCGAGCGGAAGCTGCGCCAGCAGGTGCTGTCGCGGGTGGCCGGGTTGGAGTCGGCGCTGGAAAAGCGCATGCCGGACTGGCGCGCGCGGCTGAAGGCGATGTCGTCCCAGCCGGGCGATTGGACGACGGTGAACCTTGCGGCGGAGGATATTTCCACTGGTGGGCAGAAGTTCCTGGAGATGGGCGACGGTTCCATGCTGGCGTCCGGATATGCGCCGACCAAATCGCGCGTGAAGCTGCAGGGCAAAACCGCCGCCACTGGCATCACGGCGATGCGTCTGGAACTGCTGATGGATCCGAACCTGCCGCGTGGAGGCCCCGGCCGGAGCATCAAGGGCACGGGCGCGCTGACGGAGTTTGAAGCCGAGGTGGCGCCGGTGGATGATCCATCCAAGGTGATGCCGGTAAAGTTTGTGCGGGCGCTGGCGGATGTGAATTTGAAAGAGGCGCCCATCGACGCCATCTATCGCGACAAGGAAGAGCTGGCGGGCAAGAAGGAGCCGCGCGTGACGGGCCCGGTGGCCTACGCGATTGACGGCGACGACAAAACAGCCTGGGGCATCGATGACGGACCGGCGCGGCGGAACCAGCCGCGCAACGCCGTGTTCATTGCGAGCAAACCGTTTGGCTTCCCTGGCGGGACTCTGGTGACGGTGTATCTGAAGCAGAATCACGGCGGATGGAACTCGGACGATAACCAGAACTACAACATGGGCCGGATGCGCGTGTCGGTCACCACGTTGGCCGAACCGAAGCCCGTACTGCCCGAGTCGTTCGAACTGCTGCGCGAGCGCGTTCCGGAGTGGGCGGCGGAGAACGCGGAGATTGAAAAAGTTTGGAACGGGCATCCGGAGGGTTCCACGCAGCTTGTGTTGAACGAGCGCGCGGAGCGGCGGATGACGAACATACTTTCCCGCGGCGACTTCCTGAAGCCCGGCAAGGCGGTGGAGCCGGGCGTGCCCGCATTTTTGCACGCGCTGCCCGCGAAGCTGACGCCGGACGAACCCGCGCGGCTGACGTTTGCGCGCTGGGTGGCGGCGCGGAATTCGCCCACGACGGCCCGTTCGTTCGTGAACAGGGTTTGGCAGAGCTACTTCGGCACGGGACTTGTGGAGACGCCCGAGGATCTGGGCAAGCAGAGCCCGGCGCCATCGCATCCGGAGCTGCTGGACTGGCTGGCCGTTGAGTTCATGGACGGCGGGTGGAAGGTGAAAGATCTGCACCGGGCGATTGTGACGTCGGCTACCTACCGGCAGTCGTCGCGGCTGACGCCGGAGCTGAAGGAGCGGGACCTGTTCAACCGGCTGCTGGCGCGCGGTCCGCGCGTGCGTGTGGAGGGCGAAATTGTGCGCGACATCGCGCTGGCGGCGAGCGGCTTGCTGAACGATGAGGTGGGAGGCCCGAGCGTATTTCCTCCGGCGCCGTCGTTCCTGTTTCAACCGCCGGCGAGTTACGGTCCGAAGGTGTGGGACGAGGCGAAGGGGACGGAACGCTACCGGCGGGCGCTCTACACGTTCCGCTACCGGTCCGTGCCGTACCCGATGCTGACGAACTTCGATACGCCCAACGGCGACATCGCCTGTGTCCGGCGTACGCGATCAAACACGCCGCTGCAGGCGCTGACGACACTGAACGAGCCGCTGTTCTTCGAAGCCGCGCAGGCGTTGGGGAAACTCACCATGCATGACGGCGGCGCGACGGACCGCCAGCGGCTCGTCTTCGCGTTTGAGCGGTGCACGTCGCGTAAGCCGACGGCGGCCGAGGAGGCCGAGCTTACCGCATTCCTCAACAAACAACAGAAGCGGTTCCAGGAGCCCGGGCGGGCGTGGACGGCGATGGCGCGTTTGCTGCTGAACCTGGACGAGACCATTACCAAGGAGTAACGACGTGACTAGCCGGCGTTGGTTTGTCCGCGAGTGTCCCATCGGCATGGGAGCGCTCGCACTGAATCATTTGATGGGCGCAACGCTCGAAGACCCGATGGCGCCGAAGAAACCGCACTTCGCTCCGAAGGCCAAGCGCGTGGTGTTCCTCTTCATGGCGGGCGCGCCGAGCCATCTGGAGATGTTCGACTATAAGCCGCAGTTGGAGAAGTTCGACGGCACGCTGCCGCCGGCGGATCTGCTGAAGGGCTACCGGGCGGCGTTCATCAACCCGAATTCGAGGCTGATGGGGCCACGGTTCAAGTTCAGCAAGCACGGGCAGTCGGGCGCCGAACTGAGCGAGTTGATCCCGCACACAGCCGCGATCGCCGATGATCTCACGATCGTGAAGTCGATGGTGACCGACGCGTTCAACCATGCTCCGGGGCAGTTGTTGATGAACACGGGGTCGCAGCAGTTCGGGCGTCCCAGTTTCGGGGCCTGGACGCTGTATGGGCTGGGCTCGGAGACGCGCGATTTGCCGGCGTTCGTCGTGTTCTCCAGCGGCAAGAAGGGGCCGAGCGGCGGAAACTCATGCTGGGGGTCCGGCTTCATTCCCACGGTGTACCAGGGCGTTCAGTTCCGCAGTTCAGGCGATCCAGTGCTGTACCTGTCCAACCCTCCGGGCGTGGACGGCGAACTGCAGCGCGACACGCTGGATTCGGCGCGGCGGTTGAATCAGATGCGTCTGGAGGCGACCGGCGATCCGGAGATCGAGACACGCATCAACAGCTTCGAGATGGCTTACCGGATGCAATCGAGCGCGCCGGAGCTGATGGATCTGTCCAAGGAGCCGCAGCACATTTTAGACATGTATGGCGCCGTGCCGGGCAAGCCGTCATTTGCGAACAACTGCCTGCTGACGCGGCGGCTGCTGGAGCGTGGCGTGCGGTTCGTGCAGTTGTATCACGAGGCATGGGACCAGCACGGCTCGCTTGTGAAGGACATTCAGATCAACTGCAAGGACACCGACCAGGCGTCGGCGGCGCTGGTGAAGGATCTGAAGCAGCGCGGGCTGCTGGAGGACACCATCGTCATTTGGGGCGGCGAGTTCGGGCGCACGCCAATGGTGCAGGGCACGGGCAAGCCCGACGGCCGCGATCACCATCCGAACGCGTTCACGATGTGGATGGCCGGCGGCGGGCTGAAACCAGGCCTGGTGCTGGGCGAAACCGACGAGCTTGGCTTCAACGTGGCGCGCAACAAGGTGCACGTGCATGACCTTCACGCGACGCTGTTGAACCAGCTTGGCTTCGATCACACGAAACTCACCTACCGCTTCCAGGGCCGCGATTTCCGGCTGACCGACGTACACGGCAACGTAGTGCGCGAGATGCTGGCCTAGGGCGCGCGCGCCGCGCGCGGGTTTACGCAAGAACGGGGATCGCTCAGATGCAGAGAGTTTGCTTTGTGCTTCAGGTGAAGCCGGAACGGCTGGAGGAGTATAAGGAGCGGCACCGGACGGTGTGGCCGGAGATGCGGGAGGCGCTGAGCCGCGCGGGTTGGCGGAACTATTCGCTGTTCCTGCGCGACGACGGCATGCTGGTGGGATATCTGGAGACGGATGACTTCGCCGGAGCGCGCGGACGTATGTCGCGGGAGCCCATCAACGCCGTGTGGCAGGAGTCGATGAAGGGGTTTTTCGTGGATGCCGAGGGAAGGCGCGCCGACGAGCAGATGCGCCCGCTCGAAGAGGTATTTCACCTGGCGTAGCTTCATGGGCGAGAGCGGCAGGCCGCTGGACATCCTAAAATGGAGGGAGCCCCTCCAAATTTTTTGCAAGGAAATTCATGGCAAGCTCCAGCACCACTTTGAAGCATGTAAACGATCTTTGGGATGACGCCAAGGCGTCGAAACTGTCCCCGGCCGAGTGTTTGATATACCGTTCGAACCTGCTCGGCGCCGATCAGCGGATCACCAACACCGGCGGCGGCAACACGTCGGCGAAACTGGCGGAGACGGACCCGCTGACCGGCGGCCCGGTGGAGGTGCTGTGGGTGAAAGGCTCCGGCGGCGATTTGCGCACGTCGAAGTTGGGCAACTTCGCCTCGCTGTATCAGGAAAAGCTGATCTCTCTGCAGAACGTGTACGCGGGCATGACGCCACGCGGCGCGAAGTCCGAGTCTGAAGACGCAATGGCCGGCTACTATCCGCACTGCACCTTCAACCTGAATCCCCGGGCGTCGTCCATCGACACGCCGCTTCATTCGTTCATTCCGGCGAAGCATGTGGACCACATGCACCCGAACTCGGTGATCGCCGTGGCGGCGTCGCGCCAATCGAAGGCGCTGACGGAGAAGATTTTCGGTGGTGAGCTGGGCTGGACGCCGTGGCTGCGGCCGGGCTTCGAGCTTGGTCTGGAGTTGCAGCGGATGTGCCGCGAGAACCCTAAGCTGTCAGGAATCGTCATGGGGCAGCACGGCCTGATCAACTGGGCCGATGGCGGCCGGGAGTGCTACAACCTGACGCTGAGCATTATTGAGAAGGCCGCCGCCTATATCGAGCAGCACGACAAAGGCGCCAAGACGTTCGGCGGACAGCGGCACGGTACGCTGCCAGAGGCCGCGCGGGAGGACGTGCTGTTTGCGATTCTGCCGTGGCTGCGCGGGCAGGTGTCGCAGAAGAAGCGCTTCATTGGCACCGTCCAAACCGATGAGACGATCCTGCGCTTTGTGAATTCGCAGGACGCGGCGCGGCTGGCGGAGTTGGGCACGAGTTGTCCGGACCACTTCCTGCGAACGAAGATCAAGCCGCTGTATGTGGACTGGAAGCCCGATGCCGCGGACGTGGAGGGGCTGAAGGCGAAGCTGACGGCTGGTTTGGAGCAGTACCGGAAAGACTACGCCGCCTACTATGAGCGCTGCAAGCACGCGAATTCGCCCGCGATGCGTGACCCAAATCCGACCGTGATTCTGATTCCCGGCATTGGCATGATCGCCTGGGGCAAGGACAAGAGCGAGTCGCGCGTGACGGCGGAGTTTTATAACTGCGCCGTCGAGGTGATGCGCGGGGCCGAGGCGATCGATGAATACATCGCGCTGCCGCAGCAGGAGGCATTCGACATCGAGTACTGGCTGCTCGAAGAGGCGAAGCTGAAGCGCATGCCGCCGGAGAAAGAGCTGCAGCGCAACGTGGTAATCGTGATTGGCGCGGGCAACGGCATCGGCAAGGCGGTGGCGCACCGCGTGGCGCGCGAAGGCGCTCATGTGGTGTGCGCGGACCTGAGCGCGGAGGCGGCGCGGGCCACGGCGGATGAATTGACGAAGCTCTACGGCCAGGGCATCGGCGTGGCGGGCAGCGGACTGTCGGGCTGCGGACCGGCGATTGGGCTGAGCGTGAACATCACCAGCCGCGAGAGCGTGCATTCCATGCTGCGGCAGGCCGTGATGGCGTATGGCGGCGTGGACAACATTATCGTGACGGCCGGCGTGTACATCGCTCCGGACCGGGCGGGACACCTGACCGATGAGCAGTGGGCGTTGACGTTCGACGTGAACGTGAAGGGCAGCTACCTGGTGGCCGATGAGGCGCAGGACCTGTGGTTGCATCAGGGCCTGCGGGGGAGTCTGGTGTTGACGACGAGCGTGAACGCCGTGGTGTCCAAGCGTGGCTCGCTCGCCTATGACGCATCGAAGGCGGCGGCCAACCATCTGGTGCGCGGGCTGGCGATGGAGCTTTCCCCGCTGGTGCGGGTGAACGGACTGGCTCCGGCGACGGTGGTTGCCGGTTCGACGATGTTCCCGCGCGACCGCGTGATCGCATCTCTGGTGAAGTACGGCATCGCTTTCGCGGAAAGCGAAACGACCGAGACGCTGCGCGACAAGCTGGCCGATTTTTATGCGCAACGCACGTTGACCAAGACGGCGATCACGCCGGAAGACCAGGCCGAAGCGGCTTACTATCTGATCAGTGACCGTTCGGCGAAAACCACCGGGCAGGTGATCTCGGTGGACGGCGGCTTGCCCGAATCGTTCCTGCGGTAAAGCCGCGCGGAGGCGGCACACCGATGCGGGACGCGAGACCCGTTCCCGGCGCGAAGCTGAAACGGAGGATTATTCGGGATGGTCTGCGTTCCGATGAACTGCGTGAGGCGGCCATACGCCGCGTGATTCGTTCCATTCCGAAAGGAAAGGTGGCCACCTACGGGCAGGTGGCCGCCGCCGCCGGGTATCCGCTGTATCACCGTCTGGTGGCCAGGATTCTGCGCAGTGACGCCACGGGACTGCCGTGGCAGCGCGTGCTGGGGGCCGGCGGGCAGATCAAGCTGCGCCAGGCGGCCGCCTATGAGCAACGCCTGCGGTTGGAGATGGAAGGCGTGAAATTCAAGGGGAAGCGCGTGGACATGCAGGCACATCAACACCGCTTCCGCACATGGGAGCTGGACTGAGCTACCAGAGCTTGCACTGTTTTTCGGGAGGACGCACCATCGGGTCGCCCAGTTTGCACTGGAACGCCTTGTGAAACTCAGGCACGTTTTGCAGCGTGCCGATGGCGCGCCAGCGGTCGAGCGGGTGCGGGTCGGTCTGGATGCGAAGGCGCGCGGCTTCGGGGCGGAAATGGCGGGCCCAGACGCGCGCGAAGGCGAGGAAGAAACGCTGCTCGCCCGTGAAGCCGTCGATGACGGGCGCGGGCTTACCCTTGAGTGAGCGCTGATAGGCTTTGAAGGCGAGCGTAACGCCGCCGAGGTCGCCTAGGGCTTCCCCGGTGACGAGCTTGCCGTTGTGATTGGGCAAACCGCCGCCCACCTCCAGCGTGTTGAATTCGTCGATGATGCATTGCGCGCGGGCATCGAACTTCTTGCGGTCCGTATCGGTCCACCAGTTGGTCAAGGAGCCGTCGGCGGCGTACTTGGAGCCCTGGTCGTCAAAGCCGTGTCCCATTTCGTGGCCGATCACCGCGCCAATGGCGCCGTAGTTGGCCGCATCGTCGGCCTTCAGATCGAAGAACGGCGGTTGGAGGATGCCAGCAGGGAAGGCGATCTCATTGCGCAGGGGGCTGTAGTAGGCGTTCACGGTGGGCGGCGTCATGCTCCAGTCGTTGCGGTCAAACGGTTTGCCGATTTTGGCCAGGTTGTACTGGCGGTCGGCGATGGACGCGCCACGGGCATTGCCAAAGTAGTCCTGGGCGGAGATGCGCACTTCGGCGTAATCGCGGAAGCGGTCCGGATAGCCGATTTTGGGATAGAAAGCGTTCAGCTTTTTCAGGGCGTTCTGCTTCGTGGACGCCTCCAGCCAGGTGGCGTTGGTGAGCTCTTCGCGCAGGGCGGCCCGGAGATTTTCGACAAGCTCCAGCATGCGGCGCTTGGCCTCGGGCGGGAAGTGTTTCTTCACGAAGACCTCGCCGAGGGTGTCGCCGAGCAGGGCATCGGTGGCGGTGGCGCACACCTGCCAGCGGGGGCGCTGTTCTTTGACGCCGTTGAGGACGGTCTGCTGGAAAGCGAAATCCTCATCGTAGAAAGGCTTGGATAGTTCGGTGGCGGCATTGCGCACCACCACCCAGCGGAGCCAGGTTCTCCATGTGTTCAGATCCGCATGGGCAAGCTGCTGTTCAAATTGTTCGACGGCCTTCGGCTCGCTGACGATGATGGTGGTTGTGGCGGGGATGTGGTTGTTGGCGAGGAAGCCCTTCCAATCGAAGCTGGGGCTCGCCTTTTCGAGCGACGCCAGATCCATCTTGTTGTAGGTCTTGTCGGGATTGCGGCGGTCGGCGCGTGTGAGGCGGACGGCGGCGCGTTCGGTTTCGAAGGCCAGAACGGTGTGCGCGGCCGCGGTGGAGGCGGCGGCATCTTCGCCCAGCAGTTGGAACATGCGCGCGGCGTGTTTGGCGAACTGCTCGCGAATCTCACGGCTTTTTTCGTCGTCGCGGAAGTAGTAGTCGCGATCGGGCAGCGAGAGACCTCCGGCGCTGAGATAGAGAACGATCTGGGAGGTGTTTTTCGCGTCCGGCGAGGAAAAGAGACCGAACAGGCTCGCGGCTTGCGCCTTCTGCAGATTGTTCAGCGCCTGGGCGAGTTCCGCGCGCGAGGAGATGCCGGCCACCATTTTCAGTTCGGCCTCGACCGGCTTGAACCCGCGCGCATCGATGGTGGCGGTGTCCATGCAGCTCGTGTAGAAGTCGCCGATGCGGCGTTCACTCGACCCGGCGGGGGCCTTGGACGCGGCGGCGGCTTCGAGGATCGTCCTCAACCGTTCGCGATTCGCCTCGGCGAGCATGCCGAAGGTGCCCCAGTTGGAGTAGCGCGCCGGAATGGGGTTCTTGTCGAGGAAGGTCCCGTTGGCGTAGCGGTAAAAGTCCTCGCAGGGTTTGCAGGACTTGTCCAAGCCATGAATGTCGATGCCGCTTTGCAGGGGAGCCGGAGTTTGCGCGGAGAGCACGGAAGTCAGGGTAACGAGTGCAAGGAGCCTGGTTGGCCTCATATCCATTAGGGTAACCACAGTGAGTAGACTCTCCACAAGCGGGTGGGTTTGGATATTCTGATTCTGAAATGCAGCGTTCTCTTTTCGTTATTCTCCTTTTTGCCGCTTCCCTTTGGGCGCAGCCGCGTGCCGCGCTGGTGGGAGACGGATCGCGGGCAACTTATGGTACGCCGGGCGTGAAAGCGGCGCTGGGCATTGGCTTGTGGCCGCATCCGGGCGCGGTGGACATGGACGGCGACGGCGACCTGGATCTGATCGTGTCCGGCGGGAACCGGTTGTACAACGGCACCTACCTGTTCCGGAATATCGGGTCGCAGAGGGAGCCGCTTTTCGCGGCTGCCGAGCGGCTGGGCAAGGGACATCACGACGCTGTGGTGGCCGATGTGAACGGGGATGGCGCGCAGGATCTGATGGTGCGAGGCGGCTATTACGACAATGTGCGGAAGAACCGCATGGACCGGTATGTGGAGTTGCCGGTGCGGCGTACCTATCATGTAGGCCGCGACGATCAATGGTTTCCGGTGGACTGGGATCACGACGGGAAGATCGACCTGCTTAACGGCACGAGCGACTGGCGCGACTATGGCTGGGACGATGCCTTCGATGAGCAGGGCAAGTGGCTGCGGGGACCGCTGCACGGCTATGTGTACCTGTACCGGAACATGGGGACGAACGCGCAGCCGCGGTACGAGGAGCCCCGGAAGCTCGAGTCCGGCGGCAAGGTGATTGATACCTATGGCAGCCCGGCGCCGGGCGCGGTGGACTGGCTGGGCGACGGCAAATGGTCGTTGATCACGGGATCGTTCCTCGATAATGTGTCGCTGCACCGCGCCGGGGCGGACGGGTTGCAGGCTCCTGTGCGGATTCAGGCGGGCGGGCGGCCTCTGGAGATGGAATTGTGCATGATTCAACCCCGCGTGGTGCAGTGGCACAAAGACGGCCGGCCTTCGCTGCTGATCGGCCAGGAGGACGGAACGGTGTGGCTGGTGGAAAATCTGTCGCCGCGCGGACAGGAGCCGCGTTTCGCCGCTCCGAAGCAGTTGGCGCAGATGGACCCCTACCTGAAGAGTGGCGTGTTGTCGCGGCCGTCGGCTGCGGATTGGGATGGGGACGGCGACCTGGATCTGATTGCGGGCAATTCGGCGGGCTATCTGGAGTGGTTCGAGAACACGGGCACGAAGACGGAGGCGCGATTTGCGCGCCGCGGCTACCTGAAGGCGGCGGGCAAGGTGATTCGGAACATGGCTGGACCCAACGGAAGCGTGCAGGGCCCGGCGGAGGCCAAGTGGGGCTATTCGAATCCCTGGGTGGCTGACTGGAATCTGGACGGGCGTCCGGACATTCTGGTGAACGACATCATGGGCGAAATTGTGTGGTACGCGCGCGCGGCCAATGGGGAGCTGGAAGCGGCGCGTCCGGTGGAGGTGGAGTGGAAGGGTGCCGCTCCGAAGCCGGACTGGGTGTGGTGGCGGCCCAAGGGGAAGCAGTTGCTGACGCAGTGGCGGACGACGCCGCGCGTGGTGGATTGGGACCGTGACGGACTGCCGGACCTGGTGATGCTGAACCATCAGGGCTACCTGAGCCTGTTCCGGCGGGAGCGCGTGGGCGGAGAGCTGCGGTTGCTGCCGCCGGAACGGATCTTCGTGAACCCTGGCGGGCGTTTCCTGAACCTGGCGGGAGGCCGCGCGGGCAGCAGCGGGCGGCGCAAGATCGACTTTGCCGACTTCGACCACGATGGTGATCTCGACCTGGTGACCGATGCCGACGACGGGCCGGCCTGGTATGAAAACATCGGCTCGCAGGAGAAGCCAGCCATGCGGCTGCGCGGACGGTTGGTGGATGCGCCGCTGCCCGGTCACAGCCCGACGCCGAACCTGGCGGACTGGAATGGCGACGGCAAGCCCGACCTGTTGATCGGCGCGGAGGACGGATTCTTTTACTATTACGACAGCAGCCGGTTGAACGTGACGCCGCGATAGGAGGCGCGCGGGAGCGGCGCACGGCCGTTGCTGTATTCTGTTGAAGAACCTACCCCATGAACCGATATGCAAGTATGCCCATTGGCGCCCTCATGCTGCTGGCCGGCTGCGGCTCGCACCAGGAGACGAAGAAGGCGCCCGCACCACCGATGACGATTACGATGGACGGTTTCGGCTCCACAGCGGCCGGCGAAACCGTGAACCTGTACACGCTGAGCAACACGAAAGGTATGGAGGTGAAAATCTCCACCTGGGGCGGCGACATTGTGTCGGTGAAGGTTCCGGGAAAAGGTGGCAAGGCGGACGATGTCGTGTTGGGGTTCGATGCGTTGGACGGCTACCTGAAAGAGAATCCCTACTTCGGCGCGATTGTCGGGCGGTATGGGAACCGCATTGGCAAGGGCCGGTTCACGCTGGATGGCGTGACGTACCGGTTGGCCACCAACAACGGAGCGAATCATCTGCACGGCGGCTTACGCGGGTTTGACAAGCAGTTGTGGCGGGCCAAGGAGATGCCGTCGGCCGAGGGCGTGCGGCTGGATCTGACCTACACGAGCAAGGATGGGGAAGAGGGCTATCCCGGCACGCTGACGGCGACGGTGTCCTACACGCTGCTGGGCAATGAGAACGCGTTGCAGATCGATTATGAGGCCGTGACGGACAAGCCCACGGTTGTGAATCTGACCAACCACTCCTATTTCAATCTGGCCGGGCAGGGCGTGGGAGACATCCTGAACCACTCGGTGACGATTCTGGCCGACCGGTTCACGCCGGTGGACTCCGGGTTGATTCCGACGGGCGAGTTGAAGCCGGTGGCTGGCACGCCGTTTGATTTCCGCACGCCGCACACGATTGGCGAGCGGATCGGCGCCAAAGATGCGCAACTGGCGGCTGGCGGGGGCTACGACCACAATTTCGTGTTGAACAAGCCGGCCGGCGATTTGGCGCTGGCGGCGCGCGTGAGCGAGCCCACGACCGGGCGCGTCATGGAGGTGCTGACCACCGAACCGGGCGTGCAGTTCTATACGGGTAACTTTCTGGATGGAACACTGACGGGAAAGGCGGGCAAGGTGTACGGCAAGCGCTCGGCGTTCTGCCTGGAGACGCAGCACTTTCCGGATTCGCCGAATCAGCCGGAGTTTCCGGGCACGGTGTTGCGGCCCGCCGGCCGGTACCGCTCGACGACCATCTACCGCTTTCCCGCCGTACCCTAAAGTCCTGACCCGAGGTGATCGCCGCATGAACCTGGAAGATGTCGCACAACGGGCGGGCGTTTCCACCGCGACCGTATCGCGGGTGCTGAACAACATCGGCGTGGTGAAAGGCTCCACAAAGGCCCGTGTGTTGAAGGCCGTCGAGGAGCTGAAATACTATCCGAACATTCACGCCCGGGCCCTGGCCGGCGGAACGTCGCGGGCATTGGGCCTGATTGTGTCCAACGTGGAGAACCCGTTCTTCCTGGACATTTTCCGCAGCCTGGAGGACGAGGCGCACAGCCGGGGCTTCGAGGTGCTGGTAGCCAACACCGATTACGATCCCGGCCGCCTGGCCAAGAGCGTCCACCTGATGCTGGGGCGGCGCGTGGCGGGGCTGGCGCTGATCGTGAGCGAGATGGACCCGACGCTGTTGCAGGAGTTGCAGGAGCGCAAGGTGCGGACGATGGTGCTGGACGTGGGCGAGCCGAGGCCGTACATCACGTCGATCAAGACGAACTACTCGCGCGGGGTGCAGAGGATCGCCGAATACCTGTTCAGCCTGGGCCACCGGCGCATGGCCTTCATTGGACACCATACGTCGCTGGGCCCGTTGAGCGACCGCAAGAAGACCTTCTCGCAGGTGATGGAGCAGCTCGGCCCCGGCGTGGAGTATACGGCCATTGCCGACAGCGACGGCTTTGACGGCGGGCGGCGCGCGGTGCGGCAACTCTACCATTCGGGCTTCAACCCGAGCGCCATACTGTGCGTGAACGACTTCATGGCCGTGGGCGTGCTGCGCGAGTTGCGCGAGCTGAAGCTCTCCGTGCCAGGCGATGTGTCGGTGACGGGGTTCGATAACATCCGGCTTTCGGAGTTCTTGAACCCCGCGCTGACGACGGTGCACATTCCACGCGAGCAGATTGGGCGGAGGATCTTCGAGAGTCTCACCTCGGCGCCGGAGTCCGAGGCGGCGCCGCCGGAGGTGATCATCGATCCTGAATTGGTGGTGCGCGAAAGCACCGGGTCCGCGCGGCGTACGGAACGTTGAACGCGCCCGCTGCCGTTGATAGTCTGGAACGGCATGAAGCTTTCAGTGTTCAGAAGCGGCCGGCGCCAGGTGCTGGCCTCCGCGATCGGTCTTCCCTTGCTGGCGCAGACACAAGGCAAGCCGCTGGTGTTTCCCGGCAAGGATTCCATGCTGGTGCACAACGACTTTCCCGAGGATTTGGAAGCGCCGCCGGGATCGCTCGACTCGTTCCTCACACCAGTGGAGCGCTTCTTCGTGCGCCAGCACCTTCCGCGGCCGCGCGTGGATGAGGGACAGTGGCGGCTGGCGGTGCGCGGCATGGTGTCGCGTCCGTCGGCGCTGACGCTGGACGAGTTGTCGAAGCTGGCCCAACACAAGCTGCCCGCCACGCTGGAGTGTGCCGGCAACGGCCGCGGCTATTTTCATCCGCGCGTGCCGGGACTGCAATGGACCAAGGGCGCGGTGAGCACGGCGGAGTGGGCCGGGCCGCGTCTGGCGGACATTCTGGAGCGGGCCGGGCTGGACGCCAAGGCCACCTATGCCAGCTTTGACGGCGCCGATGTGGGCGCCGGACAGACACCCGATTTCGTGCGCTCGATTCCCATGCGGAAGTGTCTGCACCCGGACACGATACTGGCGTTGACCATGAACGGGAAGCCCATTCCGCCGATCCATGGATTCCCCGCGCGGCTGATTGTACCGGGGTGGGACGGCGCGAGCTGGGTGAAGTGGGTGACCAGTATTACGGCCGTACCGGAGGCGGACAAGGGTTTCTTTTTCGCCACGGCTTACAAGTATCCGAAGCGTCCGGTGGCGCCGGGCGGGGCGGCGAAACCGGAGGAGATGGAGACGATTGAAGCCATGCCGGTGAAGTCCGTCTTCACGCGGCCCGGCGCAGGCACGCCGGCAAGTCCGGCGAAATTCCGCCTGGAGCGCACCACGCTATCGGGGCTGGCCTGGTCGGGCGAAAACAGAATCGTCCGTGTCGAGGTGTCCGCCGATGGCGGCTCGCGCTGGCTGGACGCCACGCTGGGCAAGGAGGACTACCGGTATGCCTGGCGGCTATGGCACCACGAATGGACGCCGCCGGGGGCGGGCTACTACACGCTTTGCGTGCGGGCGACGGATTCGGCGGGCCGCACGCAGCCGATCGAAGCTGCGTGGAATCCGAGCGGTTATTTGTGGAACAGCATCGAGCGCATTGGCGCGCTGGTGGAGGCCTGAGCCATGAGAGCGATCCTCTTCCTCTCGTTTGTGCTGGCCGCGCGGGCGGCTGATCCGGCGCTGACGGCCAAGGGCGCCGCCGAGGAGCGAAAGTCGTGCGTGGGGTGTCATAGCCTGCGCATCAGCTCGACACAGCGCCTTTCACGCGCGGGCTGGGAGCGTGAATTGGACAAGATGGTCCGGTGGGGGGCAAAGATTGCGGACAGGGAGGCGTTGCTCGCCTACCTTCTGGATAAGTACGGCGAAACAGTGCCGCCCGCGCCTTTGCCGCTTTCGTCGCCTGGCGCGCGCTAACACGGGGGCGCGGCTTCAACCGGCGCGCTGGCCGCTCAGCTCCCGGTAGCTCACCAGGCGCACGCCCGCCTCCTCGACGGCGCGGGAGACCAGCGGCGAGGTAAGTGCCTCCAGTTCCAGCGCGCGGCTTTCTTTCAACCGCGTGGGCGCGTCGCGCAGTTCACCGCCGAGCTTGCCGGGGTGGCACATGAACTCGGTGAGGCCGTCGGGCAGGTGGCGGATGAGCTCGGCGAGCTGGGCCGAATGGTAGCGGCCGGTCAGTTGGAAGCCGGCGAAGTGGTCGGTGGTCTGGCAGCCGTTCTGGGCCAGCACGAGTTCAAAACGCTTGCGGGCAAACTGGATTCCTCGCGAGGTGGTGCGCACCAGCCAGGGAATGCCGCCCTGCTTTCCCGTGACCGGAAAATCGAAGGGCCGGCGAATCCAGGGGATGCCGAATTCGTTCGACAGGCGGGCCACGGCGTCCAGAACCGGAGGAAACAGGTGGGTGTGCTTGTGCGTATCCATGTGCAGCGGCGTGAGGCCGCTGTCCAGGATGTGGGCAATCTGCGCGCGCAACTCGGCATAGGGCTGTAGCAGGCGGGCGGTGATGGCCGCCATCATTTTGGTGACCGAGCCCGGCAGGTCTTCGCCGGGGCGGAGCAGCGACTGCCCGCCCACGAGCACCAGATGGCAGCCGACATCAAGCGCGGGATTGCGGCGGGCCAGTTCGACGGCGTGCTGGAAGGCCGCGCCATTGGCCATGACGGTGGTGGCCGTGAGAATTCCCCGCTGGTGGGCTTCGACAATGCCCTCGTTGACGTCGTGCGTGAAGCCGAAGTCGTCGGCGTTCACCACCAGACGGCGCATGTCCGCCTCCTTGAGGAGGGCTTCCCGGAGCCCTCGGGCCGCCGATTCTCCACTTAGAACAAGCTCAGCTTGATGGAGAGGAACTTCTTGGGGTTGGCGCGGAAGTCCTTCATGAACGAGTTCAACTCGCGCGTGAAGCCATTCATGGATTCGTACATCTGGGGATTCACCACCAGTTGGCCGAGCGTTCCCTGCCCGGTGTTGATCTTATCCATGAGAGTGTCCACCCTGCCCATGGTGGCGAGCAACTGGTTGTGCAACTGTTCGCTCTTCAGAAGCTTTCCGGCGGTGCCCTGGCCCTGTTGCAGGCCGGCGAGCAGCGCGCGGATGTCGCCGTTGGTCTTGCGCAGCTCCTCGTAGAGCGCTGGATCGCGCAGCAGCTTGCCGGCCGTTCCCTGGCCCTGTTGCAGGCCGTCGAGCAGGTTGTTGACGCGGTTCAACGAGCCGCGGATGTCGGCGTAGAGCGCGTCGTCGTTCATCAGCTTGCCGATGGTGCCTTTGCCGGAGTTCAGCGTGGCGGTGATCTGGCGCGCCTCGAGAACGGTCCCATTCAGGTTCTTGTACAGGGCGTCGTCGGTGAGCAGCTTGCCGATGGAGCCCTGGCCGGATTCGACCAGGCCCACGATGGCGTCGATGCGCTTCAACATCCCTTGCAGCGAGGCGAGCACGGTGTAGCCCTGCTGGACGACGTCATCGAAATCGGTGGTGTCCAGCGCCTTCACTTCGGTGCCGGGCCGGATCGAGTCGGTGAGCAGCCCGCGCTTGATGTTGATGTACTTGCTGCCGAGAACGTTTTCGGCGGCGATGGCGGCTTGCGAGTCGGTGGGGATGCTCTTCAGGAAGCTCTTGTCGATGTTCAGCGTGACACGGACGATGCGTTGCGGGTTTGTTTCGCCGCTCAGCTCCACCTTCTCGACGCTGCCGATCAGGATGCCGTTCAGACGTACGTTGGCTCCTTTGGTCAGCGCGGCCGAGTCGCTGAGGTAGGTGTACATTTTCACTTTGTCGGAGAAGAACGTGGTGGACCCCGTGATGAGGAACACGAGGACGCCCAACAGCGTCATGGCCACGAGGGCCATGAGTCCGACCTTCAATTCCGCCCAGGATACTTTTTTTGCTGATGGCATTGGCTACTCTTTCCATCTTCTCGCGAACTGCGAGATGTATTCATCGGTTGAGGATTCCAGCTCATCCTGCGAGCCTTCGAAGACCTTGCGTCCGTCGGCCATGACGAGGAAGCGCGTGCGCGCGGCGCTGCCGCCGCCGAGCGAGCGCACCAGGCGGGCCTGCGCGGCGTCCCAGGTGTAGTTGGCCAGCAGATGGCCGTCCTGGTAGCGGTGGGTGGCCAGCGCGGTGGCCGTGTGGCGCGTGTCGCGCTCCTTGGCGACAAGGGCCATGATGGTGGTGGCGGTGATGGGATCGAGTCCGGCCGTGGGCGAATCATACAGCACCAGTTGCGGGCGTGTGACGACGGCGCGGGCGATACCGACGCGGCGGCGCATGCCGCCCGACAGTTCGCTGGGGACCTTTTCGAGCGTGTGGCCGAGCTCGACAAACTGCAGCGCCTGCTCCACGCGTGGGCGCACCTCGTTGCGGGGGCAGTGGACGGCCTTGATGTTTTCGAGCGGATAGGCGACGTTTTCCTCGATGGTCATCGAGTCGAACAGGCCGCCTTCCTGGAACAGGATGCCCATGGCGGCGCGCGCCTCCATCCAGTCCTGCTCGTGGGCGCCCGTCATCTCCTTGCCGAAGATGTATATGTGTCCTTCGTCGGGCCGGATGAGTCCGAGCGCGATTTTCAGGAGCACGGTCTTGCCGCTTCCGGCGGCGCCCTGAATGATGCAGGTTTCGCCGCCGCGGAGCGCGAAATCCACGCGATCGAGCGCGGTGATGTGATCGAAGCGGAGGGTGATGCCCTCCATGCGGAGGACTTCCCGATCCTGGTCTCCATTGGCTGCCGGGGCCGTCATTGCATCCACGCTCACTTCAGGTTGATGAAGAACTGCCCGATAAAGAGGTTCACGACGAAGACCCACACAATGGAGGTGACCACGGCCTGCGTGGTGGAGCGGCCGACGCCCTGGGCGCCGCCGGTGGTGAACATGCCGTAGTAGCAGCCGACCAGCGCGATGATCTGGGCAAAGACGAAGGGCTTCAGCAGGCCCTGCACGATATCGTCGTACTCGAGCGCCTGGTGGGCGCTGGACCAATACTGCATGTCGGTGGTGAGATGCAGCGCAACCACGGCCATGAT
>JADLCT010000103.1 GCA_020847045.1 Bryobacterales bacterium | reverse complement strand
GTTGCTGTTGACACCCTGTGATACGCTGAGCGAGGGACTGCTCTGGACCCCAACCTTTACTAATTTCCGATCTGCCAATCTTGAGGGAGGCTGGCCTCGGGCTGGTCCCCGTTTCGATGAAACGTACTGGTGTGCGGGGAACTCTGTGTGTCCCCGTGCGTTTATAACTGGGAACAAGTGCAGTCCATGAATCTTAGGTCATTATTTTCGTTATTCTCATCCGATCTGGCCATCGACCTTGGCACGGCCAACACGCTCGTCTTCGCCCGCGGGCGCGGCATTGTCGTCAACGAGCCCTCCATTGTCGCCATCAATAAGTCCAATGGCGAGGTGGAAGCCGTCGGCAAGGAGGCCAAGGAGATGCTGGGCCGCACGCCCGGCAATATTGTCGCCATCCGCCCCATGAAGGACGGCGTCATCGCCGACTTCAAGGTCACCGAGCGGATGCTGAACTACTTCATCCAGAAGGCGCACGGCCGCAAGATGCTCGTCCATCCCCGGATCATCATCGGCGTGCCGAGTGAGATCACGCAGGTGGAAAAACGCGCCGTGATCGACTCGGCCTACCGCGCCAAGGCAAGCGAGGTCCACCTCGTGGAGCAGGCCATGGTGGCCGCCATCGGCGCGGGCCTGCCCATCACCGAGCCCTCCGGCAACATGGTGGTCGACATCGGCGGCGGCACCACCGACGTGGCCGTCATCTCGCTGTCCGGCATTGTCTACTCGCGTTCGGTGCGCGTGGCGGGCAACGAGATCGACGAGGCCATCACGCAGTATTTGAAGCGCAAGTACAACCTGCTGATCGGAGAACGCACCGCCGAGCAGATCAAAATGCAGATCGGCTCCGCCCATCCGCTGGACAAGCCGCTTACCATGGAAATCAAGGGGCGGAACCTGATTGAAGGCGTTCCGCGCACCATTACTGTGGACGATAGCGAGATTCGCGAATCCATCGGCGAATGTGTGGCCACCATTCTAAATGCCATCCGCGTGGCGCTGGAGCGCACGCCGCCCGAGTTGAGCGCCGACATCAGCGACCGCGGCATCGTCCTCACCGGAGGCGGCGCCTTGTTGAAGAACCTCGACAAACGAATCCGCGTGGAAACCGGCCTGCCCGTCTCCATCGCCGAGGACCCCCTGGCCAGCGTCGCCCTCGGCACCGGCAAGATGCTGACGGACTTCAAGCTGCTCCGGCGCATCGCCATCGAATAGCCGCGCGCCCGCGGGGAAGGGAAGTCAAACCGGGCCGATGCAGATTCTACTCCGGCGCTACCGCGATCTCACCGTGCTGCTGCTTGTGCTCGCCGTCCAGGTGCTGTTGCTCGCCTGGCAGGTGCGCACAGGCCAGGACGTGCGTCTCATGCGCGTCTGGGCCGTGGCCAGCGTCATGCCGCTGGCGCGCGTGGTGGAGTTTGTCCGCGCCAACACCATCGGCGCCGTCCGCGACTACTTCCAACTCGTCGAGGCCCGCTCGAAAAACACAGTTCTCGAAAAGGAGCTGGGCCGCTTGAAGCTGGAAAACCAGTTTCTGAAAACCGAACTCGGCACGGCGGACCGCGCCCGCGCCCTGGCCGCCTTTCAAGCCCGCTCGCCCTCGCGCACCGTGGCCGCCCGTCTCATCGGCAGCGCCGCCAGCGCCAACTCGCGCGTCGTCTATCTGGACCGCGGCGCCTCCTCCGGCGTCAAAAAGGGTATGGCCGTCGTGACACCCGACGGCATCGCCGGCAAGATTGTCGCCGCCTTCCCGGCCGTCAGCCAGATGATGGTGGCCACCGATCCCGCCTTCGCCGCCGGCGTGGTTTCGCAGCGCACGCGCCTGTACGGCACATTGAAAGGCCAGTCGTCCTCGCTGGGCCTTGTGGACTATATTCAGAACGAGGATGATGTCAAGGAAGGCGACTGGTTCTTTACCTCCGGCGACGATCGCATATTCCCAAAGGGTCTGCCCGCCGGCCAGGTGAAAC
This sequence comes from Bryobacterales bacterium, assembly GCA_020847045.1. Lineage (GTDB taxonomy): Bacteria > Acidobacteriota > Terriglobia > Bryobacterales > Bryobacteraceae > JAFLBB01. Next base: position 34,581 of record JADLCT010000103.1, on the reverse strand, counting down.
TGGCGCGCCCCGGCGCCATCTTCCGGGAGATCAAGGTGGAGCTCAGCGGCCTGCGGAACGGTCTGGAAGAGGTGCTCATCGTTGTGGAAGGCATTCACCTGGAGATTCCCGAGGCCGGCCAGCAGGGCCAGGAACTGAACATGCTCCCTCGTCCTCCGGCCGAGCCACAGGCCGGCCCGAATAAGATGCTCGACTTTTCCACCACCGGCTCGGCGCTCACCACCGACGCCGACCATGTGCTCGAACGCTACCGCCGTTTGGGCGCGGCGCAAGGCCATACCTACGGCGCCGGCGGCCCGCCGAACTTCAACCTCACGCTGCCCGACGCGCCTCGTCCGGGCGCTGCGCATCCACCCGCCCGCGAAGGCGAGACGCCCGCGGCGCCGCCCGCCGCTGGTCCCCGCTAGCCCGTGTCCTCCATGTCCCATCTCGGCGAGCCGGTCTACTCCACGCCCTCGCGCATCCGGGAACGCCGCCGCGGCTACTGGTTCTTCTTCCTCATGGTGCCGCTGGTGGCGCTCATGTCCCAGGTCTATGTGCCGCTGTTCGTCACCAGCCTGGCCTACCTGGATCTCCCGCTGCTGGTTACCCTGCACACCGCGCTCACGCGCCGCTCGCCCGTGATGGGGCTGCTCTACGGCTGCGGCGTCGGCCTGCTGCAGGACGCGCTCTCCAACCGGCCCCTGGGCATGTACGGCATCGTAAAGACCCTCACCGGCTTCTTCGCCGCCAACATCAGCATGCGCGTCGATGTGGACAATTCGATGGTCCGCTTCCTGACCTCGCTCACGCTCTACTTCTTCCACCAGTTCTTCTACTGGGTGCTGGCACGCGCGCTGCTCGGCCAGCAACTGGAGTTCGAACTGGCCACCTCGCTGCTGTTCGCTGTCCTGAACGCTGCCGTGGCCGTGCCGCTGTTCCAACTGCTGGACCGGATCTGAGCGCCCAACCAGGCGCGGCGGCCTTGGGATAAGATCGTACCCTCCCTGGCACACTGAACTATGTACCGGCTTCTCACAGTCACGCTTCTGGCGGCTTTGGCCGCCTTACCGCAAACGCCCGCCGCGCCGTCCGCCGCTCCCGCGGCCCAGCCGCGCCGCATTCCGCCCCCCACGCGCGACCCGCATACGCCCGGCTACGTCCAGGCCCGCGAGATGCCCGATGGACAGAACGCCCCGGCGGGAGAGGACGGCAACTTCATCATTGGACCCACCTACAGCCCGGCGCCGGAAATGACGGTTCAGGAAGGCGTCCCGCAGGGCGAGATTTTCAACTTCACCATGGAATCCACGGACAGCAGATTCTATCCCGGTATCGCCCGTGAGCCTGGAACCTTTGCCCGCGCCGATCCGGACAACCCCGGACGCGTGATTGTGAACAGCTTCCCCAAGCCCTACACGCGCAAAGTGGCCGTCTATGTGCCCAAACAATATGTGCCGGGAACCGCGGCGCCCTTTATTGTCGGGGCGGATGGTCCGGACCGCATGCTCTTCACGGCGCTCGACAACCTGATCGCCCAAAAGCGCGTGCCCGTCATGATCGCCATTTCCATCGGCAACGGCTCCGGCGACGCGCAGGGCAGCCAGCGCGGACTGGAATACGACACCATGTCGGGAAAGTACGCCGAGTTCGTGGAAGCCGAGGTGCTTCCGCTCGTGGAAAAGACATGTGGTGTGAAGCTGACCAAGGACCCCAACGGCCGCGCCACGATGGGCGGCAGTTCCGGCGGTTCGGCCGCGCTCATCATGGCCTGGTATCACCCCGAATGGTATCGCCGCGTGCTCACCTACTCGGGCACCTATGTGTATCAGCAGTGGCCCTACAACCCCGAAACGCCGCGCGGCGCCTGGGAGTTTCACGCGACCCTCATTCCGGACAGTCCTCGCAAGCCTCTGCGGCTTTGGCTGCACGTGAGCGACCGAGACAACCTGATTACCCGCGACGACTATCACGACTGGGTTCTCGCCAACGAGCGCATGGCGCATGTGCTGGCCGCCAAGGGCTATCCCTACCAGTTCGTGTTCGCCCGCAACGCCGGTCACACGGACCGCGCCGTGAAGGCGCAAACGCTGCCCTCGGCGCTGGAGTACATCTGGAAGGGCTACCCGGTGGCGGGGAAGCGGTAGCGCCCGCCGCTTCCGCATTGCGGCGTCCGCCCGCTCACCGTATAATAGGAAGGTTGCCTAGGCAATGCCCGCGTAGACCGCCGGCGGCCAAAGGCGGCGAGTAGGATTTCCATGGTCATTTTACTGACGATCATTCACGTCATCGTGTGTTTGTTCCTGATCATCGTCGTGCTGCTGCAAAGCGGCAAAGCGGCCGATCTGGCCGGTGCGTTTGGCGGCATGGGCTCCCAGACGGCGTTCGGGCCTCGCGGCGCGGCTACCGTGCTGTCCAAGGCCACAACCGTCGCGGCGGTGGTGTTCATGTTGACCTCGCTCTCGCTCTCGGTGATGGCCAGCCGGAATTCCGGCTCTGTTTCGACAGTTCTCGACAAACCGGTTCAAACGTTGCCCACGCCGAAGGACCCCAACGCCGGTAAACCCAGCGTAACGGTAACCCCGGAAGACGGCGGCAAAGGCGTGACGGTTCCTCTGCCCCCAGCCCCGGAAACCAAAGCGCCGGAAACCAAAGCGCCGGAAACCAAAGCCCCTGCGGCCAAGGGTGGCGAAGCCAAGAGCGGTACAGGAAAAAAGTAATTCATTTTCAAAAGTTTGCGGAGATGGCGGAATTGGCAGACGCACTAGCTTGAGGTGCTAGCGGGAGCAATCTCGTGCAGGTTCAAGTCCTGTTCTCCGCACCATTCCTTCAGTGAAAGAGCGGCCACCCCACCCGGGTGGCCGTTTTCGTTTTCTGCGCGCCCACCTTGGCCCGCGCCAGCCGGCCTCCTTACTCACGGCATGCGCCCTGCTGCCGTCGCACGGCTGCGGAGCAGCGGGAGTATCATCATGGGAGCTTGTACGCGGTGTAAGGCTCACACGCACAATTTTCCGGCCTTGCTCGGGAGCAGATGCTATGTCAACAGCGCACTGGTTTCCTCAGGCGATCCGCCGTCCCTGGCCCCTCTTCGCGACCGCCTTGACCCTGGCTGTGACCGGTTTCTGGCCGGGCTTCTTCGCGAAGTTGCCGGATACACCGTTGCCGCATCACATACACGGGTGGTCGGCGACGGCTTGGATGATTCTTCCCCTGCTCCAGTACGTCCTGATCCGGAGCGGCCGCCGCCGCCAGCACCGCCTAGTGGGCTATGCCTCCGTCGCGCTCGCCGTCACTGTGGCGGCAAGCGGCGTCTATGTGGTCCGTATGATGGCTTACAAGAACATGACCAGTTTCCGCCTGGCGAGCGTGAAGTTCGTTTGGCTCGACCTCACAGGGATCGTCCTTTTCTGCATCTTTGCCGCCTGTGCCATCTCGGCAGCCCGCCGCCGAGATATCCGTCTCCACGTCACCGCGCTTGTGGCAAGCGCGTTAATTCCACTGGAGGCAGCACTCGAGAGGCTGTTCCTCAACCTGTTTCCCTCGCTTGTGACCGGCTTCGACGCGGCCCTTTATGCATCTCTGATTTTCCTGGAGATCACCTGCGCGGCTGTTGTCTTCCTGGAATGGCGCGCCGGCCGCGTGCGTTGGCCCATGCCGGTTCTGCTGGGCTACTACCTCGCGATGCACGCCACCTTGACACCGCTGGCTACCAGCAGAGCCTTCCAGAGTTTCAGCGATTGGTTTGCCATGGCCGGACGTGCCGGTATCTGAGCGTGCCCTCGCTGGTACCCCAGTCCCGTCCGGCTCGGGAAACACCCCTGGTACCGTCTCAGGCACCCTCAACACGCCTAAGTGCTTGACCTGAAATAGACAGAGTACCTTCATCACAATCGAAAATGGGACGATGGGGTGATTGCTGGAATTCCGGGGTGAATGTCTACTAGGACTATGCCTGCGGGGAAAACGTCAGTCACACATAATGCGCACCTGCACGATCCCAGTCACGTCCTCACCTCGACGCGCCTCCAACTCATCCTCCCCGTCCTCTCCTTCGTGTACCTGGCGATCTGCCTGCAACAGATCATCGACTCGGCCACGGCTCAGCCCGACCGGCTCGCTTTGCTCACCGCCGCCATCAGTTTTCTGTGCTGGATCTTCCTCCGCCGCCGTCTGATTGATTCCTGCTCCGGCAATCAGATTGGCCTCGTCGTCGGCTTCCTCATTCTTTCGCACAGCCTGTCCCGCTACTATTTCGTCGCCGATTCTACGCAACTCACCGTGCTCTCGCTGCTCCTGCTGGGCAGTTCCTGGGTTCTCTCGACGTTCGCCGGCTGGATCAGCGTCGTCGCGATCCCAGCCGTTGGCGGATGGGTGGCCGTCGCCTGCCTCAGCGAACCGGCGCGCACGCAGTTTCATGGCTCCGTGTTCCTGGGCGGTACGGCCCTTATGTCCGCCGTGGGGCTCTACCTGCGCCTCTGGCAGCATCGCCGCACCGGGCGCCAGCAACCCGCCGCGCCGCTTTCGGAGGCCGATGCCGCGCACCAGCGGCTCTCGCACGCGATTGAAGGCAGCCAGGACGGCTATTGGTTTTGGGACCTCACGGCCAACACCTTCCACTGCTCGCCCTCCTGGGCCATGATGCTCGGCTACACGCCGGAAGAGCTGACCAACCATCCCGACGAGTGGCTGGACCGCGTCCATCCGGGATATCTCGCCGAGATGCAGAGCCGGATCACGGAACATCTCCTGGGACACACCACCTGTTTCGGCAGCGAACACCGTCTGCGCTGCAAGGACAACACCTATGTGTGGGTTTCCGCCCGCGCCACGGCCATACGCGATGACTCCGGAAAGCCCACCGCCCTGGCCGGTTCCCACCGTGACATCGGTTCCTTGATCGAAGTGGAAAGCCGCGAGATCAATGACGCCTTCTCCGACCGTCTCACCAAACTGCCCAATCGCGAGTTGCTCACCGCGCGACTGGAGCGCCTCATGGCGCAGAAACGCCAGCAAGGCCAGTCCATGCCGCTGTTCGCACTCATGTTCCTGGACCTGGACCGTTTCAAGCTGGTGAACGACAGCATGGGCCACCTGGTGGGCGACCAGCTTCTGATCGCCGTCGCCGGGCGTCTGCGCAACTGCGCCCGGCCGGGCGACATCGTGGCCCGCTTCGGCGGTGACGAGTTTGTGATTCTGCTGGAGCGCCTGCGCGATAAGGACGAGGCCGTCCGGGCCGGCACGCGCATTCTGAATGCACTTTCGACGCCCTTCGAAATCAATGGTTCCGAGGTGGCCAGCGGCGGCAGCGTCGGACTCGTGCTCAGTGACGAACCGGCCACCGAGGCGCAGGACCTGCTCCGCTTTGCCGACATGGCCATGTACCACGCCAAGAGCCAGCGCAAAGGGCAACTGCAAATCTACAACCAGAGCATGCAGGATGCCGTTACGCGGGCTTGTGATCTGCAAAATGAACTGGCCCGGGCGCTGGACCGGAGCCAGCTTCTGCTGCACTTCCAGCCGTTCGTCGCCACTCACTCGGGCGAGATCCGCGGCCTGGAGGCCCTGCTCCGCTGGCAGCGCCGTCCCGACGAGATCATCCCGGCTGGCGACTTCGTTCCGGTGGCCGAAGAGATGGGCATCCTCGACGAAATCGGAGATTGGGTGCTACGCACCGCGTGCCGGCAGAACGTCGAGTGGCAGCGGAATGGCCTGCCTCCGGTGCGCATGGCCGTGAATCTTTCGCCGCTCCAACTGCAGCAGCGAGACTTCTCACGACGCGTGGTCTCCATTCTGAAAGAGACCGGCCTGGACCCGCGCTGGCTTGAACTGGAACTGACGGAAACGGCGTTGATGAACAACCTCGATCTTGCCCCGGCCACACTCGCCGAGCTTGTGGCGCAAGGCATCCGCGTCTCCATTGACGACTTCGGCACCGGGTATTCGTCGCTGAACTACCTGCGCCAGTTCAGCTTCCAAACGCTCAAGATGGACCGCAGCTTTGTCGCCGAAATCACCAGCGACACCAAGGCCGCGGCCATTGCCAAAGGACTCATCTCACTGGCGCACAACCTGGATCTCTCGGTGATCGCGGAAGGCGTGGAGCGCAGCGATCAGAGGATCTTCCTTGCCGCGCAGCGTTGCGATCAGGTGCAGGGCTATCTCGCCAGCCGGCCGCTTCCCGCCCTGTCCGTGCCGCGCCTGCTCCAACTCGGGCACATACCCGCTGGCCAAGGCCAATACGGATGGAACGATACCGCGGAGCCCACCGTCGCCGGAGAGTTCCTCAGGCTGGAGCGCGCACTGGATCCGGCCGTTGCGGGACCACGCCAGCCGGAGCCGCGCAACCTGATTCACCAGGCCGCGCCCACGGCGTTGGGAGTGCGTCCGGCTTTGATTCCACGCATTCGTTAAGGCAGAGCCGTGGCTTCCTGCGTCGTGAAATAGAGCGCTGTTTCCGAGGGGATAAATACGCGCTGGCCTTTCATGAAGACCTGCGCGCCCGCCCCGGCTGCCGCGCCTGCTCCGGCGCCAATGGCCGCTCCCTTGCCGCCGCCCGCGATCGCGCCGATGATGGCGCCCAGCACGCCCACGCCCGCCGCCGTCTTGGCCGTCTTGGCCGTTTGCGAGCCCGACTCCTGGCGGACGTTGGATGTGCTCAACTCCACCTTCTGGCCATTCACCATCACCGACACCAACGCCACGCTCAGTTCCGTGCGGCCCGCCAGCTTGCCCGCTTCCTTCTCCGACACCAGGCGCACCTTGGCATCGGCGCCCTTCGGAGCGATCTCTTCGCCATCCACGGCGAGGGGCAGAATCAGGCTGGCGCGAAACTCATCGCCCTCGGCGGCGGTCCGCGAATCGATCGAATCGATCATCCGCACGGCGATCTCCGAGCCGCTGGGCAGCGACCGCTTACTCGCCTGGCTCACCATGGCGGCCAGCACCGGCTCGCTCACGCCCGCTTTCTTCAGTTCGATGATCGTGGGCGTGTCCAGAGCCAACCGGCCCGGGTTCCGCTTCAGATAGTCGAGCAGGAAGCTCTGCTGGAACCCCGCCGCGGAGAGATCGCGAATCTGGCGCGGAGACAGCGGCAGCGACGACGGCGCCCGCTGGCTTACGGCCGCGATCACGCGCTCGCTCACGCCTGCCTGCTTCAGTTCGATCAGCTTCGATGGTTCACCCGCCAGCTTCGACGGCTGCTTTTGCACCATTTCAAGGATGAACTCCTCGCTCAGCCCCGACTTGGCGAGCTTGACGACATCCTCATTGGTTACGGCCACCTGCGCCTGGGCCGCGTACAGCGGCAGGAGCAGAGCGGTAGCAAAACAAATTATCAGCTTCATGTATTTTCCTGTCTCCACTCAAATTGGATGCGCCCGCGCCGCCTTACGCTACATTCAAGTGCCTAGCGCCGCTGGAGGAGCCGCTCCACGGCCTCCAGTTCTTTGCCGGCTTCGCCCCATTTTCCCTGGCTGGTGAGTTCGCGGTAACGCCGCATGTGCGTGCGCAACTCCTCCAGACGCGGATCGCCAGACGGGCCCGCCGCAGCAGGCCGTGAAGCCGGAGGCAACGCCGGGGAAGGGGCGCCGGAGGGCGCGGCGGGTGCCTGTATGCCGGCCAGTTCCGCGATCGCCTCCTGATAGGTGTCCCGATAGATGAGATCATTCCCCGATGCCACAACCACCTTCTTCAACTGCGGCATGCGTGCTTCCCGCGCCTGAATATAGATGGGCTCAACGTAGAGGAACGAGTTGTCCACGGGCAGAACGAGCATCTGTCCGCGCAGCACCTGCGACCCCTGCTGGTTCCACAGCGACAGGTCCTTGGCGATGTTTTGATCCTGGTTGATGCGCGCCTCGATCTGCATGGGTCCGAACATGAGCGCCTGCTTGGACAGGTGCAGGAAGCGCAACTCGCCGAGTGAGTCCCCATCGCAGCGCGCCACCATCAATCCGATCATGTTGTCCTTATTGCGCGGCGTGAAGGGCAGCACCAGCAGAAACTCCGGTTTGTCGCCCTCGGGCAGCGTGGCCACGACGTAGGTGGGCGTTAGCGGTTGCGGCGTGTTGTCCTGCCCGTAAATGTTCCGCGCGATGTCCCAGAGGTCCTCCTTGTTGTAGAAGGCTTGCGGGTCGCGCATGTGGAAGGTGCGGTAGATCTCCGCCTGCACGCGGAAAAAGGTTTCCGGGTAACGCGTGTGGCGCCGTAGATCGGCAGGCATCGCCGAGGCGTCCTCAAACAGCTTCGGGAACAGTCCGCGGTAGGCGCGGATGATCGGGTCCGTGTTGTCGAACACATAGAGGTGGATGTCGCCGTCGTAGGCGTCCACGGTGGCCTTCACCGCATTCCGGATATAGTTCACGCGCTGGCCGCCGCCCAGGCGCAGATAGGCCGAGTACGGGTGGGCGTCGGACACCGTGTAGGCGTCCACGGTCCACACCAGGCGGCCCTCATCGGTCAACACAAGGTAGGGATCGGACTCCCATTGCAGGAACCCGGCCACCGTGTCGAGCCGGTCCAGAATCTTGCGCCGGATCAACATGCGCGACTCCGGAGTGAATAACTGCGTCAGCAAAATGTTGCCGTCCATCTCGCGGACCGCCGCGGCCACGCGCGCCATCGCCGAACCCATGGGGATGCCGCCTTTGCCGTCATACCGCGTGAACACGCTGTCGTTGCCCGAGGGGTAGCTGAACTCCTTCTGGCCGGTGCGCACAAACACGGGCTCGTGCATCACTTCACCAAAGTAGATCTCCGGCCGCGTCAGCTTCAGGTTCGACGCCTTGATCTTCGGCGGAGCATCCTGCACGAAGAACTGCGGCAGCCCGTCGGGAGTGATTTCGTTGGCCTCGGCCATCACCATGCCATAGCCGTGCGTGTAAATGAAATGCGGATTGATCCAGCCCTTCCGCGCGTCGGGCAACTGGCGGATGTCCAGTTCCCGCGGGCTCAACATGACCTGCCGGAGCTGCCCGTCCAGGACGTAGCGGTCCACGTCGGTGTCGGAGAAGGTGTAATAAGGACGCAGCGCCTGAATCTGCGTGGTCGTGTCGTGAAAGGCGCGCCAGTCCCACAGGCGCACGTTGTCGATCAACGGACGGTGGCGCTCGATGTCGATGCGCGCGCCCAACTGCGCGGGAAACTCCGCCTCCTGAACGCGCGACGACAGGCCGTAGGCGCGCCGCGTCGATTCGATGTGGCGCTCGATGTAGGGCTTCTGCAGCGTGATTTCATTGGGCCGCACATAGATGGCATTCACCGCGCCAGGAACTATTGACAGCGCGGCATAGCCAATGGCCGGCAGAATCAAGGCCTTGAACTGTCCGGCGAGAACGCCCGCCGCGGCCGCCAGCAGAGTGGCGAACAAGAACCACAGCAGCGGCAGGACCACTCGCTCATCGACATAGTCAACGCCCACCAGGAAGCCATGATCGCTGTGCAGGAGATCGTAGCGGTCCAACGCCACGCCCCAGGCCATCGCCGCCAGAAACACGGCCACGCTGGCCCGGAGAAAGCCCGACTCCATTCCCAGACGCTGGCGCAACAGCGTGAAATCGATCCTCTCCATGCCCTCCTGTGAGCTGAGCGTGCTGCTGAGTTCCCGCATACGCGCCGTCATCCAGTGGACCAGCGCGGCGAACAGCGCCACGCCGAGCGCGTAGCTGCGCAATCCGCGCCACAGTGGCAGATCGAAGAGATAAAACGAAACCGGGCGGCCGAACACGGGGTCTGTCCAACCGTCGCCCGCCACGCCGCGCGAACCGAAGTAGCGCACCACCGTCCAGGTGTCGATGGTCGCCAGCGAGATCAGTGCGGCCACGGCCAGCAGACCCACCGCGATGGCTCCGCGAAACCTGGTTGCGCCGAAGCGCGAGCGGCTGCCATGCAAACCGGAACGGTAGGCGGCATACAACACGGCAAATGCCAGCAAGGCCGCGCCGGCCAGGGGCGCCGCGCCGTAGCTCCACAGCCGCCACCAGACGTCGATCTGCCCGATCTCACGCCACCACAGGTAGTCGATGTAGGTGGAGGCCACGCTCCGGGCGCTCAAAAGGCCCAGAAACAGGGCAAATACAATCGCGGGCAGCCAGCCGCCGGGTCTGCGGGGAGGAGGATAGACAATCTCGGGATAGGAGCTCACTGCCCACCACTATAGCGTTGGCGGCGGAGGCGCGCCCTTCACGCGCGGCGCGGATGGGCGTGGGCGCGCGGTGTTACCGCTGCCACACAATACGGCCCGCCACGATGGTGGCCACCGGTCCGCCCTTGTAGGTGTGGCCGTGAAACGGCGAGTTCTTGCTCTTGGACTGGGTCTTGTTGACGTCGTAGGTCCACGCGGTGGCCGTGTCGAAAATGGTGACGTCGGCCGGCGCGCCCGGAGTCAGCGTGCCGCGGTCGAGCCCCATCACGCGAGCGGGCCCGGTGGTGTACAGCTCGATCATCTTTCGCAGCGTGATCCTGCCCGGATGCACCAGTTCCTCCAACGTGATGCCGATGGCCGTTTCCAGCCCCGTGATGCCGAACGGGCAGCGTTCAAACTCCTGCATTTTTTCACTGCCCGCGTGCGGCGCATGATCGGTGGCGATCACCTCGACGGTGCCGTCCACAAGGCCCTCCAGCACGGCCGCCACGTCGTGCTTGCCGCGCAGCGGAGGTTTCATCTTGTAGTTGGAATCGTAGGGCGCCGTGTCCGAATCGGCCAGCACGAAGTGGTGCGGCGTGGCCTCGCAGCTCACCTTCAAACCGCGCTTTTTGGCGAAGGCCACCATGGCCACGGCATGATGCGTGGAGATGTGCGCCACGTGGAAGCGCGCGCCGGTGACCTCGGCCAGCAGAATATCGCGCGCCACCATCACGTCCTCGGCGGCGGAGGGAATGCCGCGCAGGCCGCGCCGCACGCTCGTCTCGCCTTCGTGCATGTCGCCGCCGGCGCTCAGGTTCAGATCCTCGCAATGGTCGATGACGGGAATATCGTGGCTCTTGGCCAGCTCCATCGCGCGGCGCATCACGCGCGAGTTCATCACCGGGCGGCCGTCGTCGCTGATGGCCACCGCGCCGGCCTTCACCATCGCGCCGATGCCGGCAAGTTCCTCGCCCTTGCTGCCCTTCGTGATGGCGCCTATGGGATAGATATTCACCACCGACTTCTGCTTGGCCCGCTCGATAATGTAGCTGGTCACCGTAGCGCTATCGTTCACCGGCGAGGTGTTCGGCATGCAGCAGACGCTGGTGAAACCGCCCGCGGCCGCCGCGCGCGCGCCCGTTTCGATGGACTCGGCGTGCTCAAAGCCAGGCTCGCGCAGATGAACGTGCATGTCGATGAAGCCCGGCGCGACAGTCATGCCCGTGGCGTCGAACACCGCGGCGGACGATGGCGCATCGAGGTTCGCGCCCACGGCGGCCACGCGCCCGGCGGCGAGATATACGTCGCACACGGCGTCGAGGCCGGAGGCCGGGTCGATCACCCGTCCGTTGCGAATCACCAGCATGCTTTCCTTCACGGCAACACCCGTTCGAGCACGGCCATACGCACGAACACGCCGTTCTCCACCTGATTCAGAATCACCGACTGCTGCGAATCGGCCACCTCGGAGCTCAACTCCCGTCCGCGGTTGATCGGTCCCGGGTGCATCACGATCACGTCGGGCCTGGCCAGTTCCACATGCTCCTGCCGCAAGCCGTAAAAGCCGAAATACTCGCCCGCCGGAAAGGTGGTTTCAAACTGCCGCTCCAGTTGCACGCGCAGCATCATGATCACGTCGGCGCCGCGGATGGCCTCGTCCATGCGGTAGGTGAGCTTCACGCCCGGCGCCAGCCGTCCGAGCTCTTCCGGCAGCAGCGTGGGCGGTCCGCACAGCACCACGTCAGCCCCGAATTTCGTCAACAGGTGGACGTTCGAGCGGGCCACACGGCTGTGCGCGATGTCGCCGATGATGGCCACTTTCAAGCCTTCGAGCGACGGTCTGTGATCCAGAATCGTCATCGCGTCCAACAGCGCTTGCGTGGGGTGCTCGTGCGTGCCGTCGCCGGCGTTGATGATGGGAATCGGCAGGTGGCGTGCCAAAAAATGGGGCGCCCCCGAAGCCGCATGCCGCATCACGATCGCGTCCGGCCGCATCGCGGCCAGAGTATTCAAGGTGTCCACCAGCGACTCGCCCTTACTCACGCTGGAGGCGGCCACGGAGATCGAAACCGAGTCGGCGCCCAGACGCTTGGCGGCGATCTCAAAACTGGTGCGCGTACGCGTGGAGGACTCGAAGAAGAGCAGCACCACCATGCGTCCGCGCAGCGTGTCGAGCTTGCGGCCCGGCGTCTGCTGCCTCTGAAATTCCTTGGCCCGGCGCAGAATCCATTCGATCTCGGTGCGGCTCAGATCCTCGATTCCGAGCAGTCCGGCGCGCAATCCGTCCTGCGCGGTGGTCATGCCTCAGTCCTCCACTTTCTCAACCAGAAGCACCTTCTCGACGCCGTCGATCTCCTGGAACTTCACCTCGATGATCTCGGCATCCGTAGTCTGTACGGTGCGCCCCACGTAGCGCGCCTCGATGGGTAGTTCACGATGGCCGCGGTCGATCAGCGCCAGAAGCTGTACGCGCGCCGGCCGGCCCTGGTCGAACAGCGCGTCCAGCGCCGCGCGAATCGTACGGCCCGTGTACAGCACGTCGTCGGTGAGGATGATGTCGCGGCCCGCCACGGAAAAGGGAATCTCAGTGCCGTTCACCACCGGCGTGCTGGAAACCGTGGACAGATCGTCGCGGTAGAGGTTGATGTCGAGGATACCCACCGGCACTTCGCGCTTTTCCAACTGCTGGATCTTGGCCGCCAGACGCTGGGCCAGCGGCACGCCGCGCCGGCGGATGCCGACGAAGGCCAGCCGGTCCAGATCGGCGGTCTTCTCGAGAACCTCGTGCGCCAGACGCACCAGCGTCCGGTCGATCTCGGACGCACTCATCAACTGGGCTTTTTCGCGCGTATCGGGCATGTCGTAAACGCTCCAGCGTAGCATAGGCGGCTCATTTGGGCGGTGGCCACTAGGGCGGCGCGCGGCTAGTACCGTTTCAAACGGCCGCGAATCCGTTTGGCCAGCTTCTCGATCTCCTCGGTCTTCCGGATCGAGGCCAGCGACACGGTGTGCGCGCTGCCCTTTTCCAACTCTATTTTCAACTCCTCGGACAGGCGCATCAACTCGGCGGCGTCCTGCAAGGATTTCGCATGGTCATCCTTGAGGATCGCCTCGATCTGAGCGCGCTTGATCTTTGGCGGCGGATCCTCCTGCGGAGGGAGTTGCGCGAACAACAGCAGACCGGCCGGGAGCGTGACGCCCAAAGCGATCGTAACTCGCAAAATCAGGGGTTTCATGCGCTGCTGCTATCATAGCGGTTTATGCTTTCCGTGAATCCCGGCCGGGCCGTCCGCGTGGGGCTCGTTGGCCTGGGCAACGTAGGTTCCGGCGCCTTGAGCATCCTTTCTGGCAACGCCGGACAGATTGAGGCCAAGCTCGGTTTTCCGCTGCGCGTGCACTCGGTGTGCAGCCGTTCGGTGGCAGGCAAGGAACTGCCGGCGGGCGTGGATGCCGTGCGCCGCACGGCGGACTGGCGCGACGTGGTGAACGATCCCGAAGTGGACATCGTGTGCGAGCTGATTGGCGGCACGGGCGTGGCGCGCGAGGTCATCGATGCCGCCATCGGCGCGGGTAAGAGCGTGGTGACGGCGAACAAGGAGCTGATGGCTCTGCACGGCGCGGACATTTGGGAGAAGGCGATCGCCGCAGGCATCAACCTGGCCATGGAGGCCAGCGTCGCCGGCGGCATTCCCATCCACACGGTTCTGCGGGAAGGCATTTCGGGAGACCGGATTCAGGCTCTGTTCGGCATTCTGAACGGCACCAGCAATTACATTCTGACGGCCATCGAACGCCACGGCTCAGCGTTTGAAACCGTGCTCGCCGAGGCGCAGCGCCTGGGCTATGCCGAGGCAGATCCGAGCGCCGACATCGACGGGTTAGACGCGCGCTCCAAACTCGCGCTGCTCTCCGCTCTGGCGTTTGGCGAACGGATCGCTCCTTCCGACATCTATACGGAGGGAATCCGCCGGCTGACGCCGCTCGATTTCCAGTACGCGCATCAACTCGGCTATACCATCCGTCTGTTATGCGCCGCCCGGCAAACGCCCGAGGGCCTTCTGCTCAGCGTGCGTCCGGCGCTGATTCCCCGCGATACGATTCTGGCGGGCGTGCAGGGAGCTTATAACGCCATCTGGGTGCGCGGCGAATATGGCGCCGACACGTTTTACTATGGCCGTGGCGCTGGTCCGCATCCCACCGGCGTGGCTGTTGTGAGCGACCTCATGCGTGTGGCCCGCGAGATTCGCAACGGATCGCCCGAACGCGTCTCGCCCTTTGCCCACGCGAGGCTCGGCGCCTACCGGCCCATCCCCATCACGCTTCAGCGCCGCGCCTGGTATTTGCGGTTCCGCGTGCACGACCGTCCCGGCATCATCGCCGCGCTGGCCGGTATTCTCGCCGGGAAAAAGGTGAGCCTCGACGCCGTCCTGCAACTTCCCTCCGACACCAAAGAGGACCTGCCGTTCGTCATCACGTTGGAAACCACCTGCGAGGCCGATCTGCGCGACGCCGTGGAGCAGATGGCCGCGCTTGATTTTCTGAAAGAACCGCCGCTGGCGCTCCCCATGGAGACCTCGTTATGAAAATCACAGCCACATTTCTGGCTGCCGCTTCGCTGCTCTCCGCGCAGGTGGCCGCCGACGCCAACAGGGGATACCGCACCGAGGAAGGCCGCGCGCGCGTGGCCGCCACTCTGGGCGCGCATGACCGCGAGGCGCGGCAAAAACCGCGTGAACTCATTGCGGCCATCGGTCTGCAACCCGGCATGACGGTGGCCGATATCGGCACCGGCGTCGGCTTCATGCTGCCCTACCTGTCCGAAGCGGTTGGCCCCAAGGGCAAGGTGATCGCCGAGGACATCTTTCCAGACTTCCTGGCCATGGCGCGCGAGAACGCCGCCGCGCACAAACTGGCCGTCGAGTTCATTCACGGCAACGAGCGCTCGGCCCGTTTGCCGGCCGGCTCCACCGACGTGGCTCTTATTCTGGACGCCTATCATCACTTCGACTACCCGGCCGAGATGCTCGCCTCGATCCATGCGGGGCTGAGGCCGGGCGGCCGCCTGGTGATTGTCGATTTTTACAAGCGTGGCTTCCGCGATCCCGATCACATCCGGTTGGACGACGACGCCGTCGCGGCCGAGATTCAACGGCACGGCTTCACGCTCGTCGAATCCAAGCCATTCACCGAGAACTCGCAGTACATGGCTATCTTCCGCAAGAGGTAGTGGTCGCGGCGGATCTGGCCGCTACGCAGATCAGCCGGATGGGCGGCAGCCTGCTGGCGAAATGTAGCGGCTCTCGTGGTTGAGCGCGCCTGGATGATTGCAGTATAATAGAGGGCGTCGACCACAACTCGCTGAATTTAAGTGATTTAGTAACGGAGAGGTGGCTGAGTGGTCGAAAGCAGCGGTTTGCTAAACCGTCGTACTGGCTTAAACCGGTACCGAGGGTTCGAATCCCTCCCTCTCCGCCAGTTTCCTGAAGCGCAAATGAACGGCTTGCTTTGTGTGAACTGCGGCAAGCCGATTCGAGGCAGCGCCTCTTCTTCCCGCACACTGATCCGCCTCACATCCCTGGCCTGAGTTGGCCAGACGGGATGCCCGATCATTGAAGCGGATCAGCGTCGTCTGCGCTTGCCGTTACGAACACGTGCGGCGCCGTCCCAAAAGGCCCAACGCGGCGAGGCCCGCGGCTATGAGACCGGCCGTCGACGGCTCAGGCACTTCTCCGCCTCCGGGCGTCACGCTGCCGAAGGTGATGTCGTCAAACACGATCTGGTTGCCGACTCCGGCAAAAACGATGGATTTTGCAGTGCCCGCGAAGGCGACCCCGATCGGCTGGAACGGGCAGAATCCCGCGTTATAGCCCGGAGGGCAGGCGGACGGCGTCAAGGGCAGATTCAGCGTCGTAAGCTGATTGCCTGTCCCATCGAGACCGTCGTAAACCGCCAGCGACCCGGGCGAATTGATCGCCACATAGTTGAATGAGAATCCCGTGTCGAACCCGCTTTCGTAGTTCAACGTGATGGAGTTGCTCGTCAGGAAGAACAGAGCCCCCAGTTCAGACCCCGCGGGTCCAAGACCGCCGTGAGAAGTGTTCGAACAAGACGTACCGATCGTGTTCAAACAGATCAACAGCGCTGGAGCGTTGAACGTAACGCCCAAATCCGGCCCAACGTTCCCGTTGCTCGCCTGTCCTCCATCATAGAAATTCTGAATCAGGATGTCGTTGCCGTTGGGATAAGGAGCGATGTTCTCAAAATTCAGAACAATCGCGGCCTGGCACATGAGCGAAGCAGCCATCGCGAACAGGGCGAGCCGGAATACAGAGCGTTTCATACCTTCCTCCAAAGCAGAAATCGTTCAAAAAACGGTGCGCCGTGAAACTATACGGGTGGCACGTTTTACACTGCACCGAGTGTAGCTCCGATTCTTCGAATCGAAGTACTGATTTGGATTTTGGTAGTAACGGTACTTTTGCGTTCCAGCGGCGACACTTACACACTCCGCCAGCTGCCTAGCGCAGCGCACGAATCGTGTTGGCCCTCTGACGCTGCGCCCGCGCCTCTTCCTTGTGTCCGCTTATTTTGTCCAACACCAATGCGTGCAAGCTGAGCGCCACCTGGAGGCGGTCATCCTGGTGCGCCGGTTGCAACTCGTACACCTCCAGCGCCCGCCGGCAATGCGCGTCGGCCCGCTTCCAGTCCCCGAACAGCGCGTAGTGCCCCGCGAGATTGAATTCAATGATCGCCGTGAACATGCTGCGCGTGCCGTAGACCGCCTGCGACGTCTCCAGCGCAGCGAGGAACGCGCGCTCGGCATCACCGCGCCGGCCCTCGGCGTCGTGCAGCATGCCCAGCGAATTTTGCACATGTCCATAACCGGGCATCAGAGGCAGCGAAGCCGCGCCGGTTCGTCCTTTCGCCGGCGCCGCCCAGACAGACAAGGCCTCGTCCAGCACTTTGCGCGCCCGCGTCAGTTCGCCACTCTGGCGCAGGGCCTCTCCCAGACCGGTGAGGCTGTTGGCGATCTCCGGATCGCCCGGCGAAAAGAGACGCCTCTTCAACGCGAGCGCCTTCTCATGCTGGGCGACGGCGGCGTTCAGCTTGCCGGAGGCGAGAAACGCTTCGCCCAGGTTGGCCCAGGTGACGGCCAGTGTCAGATCCTCCGGCAGCGCGGCGCGCTGCCGCCGGTCCAGCACATCGCGCAGAAGAGCCTCGGCCTCCGCCGGCCGGTTCAACTCCAGCAGCGCGGCGGCCAGGTTGTTCATGGCCACCAGCGTGCGCGCTCCGGCCTCGCCGAACGTGGCCGCCAGTTTGGGAATCGCCTTCGTGTACGCCTCAACCGCCGCTTCCGGCCGGGCGCCGTCGAGGAGTTGTTCGGCATCCCATGCTTTCCCCACCGCCACGGCCTGTCCAGCCGGTTCAGATTGACCCGCCCCGCACAGCAGCGGCAGGAGTCCCAGCAACATATGCCATCTCATACGCGAAACCTCGATGGCACATACGGGATTTCGCGTGGGATGAGAGGAAGGAAACGGGAGGCGGAACGGTTTCCCGTAACCGTTGTCCGGCAGTCCGGCGGCTTACAGGGCCGCCAGCACCGAACGCATGTAGTCGAACGACTTCAACATGCCGGGCAGAGGATCGTCGGCCTTGATCTCGTACTCGAGCATGCAGCCGCCCTTGTAGCCTTGCTTCTTGAGTTGCGCGAAGATGCCCTTGATGGGCAGCTTGCCTTCGCCTACGGCCACCTGCGAGTCGCGGGCCATCGGATCGGACAGGTCCTTGACATGCATATCGAACAGGCGGGGTCCGGCCTTGGCCACGCTTTCGACGATGTCGGCGCCCGTGCGGGCGGTGTGGCCGATGTCGATGCACAGCCCCATGCGCGGATCCATGTTTTTCACGGCGTCCAGAACCGACTGCGGGGAAGGGAACTCCTTGTCCTCGGGACCGTGATTGTGAATCGCCGCGCGAATGTTGTACTCCTTCACCAGTTTCTCCACCGCGCCCACGGTTTTGTGCGAGGGAGCGCAGACAATGGTGGGAAAGCCGGCGGCCTTGGCGTATTCGAACATGGCCCGCAGTGTGGCGTCATCACCCTTCAGATCGATGTTGCCGCCGGACAGCACGGTTAACCCCGCCGCCTTGAACTCTTTTTTTGCAAGAGCGAACTCGGCCGGTTTGGCGTCGTAGGGCAGGTGGAAGCTCTTCACCGAAAGGTAGGGCGCATGGCACTTCTGGATCATGGGGATGGCCTGTTCGCGCGTGAACTTGCGCAGCGAATAGGTGGCGACGCCCAGGACAAAGCCGTGTTTGGCGGCGGCCGCATGCAACCGCGAGGCGGCAAGCGCCAGCGGCGCCGCGGCCGGGACGGTGGAGAGAAAGGATCGGCGCGTGGTCATAGCGCCTCGATTGTACCAAGCCGTTTGGCCAGGCGCGGGAGCTTGCGCGCGCGCCTGAGCCTAGTTCGGTTGGAACTTGAAATCGCTGACCGCAATCTCGTCGCGGCCCGGGACATAGAAACCGAACTGGCCCGAGCCGGCATCGGCGCGAGGTCCGCTTTCGAGTGGCACCCAGGTTCCGGCGCGCAGGATACTGGTCGAAATCGAGTTCGCCGTCACCGTCACCAGGAACGACAGGTAGAGCTTCTTGTTCGACTTATGCGGCGACTTGGAGACCGTCGTCTTGCGGCCGTTCACCACGTCGATGCGCTCCAGTTCGTCGTCGTCCACCTGGTAGAAGACATGGTTGCGCTGGTCGCGGTAGTCGGCCACCCAGTGGATGCGCCGGCCGCGCAGCAGCACCACCGTGAACGTATAAGTGCCCGGACGCGGACGGACCGGAGCGAGGAAATAGTCTCCGCCGCGGCGCACAAACACCTTGTCGCGGGCCTCCCAGCCGCCCGCCGCCGTCCAATCGCTCAGTGTGAAGGCCGAGGCTGGCCCGCCCTTCTTCTGCTGCTGGCCTTCCCGGACCAGGGTCAAATTCACGGTGGCCGTGCGCCCGCCCTGCACGCGCACGTTTTGGGAGGAGGACGCGTAGCCGCGTGCCGACGCCGATACGGTGTAGGAGCCATCGGGCAATTGCAGGACCGGCTCGGTCACCGGACGCTCCGGTTCGTTGTCGTGCTTGATGGTGATGCGCGCGTCGGCGGGTGTGACCTCGATCTTCAGAGAACCCATCGATGTCTCCATCGGAGCATCCAATTCCACGGTCTTCCCCGGCGCGAACTCCACCGTGGTCTGGAACGGCTTAAAGCGCTCGCGCCGCACGGCGACCGTGTGACGGCCCGGTTCCAGGCTTCCGGCGGAAAATGTTCCGTCGGGCCTCACCGTTCCGATCGGTTTGTTGTCCAGCAGCACCTCGGCGCCAGGCGAGGCGTTGCGCAGTGAGAGAACAGCCTTCTGCGGCGCGGCGGCCATGCGGAAGTCGGCGCGCGCCTCCTCGCCCCGCTTCACCTCGACGGAGGCTTCCGCGGGTTCCGCCGTGAAGCCTTCCTTCACCACCTTGATCGTGTAGCGTTTGGGCGCCAGGTAGATGAGCAGGCGTCCGCGTTGCGTTTCGCGCCTATACTTCTGGCCGTCGATGAACACAGACACGTTGTCCTCGCCCGTGGCGATGCGCAGACCGCCGAGGTTGGCGTCGGAGAACAACCGGGCCAGTAGCACCGGCGCCTGCGAGGCTTCGTAGGAGATTTTATACGGGTTGCCTTGCGCGGGGGTGACCACGATTTCGTGCGGTCCGGGATTGAGCTTTAGTTCGAGGCCCTCGGCACTCACCGTGCCGATCGGAGCGCCATCCACGGACACCTGCGCCGCCTCCACCGTGGAGTAGAGAAAGGCGGTAGAACCAACGCCGGTAATGACGACGGATTTCAGCCCGGCCGTTTTGACGGGGCCCAACAACCGCGGCGCCACGGCCGGCGAGGCTTCAAAGCGCAGCGTGGCCCGGAAGGCGCCGCTGACGAAATCCAACTGGTTTTCGCCGGCTTGCAGGTCGTTCAGATCCATGGTGCCCTGCATGGCGCCCAGTTGTTTTCCGTTCAAGGTCACCTTGCCCTCGGCCGTATCGGCGCCCAACTGCACGAAGGGCGGCAGGGCCTCCAACTGCAGGCTGACGGGTTCAACGCCGCTGGCGGTAACCTCCAGGTCGCGCATCGCCGTGCGGTAACCGGGCAGACGGGCCTCCACGCGGTGCGAGCCGAGCGCCAAAGGCAGGCGGCACTCGCCCGCTCCGCACGGTTCGCCGTCGATGAAGATCTGCGCGCCGGCCTGGGATGCCGTCAGCGTCACGGGCTGTGTCTGGCCCTGTTGTTCCTGTTTGGCCTCCTCTTTCACTCCGAAGAAATGCCGGTAGGCGAAGTAGGCCCCCGTGGCCGCAACGCCAAACAGCAGCAGGAGCGGAAGGCCGATGCGTGTCAGATACCAGCCGGCGGATCTGCCGGGCTTGGGCGGCGGCAGCGGCCGCGCGTTGACGGCCGACGGTTTCATGTCGATGGTGGGCGGCGCGCCCGCTCCGGCGGCCGCCGCAGGAATCGGGGCCGGCTTGGGAGGCTGGCCCTTGGGGCCGCCCCGTTTGGCGTCCGGCGACGGCTGCTTGCCAGTGTGGTGCTTGCCATCGGGAGGCCGCTGCGCGGGCGGCGCCGCTTTCACCTCGGGGGGCGGTGGCGGAGGAGGCGGCGGGGTCTTGGGCGCCTCAGGAACGGGTGTCTTGGCCTGCGGCGACGCGGTGGCGGCGGGTTGCGTGGGCGGGGGGCCGAAAATCTGTGTGAAGGCGAAGTCGTCGTCGCCGGAAGAGGCCGCCAGGCCGGGTTTGGTGGGCGGCGGGGGCTCCACGCCGGGAGCTCCGGGCGCCGGAGCAGGCGTCTTCGCACCGGGATGCGCCGGAGGCACAGCCGTGGGCGGCGTGGATTTCGTGCTTTCCCGGTTGCGCGCCAGCGACTGCTCGGCTTTGCCCTTCTGCAGCGTGGACTGCAACTGCTGCAACCGCGTCTCGTTGGGATACAGACCGCGGCCTTGCGCCACCACGGCCAGCGCGCCGTCGAAATCACCGTCGCCTTGCAGGCGGCGGGCCTGCGACATGCACCAGGAGAGAAACTCGTCGCGCTTGCGGTCGGCGATCTGCGCGTCCAGCGCCTGTGCCGCCGAGTTCGCGGGCTCCAGCGCGAACACCTCGGCCACCAGCGGTTCGGCCGACTCCGGATTGTCATCCATCGTCCGCTGCGCCTCATCAATCAACGTATTGATCAGCACTTTGCGGATGACCGCGCTCTTGGGGTCCAGGCCGGTAGCCTCGCGCAAAACCTGTAAAGCTTCGTGAGCCGAGCCGGCTTCTATCTTTTCCCGGGCCTGTCCCAGCAGCGCCGCCGCCTGCTTGGCCGAGTCCTGCGACTTCTGCACAAGCCTGGCCAGTTCAGCCAGCTCGGCATCGGCGGGAAACTCCTTCTGGGCGCTTTCGAGCGAACGCGCCGCCTGCTCATAGTCGCCCATTTCGAGGTGATGGTCGATCTTCTTCACCCAGTTCGACTGCGCATCCTCACGGGCCTGCTGGTCGCGCCGCTTCTGCAGCCGCTGGATTTCGAAGCCGAGCCCCGGGTACTCCTCGTGAATGGAACGCAGGATCTGCCACTGGTCCAACGCTTCGTTGAACTGGCCGCGCTCCTCGAAGTAACGCGCCTTGCCGGTGATCGAGTTCACCAGATCGCGCTTGTCCTTCACGGTGCGCAGCGCCCGCTCAAAGTGCGACTCGCCGGGGTGCTGCCGGGAGACCTCTTCGAGCAGCGCCATGCGCTTGTCCAGATCCGGTTCGGCCTGCGCCCTCTGGTCGGTTTCAGCGATCAGCGAACTGATCCTCTGCCGCTGCCTCTCCTCGATGTCGAACTTCAGCGACTGGAACAGAGCATGGTTAGGATACTTGGCCAGGAATTGCCGGCAGACGGCCAGGGCCGCCTCGAAGTTGTTCGAGGCCAGGTGGCGGCGCGCCTCGTCATAGCTGTTCTTGATGTTGTCGTGCTCGGAGCGCACCTGGTTGAAGAAATTCTGATAACTGGTGCTGCGCCCGGTGTCGGACTCGGGCACCTCCTTGTCCAGGTTCACCAGCACTTCCAGTTTGCTCAACGCCGAGGTGACCTCGCCGCGCTCCCAGGCCTGTTGGGCCATCTGGTAGAGCTTCGATTTTTCTTCGCGCGTCTTGGCGATGTCCTGTTCCTTGCGGTCCACCTCATGGAGCAACTGCAGAGCCGCCGTTTCATTCGGCTTGAGTTGGAGGACGTTGTCCAGCGCCTCGCGCGCCTGCCGGAAGCTGGAGTTGGCCTGATGCTGGCGGGCCAGTTGCATCCATTCGTCGATTTTCCGCTCCCGCCGCTCGCGCTCCACCTGCGACTTCAGGGCCAGAGCGTCGGGGTCCTGCGGATCCAGTTCCAACGCCTCCTGAATCTTGCGCAGGGCCAGCGGGAACTCCTGCGCCTCGACGAAACGCCGCGAGCTCTCGAGCGCTGCCCGGATGCTGGTCTTGCGGACGGCGTGGTCGATCTGGGAGCGCAGCATGCTGATGTCCTGATCGAGATGGCCCTCGCCCTCCAACTCGGCCAGCAGCTCCTGGGCAAACGAGTAGTCGCCGCTTTCAAAACTGGTGCGCGCCCGCTCCAGCCGGGGCTTGATTTTCGAGCTGTCAAAGTATTCCAGCGGCTCGTTGCGCAGCGATTTCTGCAAGGCGTCGCCGAACTCGCGCGCGCTGAGGAAACGGTGAAACGGCTGCTTGGCCAGCGCCTTGTGCACCACCTGGCTCACCGCGTACGGCACCTGCGAATTTAGCTCCGAGGCGGGCGGCGGACTGGATTTCAGGATGGCTTCCACCACCTCGGCGTCGGTGGCGCCGGCGAATGGCCGCCGCCGCGTGAGCGCCTCATAGGCCACCACGGCCAGCGCGTACTGGTCCGACAGCGGCGTGGGCGGCTTCATCAGCAACTGTTCCGGCGACAGGTAGAACAGGGTGCCCTTGAGCGAAGTCTTCGAAGCCGTGGAGGCCTCGCGCGCGATACCGAAGTCGATGATCTTCACCGAGTCATCGTCCATCACGAAGATGTTGGAGGGCTTGATGTCCCGGTGGACCAGGTCCTTTTCATGCGCCGCGTGGATGCCCCGCGAGGCTTGCACGATGAGGTCGACGATTTTCGGCACCGTCAGGCGCGGCGAGCCTTCCTTGATGAGCTTGTCCAGCGTCACGCCGGGCAGCATCGGCATGACAAAAAACGGCTTCCGCGACCCCTCGTGCTCGAACTCTCCGATGTCGTAGATGCCAATCAGGTTCGGGTGAACCATGTTGGACAGCACGCCCCACTCCTTATAAAAGAGTTCGAGCAGGGCGGGGTTGGAGACGTCGAGAATGGTTTTCAGCGCCACGTCGCGGCGCATCACCGTGTCCCAGGCATGGTACACGACACCCATGCCGCCATGGCCCAGTTCATTCTTCAGTTCGTAGCGATCCTGTAGATTGGTGCGGCGGGACATAGTGGTAGAAACGCTCTCTCAGATTGTATCGGAGGAGTGGCCGTGCTGCGGTAGGGTAAGCCGCACTTACGGCTTGTACCCCTGGCCGTTGATGTCTTCGGGGCCCTTGGGCGCATCGGGCGAATCCGGCTCGTCGGGCATCGCCGGCATCGCCGCGCCGCCCGAATTGATCCTTACGAGCGAGCCCATCAGCGTGGCGCCCGAGGCGTCCAGCACGAGTGTGCCGCCACCGCCTTTCAAGGAGACCGTGGAGCCCTCCAGAACAATGTTGCCCGAGGTCTTTATGGTGAGTGACGAGGCCTGAATCGAGCGCGCCCCGTCGCTCTTCTCCTTGTATGCGCCGCCCACTTTCACCGATTTTGCGCCGTCCACCGCCTCTTTCCAGGCGCCCTTCACCTTCATGCTGTGATCGCCGCCGATCTCGGTTTTCTGGTTGTTGGTGATCTTCAGATCGTCGTTGTTGTCGACGATGCGCATCTGCTCGTTTTCGATCTGAATGATCAGGTCCTTCTCGGCGTGGAGGTAGACGTGTTCTTCGCCGGCCTTGTCCTCGAACCGGAGTTCGTTGAACTTGTCCGGGTTCTTGCCTTTGCTGGAGCGGGTCTTGATGCCGCCCCGGGTCTTGTTGCCCGGCAGCTCGTAGGGCGGCATGTCGATGGCGTTGTACACCATCCCGGTGATGAGTGGCCGGTCGGGGTCGCCGTGCAGGAAGGCGACGATCACTTCGTCGCCCACCCTGGGGATCCAGATGTGGCCGTAGTTGGTTCCGCACCATGGCTGCATCACGCGCATCCAGATGCTGGTGTCGCCCTTGGAGGCGTCGCCGTGGCGGTCCCAGGGGAACTTCACGCGCACACGGCCCAGTTTGTCGGTGTGAATCTCCTCGCCCGAGGGGCCCACGACCATGGCGGTGACCAGCGAGTGGACGCGGTGCTCGTGGCCGGACTCATTGTTGTCCAGCATGGAGTTCAACATGCGCGGCTGGATGTCGCTTGGGGCGCACTCAAACGAGTTTGCGTAGCTGCTCTCCTCGGTATCCGAGCCGCCGACGAAGGCGCCGTCGGTTCCGCGGTGGGTGACGCGCGTCACCAGGTACTTTGCGTTGAAGGCCTTGCGCTGGTGTTCGGTGAGCGAGAACAGGTAGCCCGGCATGAGCGCGCGGGCGCGCGAGGTGCCGCTGGCCTGCACGTGCTCCTGGCTGATCTCTTGTGAGCGCAGTCCGGCCCAGGCGTCGCCGTCGCCTTGCACCTCGTACTGGCCCGGATAGTGGTAAAACTCCAGTTCGCGGTCGGCGCCGCGGCGGTCCGGCATGGGGCTGACGGCCAGCAGCGGCTGGGTGGGGCGGTCGTAGTGATACTCCTTCTGCGCGAACTTGTTCGAGACCACCTGCTTCTGGTAGTCCCATCCGCCGATGGTGTCCTCGCCGGTCAGTCCTGAGCCGAAGAAGCGCTCCTTGCGGAAGGTGTCCTGGTGAGGCGTCGGCTTGTGATGCAGGATGTCGTCGGTGATGACCAGGGTGTGTTTGCCCTTCTCATGCCGGAAGTAGAAGTACATGCCCTCGATCTTCATCAGGCGGCGGATGAAGTCGTAGGAGCTTTCGTTGTACTGGGTGCAGTACTCCCAGGGCGTGTAATTGGCCGAGCGCACCAGGGCGAACTCGTAATCGCGGTAGCCCATCCGTTGAAAGACATCCTTGATGATGTCCTCCACCTTCTTCTCCTGGTAGATGCGGCAATCGGCGGTGAGCGTGAGGAACCAGGTCCAGGGCACCAGTTCGGCCTCGTAGTAGGCGTGGCGGCCGGGGTGCGGCACGTGGCGGAAGCGGGAGATGTAGCCGTGAATGTAGCGGAAGCTCGTGCCGTCGCCCAGGCGGATGCCGAGCGCGGCGGGTTTGCCGATCAGGGCCGCGAAGTCGATGTTGAAGTCCTCGCTGATCAGCTCGATGGTGAACTGAAAGTTCTCCGACATCGCCTCGGCGCCCTGGAACGACACCACCAGGAGAGCATCGTCGCCGAGCGGGCAATGAAAGTTGTAGGGCCGCTCCTTCTGGCGCAGCTTGCCGAGATTGGGTCCTGGCATAACGATGTCTCCTGTCTAGATCGCGATCCGGACCGGCGTCCGGGATCACGAATATGTGAAGTTGCCTCCGGCGTCCACCGACACGGTGACCCGTTCGGGCCGCGTGCCGGCGGCGATTCCTTCCAGCAGTTGCCGCGCCAGGTCGGGCAGCAGCGTGTTGGTCAGAATGTTGTCCACGTTGCGGGCGCCGGATTCCACCTCGGTGCAGCGCGCGGCCACGGCGTCCAGAAGCGGATCGCCCCAGTCGAGCGCAATGCGGTGGTTCTCCTGAATGCGCCGTTTGATCTTGTTCAGCTTGAGGGTGATGATTCGCCGCAGCACCTCGTCGCGGACGGGGTAGTAGGGAATCACCACCATGCGTCCGAGGAAGGCCGGCTGAAACACCTTGTTCAGCTCCGGCTTGATGGCCGCCACCAGGGCGTTCGAGGTGGGCGCCGTTTCGGGGTCGGCGCACAGCTTCATCATCTCGCCCGAGGCGGCGTTGGTCGTCAACAGAATGATCGTGTTCTTAAAATTGATCTCACGGCCTTCGCCATCCTCCATCTGTCCCTTGTCGAACACCTGGAAGAAGAGCTCCAGCACGTCGGGGTGGGCCTTTTCCACCTCGTCCAGCAGCACCACCGAGTAGGGCCTGCGCCGCACCGCCTCGGTCAGCACGCCGCCTTCTCCATAGCCGACGTAGCCGGGAGGCGAGCCCTTCAGCGTGGACACGGTGTGGGCTTCCTGGAACTCGCTCATGTTGATCGTGATCACGTTGCGCTCGCCGCCATAGAGCAGGTCGGCCAGCGAAAGAGCGGTTTCGGTCTTGCCGACGCCCGAAGGGCCCACCAGCATGAACACACCGACCGGTTTGTTTGGATCGTCGAGCGCGGCGCGCGAGGTGCGGATGCGCTGCGAGAGGGCGGCCAGGGCGTGGTCCTGTCCGATGATGCGGCGCTGCAGCAGGGTCTCCAGTTCGAGCACCGTCTGCACCTCATCCTTCAGCATCTTGCCCACTGGAATGCCGGTCCAGCCCGAGAGCACCTCGGAGACGATTTGCGCATCCACGGTGACGCCGATGAGCGGCGTCTCGCCCTGCAGTTCGTCGAGTTGCGTCCGCAGCCCGGCCATCTTTTCCAGCGTGCCTTCGGGAGCGGTCTTTTCTTCAAGCTGCCCGCGCAGTTCGCGGATCTCCGTCACCAGGGCGCCTTCCTTCTCCCACCTGTCGCGCAGTGCGGCCAGTTCGGCCTCGGTGGCCGAGATGTTCGCGGCGATGGCCTCCAGGCGTTCGGCGTGATCGTGTCCGGCCGCCTGCTCGCGGTCCAGAATGCGCTTCTGCACGTTCAGGTCGTCGAGCCGGCGGGTGGCGTTTTCCAGCGCCGGCGGCGTCGCGCTCTGGCCCAGCGCCAGGCGGGCGCAGGCCGTGTCGAGAATGCTGACGGCCTTGTCGGGCAACTGGCGGCCCACCAGGTAACGGTGCGACAGCTTCACGGCGGCGGCCACGGCTTCGTCGAGAATGCGCACCTGGTGGTGCTTTTCGAGCATCGGCGTAATGCCGCGCAGCATCACCTGGCAGGTCACTTCGTCGGGCTCTTCGACCTTCACCACCTGGAAGCGCCGGGCCAGCGCCGCGTCCTTTTCAAAATATTTCTTGTACTCGGACCATGTGGTGGCGGCGATCGTGCGCAGTTCGCCGCGCGCCAGCGCCGGTTTCAGCAGATTGGCCGCGTCGCCTTGTCCTTCTCCGCCGCCCGCGCCGATCATGGTGTGCGCCTCGTCGATGAACAGGATGATGGGCGTGGGCGACGATTTCACCTCGTCGATGAGCCCCTTCAGGCGGTTTTCGAACTCGCCCTTTACGCCGGCGCCCGCTTGCAGCAGGGCCAGGTCGAGCGTCCGCACCGAGACGCCTTGCAGCGGCGGAGGCACGTCGCCGCTGGCCACGCGCATGGCGAAACCTTCGACGACGGCCGTCTTGCCCACGCCGGCCTCGCCCGTGAGAATCGGGTTGTTCTGGCGGCGGCGCATGAGGATATCGACAATCTGGCGGATCTCGGTATCGCGGCCGAGCACGGTGTCCACCTTGCCGGCCTTCGCATTCGCCGTCAGGTCCACGGTGAACTGGTCGAGGTTCGGCGTCTTGCCGCTCTTGGCGCCACCTGGTGCGCCGGAGCCGCCAGGCGCGGCCGCCGTACCGGCCGAGGCCGTTTCAAAGTCCTCGGGCGAACCGTCCACAATGTCCTCGAAGGACTTTTTCAGCTCCTCCACCTTGATCTTGTCGAACTCGCGGCTGATGTCGCGCACCTGGCGCTGCAGCGTCTCGTCCGTAAGCAGCGCGAGCAGCGCGAAGCCCGTCCGGATCTGGGCCGCTCCGTAGTCGAGCGTGCCGGTGGTCCAGGCGGCGGTGAACATATCGGCCAGGGCCGGCGAGAAGGCGGGCGTGCGGGCGTTGCCCGTGCGGAATCCATCCAGCGCCTGGTCCAGGTCTGAGCGCAGACGCGCCAGATCGAGGCCGTAGTGGCGCGCGATGCGGAACAGATCGCCATCGGTCTGCTCGGTGAGCTTGGCCAGGAAATGTTCCAGCTCGACGTTGAAGTGCGTGCGGGACACGCATAGCCCGGCGGCGTCCTCCAGCGCCTTCCGCGCGGAGGCGTTCAGTTTTCCGATCAGGGCTTTCAGATTGACGCTCATCATTCGTCTCCTTCGTGTGACGGCCTCAGGCTGCGCGCGCCGCGGGTTTGGCGCTTGGTTCCCACAGGCGCAGGATGGTCTCGTCGGGATCCCGCCCGAGCGGCTGCGTGAACATCCACGATACCCAACCCAGGCGCGGTGGTGGCTGGCCGGCCGCATCCAGGGCGGCGGCGGGCGCTTCGTCGCGGCGCAGGACCAGTTGAACCTCCACGTCCAGATCCTCGCCGCAATAAAAGCGCAGCCAGGCGCGAAGAGGCGCGTGCGCCGGACCGCCGGGCAAAAACTGTTCATACTGCCGCAGTGTGAGGGGGCCCAGCCGGATGCGGATCACCGACTCCTGATCCCACACCTCGTCGCCCAGCACCGTGCCCGTGCCCAGACATTCGGACTCGGAGTTGGAATCGTTCAGAAAGGTGCGGAACGAGGGATCCAGCGGACGCCACGCGCCGGCGAACGGCTGGACCTCCACGGGAATGCCGAAATAGTCGGACAGCAGCTGCCGCAGCGCGCAGGCCGGCCGGGTGGCCGGCGCCAGCAGCCCCGCGTAATAGACGAGCGCCTGGTCGGGCACGGCCTGCCTGCCGGCCAGACCATCCGTTCCCATGCCGATCAGGTCGAGCACATGCGGCGTCACCGAGTCCCGGCCGCCGCGCTCATAGGCGATGGGGAAGTGATACTTCTCCCACGAGCGGTAGAGGAACGAGGCCAGGCGGTGTTGAAACAGGTCGAGGAAGTCGCGCAGCGTGCGGTCGCGCGCGAGTATGCGTTCGACGGCGAGCTCGGTGTAGACGGTGGGCAGAACCCCGGCCGCGCCGAGCAGGCCGAAGCAGGAGATGCGCAGCAGCGGCGGCGTGGATTCGGGAAATTCAAGCGAATGGATTTCGGTGGGCGGAAAGCCGAGCGAGACATGAGCGCCCATGCGCACGGCCTCGCGGTCCGGAGGCGTGAACGAACCGATGGGCTCGCGCACGCCCGAGGCGCGCTGCATCAGGCGCAGCGCCTGGAACAGGCCGAACTCGAAGGGACGCGCCAGCAGGCGGGCCGGCAGCTTCGAGGCCGGCGAGGAGGGCGCTAGAGCAGAATCCGTGAGCCCGCTTTCGGAGGCCATTCGCGCATCACCTCCTTCCTCTGGCGCGTGCGGACGGCCAGTTGCGAAAAGCTGTTCATCGAGACATACTGTGCCAGAAAATGTTCCAGAACGGTGGAGAACAGGTAGGCCCCGCCGCCGACAAAACGGTCCTCATCCAGTTCCAGATCGACGTGCATGCCGCGCACATACGAGATGCCGTGCTCGGTGACGACGCGCGCGAACTGGCGGCGGCTGGCCACGCCGGTGACTCCTTCCACCTGCTGGTCCAGGTGCGGGCGGGCGGAAAACTGGTAGAGCCGCAGCATCTCCTGCAGCGCATCCTTGCCGTCTTCGACCAGCGACAGGTAGTTCAAGGAAAGATGCGAAATCAGCCGCCACAATGCGTCACGCGAGGTGGCCGGGCGCACGGCGGGGGTGGGCTTGTGCAGGGCGCGGACGCGGTCCAGGGCGGCCGCCGTGTCCAGATTGAAGTCGGCCCCGTCGTTGGACAAAATCAGGCGCGAGGGCAGGTCGCCGTTGGTGCAGGTGCAGTGCAGCGTCAGCGTATCCATGGGCAGGCGGAGCGGGCGGCCGGTGAGGTCCACCAGGGTCAGCCAGAGCTCGGTGGCGCCGTCGGTGTCGGCGGGAATCGCGCGCCGCGTGCCCTGCCAGAAGGTGGCGTTCTCCTTCGTGAACGCCCCGTGGCGAAAGCTGAAGAAGGGTGCGAACTCGACGTTCTCGCCTGTTTTTTCCCGCGTGCAGATCACCTTGTCGATGGAGAAGACCTCGGTTCTGGTGTCGCCGCGGATATCGGCGATCACCCGGTACTCGAAGTTGGATTCGGTGAGCAGAATCGGTTCGGCGATCTTGGGAAACAGGTTCACGGCGGGCGTGCAGCCGAGCCGGAACGTCTGCGGGTTTACGGCGGCTTCGAGAGATTCCTGGCGTGTGGAGCGCTCGAACTCCTGGAACAGAAACAGCACTTCGGCCGAATCGGCGAAGCCGGCCTCGGTGAGCGCCTCCAGCCCGGAGAGTTCGAAGAAGAGAAACTTTTCGGGAAAAGAAAAGTACTCCTGCAGCAGGCGGTAGGCCTCGAGCGAACGGGCCGGATAGGGCAGCAGAGCCTCATCGGCGCCGAATCCCAGAGGCCGCAGCGAACCGGGGCTGAGCGGAATGGGCCGTCCGCGGAACTTGGGCCGGGGGTCGCGCAGCAGGATCTCCTGGCAGTTGTTGGCCAGCAGTTCGTACAGCGTGTAGGCGATGGCGCTGTCGGCGGCGAGGTAGAACCGCAGCCGTTTGGGGCCGAGTTCGGCGAAAGAGGTTCCGGGAAAGCAACGTAGCATCAGACGCAAG
The DNA here is from genome assembly GCA_020847045.1 of Bryobacterales bacterium. Lineage (GTDB taxonomy): Bacteria > Acidobacteriota > Terriglobia > Bryobacterales > Bryobacteraceae > JAFLBB01. The sequence continues at coordinate 3,794 of JADLCT010000103.1, read as the reverse complement.
GCGGCCACGCGGTTGGGCGCCTTGACGGGCGGATCCACGCGGTCCGGCGTGGACCACTGCGCCTCGGCCACCACCATCGGCCACAGCTCGGTGTCATAGCAGGTGGTGAAGCGGCAGGAGACGCCGCCGGCGGGCCGCGTGTGCAGCACCGTGCCGCGGGGCATCCGGAGCGAGGTGGTCAATTTGCCACGCGCCGGGTCAAGCTGAAACTGCGCGATGGTGGCCGAAGGCAGCGGGCGCGTGTAGTGGGGATAGACGACGTTCAGCAGCGCCTGCGTGATTTCGGGGAACTCGTCGTCGAGCTTCAGATGCACGCGCGCGGCCAGCAGGGCGAAGGACTCAATGAGCCGCTCGACGTGCGGGTCTTCGCAGCGGTTGGCCTCTAATTGCAGGCGCGAGGCGATTTTCGGGTAGCGTTTGGCGAAGTCGCCGCCCATCTGGCGGAGGTAGGTCAGCTCGCGCTCGTAATAGCCGAGCAGTTCGTCACGCACGATCCTTGCCCTCCACCGAATACTCGCCGCTGGTGAGCTCGAGCGTTGTATCAAAGGCGATCCGCTCGGGCGAGGGCTCGATCAGCAGCAGGGCCTCGATGACGAACTTCAGCACGCGGAGCCGGCCGGAGGCGGGCTGGAACGAGACGGTGACGTTGGCCAGACGCGGTTCATAGTCGGCGATCACGCGCTCGATGGTGGCCATCAGCACCTTCTGATCCTTCGACGAGGTGACGGCCATGCCGGAGATGTCCGGCAGGCCATAGTAGAAGACCGAATGCGGCAGCTCCTGCGCGCCGTCCGGCATGGCCACGGGAGGGCGGCGCGTGTTGAGCAAAAATTCGAGATCGCGGCGAAGGGAGATTTTCAACTCGCGCAGGGATTGCGCCTGCGAGCTGACGGCCTCGGCCTTCACGGTGGGCTCGCGGTCGATCAGGCGGTCGAGCAGCGACGCCTGGCCGATGCCATACGTGTTGTCGCGGATGGGCGAGGTGGTGGGGCGCGCCATGGTCTACTTTTTGCGCAGTGTCAGGCCGCGCACCGGGTCCAGCCGGCAGATCCGGGCGTACAGCGCCGCCTTGCGCTCCTCCTCGCCGCCCATCTTATCGAGACAGCGGTAGAGCAGGGCCAGCGGCTGTGTGATCGTATCGTGAGACTCCCAGCCGTCCAACGCGCGCTGTTCGATCTCGCCGGCCAGGTCTTCCAGTATCGGGTAGGCGACCGGTTCGTGGCCGGTGGCCATGCAGATCTCCGCCAGTTGCACTTTCCGTAAGAATCGGCCGCGCCCCGAGGTTTCTTGAGAGGCTTCGCGCGACATGATGCGAATGGCATCCTCGACGCGGCCCGAACGGGCGGCGGCCAGCGCCAGAACGTGCGCATCGGGCGCCTCCTCGGGCGGAGGCTGGGGCAGCGTGCGGACGCCGTCGCCGGGAATTCCCTCGGCCTTCAGCCACTGGCGCGTATCGCGGTTGGCGCAAGGGGTGTCGTCGGCCAGTATGGATTCGGGCAGTTCCGGATAATCGGAGAGAAAGAGGCCCAGTTCCTGGCGCAGGGCGCGCGACGCTTTCAGGCGTCCCAGTTCTTCGAGCGCCTGAATGGTCAGGCGCTGCGGATCGAGCCAGGCGCGGCCGCACTCTCCCCCCACGGCGCGCTCGCTGGCCTCCAGCGTCTCTTCGGGTACGCCTTCAATCGACAGCCGCTTTAGCTCGACGCGCTGCGCCGTAACGGGCGGGGCCAGCGTGAGCGGGTCCGGTTCCGCGCCATCGTCGCGCAGTTCGCTCCAGCGCAGAGCGCGCAACACGAGATAGGACACGGTGCTGGCCGGATTGTCGGCGCGCAGGAAGTGGGCGGCGGCGGCGATTTGCGCGATGGCATCGGCGCGCGTGCGGATCTTGCCCGCTTTGTAGCCTCCAGAAGACGGAGCTTCGGCCGCGGCCGTTTCCTCTTCCTCCTCCTCCTCCGCTTCCTCCTCTTCTTCCTCCTCTGCTTCCGCTTCCTCCTCGTCCTCGACGGCGGGCATCATCTCGCCGGAGTCTTCGTCATCGCCGCCGGCGGGCAGCATCTCGCCGGAATCGTCATCGGCGCCACCCACAGGCGTCAGCTCGCCGGAGTCCTCACCGGCGCCGGCAGCGGGCATCATCTCGCCCGTTTCCTCATCGACGCCGCCCACGGGCATCATTTCTCCGGAATCGTCATACTCCTGCACGGGTGGGGGCGGAGCGGGAGTGGCGGGCGCCGGATTCGATCCCACCTGCGGGCGTCCGCCGCGCTGGGGCTTCGCGCCGCCGCCCGTATCGGCGCCGGTGCGTTTCATGTGCAGCACGTGGACGGTCTTGTGGATCTCTTCCAGTGTCTGGCGCGTGGGGATGAAGTTTGGTGCGAACTCGCCGAACTTGTCGTTGCAGTAATCGTTGAACGTGCCCAGGAATTCGAGCACGCTCTCCAGTTCGGTCTTCAGGCCGCCGAAGAACTCAGCCGGGGTTTCGGCGACGGCGGCTTCAAACTCCTCGGGCGTTACCTTGCCCTCGTCGATGGCCTCCTGCCTCGCCGTGGATTTGTCGCCTTGGTTTTTGGCTTCGGCTTCGGTGGGAATCTTGCGGCTTTCCTCGAAATGGGCGAAGGTGAAGCCGGCCTGGGTAATGGGCGCGTCTTTCAGCAGCAGGGTGAACTGCGTGCCTACCAGGTTCAGGTGCGCGGCGCGGAACTCAGCGTCCTCGGGTTCCTCCATCTGTGGATAGAGGGTGTCCCAGAAGCCTTCCAGCAGGCCGTGGAGCAGGCGGAGCCCGGTGAGGAGTCCGGCGAAGCCATCCAGAGCCGTCAGCGCCTCGGTGAGCCAAGCGGCGATCTGCAGGTCCTTGCTGTGTTTGCTAAGGGCCTCACGGGAGAGTTTGACGGCCTTGTCGTAGTCGGCCGTCTTCACCTCGCGCTTCCACACACCGAGGTCGAGGTTTTCCTCCCTGCGCCGGGCTTCCTTGATCTCCTCGGTGAGCTTGTGATAGCGAAGGTCGGAGCCGGACGGATTTTCGCCCGGAATGGGCTGCAACAGGGCGTCGAGATCGATCGACGGCATGGGCGGCTAGTTGGCCGCCGCGGACTGTCCGGTGGTAAGCGAACGGACCTCCAGCAGCGGCACCTCCTCTCCGTCGGCCAGCCAGAGTTTTTGCCCTTGCGGGATCACCTCGCCCGAGCCGAGTTCGGTCCAGACGGTCATGCGGCCCAGGCGCACCAGGTCGTCGGCGTGGGCCGGCGACAGAGGCGTCAGCACGGGCAGCAGCACGTCGCCCAGGTCGGCCTGTTCGCTCGAACGGGTGCGCACGTTGGCGGGCAGCCAGAGCAGGTCGCGCAAACGTTTCGGCTGTTCGATCTTGATCTCCTGAATGTTGGCGAAGGGAATCCACAGGTAATCGGCGCCGGCGATCACCTCCAGGCGCGGGCCCAGGCGCGGATCGGCGTCCTCGAGCGAGGCCACCACTTTGCCGTTCAAGACGCAGGGAATGTCGGGCTGCGCGGGCACGTCCGGCATCTGGCCGGAGAGGAACATGTCCTGGCGCGTGCGCTCGGCGGCCAGCGCGCCGCGGTACATCAGTGCTCCCATGCGTTTGGCCTGGTCATTGCCGGCCAGAATATCCAATTGTTTATCTGCGCGGTCCCACAAGCCGGCAAAGCACAGGAGCTCAAAGAAAAACGAGCGGCGCTGGGTGTCGGTGGGATGCTCTCGCAACTCCGAACCCAGCGCCTCGATGGCTTCGTTCAGCTTGCCCGCGGCGAACAGGTCGCGTGCAGTCATGAGCGGGCTACCTTTTC
>JADLCT010000102.1 GCA_020847045.1 Bryobacterales bacterium | reverse complement strand
AGCCTGGTGTCCGGAGTTCGCCGTGATGGCGTACCAGGCATCGTGGTCGCAATTACTTCCTGGAAAGACAACGACCCCGACTTTCATGGTAGGAAACTTCAGTGTAACAGAGAACGCCCGCGCGGGCTCTCCATTTTCGCAGCGCGATGCCGCGCCGGAACCGTTACGCCGATGCGGGAGCGGGCGCGGCCTTCTTCTTGCCCCGCGCGGCGCGCTTTTCCGCCGGAGGCTGGCGGTCGCTCTTCTTCAGGTGAGGAAGCACGATCGAGGTGACGAACTTTTTTTCGCCGTGGTCGTCGAACTTGATCACGATCTGCTCCTCGTTGCAGGAGAGAACCGTGCCCAGCCCGAACTTACCGTGTTCGACCTGCGCATTATTCGCGAAAGCGGGCTTGCTGGCTGCCATGGGGACTAATGTCTATATTAACAATATTTTGCGCGTTTGTCAGGACGCCCGCCCGGACGCGCCGGCACGGCGCCGCGCGAGCCAGCCAAGACCGGCCAGCGCCACGCCCACCGGCAGCCATGTCGCCGGTTCCGGCGTGTTGACGGGCATATTCGCTGTAAACCGGATATTGGAGATCGCGATCAACTGATTCGAATTGTAGCGGTCGCCCGGCCCCGGACCATAGAGAAATCCGATCGTCGCCGTGGGATTGGGAATCGATACATTGACATTGCCGTTGGTTGAGTTGACGCCAATGTTGCCGTTCTGCCCGGTTGCCGTCGCGACCAACCCCGTCACCTGCACATAGTTCGGATTCACGGCCGTCACGGTGGCCCCGGCGTTGGTGATCGTCACGCGGTCACGCCAGTCCCGGAAGTTCCCCCGCGAGGGCGAACCGTCGATGTCGAGAATCGCATAGGCGATATTCTCCATGGGCACGCCGCCTTCCAGGCTCGCCGTTAGCGTCAACAAGGTCAGGGCATTTCGTGGCGTGGGCATGTTCATGTTCAACGGCGCGTTATCTCCGCCGGTGGGATTGAACGAAACGTTCAGCAATGCGTTCACCGTGGTGATGTCCACGGTGAAGCGCAACTGGTGGTCGCCCGTGGTAAAACCCGTTACGCGGACGTGCCGCGAGTTGATTGTGGTGACTATGACGCTGGGGTCCTCCCAGTCGATCACGGTGGTTGCCCGTGCTCCCGGAGCCAGAAGCGCCAGCGCGAGCAGCCATGTGGAAAACCGATTCACAAGCGTTAGATCGGCGGTGCGGCGGACGGTCCGCTTCAGGGGAAGGCCCTAAGTGAAACGGGACTTCCACGGGAATGTGGCTAGAGTGAATACCTGTGCCGGGCAATGAGGGAAGGCTCGGCGTAGTTTAATGGAAGGGCCATGCCGATCTCCCGACGTCTGCTGCTCTCCCTGCCCGCCGCGCTGGCGGCCCCGGCCCCCGCGGCGCCGATCAATTACCGCGACTATTCGCGTTGCCTGCCCGACTACCTGGCGCGGCTGGCGCGCGAGGCGGCGGCCAAACGAGCCACCGCGTTGGACGCCTGCACAACGCCGGCCACGGTGCGTGCGCGGCAGAAGTATGTGCGCGAGGCGTACTGGTCGCTGATTGGCGGCGAACCGAAACGCACGCCGCTGAACATCCGCACCACCGGCTCCTTCTCGCGGCCCAACTACACGGTGGAGCACCTGGTGTACGAGTCGCGTCCCGGGCTGCTGATTCCCGCCAACCTGTATCTGCCCCGGACGGGTGAGCAGCGGCTGCCCGGAGTGCTCTTTCAAATGGGGCATTCGCAGAACGGGAAGGCGGCGTCGCTCTATCAATACTGCATTCAGGGACTGGCGCAGTTGGGCTTCGCCGTGCTGGCGTTCGACCCGATGGGGCAGGGCGAGCGAACGGCCTACCCCGATCCCGAAACCGGCTTGACGCGCCTGCGCTCGGCCGACAACGAGCACACCTATCCCGGCAAGCAACTGATTCTTGGCGGTGACACGGCGACGCGCCTGCAAACGTGGGACTCGGTGCGTTCGCTGGACGTGCTGGCTTCGCATCCGCGCGTCGACCCGGCGCGCCTGGCCTCGACGGGCAACTCCGGCGGAGGCACCACCACCATGTTCCTGGCCGCCGTGGACGACCGTCTGAGCTGCGCCGCCGCAGCCTGCCCGAACACGGAAAATCACGCCGTGGCGCGCCTGAACGGACCCGGTTCGGTGGACGACGCCGAGCAATGCCTGCTCGATGCGCCCTCCAAGGGAATCGACCGCTGGGATCTGTTGCATCCGATGGCGCCGAAGCCGCTGATGATCCTGGTGAGCGCGCGTGATTGGTTCGGCACCTACTCGCCCGAGTACCTGGAGGACGGCCGCGCCGAATTCGCCCGTCTGCGCCGGTTCTATCAGACGCTGGGCGCCAACCCCGAGAACCTGCAGTGGTATGAATCGCCGCTGCCTCACGGGCTTGGCTACAACCTGCGGCTGGAGATCTACAACTTTTTGCTGCGCCACATGCAGGGCCGCGCCACGCGGCTCGAAAAGGAGCCGCCGGTGTCGGCCGAAACCGACGCCACGCTGTTCGCGGCGAAGGGCAACGTGATGAAGCTGAATTCGAAGACGCCTTTTGTGCTGGCGCGCGAACTGGCCGAGAGCATTCAGACGCCGCCCGCTTCCCCCGCCCTGCCAAAGACTCTCGCATCGTTGCTGCGCCTGGACCCTCCGTCTTCCACTGCTCCGCGCGTGATGGGCCGCGTGCCTTCGCGCGACTGCGACGCCGAAGCGATTGAAGTGGATGTCACGCCCGAAGTGACCATCCCGGCATGGGTCTTCCTGCCGCGCACGCCCACCACCAAGCCGCCGCTGATCATGCTGGACCCGGCGGGCCGGAGCGGAAGCTGGGGCGAAGATGCTCTGTTTCAGCGCCTGGCCGCCGCCGGGCGGCTGGTGATCGCGCCCGATCTGCGCTGGATTGGCGACCTCCGGACCGAGTTCTCGCGTCACGCCGCCGGCAACGCCACACGGCACCAAAGCGAGAACGCCTATGCCTGGGCTTCTGTGATGCTGGGCCACCCGCTGCTGGGCCAGCGCGTCTCCGACATCCTCGCCGTCGCGCGGGCCGCCATGCGCCTGTACAAGTCCGATACGGTTCACTTGGCGGCGCTTTCGCATCTCACGGTGCCCGCGCTGTGCGCCGCCGCCGTGGAGCCTCGGATCGCATCGCTGCACCTTACGCGCCACCTGGCCTCGTGGCGTTCGCTCGCCGTGAACGAGACATACGAGCACCCCTTCTCCAACTTCCTGCCCGGCGTGCTGCGCGCCACGGACCTGCCGCAAATCGCCGCCTCCATCGCGCCGCGGCCCATCACCATCGCCGCGCTCTCGGACCCCACGCTGGCCTCGCTGTACGCCTCGCCCAACGTGAAACTGGTGAATACGCCGGGCTGGACGCCGGCGGCCTTCGGCGTTTAGCCCGCCCTCCGCGCCTGCGCGAGGCGCGTTTCGAGAACAAGGCCGTCGTGAAAGTTCTCCCACTGGAGATCGACGCCCGCGGCCATCTCGAGAGCGCGCGCCGGCAGAAGGCCGATCAACTCGCTGCCCGCCACTTCGACGCCCCGGGCGTGCGCAGCTTCGCGCACGGCGAGGAAGGCCGCATGTGGAGGCGTCACCTCGTAGTCGGTCAGATTCATCGACACCTGCACCTGCCCGCGTGAGGCGAGCGGCAGGCCGAGCGCCTTTACGCAAGGCAACCCGCCGGAGCGTGCCCGCACCAGGCGCGCGATGCCGCGCGCCACCTCCAAATCCCCGGTGCGCAGGTTCACGTTATAGGCGATCAGGACCTTGCGCGCCCCCACGGCCGCGCACCCGGCCGAGGCGTGACACCCCTGGCCCACATCGGGCGGCCCCGCCTCCGGTGAGCGGACAAAGGCCAGGTCCCGCCGTCCCGGCGCGCGCGCCGCCGCCTCATAGAGGTAACAAGACACGCCCAACTCCGCCCACATCCGCGCGGCCGCGCGTTCGGCCAGCGCTACACAATCCGCCATTTCCGCGCCCTCCAGCGGCACGAACGGAAGGACATCCAGAGCGCCGATGCGCGGGTGAACCCCAGTCTGGGTCCGCAGATCAATGCGTTCGACCGCCAGGCGGGCCGCACGCACGGCGGCCTCCAGCACGTCCTCGCCGTGGCCCGCGAAGGTGAGCACACAGCGGTTGTGATCGGGATCGGCGGCCGTATCCAACAGCCAGACGCCGGGCGACGCGCGCACGGCGCCGGCCAGCGCGGACACCACGTCCGCCTCGCGCCCTTCGGAGAAGTTCGGCACGCACTCCACCAGTCCTCTGCTCATGCCGGTTCCAGGCGGGGGAAGATCACCTGTCCCTGCCGCAGCGCCATCATCACCGGATTGATGCCGAAGTTCATCGGAATCTCGCGGTAGTCCGAGGCGTTCATCACCAGCATGTCGGCGGACTTGCCCACCTCGAACGATCCCGTTTGCGCGCTGATGCCCAACGCGCAGGCGCCGTTGATCGTTGCCGCCGTAATCGCCTCGGCGGGCGTCATCCGCAGTTGAGCGCAGGCCAGCGCGATGGCCATCGGCATCGACGGCGTTGGGCTCTCCCGTGGATGGAACGCCGTCGAGATGGCCACGGCGGCCCCCGCGTCGATCCACTCACGCGCCGGTTCTGGCTCCGCCCCGCCGCAGTGAAAGTGCGCGCCAGGCGTCAGCACCGCCACCGGGCCGTTGTCCGCCAGACGCGCCGCGGCATGTTCCAGGTGATGCAAGCCGGATGCGGCCACGGTTCCCTCCGGCAGCCAGGAGCCCGGACCGAGGAGACGCACCGCGATGTCGAGACCGGCCCGCCGCGCCGCCGCCGTATACGCTTCCCCATCGGCGCGTCCGAATGCCGCGCCGGCCAGAGCCACATCCACGCGCCCCGCCAGTTTGCGTTTGGCCAGCAAAGGCAGAATCTCTTCGCGCACCCACTCCAGGTAAGCCGCCGCGCGACCTTCGAACTCCGGCGCCACGCCCAGTCCTCCTCCGAAACTCGGCACGATGCGGACGGGACGGCCATTCAAACCGTCCAATACGCGCAAAGCGCGCAACTCGCTCGCCTCATCCAGTCCCGCGCCCGACGTGGAACCCACCGCGAGCGCGCCATGCCGCCACATGCTGCGCAATTGCTGCTTGCCGGCGATCTCGAGACGCTGCGCCGAATAGCCGCGCATGAGCCGCGCCGTGGCGGGCGCCGTCCATCCGCCGGGCGGCAGGGGCTCCGGGTAGCGGCCTTGCAGACAGCGTGTTTCGTAGTCGTCCAGCGGCGCGGGCGGGGCCAGCAGATGGGTTTGGCAATCCACGAAGCCGGGCATCACCACACGCCCCGAGACATCCAACTCCTCGGCCTCGCGCGCGGCGGCCAGCATCTCCACACGGCGGCTGGGACCAACCTCCCGGATCACGCCATCCACGATCAACATGGCGCCATCCGGGATCACACCCAGCGCCCGCATCTGTTCTCCGCGCCTTGGTTCGTTGCCTCCGCGCACGGTCACAAGCTGACGCGCGCCCCGCACCAGGAGAAACTTCGCCGGGGCTTCCGGCTCCGGCGATATCGTCTTTCGCCTGCTCACCGGAGTCCTGTCGGGACTCCAGCTTCCGGCGTCCTCCCGCACGGCCGCGCGCCGCTGGCCGCGCGCACATAGCCCCCTCGCGGCGTCCATGCCGCATGTGCACATCGCATACCATCACAAGTATATGCGTCCACGCGATTATGGGAGCAAGCTCCTGGCGCGCCGCCGGAAGCCGAAGCCCAAGGCGGCGAAACCTGCCGCGCGGCAGTCCGCCTCCGCGGGCCGGCCGGATAAGAACACAGCCACGGCAAAGCCCGGCCGCGGCGTTCCCGCCCCGTCAACGGCAAGACAGGGCCGCGGCGTTCCAGCCCGTTCCGCCGCCAAACCGGAGGCCGGCGCCGCGCCCACACGGCCGGCGCCGCCACAGGCCGCGAACACGGCGAAGAAGACGCTGGACCGCATTCTCTCGAAGGCCGGCTTCGGCTCCCGCACGGAGGCCACCGAGTGGATTCGCGATGGCCGCGTGAAGGTGAACGGCAAGCCCGTGAAGTCGATTGACGCGTGGGTGGATCCCAAGCGCGACAAGGTGACCCTCGACGGCGCTCCCGTGCGCGAGGGCGCGAAACTCTACATACTCTTGAACAAGCCCAAGGGCTACCTGACCACCTACAAGGACCCTGAAGGCCGCCCCACGGTCTATCAGTTGCTCAAGGGCGTGCCAGGCTTTGTCGGAACGGCCGGGCGCTTGGATATGGACACCTCCGGGCTGCTGATTCTAACCAGCGATACGGCCTTCGCCGACTTCATCACCTCACCGGCGTCGCACGTTCCCAAGACCTACCTGGTGAAGTCCTCGGCGCGGCTTACCGATGAGCAACTCGCGATGCTGCGCAAAGGCTTGACGCTCGACGATGGCCCCACGCGCCCGGCCATCGTCACACGGCTGCGCGACTCGGAGAAGTACACGCACTTCGAGATCACCATCACGGAAGGCCGCAACCGGCAGGTGCGGCGCATGGTGGAGGCGCTCGGCGCCAAGGTGCTGAAGCTGGTGCGCGTGAAAATCGGCGGCATCGAACTGGCCGGATTGGGCATGGGCGCCTGGCGGGAACTGTCACGCGCCGAAGTGCGCGGCCTGCTGGACACACCCTTGGCGGAGCCGAAATCATGACCCGCGCTCACTGCGCCATGCTGGGGCTTTTCTTTGGCGTGCTGGCCTGGTCCGGTTACCGGCCGCACGACACCTTCACCTGGGTTCTCGAAGTGACGCCCGCGCTTCTCGGGCTGGCCATCTGCGCCGCGCTGTGGAACCGCTTCCGGTTCACGGACTTCATTTATTGGTGGATCACCCTGCATTGCATCGTGCTGATGGTGGGCGGCAAGTACACCTACGCCGAAATGCCCGTGTTCAACTGGCTCCGCGATGAGTTCGGGCTGGCGCGCAACTACTACGACCGTCTGGGCCATTTCCTGCAGGGATTCGTGCCGGCGCTGATCGCACGCGAGGTGCTGCTGCGTTTGGGCGTCATTGCCCGCACGCGCTGGGTGAACCCCATCATCCTGGCCATCGTGCTGGCCTTCAGCGCCTTTTACGAGTTCATCGAATGGTGGGTGGCCTTGGCTACGGGCGAGTCGGCCACGGCCTTCCTCGGCACGCAGGGAGATCCCTGGGATACGCAGTGGGACATGTTCATGTGCACGGTGGGCGCCTGTCTTTCACTGCTGCTGCTTTCGCGCGCGCACGACCGCGCGCTGGCCCGCCGTCAGGCGTCCAGGACGTCAGCCGCGGTGCGGTAAGTCATAACGTGCGCCGCCACGGTAAGCGCGATGGGGTCAGAATAGCCGCCGCCCATCGTGACCACCACGGGAACACCCCGCCGCCGGACCCACTCGAACACCATGCGGTCGCGCGCGGCCATGCCCTGAGGCGTCACGCTCAACTTGCCCAGCCTGTCGCTGGCCAGCGCGTCCACGCCCGACTGATAGAACACCAGGTCCGCTCCAAATGCCCCGGCGCGCGCCAAGGCCTGGCCCACGCCATCCAGGAACTCTTCGTCCGCGGCGCCGTCGTCGAGTTCCACGTCGAACACCGATTGTTGCTTGCGAAAAGGAAAGTTGTTCCGGCCATGCACGCTCACGGTGAGCACCGATTCGTCGCCCGCGCACATCGAGGCCGTGCCGTCCCCCTGGTGCACGTCGAGGTCGATCACCGCGAACCGCCGCGCCCAGCCTTGCGCGCGCGCCAGCGTGAGGGCCACCACGATGTCGTTGAAGACGCAGTACCCGGCTCCTTCGCCGCGAAACGCATGATGCGTGCCCCCGGCCAGAGTGCCGCCGAAGCCGCTCCGCCGCGCCGCCTCCGTGGCGCTCAGAGTGCCGCCCACGCTGGCCAGCGTCCGTTCCACCAACTCGTTTGACCACGGGAAACCGATCTTCCTCATCGCCGCCGCGCCAAGGGTTCCTTCCTGGAACGCGCGCACATACCCGGCGTCGTGCGCCATGGCGGCAATCTCCGGCCCGGCCGCTGGCGCGGGGTGAAAACGAAACCGGTTGTCACGCGCCAACTCCTCGCGCAACAACCGGTACTTGCCGATCGGAAACCGGTGCCCTTCGGGTAGCGGCAGAACGAAGTGATCGGTGTAGAAGAGGTCGAGCAACCGCCCCCCTCCTCTCCCTCTACCGCTTCGTCAAATCGCGGATGTAGATGTCCTTGAACCGCATGTTGCCTTCGCCGCCCGAATGGAGTTGCAAAGCGATGTGGCCGTCAAACGACTTCGGCGACGGATCCGTGAAGTCGATCATCTCGACGCCGTTCAGCACCGCCACATAGCGGTTGCCCTCCACCTTCAACTGGTAGTCGTTCCAATCGCTCTGACGCACCACGCCGCCCTTTTCCGGAGCGGGCCACACGATCCATTGCCGGCCGTCGCCATAAACGCCGCCCGTGTGCTGGTTGATGTTGCAGTCGATTTCAAACTGCAGCCCCTGGCTGACGTCGGCCGTGCCGGGCTTGAAATCGACGTGGAAAAAGACGCCGCTGTTCCCCTTGCCCTCGCACTTGAAGCGCACCGACATATGGAAGTCGGTGTACTTCTTTTCGGTTTGCAGATAGCCGTAGTCCCTGCCGAGCGCCTCGCCGTGAATGGTTCCATCCTCCACCACCCACTTCTCCTTGCCGATCACCGTCCATCCCTGCAAGGTCTTCCCGTCGAACAGTTGCACCCAGTCGGCGCCGGGCAGGGGCGGACGTTGCGGGCGGGATTGGGCAAAGGAAAGAGCGGCAAACAGGAGGCCGCAGGCGGCCACGGGTAACAGTCTCATGGGTGTAGTGTAGCGCCCCGGACCCGCGCGCGCCGCCCCTGGGGTACGCTTGGTACGTTATGAGCCTGGGAGACCTGACCAAACAGATCGCCAAGGAGGTCGTCGGCGCGCAGGTGGATGAGGTAATGGGAAATCTGCGCGGCTCCGAGGGCGCGTCTCCAGACCAGGCTACGCCCGCCGGCGGCCCGGGCGCGCTCATCATGGCCGAAGTGCAAAAGATGCAATCCGCGCTCAAGGATGACAAGGAGTTGGTGGTGGAGTGCGTGGCCGCTGGCGAGCGCTTGCGTGTGGTGGAGATGTTCGCGCCGTCTCCTCAGGTCCTCGTGCTGACGGGGATGGATGCGAACCGCGTGGTGACCCGCGTCGCCGCCGGGGCTGGCTCCGTGCAACTGGTGTGCAAGCCCGCCGCCGTAAAGGAAGGCGCCAAGCCGCTGCGCCTGCGTTTCGTCGCGGCCAAGCCGTAGAGCAGCGCTACTCGTGCGCCAGGCGGAACTGGTAGAGAAGCGGTCCCTTGAGCGCGCCGGGCAGGCTGACGTGGGCGGTTTCGTTCTTTTGAATGATGGTCAGCTCGCGGGAAATCATGCGCGGCCCGGCTTTGGTGTCCACACATTCGCCCCGGGCGCGCAGCAACGACTCGTCGCAGCGGGGCAGCAGCCGCGGCTCAGGCGGCGGCGATGAGGTGAGGCCCAGCGCTTCGCTCTCGCTGAGCGGCGTAGGCGAGATGATCCAGAACACCTGATCGTGCCCTGCCGGCCCGTCGATGCGGAACGACGCCTGCGTGGATGGCACGCGGTACTCCCGGGCGGCCTGGACGGCATTGTCCATGCCCGCGCCGGCATGGGGAAACAGCAGGGCGCGCACGCCGCTGGTTCCATGATTCACCACGTACACATAGCCGGCGAAGTTGGCTTTGAAGCGGAAGCGGACATGGTCCCCCCGCTTCATCACACGCCCCGGCTCGGTGGGCGTCCACTGCTCGCCTTCCAGACGGTCCAGCGTCACATCGAGCCACCGAGCGGGCTGGGCCCGCTTTGGAGTTTGCCCCGCCGCCGTCAGGGCCAGGAAGAGGGCCGCCAGCCGGAGCATCATTTCTCCTCGTGCACCAGTTCGATATCGGCCACCACACGCGCATCGCCCGCGCGGGAGGTGCTGGCGACGTACACGGCATTCTCCCGGCGGCGGGAGCCAGCGTCCGCCGCCGAGGCCGGGCGGACCGGCGCCGCCTGCCCGGCGTCTACGGTCTCCACAATCAGGTCGCGGCTGTACATCTCGCGCATTCCCTGTACGCGGCGATCAGTCAGGTTCTGGGCGAGCATAATGGGCGCATTGGCCGCGCCGGCGGGCGCCGAGGCCGGACGGTTCCGCAACTGGTCGATCTGCGAATCCAGGTCTGCCAGCGGCGCGCGCGAGAACACGAGGAAGAGCTTCTCCGTTCCGGCCTGGCCATCAAACGTGAACGCTTGCGTGCTGGACGGCACGTCGTAGCCGCGCCGCGCCTCCACGCGGTTGTCACTCGCCTCGCGGCTCGGAAACAGAGGCTTCCAGATGCCACTGGAGCCACGCGCGATCAGATAGAGGTACCCGCTCTGATTGGCCTCCACCTTCAGCCGCACCTGGTCTCCGGAGCGGAAGTGATGCGTCGCGGGAACCTCCGCCTCGGCGCCATTTTCCAGTTTCACCAAGCTGTAGCGGATGGCCACCGGCCGGTTGGCCACCGTCACGATGGGCGCAGCGGGCTTGTCCGTCCTGTTGGCGGCCGCCACCTCCACGGTGGCCGGCGCTTGGACCGGAACCGAGGCCTTCTTGCCTGGGGGTTTTGTCCGGCTCGCCACCACGGGCTTGGCCGCCGGTTTGGCCCCAGTTTGGGAGGCCACCTGCCGGGGTTCGGCCGCCTTCGGCTTGGCCTCGGACGTGCCCTCGTCATAGAACAACTGGCGTGCCGTCAGGCCTTCCGGCGGAGCCTGGGCCGGAGCCACTCCGGCAATCAGCGCCACGGCAAGTATTCGAATCATTGCACTGCCTCTCATCTCCGTACGCGACAAAAAATTGTGCGGGCGATCTCTCATCGGACTTTTTCCCGCCTCCCGTTATGGTGACGCACCTGAAGAATCCACAGGAAAAGGGGGTATTATGTTTTCATTCTGGGACGGTTCCCAGCAGTCAGGAGGACTCTATGGCTCAATGGCTCAGCATCCTAGTGGCATGGGCGATGCTGGTTTCACTTTCACCGCGAATCAGTTGGGCGCAAACGGCGGGGCGGCCAACCATCCACATTCTCATCATCGAAGGCGAAGGCGCCATCAACAACATGCGCCAGCGCGTGGCGCGTGAACCCATTGTCGAGGTGCGCGACGAAAACGACAAGCCGGTGGCCGGGGCGGCTGTTCTGTTCGCGCTGCCTAACACAGGCCCATCGGGCGCTTTTGCCAACGGCCTGACCACCTTTACCACCACCACGGATACCGCCGGAAGGGCCATTGGAACCGGCTTGAAGCCGAACGGCCTGGAAGGCCCCGTGCAAATGAAGGTTACGGCCACCTATCAGGGACAAAGCGTCTCCACCACGATCAATATGACCAACGCCATGGGCGCGGTGGCGGGCGCTGGCGCGGGCGCGGCCGCCGGAGGCAGCTCGGCGAAGCTGATCGGAATTCTGGCCGCCATTGGCGCCGCCGCGGGCGTGGGCGCGGCCGTCGCGTTGCGCAGCGGAGGCACCCCGGCGCCCTCCCCCTCGGCGCCCCGCCCGCCCACATCCATCTCCATCGGCACGGGCACAGTAGGAGGCCGGCCGTGAAAAAGCTGATCCCCTCGCTCTTGCTCGCCGGCGCGGCTTTCGCGCAGGAGGGGCTGGTGAGCGGTCCAACGCTGGGCCTGCTCTATGACCCCACGGCCCGTACGCTCCATCGCGTCAACGGCATGCCCGCCGCCGCCCTGATGAGCGAACACCTGCCATCTGCCGAAGGCGCGGCGTGGCTGTCCGCGGCTCCGGGTGGCGCGTACGCGCTCGGACTTTCGCCGGAAACCGGTCTATTGGAACGCATCACGGCCACCAGCCGCGAATCGCTCGACATGCTGCCCTCCGGCGCGCAGAGCGTTCGCTTCAGCCCGTCCGGCCGCTCGGCCCTGCTGCGTGTGGGCGAACGCGTCACCGCCGTCGCGGGACTTGCCGGCGCGCCATCCGTGGCCTGGGAGTTCACCGCTCCCGAAGGAGCCGCGCTGGCGGTCAGCGACGACGGCTCACGCGCGCTTTCGCTTGTCGATGGCCGCTTGACGCAACACCTCAGCGACGGCTCCTCCAGCGAACTCATCGCCTCGGACGCCCGTCTGGCGGCGTACTTGGAGGATTCGCAGTCCATCGCCGCGCTCACGCGGGAAGATGGCGTTCTTCTGCTCCTCGCTGGCGAGCAGACGCGGCGGCTGGCGTTGCCCGATGGCCTGGCTCATCCCGTCGCCGTGGCCGGACGCGGAGACCACCTGCTGGCTGCCTCGGCCGAGGGCCTTGTGGCGCGCCTCGCGCTGGATGGCCTGACGGTGGAAACGATCTCGTGCGGTTGCGCGCCCACCACCATCACGCGCACCAGTCAGGCATTGCTTTACCGCTTGAACGAGGCGGGCGAAGGCCCCGTCTGGCTACTCGATTCAAGCGGCCCGCAACCCGCCGTGCTGTTCATTCCGCCCGTTGTGAAGGAGGCGGAATGAGACACCCGATGCGCCTTTCGTGGCTTCTCCTCCTGCTGTCCGCGGGCCTTCCGCTGGCCGCGCAAACAATACCGCCCGGCTGCTATTTCGATCCGCAAACCGAATCCGTCAAATGCCCCGAGCCCAAACCCTTTGAATGCCAGGCGCAGGCCACGGCGACACCCACCATCCGCGCCGAAGGAGCGGCCGAGCTGCTCGCCCCGCTCACCATCACCTGCACGGGCGGCACTCCCACACCGGTGGGCGGAGTCATTCCGCAGGCCACCATTACGCTCACCATCGGTCCGAACGTGAACGTCACCTCGCGCCCGCTCGACACAAGCGGCGCCAGCGAGGCCTTGCTGCTGCTGGATGAGCCCGCGCTCTCCGGGCAATATCCGTGCGAAACCAGCAACGGCATCTGCCCGGCCTATGGCAACGGCTCGGGCGCGGGTTATTATGGCGGCGGCGCGCAGTCGCCCAGCACGCCAAGCAACCGCAACGTCTTCCAGGGCTTCCTCGGCGGCACGAACACCGTCATCTTCCGCGGCATTCCGTTTGACCCGCCCGGCCAATCCAGTTCGCGCACGTTCAATATCCAGAATCTCCGCGTGAACGCCAGCCAGTTGCAGACGCCTCCCGGCGGAGGCGTCGCCGTGACGGCCACCGTATCCATCAGCGGGCAGCAGATTCCCTTGACGGACCCGGCGCAGACGCTGGCCGTAGCCCGCGCCGGCACGCGCACAACCGTCCGCAACGCCGAGAACACCCTCGACGCACCCAACGGCGTGACAGCCAACTCCGCGAGCGCGGGCACACGCGTCCGCGTGGCCACGCTCCGTCTGAGCGAGAACGCGGCCACCGTGTTCCGCCAGCGCACCGCGGCCAGCGCACCAGACATGAACACGGCCCCGCCTCCGGCCCCACAGAACCAGGCCAGCGTGCCGTACCGCACCGAAACCGGATTCTTCAACCCGGCGTTCCCGAATCTGCCCGGCCGCGGGAATCTCGGACTGGCGGGCCTGGCCGACAGCGGCACGCGCATCCGCGCCACGTTCACCCAGATTCCCAGCGGCGTCACGCTCTATGTGGGCGCGACGAACGAGAACACCGCCACGGAGTGGGCCCGGCTGATCGCCGTCGGCTCCGACGGCAGCGGCGCGTTCGAGCCAGTCCCTGCGGAAACAGGCCAGATGGCTCCGCTTGCCGTCACCAACGGCTCCGCCGTCGCCGTGTGGGAGGTTCTTCGCACGGACACGGCCACCACGGCGAGTCTGGATTTTCCCATCTTCGCCTCCTACCCGGCGGGAGTCCGTGCGCCCGCGCTCAGCGTTGATCTCTCCCTGGCGCCCGCCGCTTCAGCCACGGCCCCTCTGGCCACGGCGCCTCTGCCGCGCTTCCTCAGCCAGGCCAATCCGGTCCGGCTGGTCCAGTTCGATCCCGGAAACACGGTTCCGCTGCCCGCGCTGCGCGCCACCCCATCTTCGCTCTCCTTCACGTTGCTGCAGGGCACAAACTCGACGGCGCAAAGCGTGTTGCTGGAGGCGCTGCTCTCCACCGTCCCGCAGAACATCTCCTTCACGGCCACGCCCGGAACGGTATTCCCCATGCAGGTGAATCCGCTGAACGGGAGAACGCCGGCCACGCTGGCGGTCACAGCCGGAACGGGCAATCTCGCGCCGGGCAGATACACGGCCAATCTGACCATTACGGCATCCGGCGCGGCGAACTCGCCGCTGCTCATCCCCGTCGAGCTGAATATCACGGGCCGGTTGCAGATCACCAGCCTCAGTCCGAACCCGGTTACCGCCGGACGGCCCGCGTTCGACCTCGCCATCTCGGGCGCAGGCTTCGCCAGCGGCGCGCAGGTTCTGATGGGTGGGCAGGCCGTGACGCCCGCGTCCCTCACCGCCTCGCTCATCACCGTTCGCGTTCCTCCCGGCGCCGTGGCCAGCCCCGGCGCCGTGCCCGTGCAGGTGGTGAACCCCGAAGGCGCTGAATCGAACACCGTGGCATTGAACGTACTACCCGCGCCCGTCCTCACGCAGCTCGATCCCGCCACGGCCCTGCCCAACACGGCCACCACCATCGCCGTGCTGGGCCGTAACTTCACGCGCGATCTCGCCATTCAGGTGAACGGCGCCACCGTGGCCACCACCTTCATCGACGCCACGCGCATGAACGCCAGCATCCCAGCCACGGCGCTGCCCGCGGGCGCGGCCAGCGTAAACATCTCCGGCCTTACCGCCGACGGCTTTGCCACCAACGCTCTGCCTCTGGCCTTGCAGTCGCCGCTGACGCTGGAGTATGGTCCCGTGCAGGCCGGTGACCGGCAGGCCACCGCCACCATCCGCGGCAACGGCATCGCCACGGGCTCGCGCGTCGAAGCCACGCCCCCCGGCGGCGCGCCAACGGCCATCACGCCGGATTCGGTGACCTCCACCGCCGTGGCGTTCACCCTGCCCGCCAACCTGCTGGCCCAACCCGGCGCCGTGTCCATCCGGCTACTGCCCCCCGGCTCGGCCGCCTCCGCCCCACTGACGCTGACCATTCAACAGCCCCCCGGCCTCACGTCACTGTCGCCCTCATCGCGTCCCGCCGGAAGCTCAGGCTTCACTCTCACGGTGAATGGCGCGAACTTTCTGGCGGGTTCCACCGTGCTGTGGAATTCGACGCGGCTCACCACCAGCGGCTCCGGCGCGTCGCTCAGCGCCGAGGTGGCCGCCGGACTAATTGCCACGCGCGCCCCGGTCAGCGTTTCGGTCGAAGGTCCGGGCGGGGCCAGATCGAACACACTGCCCTTTGAGATCGGCCTGCCTTCGCTGCCTTCGGTTACCTACGGCGGCTTGAATGTGGCCGCGTCGGGCGCTCGCGCCGACGCCACGCTCACCCTCGGCTCCGGCTTCCCCGCCGAGTTGCAGGTGCAGTTCACGCTCTCCTTCGCGCCGGACGGCAACCTGCCAAACGACCGCGCCATCGTCTTCACCAACGGCCAGCGGCAGATCACCGCCACAATCCCCTCCGGCTCCACCGCCCCCGTCCAGGTGAGCTTCCAAACCGGCTCCACGGCCGGAGTCGTCACGCTCACGCCGCGTTTCTTCGCGGGCTCCACCGACGTGACGCCCCCGGGCGTGAGCAGCCGCTCCATCACAATCGCGCGGACCGCGCCGGTCCTGGCCACCGAGATCCGCTGCGTCCGCTCGAGTGGCACACAGCTCACGATCACCGCCACCGGCATCACAAACACGCGCGAGGTAAGCCGCGCCACCTTCGAGTTCACCGCCGCCAGCGGCGATACGCTCGTCTCCTCATCGTTCCCCATCGACACCACGGCGATGTTTGCCGGATGGTTCAACAGCGCTATAGGCCAGCAGGAAGGCGGAACGTTCCTCTACACGCAAACGTTCAACGTCACCCCGAGCAGCTCCGGCGTCGCCTCGGTGGGCGTCAGCCTGACGAACGCGGCCGGAGTGTCGGCGGTCCGCACCGCCCAGTGCACGCAATGAGCTCCGATGTTGAGCAGGAGGTGCGCCAGGAAGACGGCAAGCCCGTCCTGAAGAACCGGTACGCGGTCGAGCGCGAACTTGGCCGCGGTGGCATGAGTGTCGTGTATCTGGCGCACGACCGCAAGCTGCTAAACAAGCCCGTCGTCGTAAAGGTGCTGCTGGAAAAGCAGAATCAGAACGAGTGGGTGCGCAAGAAGTTCATGCAGGAGATGGAGGCGCTGGCGCGCATCGACCATCCCGGCATCATCAGCATTCTCGACTACGGCGACCTGCCCAACGGCACTCAGTACCTCGTCATGCAGTACGTCGAGGGCCGCACCCTGCGCGACACGATTCCCGAAGGCGGGATGGAGATGAGCCGCGCCTCGAACTTCATTCGCCAGATTGGCCAGGCGCTTTCGGCCGCCCACGGCAAAGGCGTCTGGCACCGCGACCTGAAGCCGGAAAACATCATGATCAGCACCCTGGCCGGAGGCGAGGAGCACGTGAAGCTGATCGACTTCGGCATTGCCGGCATCAAGGATTCCGTTTTTGCCGCCAGCAAGACCAACGTGGCCGGCAGCCTCACCTACATGGCCCCGGAGCAGTTCGCCGGACAACCCTCGGCCTCCAGCGATCTGTACGCCTTCGCCATCGTCGCCTACGAGATGCTCACCGGGCGCATCCCGTTTCCCGAGGATTCCCTGACGCACCTGGCCAGCCCCGACATGGCCCAGGTGACACCGCTCCGCACCTACCGCCCCGAGCTGCCCGAAGCCGTCGATACGGTGATGCGCCGCGCGCTGTCCTTCCAGCCCGAGGCGCGGCACCGCTCCGTCAACGAGTTTGCCGCCGAAATCACCTCCGCGCTCTACCCGCGGCCCGCCACGCCTGCGCCCGCGCCCGTCACGCCCCCGGCGCCCCCGCCTTCACGGCGTCTGTTCGCCGGGCTACTCCTGGCTGCGCTCCTGCTCGCGGCCGCCGCCTTTTACGCCTACTCGCGCTGGAAGCCCACGCCCGCTCCGCCCGCCGCCTCCCGCATCGCCTTGCACTATTCAATGATTCTGCAGCGCGTCCGCGACGGCGCCGATTTTGGACCGCCCATCCGCGCCATCGGCGAGATGCTGGTGGAACACGGCCACAAGCTGGCCTTCGAATTCCAGCCCGCCCACGACGGCTACCTCTACGTGATGAACCGCGCCGAAGACAAGCAGAGCGGCCGCACTACTTGGGTGGTCCTGCACCCCATGGCCACGGAATCGCCCCGGCTCGCGGGCGCCGCGGTGGCACGCGTGCCCGCCGAAAACTGGTTCCGTTTCGACGAAGCCGCCGGCGTCGAGATGATCACCGTGGTCTGGTCGGACCAGCCGCTGCCAGAACTCGACTCCCTCATTCAAAAGGCCACCCTCCGCGGCAAAACGGCGGTATTCGATTCCGAGGATTTGGTGAAGCAGTTGACCTACTTCCTGGGAAAATATCGCGATCAGGTTCAGGTGAGCAAAAACGAGGCGGCCAAACAAACCGAACTCCGCTCGCCGAAGGGCGTGCTGGTGTATCAGATCCGCCTGGAGCATCAATGAAACACGCATCCCTGGCCGCGCTGGCCGCGCTCCTGCTCGCCGCGCCTTTGTTGGCGCAGCCAAAGCCCTCGCAGCCCCGCCAGCGCGACCTCTACACCGAGGAGGCGCGTCCCCCCGCTCCCCGTCCCTCCATCCCGCGCAGCTATGCCCTCGTCGTCGGCATCAGCAACTACCAGAACCTGAAGCCCGAACAGCAGCTCCGTTACGCCGAGCGCGACGCAGAGTCGATGTTCTCCATTCTGATCTCCACCGAAGGGGGCAACTTCCCGGCGGAAAATGTCCACCTTCTCACCGGCGCAAAGGCCACGCTCGCCAATCTCAAACGCGAATTGGAGGAGTGGCTTCCGTCGGTCACCAAGGATGGCGACCGCGTGCTCATCTACTTCGCCGGCCATGGCTTCGTGGCGGGCGGCAGGGGCCACCTGGCGCCGCACGACATCAAGCTCACCGACATCGCCGGCACCGGCTATCCCATGACACGCCTGGGCGAGGTATTCGGCTCAAAAATCAAAGGGCGGTGGAAGGTGCTGCTCGCCGACGCCTGTCACAGCGGAGCCATCTCGCCGGAAGCCACGGAGACCATCAATCGCGGGCTCGTGGATCTGGGCCGCTCCGTCTTTGTCATGAGCGCCAGCCGCGACCGCGAGCAGTCCTTCGAGAGTCCCGACTTCGGCGGCGGCCACGGCGTGTTCACCTACTACGTCACGCGCGGGCTCGCCGGCGCGGCCGACCAGAACCGCGACGGCATCGTCACCGCCGACGAGATCGCCGATTATGTCCGCACCGGCGTCCGCGCCGATACCAAGGCCCGGCAGAATCCAGTGGCCGACCGCGGCAGCTTCGACCCGAACATGCTGCTCGCCTATGTGCCCGCCAACGCCATCATCGATCCACCGCGCGAGGCGGCCACCGGCATGTTGATCATCGAATCGAACATGGACGGCGTCGAGGTGTTCCTGGATGGCAAATCAGTTGGCGTGCTGAACAAAGGCGCTCCGCTCCGCCTGCCCGGTCTCGCGCCCGGCGCCCATACGGTGCAGGGAGTGAAGATGGGCTACGAGCCCGACGGCCCACGCGAGGAGACGGTGTATCCGGGCCAGGAGTCCACCGTCAGCATACGAATACGCTTCCAGCGGAAACGGCCCAGGGCGGCGCTCGACAACTTCGATCAAGGCATGAAGCCCTACCGTGATGGTGGGGCTTCCAATTATGCGAAGGCCGCGCGCAGCTTTCAACTCGCGCTGCAAGCCGACCCCACCTATAGCCAGGCCGCCCTCTTCCTCGCCCGCGCCGAACACGCCATGCAGGAGTATGACCTGGCCCGCAAGCACTTCGGCCAGGCCATCGCTATCGATCCGGATTATGTGGAGGCGCGCGCCTCCTACGGCGGCATGCTGCTCGACATTGGCGCCACGGACGAGGCCATCCGCCAGCTCACCGCCGTCGTGAGCCGCGATCCCGCCAACAGCCTCGCCCACACGCAACTCGCGGCGGCCTACCGCATGAAGGACGCCTACCCGCCCTCCATCGAGGAGGCAGGCAAGGCCATTCAACTCGCCCCCCGGACGGCCGAGCCTCACTTCTGGCTGGCCGACAGCCTCCGCCTGAGCGGCCAGTACGCACGGAGCATTCCGTCTTATCTCACCTACCTGCAACTCAGCGATTTCGACAGCAAGCTCGCCGGCCAGCTCAACTTCTGGGTGCGAGGCTTCCTCATCGGCGGTGGACGCAAGACACGCGCCTCGCAGCGCGATATATGGAAGGACCTCCGCAGCCTGGCCTACTTCGGCCTGTGCGACGCCGAGCGCAAACAGGCCCATTTCGATCGCGCCATCCCCTTCTGCCAGCGGGCGCTCTCCTACGACCCGAACGATCCCTACATCCACTACGCCCTGGGTCTCACCTACGCCCGTATCGCCGAGCAGACAGGTAAGCTCGAAAACGTCGCCACCGCGAGCGTTCACTTCCGCCGCATGCTCGCCCTCAACCCCGATCTCGAACAGGCGGCCGGCGTGAAGAAGATGCTCGAAAACTTCGACGCGCTGCTGCGCGCCAACTAACGCGGCGTGGCGCGGTTCAACTCCTGCAGCCACGGCGCCGGATCGGGCTCGTCCTCAGCGCCGGTCTTGTGCCCCAACGTGATCGCCCAGCGGTGCAGCCACACCAGGCCCTGCTCGCCGGCATATGGGTCGGCGGTCTGGTAGGCCGGATCCTCCATCGCCTTGGCCAGCGGCACGAAGGAATAGCCGCGCTTCCGGAAGCGGTCCAGCATCTCCGGCAGGATGCGCGAGTTCAGCGTGTTGGCGTGCATCAGAAACACGTGCGCGATGTCGCGCCCGAACAGCTTGCGCGTCAGCCCCTCGTGGTAGTCGAGCATCTTGTCCAGGTGTTCCAGCGACGCCGCCTTCACCTTCTCCGCGGCCGCCGTGTCCCCTTGCCCCAGCAGACGTTCATGCAGCGAGGCGAACCACCAGTCGGAATGCTCCAGCGTCACCGGAGCGACGCGGTACCCGCGCGAGGCGAGGAACCGTTCGTAGGCAGCGCGCTTCTCCGCCGAGCCGCCCGTGTGCAAAAACGGATGCCGCAGCCACAGCGCCGTCCTGCCGGCCTTCCGCATCATCGGACGCCACACCACCTCGCCTTGCACCGTGTCGTCGATGAACCAATCGGCCGTCTGCTTGTTGAAATCGGCGTGCGTGAACGTGTGGTTGCCAAGGTCCAGACCGGCGTCGATCCACTGTTGGAGCAGCGCCACGCGCGCATCGCGCTCACCCTCCACCTGCACCTTGCTCTCGTTCACGAACGCGGTGGCCGGCACGCGCTCCCTGCGCAGCGCATCCACCAGACGCACCGTCCCTTCCCGCGCCACCGCGAGCGAGCGGTCGCGGCTCACGAACGGCAGATCGTCGATCGTGATGGCCACCGTGCGCTGCGCCGCCAGCGGCGATGCCAGCACGAAGAGAACCGCGAGCAACAACCTTGTCATGGAAACGCCTCCAATCCGGGAATCAGATAGCAGTGTAGCCCGTTGCTGGCGCACCACGCGCCCGTGTGCGATCCTATTCCCCACCGCCAGACGCGTTGAGCCCCGCCGTTCGCCCACCACGCGTGTGGACATAAGGGAATGCAGAAACTCCGGATCCAGCCACTCGACCTCCTGCGAGGCATCGTCATGGTCATCATGGCGCTCGACCACACGCGGGACTTCTTCCACTCCGGTGCTCAATCCTTCAATCCCGAGGACCTCACGCGCACGGACCCGCTGCTGTTCTTCACCCGCTGGATCACCCATTTTTGCGCTCCCGTCTTCGTCTTTCTCGCCGGCGCCGGGGCGTATCTTTCTTCGCGCCGCGGACGCACTCTCGCCAGCCTCTCCCGCTTCCTGTGGACGCGCGGGCTGTGGCTTCTCTTCGTGGAGTTCTTCGTGCTCTCGCTGGCCCTCAATTTCACCTGGCCCCCGCGCCTGGTGCCGCTTCAGGTCATCTGGGCGCTGGGCTGGTCGATGATCGCCCTGTCCGCGCTGCTCTACGTCCCCTGGCGGCCGCTGCTCGCAGGCAGCCTGGCCGTCATCGTCCTGCACAATACGCTGGACGGCATCCCGGCCGAAGCCTTCGGGTCTCTTGCCTGGCTCTGGCACATCCTGCACGCGCCCTTCGCCACCTTCCCTCTGCCGGCCGGCGTCACAGCCATGGCGATCTATCCGCTCATCCCGTGGACCGCCGTCATGTCCGCCGGCTACTGCTTCGGACGCATCTATGACCTGGAACCGGAACGCCGCCGCCGCATGCTCTGGCTCCTGGGCGCGTCACTCACGTTCGCGTTCGTGGCGCTCCGGTTCATCAACGTCTATGGCGACCCCAGCCCCTGGTCGGCGCAGACCTCTCCCTCGTTCACACTGCTCTCGTTCCTGCGCGCCACGAAGTATCCGCCCTCGCTGCTCTATTTGTTGATGACGCTTGGACCCGCCATCCTCACCCTGGCCGCGCTGGATCGCACCGAGGTCAGCGACGCCAACCCATTCCTCGCCTTCGGCCGCGTGCCCCTCTTCTACTACCTGCTCCACTTCTACCTTTTGCATGCGCTCATGGCCGTCTTCGCCTGGTTCCAATATGGCCGCGTGGATTTCGTCTTCCAGCTACCCAAGGCGGTGAACCCCGCCGCGGTGGGCTACCCTCCCGATTACGGCTATTCGCTCGGCGTCACCTATCTCATCTGGATGGGTGCTGTCGCGCTGCTCTATCTCCCCTGCCGCTGGTTCGTCGACGTGAAGCGCCGCCACCGTTCCGCCTGGCTCAGCTACCTCTGAGCCGCGCCCGCCGCCAGCCGCTTTTCCTCTCCGTAGAGCGTCAGCAACGGGTGGCGCACCACGGCCCGGTATTCATACGTGCGGCCCGGCTCCAGCGCTGGCGTCTCCACCGAGTACGCCCCGGCCGCCGCCCGGCGCACCATCGCTGTCGCGCTCCACGGCCCCATGCGCTCGGTCAGGTCCATGCCCGTCGTATCGCGAAACTCAAAACCGGCCTCCACTGCGGAAGCATCGCCCATCGCCGTCACCACACCGGAAAGGATCGCCGTCCGCGATGCCGGGTTCCATCGGGCCTGGCCCGACTCCACGCGCGGCGGCGACAGCGCCGGCTTCACGTTCGTCAGCTTGATCACCACCGGGTTCGGCCATTTGCGGTCGTTATAAATGCGCTGCGCATGCATGGCGCGAATGTGCAGTCCGCCAGCGTCCTGCCGCCACGAGGTTTCGGGACTCACTCCAGGCTGATACTCGAGCACCTCGCCGCTCTGGCCCAGCACGGACGCACGCGTCGCCGCCGATGCTTTCACGGAACGCAGCGTAATCTCCTTCCACTCGCCGTACTTCCAGCGCTCCTTCGGCTTCACGATCACATACAGCGTGTCTTCACCCTTCTTTTTTGTGAACCAGTAATCGCCCTCGTTCGTGATCACCCAGGGCCGCGCTCCGTGAATCGCCTCGCCATTCAGGAACATCCACAACGCGATCTCCCGCAGGCGCTCCTCCTGCTCAACCGGCAATTCGCCGTCCGGTTTCGGCCCCACGTTCAACAACAGGTTGCCGCCCTTGGCCCTCGTCTCGATCAGCAGCGAAATCAACTGTCCGCCCGTCTTGTACTGATCGTTCGTGGGTTTGTACTGCCATTGCGTGCCCATCGTGATGCACGCCTCCCAGGCGGCATCCAGGGGTACGCCGGGTATGTACTGTTCCGGAGTTTCGATCGCCCCTCGCGTCACCACCGTGTCCGGCTGCAGTTGCCAGGCCAGTTCGCGCAGCCCCTCTGGCGGGCCATCGAAAAACATGACATCCACCGGACCGTAATTGGTCATCAGCTCGCGCACCTGCGTCTGGTCGTGCCGCATCAGTCCGGGGTTGTTCACGGGAAACACCGAGGGTACGTTCCGGTTCAACTGCTTTCCGTTCCGGTACAGCCACCAGAAGTCATCCGGCGAAAAGTAGAGACCCGGAGCGATGCCTTGCGCGCGGAAGGCGTCCAGCACCTCGCGCGTGATGTCGCGGCCGAACGGAGTCTTCATCACGCTGAAATCCGTCGTTCGGGAATCGAACATCGTGAAGCCGGCGTGATGCTTAGCCGTGAATACGACGTAGCGGATGCCCGCTAGTTTCGCCAGCACCGCCCAGTCGGAAGGGTGGAACTTACGCGGGTTGAAGGTGCGCGGCAACTCCTCGACGAACCGTTTCAGATAGTCCGGCGAGGCCCCCACCATCGAGTGGCTGATCACTGAACCCAACTGCGAATCCAGGCTCCAGTGAATAAACAGGCCGAAGCCCTGGTCGCGGAACCACTCCAGGCGTTCGGGCTTATTGCCGGGCGTCTGCGCGCTCAGCGATGCTGCGAGAAGAAGAAGGATCAGGCGGCGCATGAATCATGTGTATGATATCCCGCCGCCCGCTCGCGTTATTTCCCGGGCTTCCAGCCGTAGGCCGCCATCACCACATCGAACAGGTGTGTATTGGGGAAGAACCCCGTCACACGCTGCGCGCCCGGACCCATCGCCGCCGCCAGAACCTCTTCGCCGGTGTGAGAACGTCCAATGCGCAGCGCCGGAATCGACACCGGCTCATCCGCCTTGTGGGACTTCCTCCACTCTTCCCAGCCCTTCAGAATGGACTCGCCGCGCTTGCCGCCCACATTGCGCAACTCGAACGAATGGTCCGCCGTGAACAGCAGCAGAGTGTCGCGCAGGTCCACTTTCGAGGCGATCTCGCGAATCAGCTTGTCGAAGTTCACCACGTTGCCCAACCCGCGCTCCGGGTTGTTCGTGTGCGCATCCCACTCGATCATCAGAAAGTAGCCCTTGCGGTTTTTCGACAACCGGTCCAACGCCACGTGGGCCATGGCCGGCACGTCTTCGGAGTCCTCCGGCAAAGCCAGCGGACGCATGTCGGACGCTGGAATCTCCGCCACCGAGGAATAGATGGTCCGCTTGTGCGCCTTCGCTTCGGCGTCGAGATCCACGCCCAGTTTCTTTGTATCTCCGTAAATCTTCTTCCGGCCGCCGCCGAGAACCACATCGACGCCGTCGCCGAAACGCGGCTTGAAAATCTGCTGATAGAGCTCGGCCTGCTTGCCGCGGTCGTTGGCGTGCCCGTAACAGGCCGCCGGCGTCGCATCGGCGATGGAGACGTTGGAGACCACGCCGGTCGACAGCCCGTGCTCCTCGGCGTACTCAAGCAGGGTCTTCAGCGAGACGCCGTCGGTTTTGCCCTTCACGGTCGAGGCGTCCATCGAGATTACCCCGTTGTGCGTCTTCTGGCCAGTGACGATCGCCGTCATGCCCGCCGCCGAATCGGTAACCAGGCCTCCGGCGGGCGAGGTATCCGACAAACCCAAGTGCGGCCAGCTTTGTACAAAGAGCTTTTGCGGCTCTCCATAGCCGAGCCACGACGCCGCGTTCAGCGTGGGGATGCCGCCCGCGTCGGCGAGAAAGATGATCACGTTCTTGGCGCGCTTGTGCGGCTTGGGCGCTGCATACACGGCGCAAGCCAGTAGCAGCGCCAGGGAAACTCGACGGAGGAACATGACCTCAAGTGTAACTTCTGGCGGACCTGAGCAGAACGCCCCGCCCGTGCGCCGATCGCGCCGGCGGTCATCGCAACACGGGGAGCGACTTGTATTGTGCGGGAACGAACAGGCTGCCCTCGGTGATGCCTTGCGGCGCGGCCCGCAGCAGTCTGTGACGCAACTGCGCCGCCGTAATGGCGCCAGGCAGGGCCTGCGCGAAGGCTTCCGTCACGGCCCGCACCTGCCCGCCCGATTCATGGGCGAACTCCAGGCGGTAATGCCCGATGCCGGCCCCCCGCCACAGTTCCAGGTGCGCGCTTGCCTCCTGCGATTCGGCCCCAAACACCGTATTCCGGCAGCCCACGTCGGCCATCACGGGATGCGCACGCTGGTTCACGTCGCGCACCTCCACGCGGTGGCGTTCGCAGGGCCGCCCGCAATCTTCGTAGCTTTTTCCCTCCGACAGGAACCGCGCAAACACGCAGTGCTCGGTATGAAAGACGGGCAGGTGCTGATAGGCAACCACCTCCACCCGCTCCCCGCCGCAGGCGCGCGCCAGCGCCGCCACCTGTTCCGCGTTCAAATCGTGAGTGGGCGTTATGCGCTCCAGCTTCATGGCCAGCAGCGCTCGCGCCGATACCGCGTTGGCCGCATTCAACGAGAAGTCGCCGGTCATCTCCGGCGTGTTTTCCCGTTGCGCCAGATCATGCAACAGTCCGGCGGGCCGCACCAGCAGCGGCGCGCCCAGGCGCAGCAGAAACTCGACAATGCGCTCCTCGCCCGGCTTCAGCACGCGCGGAGTGGCCACACGCACCGGAAGACCAGCCCCGCGGACGCGCTCCACCGACGGCTTCAGACCGTACAGATCGAGATAGTCCAGCGTGATCGACGCCGGCGCCAGTTGCAGCGCCGCCTCCAACTGCTCCGGCGTACGCACCAGCAGATGCAGTTGGAGCTGCCGCATGGAACGGGCTTCGGGCGGCCTGGGCCACAGCTTTTCAGCGGCCTCGATCGCATCACGCACCGTATGCGCCACCGGCCGTTCCAGTAGCGCATTGAGCCCGGCCACGGCCTCGCGGCGCACCTCTTTGAGCACAGACACCGGCGCAAACACGGCCTCTTCACAGGAAAACGAGAGCGACGCCAGTTCGTACGCCGTACCGCCCAAACGCTCGAACTGAGCCTGCAACTGCGCCTTGTCCAGCGTCCTGTTCCGCGCGGCCATCAGGGGCTGCGGCGCGCGCGCCTCCACACAGATCTCCGGCTGGCCGGTCAATCGCCACACCGTGTGCAAAGGCTCGCCCGCACGCGCCAACACCTCCACGGCGACCGGTTGCCGCCGCACCGGCGCCGCCGCTTCCGTATAGACTCGCAACACCTTATCCAGGGCCGGATCATGCGTCCGCCACAGAAGATCGCCCGCGCGAATGCGGCCGAATCGCAGGCCGCCCTGTTTGAATTGCAGCGCCAGCCGGCCATCCGGCGCGTGCGTCACCGTGTACAAGCGGCCGCCTTCCTCGTCCTCACCCGGATCGCGCCACGCCGCCGCGTCGAACACCACGCCATCGCCAGGCTTCAAGGGCGCAATCGAGTGCGGCGCGCCGGGTTCGATCCAAACCTCCGGCGGCTGCACCGAAACCACACGGCCCATCAGCACGCCTCTGTGCCGCGGCGCCCGTCCGCGCACCACCGCCTGGTGATCCGTGCCCGTGAGGAAGTATGGTCCCAGCCCGCGTGAATAGACCTGTTCGAGCCGCAACTCCTCCCCGGCGCTCACCGTCAACGCCCGCCCCTCCCAGACATCGTCGACAGCCTGGCGGTAGGCTCGCGTCGCGGCTGCAACGTAACCGGCGTCCTTGTAGCGCCCCTCGATTTTCAATGCCGCCACTCCGATTCGGGTCAACTCGGGCACCTGGCGCAGGGCGTAGAGGTCACCTGGCGAGAGCAGATACCGCGCTTCGCCCAGCGGCTTTTGCACGCCATCCACCAGCAGCTCATACGGCAGCCGGCAAGCTTGCGCGCACTGCCCGCGATTGGCGCTTCGCCCGCCCCAAGCCTCCGAGGAAAAACACTGGCCCGAATACGCCACGCACAGCGCCCCATGCACGAATACTTCCAGTTCCACGGGCGCTTCTCGCGCGATGCTTCCAATCTCATCCAACGACAACTCGCGCGCCAGCGTCACGCGCCGCGCTCCCATACCGGCCGCCCACCGCGCCCCGCGCGCATCCGTGATGCTCATCTGCGTGGAGGCGTGCAGTTCCAGGTCCGGCGCCACGGCGCGAGCCAGCGCCAGCACGCCCACGTCCTGCACGATGATGGCATCGGCGCCCGCCTCGGCAATCGCCGCCAGCGTACGCGCCGCCTCCCGCCATTCGTGATCGAATACCAGCGTGTTGAACGTGACAAAACCGCGCACGCCGCGCCCGTGCAAAGTGTGGAACACCTCGGGCAGTTCGGAAAGATCGAAACCAGCCTTGGCCCGCGCCGTGAAGTGGTGCAGGCCGAAATACACCGAATCGGCGCCCGCCTCAATGGCCGCCCGCAGTTGGGGCCAGTGGCCGGCGGGGGCCATTACTTCAGGCTTGCGGCGGAGGGTCATGGAGCCAGACGAGGGGACTCCTTCATTCTAGGCGACCACGGCCTCCTCTTACCCGCCGTGCGCAAGCGCCGCCGAGCGCACCTGGCTCGCCATCGAATCCAGCGCGCCCTCTTCCCACAGCCCCGCGTCGCACTCGAACCGTCCCGTCCACACCACCAGCCCGCTGCGCGCGTCCACCAGTTGCAGCATCACGGCCAGCCGTTCCGGAGCTCCGCCCAGCCGCATAGCACCTTCCAGAAGCATGCCGGCGCCCAGGTCCCGGCCAATCTCCGGCGCATTCTGCACGGCCTGCGGCGTCAGCGGCTTGACCGCCGCGCGCGAGCTCGTTTTGGAGACAACCTGGATTCCGCCGCTTCTGCTCAGCCTGGAGCGGAGTTCGGCCGTCAGTGTTTCGGGCAACAATCCCATCCTGCCCGCCGACAGGTCTTCCAGCGGAAGCACAGCCAAAACCACGCCGCTGTGCGCAACACGTGCCTGCACCCACATGGCGCCGCCCGCCAGCGTCAATACCGCGATGGCTGCCAATACCCACCTCGGCCAAGTCCTGTCTGGCCGAAGCGCCGGGGTTTCCGTGGCCGGTTCCGGCTGTGGCGGTTTGTCCGTTTTCCCGTCCGCGTCCCGAGACGCTACCTCCGCCGCCGATGCTCCGTAGCGGAAGCGCGGCATGTAGCTTCCACGTGGAAAATCAACCACAACGCCCTGTTCAGGAGCGTCCTCGCGATAGTATTCCTCGATCCGGCTCCTCAGCTTCGCCGCCTCGACACGCACCACCGGATCCACGCGCGGATCATAGCCCGCCGGACGCCCGAACACCTCGATGCCCAGCAGGCTTTCCTTTAACTGGTGGCCATTGCCGTTCAAGGTCTCCTCGACGACGTACCGCAGAAAGCGCGAATGCCGCCCGGCGCGGATGAAACGGCGGCTGGAGAGCAAATGCTCCAGCGCCTGCAACACCTCTTCCCGGCTTGGACTCGCCGGCTTTTCCGGGGCGGTCAGCATACGGCCAGACACCCGGCCCGCCGCGGCCGCCTCATTCCCAGAAGTCCCATGTCAGCTACAGACGAAAGAGGTGGAAAAAAGTTCGCCCCGGTTTGCTCGCCTGGGGTAAAACCGTTCCGGCCTACCGTACGCCCGGCGGAAACGGCGGCGCCCGGCGCGCCTCCAAACCAACGATGAGCGCGATTTCATTCGGAAACCAGCGACTCCCCACAACATTTTCGATAGGATATGATTTGGCTGGCCAGGGTTTGGGCCGGGTCTCCCGGCGCTCCGCGTGTGGCGGACCGGCGTCATGAAAATTGCATTTCTGAATCAGTTCCCAAACTCGGCTGAAACGCAGGCGTACCACTCCTTGCGCATCGCCGGGGAACGATTGGGACACGAGGTGGTTCACTGCTCCCACAGCGCCGAGGTGGACGCCTGTTCGCCCGACTTCGTTCTCGCCCCCGCCTCCACCCGCCCCAAGCTGAACGACTTCCCCCATTACGGCGTCCTGCACGACCCGCGCGAAACCTACCTCTCCGAGCGGCAGTTCTTCAACAACCTGCGCACGCACGACGGCTGGCTCGCCCTGGCCGGCGTCATGCGCCGCTTCGCACGCGACGTGGCCTTTTCCATCGGCCGGGATCAGGAGGTGGGCGTTTACTACAACTCCTGCCAGCGCCTGGACCACGCCGCTCCCCTCGAGTCCATCCTGCGTGAACGCCGCCTGCGCATCGCCTACTTCGGCACCAACTGGGACCGCCGCCGCGCCCGTCTCTTCCGCATGTTGAGCCACGAGCCCGGCATCGCCATCTGTGGACCTCGTGATGCCTGGCGGGACATCGAACCCGCCGCCTATTGCGGCGCTCCTCCCTTCGACGGCCATTCCGTACAGGCGTTCTACGCGGAATGCGGCGCCGGGTTGTGTCTGCTCTCGGACAAGCACTTCCGCGACGACGTCATCTCCAACCGCGTGTTTGAAGTCTCCTCGGCGGGCGCCCTGTGCATCGCCTCGGCCATTCCCTGGCTGCGCGAACACTTTGGCGACAGTCTTTATTACATTGACCAGCGGCTAGCCGACCCGCAACTGTTGCAACAGATCCTCGACGCCCGCGAACGCATCTACGCCGACCCCGCCGCCGCACTGCAACGCGCCGCCGAGGCGCGGCGCATATTCGAGGAGAAGTTCTCCGCCGAGGCGCTGCTGGCCAATGCGGCCGCGCACCACCTTCGCCATTCGAGCCGGCGCCAGGCGCGTCTTAGCGAAGCGCGCCAGCGCTACAACCCTCTCATCTCGGTCATTATCCGCTGCGGCCTCCAGCCCGCCACGATGGTGCGCCGCGCCGTCGAATCCATCTCCCGGCAAACCTACGGCCGCTTCGATCTCATCCTGGTCCGCCACCACGCCCTGGACCTCTCATCCATCACCGGCGCGGAGTGGGCCAACATCGAGCGCATCCGGGTCGTCGAATCCCCCGGCGGCAACTGCAGCCGCAGCCTGTGGGCCGGCCTGCACGCGATTGAAAGCGGCTATTTCGCCATACTGGACGACGACGACTGGCTCTTCTCCAACCATTTCGAGGAGCTCTTCCGCCCGTTTCCCGCCGCGCCGCAGTCCCGGTTTTTCGCCTTCTCCGGCTCGATCACGGTTGAGGCCGAGGCGCGCGTGGCCATGGGCAGCGGCTTCGACAACCGCCACCTGGTCCGCTACGGCTTGCAGGCGAGCGGGCGCCTGGAACAGATCGCCGGCTGCATCGCCACCAATAGCTTCACCGCCTCTCGCGATCTGCTCGACGAACCGCTGCTGGCCGACCCGGAAATGGACACCGCCGAGGACAGCTACCTCATCCTCGCGCTCATGTCACAAACCACGCCGCGCTTTTCCTTCGCCGCCACAAGCGTGAACGAGGTGGGCCACTCCGGCCGCATCTCCGCCACCGCCCACCCACGCCGCTTCGAGGACCTTCTTACTCTGCACACGCGTATGAGCGGCCGCCTGCACCCCTCGCAGGGGCTGCGCGACGCCTGGAGCGCGCTGCGCGAGGAGTGGGAGCACCGCCCGGCCTCCATGTCCACTCCCGGGCAGTCCGCCGGGGGAACGGTAGTGCTCGGCGACAACACTTTTTATCTCTCCACGCTGGAGGACGCCGAGCTACGGACGGTGGCCGAAGGAATTCACATCGACGGCAGCCGGCTGAACATCGGCTGCGGCACACTGAGCCGTTTCCGCAAGACCCTCACGCTGCGCACGCCCAGCGTCCCGTGGCAATACGCCGCCGAGTTGCGCTTCAAGCGGCCCAAGGCGTTTAGCGGAGATCTGCTGCTCCGCATCGAGATTGCCGTCCGCGCGGGGCGTACCGGACTCGGGTTGCTGGCGGCGTCCGGACCGGACTATCTGTTCCGCACCCCGCTGCGGCCGCGGACGGAGGTTCAGGTGGTCAACATCCCCATCGAGGATCTCGACAAGGCCGGGCCGCTCATTGTACAGACCTGGGACGAGCCGGCGCCGGCCGAAATGGAGATCAGGCGAATCCGCCTGCTCACGCGGCGCGATTCGTAAGCGCTTCTAGCGGCGAACGTCCGCCGCAAGATCACTCAAATCCACCACCAGTTCCCGGCCGGCGTGGCGTATGGTCATTTTCCGCGCATCCCCGTTCACGAACGGCCCCTCGAAGAGCCTGGCGTTCTCCCGTGTCACGGCGCGGCCATCGACGCGCAGGGGTTCATTCCATCGCGCTTCGAGAACATGCCCGCGCAACGTTCGCAACTTCACCGCCGGCGCGGGATCGAGCGTCACCTCCAACGGCAGAGCCTCCACGGCGGACCGGAACGCCGCCAGTGTCGGGTACTCGTCCTGCTCGGCGGCCATCAGCACGGTTCCATTGCGCAGGTGCGGGCTGTAGAGACGCCGCCCGCCCGCCGAGGAAGCCGGCATCCAGGCGTGCGGCTCCAGCGAGCGCCACTCGTAGGGGGCCAGCGGCCGGTAGGCGATCCACGCGCCGCCGCCACGCGCAAAAATCCAGCCCGGACGCTCGCCCGTGCCCGTTTCGGTCAACTCGCGCAGGTCCTTCGAGAAGAAACCGTTGATGTGTGGAAAACGTGTTCCCTCGGGAATGTTGTAGAGAGCGACCACCGTATCCAGGTCCTGGTGAATCTGCTCGTCCGGCGATCCACTCAAAAATTTGTCCGCTGAATCGTAGCTCCGCTTCGACCGCGCCACGGCTTCCACCGCATAGTCCGGGTGCATGGTGAAGTACATCTGCAACTCGTAGAGGCCCGAATAGGGGTGCGTCGAGAAGATCGTGTTGTTCACCCCCGCCGGGTCATCCACCTTCCATGTCAGGTCCCAGGAGTGCTGTTGCACGGGCTGCAAAAGACCACCCTGATCCGACCCCACGCCGTACGAACGGCTGATGTACGCGGTCCGGTAGACCGGCGCGTGTTTCTCATCGGTGAACCGCCAGCGGTTCCGCGTGCGCTTCCGCTCGCGGTGCACATACGGCGTCCCGCGTTCGGTGGCCAGCGTGTGCAGCACCGTGGGCGGGCGGTAGGCCGAAGCCGTCAAATAGTAGAGCGGATAGCCGCCATAGCCCGCCGACGGTTTTCCCAGGCCGAAGAACAGCCAGGCGAGATCGGCCGCCACGTTCACGCCCGGTTCCAGCACCGCCGAGTCGTCGGTTCGCGAGTGCGACCCTCCGAACGCACCGCCCGTCAACTCCACGGCGAAGTCGGCGATCAGCCACTGGAGCATCTTCACCGCTCTCTGGCGCATGACGGGATCCTGGCTCCACTCGGCCAGATAGGAAAGCGGCAGCAGGTAGACGCCGATGTAATGCGTGCAGTCGTACTCGCCCTGCCCCTTGGTGACCGTCAGGTCCATCCATGAGTAGAGATACTCGCGGGCCTCGCTCAGGTTCTCCTCCGAGCTCTTGCCCGTAAACCATGACGAACCCGGCTCGTTGGGATACAGCTGCGCCGCCAGATAGAGCGACGTATAGTAGAGCAGCCAGTGGTTCTCCGTGTCGCCCCGGTAGGGCATGTAGGTCCGCCAGGCGTCGCGCAAGCGGCGGCGCGCCTCGGGCGTCAACTGCCCCCGGTCGTTGTACATCACTGCGATCACCGGGAACTGCCAGAACATGTCGCCCCAGGGGTCGCGCAGCATTTCTATGGTGCGCTCGGAGAGCCACGGAGCGTTCTGCTTCAAATGCAGCGCCGCGGCGATGGTGTTGTAGCCCACCGCCGCTCCACGCCGCGAGGCATGTGCTTCCAGCACGGTGCGCGCCCGCGCGCGGAACTCCCTTTCGAGCCCGGCCTCGTCCTGCGCCCATAGCCCGGAGCACGCCGCCAGGCCCAGCGCCACGAGCATTCCCGAGTTCCTCACGGCCGCACCCCCTTCACGGGAAGAAACACAAGATCGAGCGCCACGGAACCGTCCAGCCCCGCGCGCCGCCAGCCGCTTACGCCGCTATCGCCGGAAACAAACAGCGCTTCCTCATGCACGCTCGCCCACAAGCGGCCCCGCGCATCCGGATCGAAACGCACCCGCCAAACCTGCCGCGTGGGCAGTCCGGCACTCCGGTCCCGCCAGGTCTCTCCCATGTCCTCCGACACCCACACGCCCTGGCTGAACGCCGCCGTGGCCAGAGTGCGCGGATCATGAGGAGAAAAGCCGGCATTGTTCCATGTGAAGCCATCTGCGGGAACCGAGGCCAGACGCCGCCACGAAACACCGCCATCGCGTGAGATCACGATGCCGTGGCCCTGCGTCGTCGCCACCCACGCCGCTGGATCGTGCGGCGACTGCTCAATATCGGTCACCATGCGCGCAGGCGACTTGACCGGGGTCCAACTCCGCGCCCCGTCGCCACTCAGATACAGACCATCCTCGCCGCCGGCCAACAGCCTTCCGGCGCGCGTCCGGTCCACGGCAATGGTTTGAATAAACCGGCGGCGCAAGCCCACAGACGCCTCCCTCCACGTGGCGCCGCCATCCTCCGACGCGATGACGCCATCGGTGGACGCGGCGTAAATCCGCGCGGGCGCGCCCGCCTCCACGGCGACATCCTGAAACTCCGTGTGCCGCCAATCCGTCAGGATGCGCCAGTGTTCTCCCGCTGCGGTCATCCGGATGACGCCATTTCCCGCGGCGGCATACAGCGTGGCCGCGTCTCCCGGCGCGGAGGCCACCGTCACCAGGTAGGGATGCGAAAAGCCAACGTGCCGGAAGTCCGGTTGTCCGCCCGCCTCGTTGCGTATATATAATCCGCTCGGCTCAAGCTTCTTGCCAACGACAAACCCCTTCGAAATGGACCCGCACACATACATGGTGTGTTGCGCGAAGATGGAATTAGACAGAAAAAGTACAGTAAATATCGTGCGCATGGACTCTCCATGCAGCATATCGCGCCGATCCTGGCGGGAGCCTTCGCTTGACCGGTTGGAACCTGGACACCCATCACCTGCGCGTCCTTGACAGAGGACTGGACGAGGCGCGCCGCCGCGCCGGAGACGGCGCCGCCTGCCGCTCCGGCTGCTTTGGCTGCTGCCTGGGGCCGTTTCCCATCACACAACTCGACGCGGACCGTTTGCGGCGAGGGCTGGAGCAACTGCGCGCCTCTGCGCCGGTTCAAGCCGAACGCATCGGCATCCGCGCCGAAGAAGCCATGGTGGCGTTGCGCGAAGACTTTCCCGGCGACTGGGACTCCGGCCTGCTGGACGCCGGGCGCGACGGTGAGCTTTTCTCACCCCTGTTCCAGATGGTCCCCTGTCCCGCGCTCGATCTGGAGCGCGGCGTCTGCCAGCTCTACGACCACCGTCCAGTGGCTTGCCGCACCTATGGTTTTGCCGTCACAGTGGACGATGAGCCACTCACCCCGTGTCCGTTGAACTATGCCGGTTGGCCTGCGGAACGGATCGAAGCGGTCCGCGTGGTGCTTACCATTCCCACTGATGTATCGCCGCCGCCCGGCCAAACCGTTGTCGCCGCCGCGCTGCGTCCACGGTAGGGGCGTTCACTCCGGTCCCAGTTGAAAATTCGCCAACTGGCCGCCCGTGTGCCAGAACACAAGCGGTCCCGCGCCCCACCGCTCCAGCTTTGCCAGCACGGCCGCCATCGCCTTGGCCGTGTACACGGGATCCAGCACGATCCCCTCGTTTCGCGCCAGGAGCCGTGCCGCCGCACGCCCCGCTTCGCTGGGCACACCGTAGCCCTCGCCGATGAAGCCGTCCTCCACGAAGACAGGCGCCGCAGCAGTCATCGCCCCCTCCGGCAGGCCAAGCAGCCCCTCCACACCATGCACAAGACGCCGAACCATGCCGCCAATCGTCTCCGCGCTTTCATCGGCGCTCACGCCGGCAAGTTCCACATCGCGCCATCCCGCCAGCCACAGGCCGGCCACCATGCCCGCCTGCGTGCCGCCCGATGATGTGGCATGCACGATCGCGCCCGGCCTCCACCCGAGCGCTTCACACTGCGCGCGCAGCTCCAGCACGGCCCGTGCGAAGCCGCACGCTCCTAACGGCGTCGAGGCCCCGAGCGGGATCATGTAAGGCCGCCGTCCTTCAGACGGCAACTCGTCCGCCCACCGCACCATGGCGGCCGCCCGCTCCGAACCGCGATCCACATACCGCGTCTCCGCGCCATACCACCGGTCCATCGCATGGCTCGCCGGTTCGCCCACGCCCTCTCCGGGCGCTGCTCCGTTCAACACCAGACAGCATCGCAACCCCAGCCGGGCCGCCAGCGCCGCCGTGATGCGGCAGTGGTTCGAACGAATGCCTCCCACGGTCAACACATCCGTGGCCCCGGCCGCCACTGCCGCCGCCAGTTCGTATTCCAGCTTCCGCACCTTGTTCCCGCCGAACCCGGGCCCGGCGTAGTCGTCATGCTTCACCCACAGCTCGCGGCCCGCGCCCAACGCGCGCTCCAACTGTTTCATCCTCACCAGGGGTGACGGAAAATGGCCCAACGCCAACCTGGGGTGCGCCTCCAGGCGGGACAGCGCCACGCTCATTTCATTGGTTCCAGGCATCTGGCAGGCTATTATGGTCCATTCTGCTTATGCGGTGGCTCACTCTCCTGTTCGCCGTCACGGCGCTCCAGGCGCAAGATTCCATGTGGCCGCTGGAGCGCCTCTACACGCGGCCCTTCGTTTGGGGCACACGGCCCGATGAACTCACCTGGGCCCGCGGCGCCCCCACCGCCTGTTTTCTGTGGAACGAGGAGGGGAACCGGTTCCTCGATCTCTATTGCGTCGCGGCTTCCAGTGGCAAGCGCACGCGACTCACTCATCTCGAATCCATGAAAGACGAGTACTGGCTCTCAAACGATGCCAAGGACTCCCGCCGCAAGAACTACCTGATGCCCGAGCCCGGGCTCAGTTCCTTCACGCTCAGTGATGACGGCTCGCGCGCCGCCTTCGTATATAAGGGCGATCTATTCACGGTTCCCACAGACGCCTCCGCGCCGCCGTTTCGCTGGACCCGCACCAAGGCGCCCGAAAGCGCCGCCCGGTTTTCGCCCAGCGGCAACACGCTCGCCACACTGCGCGGCGGCCAGATTCACACGCTCGATCTCACCACCGGCCAGCTCTGGCAGGTGACCGACTTCACGCCCGCCGCCGAGGGCGCCATCGCCTATTATTCCTGGTCGCCCGACGGCGCACGCTTCCTGGTGATGGCCAGCAAGGGGACAACGCGCCAGCAACCGTTGCCCAACTACTCCGGGCAGTTTGTCACCGCCCCCAGCTTCCCGCGCAGCGTGGCCGCCGATGAGCCGCTGGAGTTCGCCCTGTACCTGGTGGACGCCACAGGCGGGACTCCCAGGGCCATGAAAGCTCCCCCGTCGGGCCGCAAGCTCGATCCCGGCTTGCCCGTCTGGTCGCCCGACTCCCGCCGCATCCTCTGGCCCGTCATCAGCGCAGATCACAAAAAACAGGACATCCTGGTGTACGACGCCGGCACCGGCGAGGCCATCGCGGCTGCGCACGACGAGGATGAGCGCTGGGTGTTTGCCAGCGCCGCCGGCTGGTCTCCTGACTCGCGCCGCATCTTTTTCAACAGCGAGCGCGACGGTTTCGCCCACCTCTACACCGTAGGCCACGATGGCAAAGACCTCCGCCAGATCACGAGCGGAAAATGGGAGACCAAAAGCGAGGTTACCGGCTTCACCTGCGCCGACCCGCACTGGCGCGACGACGGCTATCTCTACTTCAACTCCACCGAGGCCGGTACGGCACAGCGCCAGTTCTACCGCATTCGAGGCGACGGCGCGGGCAAGGAGCGCCTCTCGCCGGAAGGCGGCGTCAACTGCGGCCTGGCCAGCTTCGACGGCGCGCAACACGCCCTTATGCGCGCCACCAACACGCAGCCCTTCGACCTTTGGATCGGTTCGCGCCGCATCACCCAGTCCCCGCGGCCGGAGTTTTCCTCCATCCCGTGGCCCCAGATGCGGTATGTCAGCTTCCCGTCGCGTGGAGACCGTGCGCCGGTGGCCGGCAAGCTGATGCTCCCGCCCGGCTACAACACGCAGGCGCGGCCGGACAAGCCCTGGCCCGCCGTGGTCTACATTCACGGCGCGGGCATCGCCACCAGCATCCTGGAACAATGGGGCAGCTATCAGGAGCTTCGCTGGGTGTTCAATGCCTGGCTCGCCTCGCAAGGCTTTGCCGTGCTCGATCTCGACTACCGCGGCAGCACCGGATATGGCCGCGACTGGCGCACCGGCGTCTACCTGCACATGGGTGGAAAGGACCTCGACGATGTCCTCGGCGGAGTGGACTACCTCGCCTCGCTCGGCAACATCGACATGCGGCGGGTCGGCATCTGGGGCGTCAGCTACGGCGGCTTCATGACGGATATGGCCATGTTCCTCGCCCCCGGCGTCTTCCGCGCCGGGGCCTCCTGGGCAGCCGTCAATGACTGGGAGAACTACAACGCCGGCTACACGCAAGAGCGCCTGAACACGCCCCAGTCCAACCCGGAAGCCTACCGTCGCAGTTCGCCCATCACCTTCTCCCACAACCTCCGGAATCCGTTGCTGATCATCCACGGCATGGTGGATTCCAACGTTCTCTTCCAGGACGCGGTTCAGCTTACCGAAAAGCTGATCCACGAGGGTAAAAGCTTCGAACACTTCTACTACCCGGAAGAGGACCACGGTTTTGTCCGCGACGAAACCCTGCGCGACGCCTTCGGCCGCACCGCCGCCTTCTTTGACCGTCACCTCCGATGACCCCTTTCCCGCGCTTCTACCCCATCCTCGACGCCGCGATTCTCCGCCGCCGCGGCTGCTCCCTGCGTGACGCCGCCGCCGCCATGATTGAAGGCGGAGCGCGCATTCTCCAGCTCCGCGTCAAGGACAACCCCTCCCAGAAGCTGTTCGATGAGGCATGCGCGATCTCCGATCTCTGCCGCCGCTACGGCATCCTGTGGATTGTCAACGACCGCGCCGATCTCGCCCTGCTCACCGGCGCCGGGCTCCATGTGGGCCAGGATGACCTGCCCGCCGCCACGGCCCGCACACTCATCGGCGACGGTCCGGTTCTCGGGCTGTC
This sequence comes from Bryobacterales bacterium, assembly GCA_020847045.1. Taxonomy (GTDB): domain Bacteria; phylum Acidobacteriota; class Terriglobia; order Bryobacterales; family Bryobacteraceae; genus JAFLBB01. The sequence continues at coordinate 36,384 of JADLCT010000102.1, read as the reverse complement.
CACGCACAATCCCGCGCAGATGCGCGCCGCCACGCTGGAGCCGGTGGACTATGCCGCCATCGGTCCCGTGTTCGCCACAACGTCGAAGGAAAACCCGGATCCCTCCGTTGGGCTGGAAGGCATCGCCCAGGTGCGCATGCTCACGAACCTGCCACTGATCGCCATCGGCGGCATCACGCGCACCACGGCGGAAGACGTGCTCCGCGCCGGAGCCGATTCGGCCGCCATCATCGGCGACCTCTACCCCGACTCGTGCGACGCGGCGTCGCTGCGCCAGCGTGTGCGCGAATGGCTGCGCATCACCGGATAGCCCGGAGACAATTCCCATGCCCCAGCCTGCTGAAACCCTCCAGAAAAGCCTTGGCCTCCTCGACGGCGCAGCCCTGGTGATGGGCTCGATGATCGGCTCCGGCATCTTCATCGTCGCCGCCGACATCGCCCGGCAGGTGAAGTCGCCCGGCGCCATGCTGCTCACCTGGGCCTTCGCGGCCCTGCTGACGTTGATCGCCGCCCTCAGCTATGGCGAGTTGGCCGCCGCCATGCCTCACGCCGGAGGCCAGTACGTCTACCTGCGCGAAGCCTTCGGCCCCCTGGCCGGCTTCCTGTTTGGCTGGACCACCTTTCTTGTCATCCAAACCGGCACGATTGCCGCCGTCGCCGTCGCCTTCGCCAAGTTCGCCGGCGTCTTCGTTCCGTGGATCTCCACCTCCACCGTTGTGCTGCAAATCGGCCCCCTCGCCCTTCAATCCCAGCAGCTCACCGCCATCGCCGTCATCCTGCTGCTCACCTGGGTAAACACGCGCGGCGTCCGCTCGGGCGCTCTGGTCCAGATCGTCTTCACCACCGCCAAAACCTTCGCACTGCTCGGATTGGTGGCCGCATGCCTCTTCGCCGGCCGGAACGAGGCCGCCATCGGGGCGAATTTCGCCCCCGAAACTTTCTGGGGCCACGAGTCCGCACTTTCCATGCTCCGCCTGATCGGCGTGGCCATGGTGGGCGCTCTGTTCAGCTCCGACGCCTGGAACAGCGTCACCTTCACGGCCGGGGAGATGCGCAATCCCAGCCGCACCGTCCCGCTTTCGCTCGCCATCGGCGTCCTGGCCGTCAGCGCACTCTACCTTGCCTGCAACTACGGGTATCTGCTCGTGCTGCCACTGGAAGCCATTCAGAACGCCCCGGCCGACCGCGTCGGCACCGAGGCCGCCCGCGCCGTGTTCGGCTCCAGCGCCGTTCAGATCATGGCCGCCGCCATCATGATCTCCACCTTCGGCTGCGTGAACGGACTGATCCTGTCCGGCGCCCGCGTCTACTACGCGATGGCTCTCGACGGCCTGTTCTTCCCCGGAGCGGCCCGCATCCACCCCACTCGCCATACGCCCGCCACCTCGCTCGCCGTCCAGTGCCTGTGGGCCTGCGCGCTCACCCTGACCGGCAGCTACAGTGAACTGCTCGACTATGTTATATTCGCTGTCTTGCTCTTCTATATCCTGACGATTGCGGGACTGTTCGTGCTGCGCCATACGCGTCCGGAAATGGAACGGCCCTACCGCGCCGCCGGCTATCCTTTACTGCCCGCCCTCTATATCCTGGCCGCGGGTTCCATCGAGATTCTGTTGCTGCTCTACAAACCGTCCTACACCTGGCCGGGCCTCATCATCGTCCTGCTGGGTGTGCCGGTGTACGTCTATTGGAGGAAACGCGAGGTCACCGCATGAGTCTTCTCGCCAAAAAACCGTTGGAAACGATCGCCGCCGAAACGGGCGGTGACCATACCCTGAAACGCACGCTCACGGCTTCCCAACTCATCGCCCTGGGCATTGGCGCCATTATCGGAGCGGGGCTGTTTTCCCTGACGGGCATTGCCGCGGCCAACCATGCCGGGCCGGCCGTAACGCTTTCCTTCGTCGTGGCCGCCATCGGCTGCGCGTTCGCCGGCCTCTGCTACAGCGAGTTCGCCACGATGATCCCCATCGCGGGCAGCGCCTACACCTACTCCTACGCCACCATGGGCGAGTTTGTGGCCTGGATCATCGGCTGGGACCTTGTGTTGGAATACGCCGTGGGCGCCGCCACGGTGGCCGTCAGTTGGTCCCGCTACGTCGTCTCGCTCTGCCATGACTTCGGCATCGAGCTTCCCCCTCACCTGGTGAACTCACCCTTCGTCACCCTGCCCGACGGCTCGCACGGTTTCATCAATCTGCCCGCCATCATCGTCGTGGCGTTGATGTCCACGCTGCTCATCGCCGGCATCCAGGAGTCCGCCCGGGTGAACTCCATCATCGTCGTCCTCAAGGTCGGCGTCGTCATCCTCTTTATCATCTTCGGATGGGCCTACATCAACAGCGCCAACTACACGCCCTACATTCCGCCCAACACCGGCGTCTCCGGGCAGTTCGGCATCTCGGGCGTACTCCGCGCGGCGGGCGTCGTCTTTTTCGCCTTCATTGGATTTGACGCCGTCTCCACCGCCGCCCAGGAGGCGAAGAATCCCCAGCGCGACATGCCCATCGGCATCATCGGCTCGCTGGTGGTCTGCACGCTGCTCTACGTCCTGTTCGCGCACGTGCTCACCGGCATCGTCCCGTTCCGTATGCTCGACGACGCCGCTCCGGTGGCCGTCGCCGTGGACCGCACGCCGTTCACCTGGTTGAAGACCGCCGTCAAGCTCGCCATCATCGCCGGCTACACGTCGGTGATCCTCGTAATGCTGCTGGGCCAGTCGCGCGTCTTCTATTCGATGTCCCGCGACGGCCTGCTGCCCAAGCTCTTCTCCGAATTGCACCCCAAGTTCCGCACGCCGTACAAGAGCAACCTGCTCTTCATGGTCTTCGTGGCCCTGTTCGCCGCCCTCACGCCGATTCAGATCGTCGGCGAAATGACCTCCATCGGCACGCTGTTCGCATTTGTCCTGGTCAGCGCCGGCATTCTCGTCATGCGCAAGACCCACCCCGATCTGCCGCGTCCGTTCCGCACTCCGCTGGTGCCGCTTGTGCCGTTGCTGGGCATTGGCTTCAACCTGCTGCTGATGTTCGGCCTCGGCTGGGAGAACTGGCTCCGGCTCTTCGTCTGGATGGCGATCGGCTTCGTGGTCTACTTCACCTACAGCCGGTTCCACAGCAGGCTGACGGCCGGCAAGCATTGACGGCGCTACAATACCCGCATGGGCATCTACCAACAACCGCGGCTTCGGAGCGCGCTCCTGCTCGCCACCCTTTCGCTCGCCGCTTTTGCATCCACCGCCATGGCCAAGCCGAACCTCACCGGCACATGGAAACTCGAACCGGCAAAAAGCGACTTCGGACCCATGCCGGGCCCGGCCTCGATGACGCGCGTCATCACCCACAATGACCCGTCCCTGGCCATCAAAACCACGCAGTCGGGCCAGCGCGGCGAGTTCACAACCGAGTTGAAATACACCACCGACGGCAAGGAGAGCGTCAACACCACCCGCATGGGCGACGTCAAATCGGTGGTTTCCTGGGATGGCGACACGCTGGTCGTGAAGTACAAAATCAACAACCCGAACGCGGGCGAGCTTACCTTCGAGGAACGCTGGAGCGTCGGCGATGGCGGAAAGTCCATGACCGTGAAGACCAAGGTCACAGGCCCCGCCGAGCCCATCGGTCTCAGCCTGGTGTTCTCGAAAGAGTAGCGCTTTACGGCGCTTCAGTTGCCTTGGGCGGCGTGCTCGCGCCGCCGTCGAAGACGATTTTCCAGGCCCCGTCCTGCTGGCGCTTCCAGACGGTAATGTAGCGGCCCTCGTTCGTATACCGCTTCCCGTCCGGCCCCGTCCACAGCCGCCGCGACGAGCCCAGCGTGTAGCCCAGGTCGCCGCTGCGCGACACATCGGCAAAGTCCGGCTGCCAGCGCAGCGTGTTGCCAGGCTTCGCGAAGAACGCCGCCATCGCCTCGCGCACCTTCTCACGGCCACGAACCGGTGGCACGCCATTCATGCCGCCGTCAGCGGCGAAGTACGCGGCCCAGGCGGCAGCGCCCTCCACGCCCGCGTCCGCCACCGCGGCGTCAAAGGCCTTGTCGGCGTCCAGAAGCTCGCGGCGGTAGTCCCGCGCCGCCCCGGCGGCCAGCACGAAAAATCCCACGGCGCACAGATGCAGGCAGGCGAAATACACTCGCCGCACTCCTACTGATCTCATTCCCACAGGGTACACGGCGCGTGCGCAAAGCGTCTCAAGGCGTCAGAACAATGCGGCCCATCACGTCGCCCGTGCGCAGCCGGGCAAACACGTCGTTCACCTTCTCCAGCGGTTGCGTCTCCACATGGCACCGTATGCCGGTTCTGGCCGCCAGCGCCAGCATGTCGCGCACGTCCTGTCTGGTGCCTACAGCCGAGCCGAGTATCCGCAACTCCCCGCCTACGATGGGGATTACAGGCAGTTCCAGATCGCGCGCCGGCATGCCCACCACCATCACCGTGCCTCCGCGTTTCACGCCCTTCACGGCCGAACGGTACGCCGTCACCGAGGCCGCCGTCACCACGGCCACCTCCGCGCCCCACGCCCGCAGCGCCTTCTCCGGCGCCTCGCCCGATGCGTCCATCACCTCGTGCGCTCCGCACTCCTTCGCCATCTCCAGCTTCGCGGCATGCACGTCGATGGCGCACACGACCGCCCCCAACTGGCGGGCAATCTGAATCGCCAGGTGCCCCAAGCCGCCCGCGCCAAACACGGCCACACGCTGCCCGCGCTGCAGTCCGCTGGACTTGATCGCTTTGTAGGCCGTCACGCCGGCGCACATCAGCGGGGCCGCCTCGGACGAGTTCAACCCATCGGGAATCCGGATCACATGCGTGAACGGCGCCACCATGTACTGCGCGTAGCCCCCATCGGTCATCACGCCCGTGATCTTCTGCTTCTGGCACAGCGATTCCCGCCCGCCCCGGCAGTACTCGCACCCCCCGCAACTCCACCCCAGCCATGGCACTCCCACGCGCGCGTTGTTGGCCTCGATCACGCCGGCCACCTCGTGCCCCATCACCAGCGGCAGTTTCGCCGCCTTCTTCATCGCCTCCCAATCGCCATCGGCCAGGTGCACGTCGGAGTGGCAGGCGCCGCAGGCCTCCACGCGCAACAGCACCTCGCCGGGGCCCGGCTCCGGTTTGGGCCGGTCCGCCATCACCAGCGGCCGTCCGTACTCCTCAAGAATCGCGGCGTTCATGGGAACATTATCGGTCACCGCGCCAGCCGTCGCGTCCGAAATGCTACCCCCCGGCCGGGCGCACCTGCGGTTCGGGATACTTGGACCGCAGACGCTCATATTCGCGCTTCAGCAGCGGGTTCGCCGGAAACTCCCGCGTCAGAATCTCCAGCACGCGCGCCGCCTCGCGGGGGCGCTTCTCGCGGACATGAATGATCGCCAGCAGAATCCGCGCGAACGGCCCCATGTAGTAACCCTTCCGCGAAACCGTCTCCAGGTTCTGGACGGCCTTCTCCTTGCTGCCCTCGGTCTCCGGGAAGCGGATGAACCACTTCACGAAGAACGGCATGCTGCCGATCATGTACTCGCTGATGCCGGTGGTCAGCAGCGCGTCGTAGAACTCGGGCACGCGCTTGCGCAACTCGAGAGCATGCGCCTGGCTCTGCCTGGCGTTGGAGAGGCTCCGCATGCGCTCCTTCTCGATGAAGGCCAGATAGTCGGTCTTCATCCCCTCGGCCATGCAGAGCGCGTAGAGCGCGCTGGAATCGTTGGGATCCGCCTTTAAGCGCTTGTTGGCGAGACTTTCGGCCTGCCCGATGGCGCGGTAGAACTGCTCACGCACCTTGGGGTCGGGGTCGATCCGCTTGTTCGATTTGATGCGGCTGTCGTCGGTGAGAAATTCGCCTTCGAGGATCTTCATCCGGTCCATCTCGTAGAACAGATATGCCGAGGCCTGGAAGGCCGGACCCAGCGGATCGTCCGGATGTCCGGCCATGTAGTCGTCCAGAATCCGGTGCGCCCCGTTGAAGTCGAAGTTGTACATCCGGTTCAGCGCGGACTTGATTTCCGGGATGGGGTGCTTCACCGCGCCGGCGCTCAGCCCGGCGGCGAAACTGATCAACCCCAGCGTGACGGCGGCCAGGCGCGCGCTCATGCGGCGAACAACCTGTCGAAGTATTCCCGCGTGCGGCGCTGGATCTGGTCCAGTTCCACCGGCAGCGGTTGATCGTGGAGATGGTCCGGAGTCCACCGGCTCACCAGTTCAGTGAGGATCTGCAACTGCATCGGCGCGCTCGGCAAATTTCCCTCCGCGTGTCCTGAGCTCAACCGCAAGGCGTGATCCACGGCGCGGTAAAACGTCGCCGCATCCTGCAGGAACTGCGCGTCGGCCCTGTCCATGTGTCCCATTTTCTCCACAATGTCGATGCGGGCCGGCGTATTCAACACCGTATAGAAGATGCCCGCGCCCCTGAGCCTCAGGTACATCAGGGCGAAGTCGATATCGTAGTACCCCCCCCGCCCTGCCTTGAGCGGATTGGCGACTCCTATCTCCTGTTCCAGACGCTGCCGCATCTGGCGCAGTTTCGTTTTCGACCGACCGCCCTGGCCATACCGCCGCCAGTCCACATCCTGCAGGCCGTTCAGAAACTTCGTGCCCCGTTCCAGGTTGCCGGCAATCGCGCGCGACTTCATGTAGGTAATGCCTTCCCACGCCTCGGCCTGCTTTTCGAAGTAGTCTTTATAGGCGGCCTCGGTCTGCACCAGTGAGCCTTCGCGCCCGTTGGGCCGCAGGCGCGTGTCGATGGCGAACAGTGTTCCTTCGCCCGTGTACGCCGTCAGGATCTCCACCATGCGGGTGGCCACGCGCGTCCAGAATTGCGCCTCGGCCTGATCCTCATCCGGCAGCACGAACACCAGGTCGGCGTCGGAGGCCAGGTCGAATTCGAGCATGCCCAGCCGCCCCAACGCCATCACCATCAGTTGATCGCGCGCCGCATAGTCCGGCTGCGAGGGCGGATGCTGGCTCACCACCTGTTCCAGCGCCAGGCGGTAGGCGGCGGCGATCACGCAACCGGCCAGCTCGCTTGTTCGCCGCAAGGTTTCAAAGATGGGCGTGTGCAGGCAGATGCTCTCGCTTTGAATCCGCAGCATCTCGCGCCGGAAAAACCGGCGCAGGCCGGTGGCGTCGTGCAGCAGCGCGGGCATCTCTTCGTAGCGCGTGTGCGACTCCGGCTTCACGCGCATCTGATGCAGCTCCTCCAACAGCTCTGGCTTCCGCACCAGTTGTTCGGCGAAAAAGGGCGAATGCTCGAACAGATCCACGACATAGCCGGCGAGCGTGGGATCCTCGTCCAGCCAGTTCAACCATTGCTGGTTCGGCAGCACCTTTTCGAGGAAGTGCTCGAAGCTGCGCAACCCATAGGTCAGCTTCAGGCGCGACAGCGTGGCGGCCAGTCCGGACGCCCTCATTTCCAGCGAACGCACGAGGTTGCTGGGGGCCGCCGCGCCGCCCGGCAGTTGTTGCAGCAGCACATCCATTTCGGCCTTGGGAATCTCGCTCACCGAGGCCAGCGGCTCGCGGTAATGCGCTGGGATCTGCGCGTGAATCAACCGTTCATAGATGTCCTGCACCTGCGCCAGGTGGCGCTGCAGGGTCTCGCGCAGCTCCACTCCGCTGGGCTCGCTGCCCAACTGTCCGGCTGGCATCCGGAGGGCCATGAGGTGCGTGGTTTCGGCGTCGTCGGGCAGAATGTGGGTTTGCAGGTCGTCGGCGAACTGCAGGCGGTGCTCCAGGTTGCGCAGAAATTGATACGCGGTGGCCAGCCGCGAATACTCCGTTTCGCTCAGCAGCCCCTTGTCTCTTAGCCGGAACAGCGCCAGCAGCGTGCCGCCGTGCCGCACCCATGGCTCGCGGCCGCCATGCAGACGTTGCAGGCACTGCACCAGGAATTCGATATCGCGGATGCCCCCCGGCGCCAGCTTCACATCCAACCCGGGCTTGGCCTGCCGCTTCCGGGCCATCTTCTCGCTGATGCGCTCACGCGCGAGCGAAACCGCCTCGATGGCCGTGAAGTCCAGTGACGTGGCGTAGGTGAGCGGCTCGATGAAGTCCAGCAACTGGCGGCCCAGCGAACGGTCCCCCGCGGCCGAACGCGCCTTGATCAACATCTGCAGCTCCCAGTCGCGCGCCCGCTTGCGATAGTAGTCGCGCGCGCCTTCCATGGAGATACAGACATCGCCCAGCGAGCCTTCCGGCCGCAGGCGCAGGTCCACACGGTAGCAGAAGCCGTAGGGCGAGTAGGCGCTCAGCAGTTCTGTGAGCTTGGTGCACAGCTTCTTGAAAAACTCCTTGTTCGAAATCCGGTCCGGCCCCGTCGTCTCCCCGTTGTTCGAATAGATGAACATGAGGTCGATGTCGGAGCTGTAGTTCAACTCGCGTCCGCCCAGCTTGCCGAGGGCCAGAATGGTGAGAGCGCCGTCTTCCGGCTCGCCGTGCCTGGACTGCAACTCGTGCCGGATGCGCAGATACGCCGACTCGATGATGGCGTCGGCCAGGTTGGAAATCTCCTCCGTGATGTCGCTTAATGTGCCGAACTGCAGCACGTCGCGCACGAGGATGCGCAGAAGTTGCCGGCGCCGGAAGCGCGCGTACTCCACGGCGGGAGGCATGCCCGCGCCGTGAGCCTCCAGGCCCCGCTCCAGCCGCTCCATATACTCGTCGGCGCTCACCACGCGGTGCAAATCCCCATAGGCGCCCACGGTTTCAATCCACTCGGGCGTGCGCAGCAGCTCCTCGCTCAGGAACTGGCTTTGGCTGAAGACGGCCACCAGGTATTGCAGTAACGCCGGAGAAACGGCCAGGCGTTGAAACGCCGCCGGTTTCTGTTCGAGCAGCCGCCGCAAATAGTGCAGCACGTTGTCCGGGTCGGCGCTGCGCGACAGCAGCAGCCGCAGCCGCTCCTGCATGGCCGGATTCAGCTTGTCGCTCAGCGACATGGCGTTCGAATTGGCCCGCGCGCGGTCTCGGAACGCGGGAATATCGGCTAGGCGCAGCATACGCTGTACGTTTTGGGGAGCCTTCTCCCTGCCGCTAGTCTATCCCACTCCCCCAAACTCCCACCCGGCATCCCGTCCCGGCGTCCTTTTCCTCCCTCCATCGAGGCTATCCCCGCCCGGAGCGTTCTGACCCATTCTGGAATTGGCCGCGACGGCGATTCCGGCGCGGCTTGAAAGTGAGAGGATTCACGATGAGATTGAAACTGATGATGGCAATGTTGGCCCTGTCGATCACGCCGTTCACCTTTGCCGCCAAGAAGCCCAAGGCCTCCGAACCGTCCACCACGGCGCCGACGACCACCACGGAAACCCAAACCCAGCAGACAACCAAGAAGTCGAAGAAGAAACATCACAAGGAGCACAGCACCGAACAGCCGCCGAAATCCAACTAGTTTTTCGTTTCATCCCGCGCGGGTTCGCCCCCCATTCCCGCCGGGATCCGCTGGGGGTTGAGCGGCATGGACCGTCCTGCGTTGACCCGCTATCCGGTCAGTGTCATGGTGTCGCCAGGCTTCACATGGCCGCCCGTGATCACCCGGGCGTACACGCCGCTCAACCCCCAAACCGGTGAGGCCGGATCATTCCTTTTCGCCATCTCGTCGTAGATTCTGCCTCGCAGCAACTCCCCATACACATCCAGCGTCTTGCACGGAGACCGCCGCCGGGTGATCTCCAGAACCACCTCGCCGCCCACGCGCCAGAGCTGGCCCGGCTTGATCTCCCCGCGGCCGATTCCCCGAACCGTCAGATTCTCTCCCATCGCCCCGGCAAACAGCGGAAATCCGTCCGCCTTCAACTCCTGCAACGCCGCCTCGGTCAGGATCAGCACGGCCTGCCCCGGCACGCCATGCACATCGGGAAACCGGAACCGGTCCCCCTCCAGTCCCGTTTCGGTCACGTGGGCCGAAGCCACTGGATGGTTCGGCACTCCTCCGGGTCCCATGCTCACCTGAACCACCGTCCCGCTCATCATGGGCTTTTCAGTCCTCTTTTTCCCTTTCTTTCCCCTTCCAGGTTAAAACAGTCACAGGAAAACCTCTATTTTTCGGTTTTGGTGATCCCCAGGCCGCCGGAATATCGCTAGCTTATTCTAAGTGCGCCCATCCATGTAACAAGGCGCCTCTCCAACCCATGACGCCCTCCGGAAACTCCGCCGCCTCGCTGCTGACTCCCGCGGGGTGGGATTCACTCGCCGCCAGTCTTGGCTGCTCCCAGAAAGTCTCGCAAGGACCGCGCGAAAACGGATCCTACTACCTGACCGAGTATCTGCCCCGCACCGAATCGGCACGCGCTTTTGACCGGCGTTTCACCATCACCGTCTACCGCTTCGCCGCGCACGAGGCCGCCGGCCGCGGGACAGCCCTATTGGACTCACTCACCAGTGCCGCCATGCTGGCTGGCTCCGGATTTCGCGAGTGCCTGACCGTACCCGCGCCGCCCGCTCTCGCCGCCTTCCTGGACTACTCCGACCGCGGACTCCACACGATTGCCGCGGTTGTTCCCGTGGCACCTTCGCCGCCGGACGGCCTCGCCGCACTGGTGCTGATGCAGTTGACCACCAGCAACGGCAGCATCCCGGCGCTCACCGAGGTACAACTGCTCCGTTCACTGGTGGTCTCTGAATCGGTTCCCGTGTAACAGGCGCCCTAAAAGAGCACCTTCAAGACCAGGGCGATCACGCGCGGCGAATTATCCTGCTCGGGATTCAACTGGCCGAACCGGCTGTCGGTGACGTTCGAGGTCAGCACGCGGCCGAAGTAGGCGTAGTCGAAGGCGTTCTGGAAATCGGCGCGCAACTGCACGCGCAGCCGCTCCTTCACCGGGAACTCCTTGTAGCCGGACAGCTCCCAGCTTTGCAGATAGGGACTGCGCACGTCGGGGAAGCGCGTGGGGAAGTCGCGCAGGGTGAAGGCCGCCTGCGCGGTGCGCGGGAACAGCGTCGTGTCGAACCACTTATTGAAGATCGGGTTAAACTTCTCGCCGCCCGTGGACCGGGCGATCTCGTTGCGCTGCGAGGAGGTGAGCTTCGCGCTGCGCGCCTCCAGCGGCGCCGCGTTCGGGAAGTCGATCGGCTGGCCCGAGCGGTAGATGTACTGCGCACTCACGTTCCAGCCGCCAAGAATGGCATTGCCCACGCCGCGCAGGTTGCTGAGCAGCGGACGGCCTTTGCCGAAGGGTAGTTCGTAGCTGGACACCATCGTGAATGTGTGCGGAATGTCGAAGTCCATCAGCCGCTGGTCGGGCTTGGTGGCCGCCAGGTCGGCGAGGTTCGCATCCTGCGCGTTCAACAGGATCACCCGTTCCAGCGTTTTCGCCAGCGTATAGCTCAACTGCATGGCCAATCCATGGCGGAAGCGGCGCGTACCCTTTACCTGCAGCGAATGGTAGCTCTGGCCGCCAATGGGAATGTTGCTGATGCCGACCTGCGAGAAATGCGGGTAGGCAACGAGCAACTGCTGGCGCGGAATCGTCGCGCCATTAAATGCCGAGCCCGGCAGCAGACCCGCCATCGGGTTAGGCACGGCCGCGTTGAAGTAGGCGGCGCGTTGAGCCACCGGCAGCGAATTCAACTGATCCGCCGAGAGGAAGTTCAGGTTTGCGCTGACCGGCAATTTGCGCGTGAGGTTGCCCACATAGCTGGCGTCGGCTACCCACTGGCCAGGCAACTGGTGCTGCAAGCCAACACTGAACTGATGCGAGTAGGGCATCGGACGGCCCAGATACTGCGCCGCCACGCCCAGGCCCAGGTTCGTCGCCAGTCCCTGCGAGGAGCCGATCGGCTGCAGCAACCCCGCCGGGAACAGGTTCCGGGGGAAGGGGTCGCTCAGATTGGCCGACGGAGTCAGGTTGTTGTCGGTGGAGACGATCATGTTCGTCGGGCGCGAGAAGCCCGTGTCCGGACCGGCCGCGTTCTGACCCAGGTAGTAGAGGCCGTAGCCGCCCCGCACCACCCAGGACGGCTTCACCTGCCAGGCCAGGCCCACGCGGGGCTGCCAGTTGTTGAGATCACGATCGAACGCCTGCCGTGACGTGCCGCTCGCCCCGGCAAAGATCAGTCCACCGTCCAGTTTCAGCCCCTGGACCCGGCTTTGCAGAGGATTCTGCGTACCGAAGGCGAAGCCGCGGACCTGCTGGTTATACCGCTCCGTGATGGGTGATTCGTAGTCCCAGCGCAGCCCCAGGTTCAACGTCAGATTGCGGCGGATCTTCCAGTCGTCCTGGAAGAACAGAGCGGTGTAGCCATTCGTGTAGGCCGGATCGTTGTTGCGGTCGATGTAGCCCGAAATCGGGTAGCCCAGCAGCAGGCTGGCCAGCGAGTTGCCCGACAGGGCGTCGGCGGCCAGCGGGTTCGAACGCGTCCAGTTCCGGTCAAACGTGTACTGGCCGGAGGCCGAGTTCGGCCGGATGTTGTTGTTATTGTAGCGGCGGAACTCGGCGCCGAACTTCATCGAATGGGTTCCGCGCACCGTCTGCACGTTGGGCTGCAGCGAGTAGGTGTCCTGCGTCTCGTAATTCGACGTGCGCGTCGAGCCGAGCGGTGAGTAGTTGTTCGTGTTCACGTTGAAGCGCGGGAAGTGCAGTGAAGTGAACTGGCTCACCAGATCGCTCGGGAAGCCCAGTTGGCGCGGATCGTAATCCTTGCCAAACGTGTTGCCGCTGAACCCTTCATACCGTGCCAGGCCGCCGCGCAGGTTGAACACCATGGCCGGGCTCATCGTCCATGTCCAGTCAAAGCCCCAGTTGCGCGAGATGCGCGTCGAGGGGTACTCCGTGGATGGCTCGGCCGCGTTGGTGCCCCACTGCACGCGGGCGAAGTTGAACCACGGCGTTTCGCCGTAGCGCCCGCTCACGCGGTGTTTTTCGGTCAGGTTGTAGTCGAGCTTGCCGATCCACTGGTCGTAGTAATTCTTCGAGCTGTTGAGGAACAGGTAGTTATTCTGGCCGTCCACGGATTCGCTCACACGGTTCGGATCCGGATAGAAGCTCATCGCCTTGGAGCCCACGGCGTTGATCCGCGCCCCGGGAACGATGTTGCCCGCGAACGGCTGGCGCGTGTAGCCGGTGCCGGCCGAATTGGCCACCGTCGTCAAAGGATCGTAGATGGTGATCGCGCGGCCGGCGCCATCGCGCAGCGCCGAAAAGTTGCCCGTGCGCTCGGCCGCGGTCGGCACGGTCCACAACTGCGTCTGCGGGTTCCGCTCACGCAGGAATTCGGTGGTGATCAAGAAGAACATCTTGTTCCGCCCGTCAAATACCTTCGGGATGTAAATGGGACCGTCCACCGTGAAGCCGAACGTATTGTTCTTATACTCGGGCTTCGGCACTCCAAACGAATTGCGCGACCAGCCCGCTGCGGCCAGGTTGTCGTTCTTCAAGAACTCGTACAACTGCCCGTGCAACTGGTTGGTTCCCGTGCGCAGCGTCACGCTGGTCACGCCGCCGCCCACGCGCCCGTACTGCGAATCGTAGGAGTTGCTCACCACGGTCACCTCGGAGATGGCGTTCAACGAGGGCGCGAAACTGGCGCTGCGGCTGCCGCGCACGCTCGTCACACCGTCGATCAGCGTATCGTTCTCGCCCGTGCGGCCGCCGTTGATCGACACGGCATTGATGTTGCCGAAGGCGTACAGCTCAAAATTGCCCCAATACCGGCTCGCTTTTGTCACGCCGGGTTGCGAAAAGAGCAACTGATAAAGGTTGCGCCCGCTGGTGGGCAGGTCGTCCACATATTTCTGTTCCAGAGTCGCCGTGCGCGACGCCGTCTCGGTGGACAACTGTGGCGCCTCGCCGGTAACGGTCACACTGTCGCTCAGCGTGCCCAGTTGCAGTTGAATGTCCAGGCTTACGCGGTCGGCCGCCTGCAGCGAAACCCCCTCGCGCGTCACCTTCTTGAAGCCATCGCGCTCCACCGTCAGCGTGTACTGGCCCGCGGGAAGAAAGCGGGTCACATAGCGCCCCGCTTCGTTTGTGGCGGAGTCGTATAGAACGTCGCGCTCCACACTGCGTACCGTAACCTTGGCGTTCGCCACCGGGGCGCCCGCCGGATCGGTAACCAAACCAGAAATCGTCGCGCGGAACTCCTGCGCGAACAGTGCCGGGAGAGCCATCATGAGACAGACCAGCAATCGAAGCTTCATGGGGGAGAGAATAGCAGACTAAAGCTCCGGAAACATTAACCTCCAATTAATCTTCGCCGCTTGTAACATTTCGCCTCTGCTTCCGGGCTCGGCGCCTACTCCAAGAAACTTCAGCGCCTGGAAAAGTTCCTCCTCCGTTCGACGGAGGTCGAGCGGCGGGGCCTTGCTCTGCTTGCTCAACTTTTGACCCTCGCGGTTCACGGCCAGTGGAAGATGCAGCCACCGCGGGGGCTCGTGTCCGAAGGCGAGATGCAGCGCCGCCTGGCGCGCCGTGGAGTCCAGCAGGTCGGCGCCGCGAACCACATCGGTCACACCCTGCGCCGCGTCGTCCACGACCACTGCCAACTGGTACGAAAAGTAGCCGTCGGCCCGCAGCAGCACAACATCGCCGCAGGTTGTTGCAAGGCGTTCCTCAAAGCGCCCCAACCGGCGGTCCACGAACGCCACGCTCTCCTCCGGAACGCGGAATCGCCACGACCGCACGGTTCTTCCCGGGGCCAGGCCGTCGCGGCAGGCGCCGTTGTAACGGTCACCCGCCTCGTTGCGCGTGCACGCGCAACCGAACGCCCGGCCCTGCCGCCGCAACTCTTCAATCGCCTCGCGGTAGGCCTCCTTGCGCCGGCTCTGCACCATCACTTCGCCGTCCCACTCCAGACCAAAGGCTTCCAGGGCGCGGAGAATCTCCTCCGCCGCGCCGGGCGAGCAGCGCGGCTCGTCCACATCCTCCATCCGCAGCAGCCACCGCCCACCGTGCGCGCGCGCGTCCAGCCAGCTTCCCACGGCCGCCACCAGCGAGCCGAAGTGGAGCGGTCCGGTTGGGGAGGGCGCGAACCGTCCGACATACTCCCGCATCGTCCCTATTTTCCTTCACGGCCCGGCCCTATATACTTTTTTGGATATCCATGCGACACCTTGTCCTGCTCACCCTTGCCAGCGCCCTCGCGTTTGCCCAGAACGGACCGCACATGCGCGACTGGCAGCCGCCCGCCAACGAACAGCGCTCCGCGCCGTCACGGCCCTGCGCTTCTCTGGTGGCCGAAACCGGGTACGAGTACTCCATCATCACGGCGGTTGAAGAACGCGCCGGGGAGAACGGCCCCACCTATTGCCGCGTACTGGGCATGATTCAGCCCGAGGTGCGTTTCGAGGTGAATCTGCCCACGGCATGGAACAACCGTCTGCTCTTTTTCGGTAACGGCGGCTACGCCGGCGATGACCTGTCGGCCCCTGGCGGACGCGGCGCGCGCGTGGACGCCATCGCCAAAGGCTTCCTGGTTACGCGCACCAACACCGGCCACGACGCCCGCACGGAACCGGCCGGCACATTCGCTGTCCACCCGCAGAAGCTCTACGACTATGCCTTCCGCTCCCTCCACGTCACCGCCGAAACGGCGAAGCGGCTGGCCAGGATTTATTACGGCTCCGCGCCGAAGCGTTCCTATTACTTTGGCTGCTCCACAGGCGGCCGTCAGGGGCTGATTTTCGCGCAACGCTTCCCGCATGATTTCGACGGCATTGTCGCGGGCGCTCCGGTGCTTGACTTCTCCGGCACGATGGTCCAGTTCACGGCCATCTATCAGGCGTTGAAGCGTGCGCCGGTGCCTTATTCCAAGCTGTCGCTGCTGGCCACGCGCGTTTACGCCGTGTGTGACGAGAAGGACGGATTGAAGGACGGCCTCATCGACAACCCCGCCGGCTGCGGTTTTACCCCTTCGCGCGACCTGCCACGCTGCACGGCGGGAGACTCTTCCGGCTGCTTCACCGAGGGCCAGATCACGGCGCTGACGGCCATCTACTCGCCCATCACCGCCAACGGAGCAACGCGCTATCCGGCCTGGCCCGTGAGCTCCGAAATCGCCGGGCCCAACGGCCGCTCCGGCTGGGACAACTGGATCATCCGCGAGCAGCCCGGCCCCACCATCTCCCAGGGTTTCGCCGAATCCTTCTTCCGCTATCTCGCTTATCCCAAGAAAGATCCCTCGCTGTCTCTCGACCAGGTGGACCTTGCCCGCGACATTCCCCTGCTCGAAGAGATTCATCTCACGCTGGACGCCACCAACCCCGACCTCTCCGCCTTCCGTGAGCGCAACGGCCGTTTGCTCATGTGGTTCGGTTTGGCCGATCAGGCCCTGAATCCGCAACGCGCCATCGGCTACTACGAAGAGACGCTGGCCCGGATGGGCCCCGGAACGAAGGACTTTTTCCGCTTCTACACCATCCCCGGCGTGTTTCATTGTGGCAGCGGCGTCGGTTGCGCGGCGTTTGACCCGCTGGCGTCGGTCATCCGCTGGGTGGAAGAGGGCGTTGCGCCAGAGCGGATCGTCACCTCGCGCATCGAACAGGGCAAGGTTCTGCGCACGCGTCCCATCTGCCCCTATCCGCAACGCGTCCGCTACAACGGCACAGGCTCCATTGACGAGGAGAGCAATTTCTCCTGCGTGGCGCCGTAGACGGGGCCGCGGCATAGGGGCGGGCCTGCGATCACATACTCGAACCGGCGAACAGGACCAGCACAAGGGGGATGAGAATCATGCCGGCGCGGAGTCCCATCGCCGCCGCGCGGTCCGTTGTCCGTTCGGCCAGCGCCAGCAGCGAGGCCACCTCGGCCACGAAGCCGAGCACATAGACGGCCAGCACGAAGCCTGCTGGAACGCCTGCCCGTCCGCCGTGGTGCAGCAACAGCACGGCCCCCAGCACCACCCACAACACGGCCATCAGAGAAAGCAGATAGACCATCGCCAGGCCGCCCCCGGCCGCCCGCTCCGGTTGCATGCCGCCCACGGAAACGCCCACCAGCAGCGTGCACAACAGCGCCACACCCATCAGCACTTCGCCAGCCCACATCGCCATTCGTCCTTCACTGAAGACAAGCGCAAATGCGGGCCCGAAGCGCTCACGGGGCGCGGCGCGCCACCAAGCGCGGCGCTATACGTAGGCCACGCTGCCGTCGACGCGATAGTCGAAGCCACGATGCCAGGGCTTGGGCGGATAGTGCTTGAATGCCTCTTCGTTCAACTCCACGCCGAACCCGGGTTTGACGGGCAGCGGAATGTAGCCGTCTTTTACCATCAACGGTTCTTTCAGCAAATCTTTGCGCGGCGAGGCGTCGTCGGGGTGATACTCCAGCACCAGGAAGTTCGGCGTGGAGGCCGCGAAGTGGACGTTCACCGCCGTCGCCAGCGGCCCCATCGGGTTATGCGGCGCCACCATGACGTAGTGTGCCTCGGCCATGGCGGCGATCTTCTTCATTTCGGTCAGCCCGCCGCAAACGCATATGTCAGGCTGCACGATGTCCAGCGCCTGCAATGCCAGAATCTTCCTGAACTCGTGCCGCATGTAGTTGCATTCACCGCTGGCCAGCGGCACGTTCACCTCTCCGGCCAGCTTCCGCATCGCCTCTTCATTTTCGGGCCGGATCGGCTCCTCCAGCCACATCGGGTGATACGGTTCAATCGCCTTGGCCAGCGCCGCCGCGCGCCGCACCTCGAAGAACCGGGCGTGAATGTCGCAGCCGATGTCCACGTCCGGACCGACGGCCTCGCGCAGCGCCCGCACGCGCTCGCCCGCCTGTCTGGTCACGGCGTTGTAGGGCAGTTGGTTGTCGCGCCCCGGTTGCGGACGCATCTTCAGCGCCGTGTAGCCGTACTTCTCCACCAACCGTTTGCCGTCTTCGGCCAGAGCCCTGGGCGTCGCGCCGCCGCAGCTCTGGTAGACGCGGATCTTATCGCGCACCTTGCCACCCAGCAGCATGTATACAGGCAGCCCGGCCGCCTTGCCCGCGATGTCCCACAAAGCATGATCGATGCCCGACATCGCCGCGTTCACCACCAGGCCGCCGGGAAACCTGGTGAAGTTGTACATCATGTTCCAGATGTGCTCGATGTTGCGCGGGTCCTGCCCCACCAGCCAGCTCTTGAAGTCCATCACCACGGCTCGCGTGGCTTCGTCCGGACCGCACGAATACGCCTCGCCCACGCCGTGAATCCCCTGGTCGGTCTCCACCTTGACGAAACACAGGTTCCGCCCGCCCACGCCCACCAGCCACATTTTGATGTCCGTGATTTTCATCGCCGGACGTGAGCCCACCTGCGCCGCCTGCAACAGCGGCGCCACGCCGAATTGCGCCGCCATCGCGCCTTCAAAGAATTCCCTGCGCTTCATCCCGCCATCTCCTTCATCGCTTCCTTGTCGAATCCAATCACGATCGAGCGGCCTTTCACCAGCAGCGGACGCCGCACCAGGTTCGGGTTCTCCGACATCAACCGCAGTGCCTCGCCGCGTGGCGGCGGACTCTTCTTCATTCCGCGCTCCCGATAGAGTTCGTTGCGGAAGTTCAGAAACTCGCGGTAGTCCCGCTTGCCGATCAGAGCATCCAACGCCGCCACGCTCAGGCCGGGCGCAAGATCCACGTCCTCGAACTTCGCCCCCAGCGCAACCAGATATTTCCGCGCATCGCGGCACGTTGAACACGTCTTTTTCCAATAGAGCTTCATTCTCAATACCTGCCCACCTTGCGATCCACTTCGAGCGACCACGCCTCGATGCCGCCCGCCATCGACGTGCAATTCGCCACGCCGTGTGCGCGCAGCCAGCTCACAACGTTCAAACTCCTCACGCCGTGATGGCAATACACCACCAGCAGCTTGCCGGCGGCCGTTTGCTGCAACTGCTCCAGACACGCCGGCACTGTGTTCATCGGCATGAGCTCACATCCCTCGATTCGCGCCAGTGTGTGCTCGAAGGGTTCACGCACGTCGATCAAAGCCACCGCTTCGCCCGCGTCCAGCCACGCCTTAACCGCGCCCGGAGGCGTCTCAATCGGAATCCCGGCTTCGGAGTCTTCCATTCGCGGGTGATTCTATCATTGGCCGTCCGCCTCTTCGTCCACGCCGCGGCTTGCCGCGTCCCGCCGCAGCACATGCGCCCGCGCCGAAGCATCCAGCGGACCGTTGCGCCCGGCCAGCCGCTCGGCCACCCGCAGCCGGTGCGCCGAATCGCGGTTGCCGCCGAACTTGAACTTCCCCCGTACGCGTGTGATCCGCAACCGCACGCCCACGATTGCCCCCAGCAGCTTGCCGTACGGCGAATCGCCCGGCTCCACCTCGTGATGACGGCTGCCGCGCGGCTCGTAGTGCTCCATCAACTGGCTCAGTATGCCGGCCAGGTCCCACTCGTCCTCCACCACCTCGGCGTTGCAGGCCGCCTGCACGGCCGCATAATAACTCGTGGGCACGCCCCAGCGCGGATCCTCTCCGGCAGCCGCATTCCACTCCGCGGGGATGTACACATAACTGCCGATCACGGCCAGCAAGCAGGACGGGTTCTCGCGCAGCGCAGCCACCAGCGGATTGGCGCGGTGCACATGGAACACCGCCTCGTCGTCGCGGCCCAGGGCGAAGTGCAGAGGCGTCACCACCGGAACCGCCAGCCCCTTGCCCGGCGCGATCACCTGCCCGAAGCCGTTCGTACGCAGGAACTGCCGCCATTCTTCGCCGTTCAGAAGATCGTCGGCCGGTTTGCTGAGCATGGCCCCTCCTTGTTCTGTATCATCCTCAGATGCGCCTGGCTTTCCTGCGTCCAGCCCGCCGGTGCGGCGCGGTTGCCGCCCTGCTCGCCTTACCTCTGCTCGCACAGCGGCCCTCGTTCACCGAGGAGCGGTTCCACGGCCGCCACGCCTATGTACTGTCCAACGGCCAAGTCCGCGTGGCGGTATTGCAAGGCGGCGGCCACATCGCCGAACTGCGCTACCTCGCCGGACCGGCTGCCCGCCAGGTGAATCCTTTCCGCGTGCCGCATTATCCCACCATCGAACCCTACGATTACAACCCCGCGCGCCATGACGCCTTGTACGGAGACACGCCGCACCGGTTCCTCCATTCCGGCTACATGGGCCACCTGTTGTGCTTCCCCTTCTATGGGCCCGTCTCCTCGGAAGCCGAGGCCCGCAACGGGCTCGGCAACCACGGGGAGGCTCCCATCGTGGAATGGCGTCTGGCGCGCCACACCGTCACGCCCGAGGCCGTCACGATTGATGTCGAAGCCGAGTTGCGCCGCACGCGCTTCCGCGTGGGACGCCGCATCACGCTGGCGCGCGGCGCCTCCGGCGTGCGCGTGGAGGAGTGGGTGGAAAACCTGCTCCCCTTCGACCGCCCCGTGAACTGGATGCAGCACGCCACCTTCGGCCCGCCCTTCGTGGAACCGGGTTCGACGTTTCTCGACATGGACGCCACGCGCGGCGACGCCGCCCCGCTCGGCGAGCATGCGTGGCCGCGGTTGAAAACCGCCGGTGGCTCCGCCGATGCCAGGCCCATGACCGCCGAACCGAAGTCCGGCAGCTACACCGCCTGGCTCCTCGACCCCCGCCGCGTCGAACACTGGTTCACAATGTACAATCCGCGCTTCCCCGTGCTCATCGGTTACACCTTTCCCGCGACGGACAATCCGTGGCTCGCGGACTGGCAGGAGAATCGCCGCGCCACCGGACTGCCGTGGAACGGCCAGGCCATCGCGCGCGGCATCGAGTTCGGCTCCACCCCCTACGCCGAAGGACTCCGCAAGTCGGTGGACCGAGCCACATTGCTCGGAACCAAAACCTTTCGCTGGGTGGAGGGTTACCAGCGTATGTCCACGCACTTCACCCTATGGCTCGCCGAAATTCCCCCTACATACAAAGGGGCCGCCGAGGTGAGACAATCACCGGGTGGCTATACCGTGATTGAGGCGCAAACCGGCCGCAATGCACCGGTACCCTTGGGCGTCCAGTAACTAAGTCGAGGACCAATGCGTATTCACTCCCTTCGCGCGCTGCTTGTCACCGCATGGCTCGCCCTGCCGGGCGCGGCGCAAATCACCGCTGATCAGCGTCTGATTGATTTTCAGCATCTGGCCGGGCTCTACGCACAAAACTACGGCCCTTACGAGTTCAAACGCGACGTGATCGGCTTCGACCTGATGAAACTGCAACCCTGGATTGACCGTGTCCGGGCCGCGAAATCGGACATCGAATTCTACGATATTTGCGCCGAATATGTGGCCGCATTACGCGACACGCACTCCAGCTTCAATACCGGGTCGACGTTTACCGCCCGCATCGGGCTCACCTCCGACATTTACGACGGCAAGGTACTGCTCGACTTCATCGACCGCTCCACGCTCCCGGCCTCCGCATATCCGTTCGAGGTGGGCGACGAGGTGGTGACGCTCGATGGCCGGCCGGCCGACTACTGGACCAGCGAACTCACCCGCACGATTGCCTTTGCCAATCAGCGCGCCACGAGGCGCCTCGGCGCGGGCTATCTCTTTTACCGCGTGCAGTCCATCTATCCGCGCGCGCCTGAAGCCGGTGAAACGCTTCGCGTGGAGATCCGCCGCTCCGCTACCGGCGCCATCGAATCCTATGACATCCCCTGGGTGAAGTCCGGCTACCCGATTACAAGCGCCGGTCCGGTCCCCTCCCCCGCGGCCCGCCGCCAGCAGGACCCCGCCGCCTCCCCGCGGCTCAACCACTACGGCCTGCCGGAAGGCACGGCGCCGATGCTGGAAGCCTTCCAGAACAAGCGCTGGGATCTGGCCGAACGCGGACTGGCCCGGCTGCGCGGCCTGGGGAGCCGCACACCTTACTTCACACTGCCCGACGGTTTTCAGCGCCGGCTCGGCTCGCGCGCGACGGATTTCCACTATTCCGGCACCTTCCCGGCCGAAGGGAAGCGCATCGGCTACCTCCGCATCCCTCACTTTTCGCCTGCCGATGAAACGGCGGCCTGGAACGAACTGTTCGCCGAGGTGACCTACCTCAACGCCAACACCGACGGCTTGGTGCTCGACATCACGCGCAACACAGGTGGCGGCTGCTACGCCGAGGATGCGCTGGACCTGCTCATCCCCTGGCCCTACCTCTCGTTGGCAGACCAGATCCGCGTCTCCCGCTCGGCGCTTACCTCGGCCGAGGCCCAACTGGCCGCTGTCGAGGGGGCCGGGTTGCCCGGCGAACTCGTGGCCCAGTTCCGGTCCATCACCGATGCTCTGCGCCGCGCCTATCAACAGAACCGCGGCCTCAGTGATCCCGTGCCCGGCTGCTCGCTGACTCTCGAACGCGACACCGCGCGCGACCGCCTGGGCAACATCCTCGCCTACACCAAACCCATGGTGATTCTCACCGACGAGCTCAGCATCTCATTCGCCGACTATGCCGCCGCCATTCTGCAGGAGGCCGGCCGCGGGCCTCTGTTCGGCTACCGGACCAACGGAGCGGGCGGCAGCGTCTACTCCATCAATGCCGGCTTCTACTCCGAATCGGCAACCTCGATCACATGGACGATCGGCACACGCAACCGCTACATCGGCACCGACGACTACGGCACCACGAACCGGCTGGAGAACGCCGGCGTACGGCCCGAAATCTCCTTCGACTACATGACGCGCGACAACCTGCTCTCTGGCGGCAGGCTCTTCACGAGCGCATTCACCAGGGCGATCCTCGACGAGATCGCAAAGGGGCAATAAGATGCGCATGCTGACCTTCATCCTCGCCTTCCTCACCCTGGCGCCCGCGCTGCCCGCCGCGCTGACCGCCGATCAGAAGGAGTTCGACTTTCGCGTGCTGGCCGCGTCATTCGCCAAACACTATGCGCCCTACGAGTGGAAGAAGCAGTTGTTCGGCTTCGACCTCTACAACATCGGTCCGTGGATCGGCCGCGCCCGCGCAACGGCCACCGACCTGGAGTTCTACCAGGTGTGCGGCGAGTACGTGGCTTCGCTTCGCGACTCCCATTCCTCGTTCAGCTTCCCCACCAGCTTTCGCTACAGCCTCCCTCTGCACGCCGACTATTACGAGGACACGCCACGCGTGGATTCGATCAACCGGACCTACCTTCCTTCTTCCCGATTTCCCATCCAGACAGGCGACGAGGTGGTGGCGATGGGCGGCGAGCCGGTGGCCGCCGTGGTGCAACGCCTCTCGCGCACCGTATACGCGGGCAACGACTCGGCGCAGCGCCGCACGGCGTTGCAACGCGCATTTGGGACGACGGAGTCGGGAAACACTCGCGCCGCCTCGCTTCCCGATGAGGTGGAGATCACCATCCGCTCGCGCTCCACGGGCGAACTGGCGGTGTATCTAATACCAGTCATCAAGTCCGGGACTCCGCTCGCCGCCGGCGGCACGACGCCATCGCCAGTCTTCCGCGCGCTCCGGCCGAGCCCGCCCCCTGTCAACGCAGAGGGCGGCGAGGAGTTCGTGGAGCCGTGGCTCAAGCCGCTGGCCGCGCTGGGCAATGACTCCGTCGCCGGTCCTGAATGGGGAGAAGCGCTGCCGGAAGCCGCCGAGGTGCTCGGCTTCGGCACACGCCCAGGGTTCCCTTTGCCGGCGGGTTTCGTGCAACGCCTCGGACGCCTCACCAGCGACGCATTCTTCTCGGGCACATACACGGCTGGCGGGAAACGGATCGGCTACATCCGCATCCCCACATTCAACCCCGCCATCGGCGCCACCGCCGCACTGCGCCAGTTTGAAACGGAGATGACGTTCTTCAACGGAAACACCGACGGGCTCGTCGTCGATATCATGCGCAATTCGGGCGGGCTCGGCTGCTACAGCGAGGAACTCCAACGGCGGCTGATTCCCTACACCTTCCGGGGTATCGGCCGAGAGATCCGCGCCACTTATAACTGGGTAGCTTCGTTCCACGACACATGGGAGCGTGCGCGGGCCGCCGGGGCGCCCACCGAGACGCTGTCGCAACTCGAGGCCAATTTCCGCGAGATCGAAACAGCGTACCGGCAGTCGCGCGGCCGCTCCGGACCGCTGCCCATCTGCGCCTCCTCGCTGTTCCGCACTCCTCACGAAACGGCTTACACAAAGCCGCTCCTGGTCGTCGCCGACGAGTACTCGGCCTCGGCCAGCGACGCCTTCGCGGCCGTCATACAAGACGCCGGACGCGGTTCCCTGTTCGGCTTCCGGACCAACGGCGCCGGCGGCACTGTCGAGAGCTATGAGGCCGGACCCTACTCGGAAGCAACCGTTTCCAACACCGTCACCATGCATCACCGCGTCAACCCCGTCACCGCGCCAGGGTACCCGGCCACCCACTATGTGGAAAACGCCGGGGTCTTCCCGAACATCCCCTACGACTACATGTCGCTTAGCAACCTTCTGTCAGGGGGAGCACAGTTTCGGGATGCCGTAACCGAGGCCATACTGGGCCAAATCGCAAAGTAACAATTATTATTTTTTGTTAACATAAACCACCTTGACGTGGGTCAACAGAGATTCACACCTATTCTGTTTTTGGAATTTGCCTTCCAATCGCCCAGTGAATCTTCTGAAGCTGGAAGATCACAGCGGTCTTAGCGCCTTCCGTTCGCCTCTGCCTAGGCAGTTTTCTCCCTATCAAATCTCAACTATTTTGATAGAGAACCACGTCATCGTGGAGACGTTTTCGGAATTTGATCCACCCTGTTCATGCGCCGCTGTTTATTAGGATTTTCAAGCATATAGCTTTCGTGCTACATGTTATTACGTCTCGCATGCTTAGGGCCTGGACATGGCTAAGTACCCATGAAAGGCGCGACCTTCGGCGAATGACCGCAGGTGGCATGAGGATAGCTCTAATCCACCGGTTCAGAGCAGCGTATCGTGCGGGCAGCAGTGGCCACCGGAGTTATTGGCGGCGGCATTCTGAACTCCCCGGCGCGCAATTTAAGAAACAGGGAAAGGGATTATGAACACAAATCACTCCGCAGTTCCGCGGGCGTGGAGTTTAGGCGCGAACTGGCGTCTGAGCGCTCCCCACATCGCGGTATTTTCGTTAGTTCTCCTTCTGCTGACGATGGGCCCGGTTTCCATGGCCCAGGAACGGTTTTCCGAGATCAACGGTACGGTTACCGATTCGTCGGGCGGCGTCCTGCCCAACGTCAAGGTGAAGACCACGAACAAGGTCACCGGCCGTATTGTCGAAACGACGACCACCGGCAGCGGCGCCTATCAGGTGCGAAACATTGAACCTGGCCGGTACTCCGTGCTCTTCGAACTGAAGGGTTTCACGACGTATGAGGTCGGCGAGGTCAACCTGCTGTTAGGCAAGACGCTCACCGTCGACGCCAAAATGAGCGTCGGAACCACGTCGGAGACCGTGCAGGTCACCGATGCTGCTCCGCTCATCGACACCACCAACACCACAATGGCCAACAACATCACAGCCGACGAGTTCAACCACCTTCCGAAGGCCCGCAGCTTCCAATCGCTGGCTATGGCCTCCACCTCGGTGAACACGGGCGAAATCGAGGGTGGAGCCCAGGTGAACGGCGCCAGCGGCGCGGAAAACAATTTCACCATCGACGGCATCTCCACGAACTCTCTGCTCAACGGCCAGTCCCGCCAGGACGCCGTGTTTGAAATCCTCCAGGAGGTCCAGGTAAAGACCGGCGGCATCTCGGCGGAGTACGGCGGCGCCCTGGGCGGCGTGATCAGCGCGGTAACCAGGTCCGGCGGCAACAGTTTCCATGGCGATGTCCATTACTATTTCTCGGGCAGCCCCTTGAGCGCGTCTCCCCGGAAGCGCCTGCTGCTCAGCCCGAGCAACGACACCACCACGTCCTACTATCAGGATGAGAAACAGAAAGACCACCAGAACGAGATCGGTTACTCGCTGGGCGGCTATCTCATCAAGAACCGGCTCTACTTCTTCAGCGCCGCTTCCCCCAACTACCGCGACCGCACCAACAATTACCGTTTTTCCAATGGAACCGAATCCGGCTCCATCTCCCAGAACACCACACGGCACATGCTGTTTGAGAAGCTGTCCTTCGACATCACGCGCAACCTGCGCGGCTCGATGTTCTGGCTGTGGACGCCCACCAAGAGCACCGGCACGCTACCGGGTTACAACGGCGAATGCCCGAACTGCGTCACGTCGTCCCTGGCGGCAAACGTCATCCGTCCCAAGCAGGGTTTCTTCGCCCCGCAGTCCAACTACGGCGGCCAGCTTGACTGGTCGGCCTCGCCCACGACGCTGCTTTCGGTTCGCGCCGGACGTTTTTGGGACAACTTCAAGGACGTCGGCCTGCCTGATATCACGCCGGTCACCTACCAGATCAGCTCCGTCGGGCTGGAGGGCGTACCGTCCAATCTGCAGGCTCCCATTGGTTTCTACAACACGCCGCGCGTCTCGCGCTCCCGCTGGGACCTGGTCAGCCGCACCTATGTGCAGGCCGATATCAGCCGCTACTTCCGGGCGCTCGGTTCTCACGACTTCAAGGCCGGCATCGGCAAGCAGAAGAACGTGAACAACGTGCTGCAAGACTACCCCACCGGTGGTTACATCAACATCTTCTGGAACCGCGCGTTCACCTCATCGGTGCCCGGCGTTCCGGCCAACCAGCGCGGCGCCTTCGGCTACTACGAGTACCACCAGATCGGCACGGAAGGCTCCGCGGGGGCCAACATCAACAACATCTACTTCCAGGACAACTGGCGCATCAGTCCCCGGCTCACGCTGAACCTCGGCCTGCGCCTGGAAGCCGAGCGCGTCCCCTCCTTCCAGCGCGCCGTGAAGGAGTACGCGTTTGACTTCGGCTGGGGCAAGAAGATCGCCCCCCGCCTTGGCGCTTCGTTCGACGTCTTCGGCGATGGCCGCCTGAAGGTGTACGGAAGCTGGGGCCGTTACTACGACTGGGTGAAGTACGAACTCGCCCGCGGCACCTTCGGCGGCGACTACTGGCGCGTGCGCTACCGCGCGCTCGACACGCCCGGCGTCTTCAACCTGAACAGCGGTAACCTGCCGGGCCGCGACCTCTGGAACCCGAACGTGCCGGACTCCTTCCGCAACCGCCGCGTTACCGGTTTCGATTCGATCGACCCGAAAATCAAGCCCATGGCCAGCGACCTGACCAACGCCGGCTTTGAATTGCAACTCGCTCCGCAAACCGTCTTCCGCGCCAGCTACGTCCGCAACCACCTCCTTCGCACGATTGAGGATCTGGGCGTGCTCGTCAACGGCGACGAGGTGTACTACTACGCCAACCCCGGCTTCGGCAACGCGCTGACCACGCCTCCTTCGGGCGCCACCAAGCCGTTCCCCACGCCCAAGGCGGTTCGCAACTACAATGCGCTGGAAATGCAGATTACCAAGCGCTTCGGCTCCTGGTTCGGCAGCGCCAGCTACGTCTATTCGCGGCTGCGCGGCAACTACTCCGGCCTGGCCGCCACGGAAGAGGTACGCACGGGCGCCGATGGCGCCGGTGTCTTCGCCCTCGACCAGCAGGGTCCCGGCGTCATCGCCCGTCCGGGTGGCAACGCCAACCGCGCCTGGGACATCGACGAACTCCTGTGGGACTCCAAGGGCAACCTCGACCCGCAGGGCCCGCTGCCCACCGACCGCCCGCACGTCTTCAAGCTCTACGGCTCGAAGACCTTCAAGTGGGGCGACCGCCAGGGCACCGACATCGGAGCCTTCTTCTATGGCGGTTCCGGCACGCCTCTCACCACACTGGTGAACACCATCAACAGCACCCAGGTGTTCGTGAACGGCCGCGGCGACATGGGCCGCACGGCGTTCCTCACACAGACCGACATCGTCATCGGCCACGAGTTCACCGTGTCGGAAGGAAAGCGCCTGCGCTTCGAGTTCAATGCCTTGAACCTGTTCAACCAGAAGACCTCGCGCAGCAAGTGGACCCAGTTGAACCGCGCCCGTACGAGCGCGGAAATCAACCTGGCCACCACCGACCTCGCCAAGGGCTACAACTACCAGTCCATGATCAACGCCACCTCGGAAGGCGCCAAGGCTATGAGCCCGTTGTTTGGCATGAACGACTGGTTCAACCCCGGCTTCAGCGGCCGCTTCCTGGTGAAGTTCATCTTCTAATTTGGGGCAGGCAGTCAAACCCACGGGTTTGACTGTGTCCGTTCCAGGGCCGGTTCTCCTTATCGGGGGAAACCGGCCCTTACCTTTTCCCCACCCCCTCTTCGTGATATTCTGCGCCCTACCCACACTACTGAGTGCCGGGGTATTCGCGCCGTTGTCCGGCCAGAGGGAACTCATGCCGTCCAAATCGCTTATCATCGGCCGTGACCGGGCGGCCGACATCCCCATCGCCGACTCCTCGGTCAGCCGCCGCCACGCCCAGGTCGAACTCATCGAGGGCGGCCGCGTTTTTCTTACCGATTGCCAGTCCAGCAACGGCACCTTTGTCATCCGTTCCGGGCAGTCCATTCGCATCACCCAGGAGACCGTTTCCCCGGGTGAGCAGGTCCGGTTCGGAGACGTGGTTATGGCCGTCTCCGACCTTGCCGACCTGGCCCGCCGCGCCGGCGCAGCCTCTCCGGCCACGCCTCCCGTGCAGCAACCCGGCCGGAACGCCGCTCCCGTGCCCCTTGCGCGCAGTGAAAAACTGGTCCGCTGCCTCTGCGGCGCCGTGATCGTCGCCGGCAAACCCTGCCCCTTCTGCTGACAACACATTCGACACAGCCATGACACCGCAACCAGCCACGCCCGCAATTCCGCAGCCAACCCAGGCCCCGGCCGGATTCTGGAACCTCCCCGACCGCACCCAGGCGCTCGCGCTCGGAGCACTCGCCAGCCTCGCCTTCATCGCCTTTGGCACGCTTGTCTTTCCCAGCGGCATGGCGCGCATCCTGCTGGACTATCCTTCCAAGCACTTTGTTTACCCCTTCACGGTGCAGAATTTCATGCACGTCCTCTTTTTCGCCGCGCTCGGCGACCTGTTTGTGCGCTGGCGCGTGGGAGTCCGCGAAACTTCCTTCCTCCACCAGCGGTTCCTCCCGGAGGATGAGCAGACGGTTCTCCGCATGAAGGATCTGGGCCCCATTCGCCGCCGCGTGCTGGGGCAGTTCGACCGGGAGCATGGCTTTCTCCCCTCCCTCATCGACCTCGCCATTCTCCAGTTCCAGTCCAGCCACAGCGTCGACCAGGCCGCCGGGGTGATGAACTCTGCGCTCCAACTTACGGCCCATCGCGTTGACATGCGCTATGGAATGGTGCGTTTTGTCGCCTGGCTCGTCCCCACCATCGGCTTCATCGGCACCGTCTATGGCCTCGGCGCGGCGCTGATGGCGGCCGGCGAGAACAAAGGCAACCTGGACTTGAAGGACGTCGCGCGCACGCTCGGCATTGGTTTCGACGCCACCATGACGGCTCTCATGCAGAGCGCCGTGCTCGTCTTCGTCCTCCAAATGGTCCAGTCCAAGGAGGAGTCCGCCGTGAACCATGCCGGCGAATACACGCTGCGCAATCTGATCAACCGGCTGTATGTGGAGAACAAGAACTAGCGCCGCCAAGCGGAACCGGAGCACGCCATGTCGGGCATGAAATCCAGCAGCAAGGAAATCAACATCATCAACATGTCGCTGCTCGACATCTTGTGCGGCGCCATGGGAGCCTTCTGCTTCATGATGCTGGCGCTGTTCCCCTACTGGTCGCCTTCGGGCGTGGGCGCCAAGGAATCCATGGCCATGAGCGAGCAGATGCAGCAGGAGATCGAACGTCTGAAAAAGGAGCTGAGGGAGTCGGGCGGTCCCGGTTCCGCGGGCGCCGTGGAACGCCTGGAAAAACTCCAGAACCAGATGCAGCAGATGGAAGGCCAGAACAACCGCCTTCGCACGGAGCTGGACGAGGCGAAGAAGAAAGCACGCGATCTGGAGGTCCGAAATCCGGTGGTCGTCGTCACCAATTGGAGCGCGCCCGGACCGGATATCGACGTGTTTGTCCACTCCCCCACCACCACCAACGTGGGAGGCAAAAGCCAGCCGCCAGTGGACCCCAACACCAAGCAAGGCCATTTCTTTTATGGCGATATGTCATTCGGTATGAGCCGCGGTCCCGGCACGGACTTCTGGCTGATGCGCGACACCATCCGGGGCAGCCGCATGGACATCTACTACAAGTACATCGCCTCCAATGGCTACGCGAACCCGGTGACGGTGTATGGCGCCTACGTCAACAACAGCAGCATCTTTCAGTTGCCCAGAGTCGAGATCCCCCACGAAAAGATGGCCGTCAAGGTGGGCTCGCTCACCGTCGGCGGCGATTATTCGATCCATTTCGATCCGGCGCCCGAGTATGCTGAAGCCTACCGCCGCCAGCTTCAGGAGGCATCGAAGCCTTCCGGTAAGTGACAATAGCCCAAGGAGCCACTCATGATCCAGTGCAAGGATGGGCACTTTTACGATGCGGCCAAGCATTCCACCTGCCCTTGGTGCGTTCAGCCCTTCGATGTCGCAGGCGAGGGCAAGACCACGCCTCTGCGGCCCGCCATTGACGATCAGGGCAAAACCACGCCGCTGCGCACTCCCGTGGCCGCACCCTCGGAGGACACCAACGTGGGCGGCGCGGAGGATGCCAAGACGCAACCACTCTATATGAACCGTACGCCAGCGCCACCGCAGCCCGCGCCAGCGCCCGTTCCAGCGGCCGCGGCTGCACCTGCCGCTCACACCGACGCGCCCATCGAACCTGTGGTTGGTTGGCTGGTGGCCATCGAAGGCCCCGAACGCGGCCGTGATTACCGGCTGCACGCCGAACGCAACTTCCTGGGCCGCGCCGCCGAGAATGACATCGCCATCGCTCTGGATCCGCGCATCTCCCGCAACCGGCACGCCATCATTACGTTCGAGCCGCGCAAGCGCATCTTCTACCTTTCGCCCGGCGACGCCTCCGGCCTCGTGTATTTGAACGACGATCTGTTGGACAAGACCACGCCCATCGGTCCGGCCGACCGCATCGAAGTGGGCGACACCACGCTCCGCCTCGTCCCGTTCGTCACGGCCGAGTTCAGTTGGTCATAATCATTCTGCATGGCCTACCGGTTCGGCAACGCCCAGCACCTCGGCGCGCGGCAGCAGCAGCAGGACGCGTTCGGCTTCAGCGATCCGGCCGATGAGTCCTTCGCCGCGCATGGCGGTTTTCTCGCCGTGGTGGCCGACGGCATGGGCGGACTGGCGCATGGCGACGCCGCCAGCCGCGCCGCCGTACGCGGCTTTCTGCAGTGCTACCGCTCGAAGCCCGAGGCAGAACCTGTTCCCCAGGCGCTTGACCGCGCTATCCGCGCGGCGAACTTCGACGTCACCGCCCTGGCCGCCTCTCTTGGCCAGAGCGGCGAGATGGGCACGACTCTCATCGCCGCCGTCCTTCGGGGGAATGAGTTGTACTGGACCTCCAGCGGCGACTCCGCCATCTTTCTCCTCCGCGATGGCGAGATCACGCTGCTGAATGCCCAGCACGTTTACGCGCGCATCCTGGACGAGCGCGCGGCCCGCGGCGAGATCTCCACCGAGCAGGCGTTGGGGGATCCACAGCGCGACGCGCTTACCAGCCACCTCGGCCAGCAGGAACTGGCCGAAATCGATCTCTCGCTCCATCCGTTTTTCCTGAAACCCGGCGACATGCTCCTGCTGGCCTCCGACGGGCTGTACAAAACGCTTCCCGAGCGCGACATCGCCGCGCTGGCTTCGGGGGCCTCCGATGTGCAGGCGCTGTGCGAATCGCTGGTCGCCACCGTGCTGTCGCGCCAGCGCAGAGGGCAGGACAATGTCACCGTGGTGGCTCTTGCGTTCGGAGAATCCACGGCGGCGGCCACGCCCCCGGCGCCCCCGGCCCGCGACCGCGCGCGCGAAGCCCTCACGGCCATGGCTACGCCGGAACCGGCGGCGGCAACCGCTTCCTCCTCTCCAGCGCCCCCCTCCGCGCCGCGCCCCTCGCTCGCCACACAGGAACTCGCGGCGCGCGCCACTGCCGAGGCGCGGCTTGCCACGCTGGCACCACCGCGCAAAGCCAAGCTCTGGAAGATTCTCGCGCCCGCGCTTCTTTTTGCCGCCATCGTCGCCGCAGCCGCCTTTTTCGCCTGGCGCCGCGCACCCGTCCCCCGGCCCGGCGACGGAGACGAGAAAGCTCGCGGGTCCACTCACTTCAACACGGACCATCTGCCGCCTTCCCGGCCCGACTCTCCCGGAACCGAGCAGAAGCCTGTTGAGTTCGAGCCTCTGCAACCCGGCGCCGTGGAGCCGAAACCCGCCGCACCGCCGTCTGCGTCCGCTCCCGGAGCGGCCCCGGAGAAGAAACAGCCATGACACGGCGTTTCCCGCTCTGGCTCCTCGCCTGCGCCTGTCTCAACCCTCTGCCGGCCGCTCCGCCCGTGTCCGTCATGAAGAGCCAGACGCCGGTCATTATCCTGGCTTTCAGCAAGACGGATGGACAAACCGGCTCCGGCACCGGCTCCGGTCTGTTTGTTTCCACGCAGCACATCGTCACCAACTGGCATGTCTGCTGCAAGCTGCCCGAGGGGGTCTCCGCGCAACTGCTGCTGGCTGGCCGTTCGAAAGACGATCTTCAGAAGGCTACCGTCCTGTGGGCTTCACAAGAAAAGGATCTCGCCATCATCCGCCTGGAGAAGCCCGTTCAGGTAACGCCGGTCACCTTTGCCCGGTCGCCTTCGCTCAGCGAAGGGATGGATGTTTGGGCAGTCGGCTATCCCGGCGCCGCCGGACGCATGGCCCGCGCGGAAGGCTTCTTCCGCTCCTCGCTCACCAAGGGCGTCATCAGCAAAATGGACACGCGCGCGGTGGCTGGCGGCGGCCACGTCCAACTGATCCAGACCGACGCCTCCATCAACGCCGGCAACTCCGGCGGACCGCTTTTTGATAGTTGCGGCCGCGTCATCGGCGTCAACGTCACCAAGGCGCTCATCACCGTGCTCGACGCACAAGGCAATCCCGTCCGCGTGCCCGAAGCCGACGGCATCGGCTGGAGCGTGGACATCCGCGAACTGCTGCCGGAGCTGGACCGCCAGAGCATCCGCTACGAGGCCTTCGATACCGTTTGCCAGGACGCCGCCCCGCCTCCCGCCGGGGACCGTTATTCGTCATTCGTGCTCGCCGCGCAGGTGGCGCTGCTGCTGGTTACCGTGGTTGTGGGCGCCATCATCGTCCGCAAGAAGGTAGCGCCGGCGATTGTCACGGCGGTCACCACGCGGCGGTATCCGCAAGCGCCCCCGCCGCCCCGTCCCATGGTGCCGTCCGTGCCTCCCCAGCCCGCGCCGCCACAGGCCGCCGCGCCACCTCCCGCCGCGCCACCGGCGGCTGCTCCGCCGGCCATCCGTCCGCGCGTTACTCTAATCGGGCTCACCGGCGAGTACGCCGGCCAGCGCCTGCCCCTGCTGGCCCAAGGCCTCACCTTTGGCCGCGACGCCGCCGTCGCCAACATCCTGTTCGCCACCGGCACACCCGGCATCAGCAAGCGCCATTGCCGCGTTTATTTCGACAGAGGCCAGGTGTTCGTGGAAGACACCTACTCTTCGCACGGAACGTTTCTGGGCAGTGGCGAGCGTCTGGCGCCAGGGCAGCCGCGTGAGTTGCACTCGGGCGATGAGGTCCGCCTGGCCGACGGCGGCAACTCCTTCCGCATGGAGCGCGCCTGATGGAGTTCAGCGAGCGGCTCGCGCTTTGGCTCGTTGTGGTGGTCTGCGTGGTGCTGCTGCGGATTCTCATCCGCCTGGCTCTGCGTTCGCGCCGGGGCGCGCTGCCGCCCTCGTCCGGCCCTTCCTTCCCACCGCCCGCGCCCAGCCCGCGCGCGCATGCGCCCAGTCCGCCACAGCAACCGCCGCCACCACCGCCGCCGCTGCCTCCCGGCGTGCTCTTCGAGCTGTCCGGCCTCACCGGCGAGTACTCTGGCCAGCGCCTGCAGCCACGCACCGCCGAGCTCATCTTTGGCCGGGACGCCGCGGTTTCCCATGTCGTCTTTTCAGCCGATGCGACGGGCGTCTCCAAACGCCACTGCCGGGTCTTCGCCAACGGCGCCGGCCAGGTTTTCTTGGAGGACTCCTGGTCCTCCAACGGCACCTTCTTCGCCGTGCTCAGGCCCGGCGCCCGCGCCGTCACCACGCGCCTTGAACCCGGCGCGCCGCGCGAGTTGAAGGCCGGTGATGCCTTCTGCCTGGGTGGCCCGCAACAGATGTTCCGACTGGACCGCCTCGCATGACCACATCCGAACTCACCTTCGACACCGCAGTTGTCTCCAGCGCCGGAGGCCGCGAGGCGAATCAGGACGAGGCCCGCTTCCAGCTCTCCTCCGGCGGAGGATGTTGGGTGCTCTGCGACGGTCTGGGCGGTCATGGAGGCGGGGAAACCGCCGCCCGCATTGCGGCCGCCACCATCCTGCAATGCCACGAGCAGTACGCCGAATGCTCCCCCCCGGCCTTGCGCACCTATCTGGAATCGGCGCGCCGCGCCGTCCTTGCGGAGCGAGTGAATAACCCCTACCTGGCCGCCATGAACTCCACCGCCGTCCTGCTGGTGGCCGCCGCCGGTACCGCCCTTTGGGCGCACGTCGGCGACTCCCGCCTCTACTGGTTCCGCAACGGCCGGCTCCAATCGCAAACTCTCGACCACAGCGTGCCCCAATCGCTGGCCGCCGCCGGGAAAATCAACGCGCGCGACATCCGCTTCCACGAGGACCGGAACAAACTTCTGCGCACGCTGGCCGGAGGCGAAACGCTGGAGCCCGGCGTGGCCGCCGAAGCGGTACACTTGAAGCCCGGCGATTCCTTCTTGCTTGCAAGCGATGGTTTGTGGGAGCTTGTCAGAGAGACCGAAATGGAGGTGGAATTGGCGCGTTCGTCCACGGCGCAGGCCTGGCTGTGCGGGATCGAAACCCGGCTCCGGTCACGCACCTTCGCCGGACACGACAACTACTCGGCCATTGCCCTGCGTGTGCACGACCAGCCTCCGGGGCCGCCACCCGCCATGGCCGCCGCGCCCAAACCCGCCGGCGTGCAAACCAGCTCGTCCATCGAGTTGCCGAAAACCGAGCGGCCGCTGCCGCGTCTAAAGCCAGGGGGAAATCAGTAGGTGTTTGATCCGAACCAGCACTGCATGGGTTGCATGGAGCCGCTGAACGGCGCCACGCAGTGTGAGCAGTGCGGCTACACCGTGGGCACGGTCCCGGAGTCGCCGCTCTATCTCATGCCTGGCACGATCCTCAAGCAGCAGTATGTCGTCGGCCGCGTTCTCGGCCATGGCGGCTTCGGCATCACCTACATCGGCTTCGACATGCTGCTCGACGCCAAGGTGGCCATCAAGGAGTACTTCCCGCAAGGCGTCGCCATACGCACAGGCTCGGACCCCACCGTCATTCCCTATTCCGGCAACGCGAAAACGCATTACGATTGGGGCCTCGAACGTTTCCTGGACGAAGCCCGCATTGTCCGCAAGTTCAAAGACCACCCCAACGTCGTCAGCGTCGAGAACTTTTTTCCCGAAAACGGCACCGCCTACATGGTGCTGGAATACCTGGACGGCATCACATTTCTGAAGTTCATCGAGCGCCGGGGCGGAAAGGTTGACTGGGCCACCACCTTCCGCATCATGACTCCGGTGATGGATGCCCTGCGCGAGGTGCACTCTCACAGCTTCCTCCATCGCGACATCAGCCCGGACAACATCTACCTGCTGCGCAACGGCATGGTGAAGGTCATCGACTTCGGCGCGGCTCGCCAGGCATTGGGCCAGGCCAGCCAGAACATGAGCATGATCTTCAAAGGTGGCTACACGCCGCCCGAGCAGTATCAGGAGCGCGGACGCCAGGGGCCTTGGACCGACGTCTACGCCACGGCCAGCACCTTCTACCGCGCGCTCACTGGCAAGATGCCGCCCGCCGCTCCGGACCGGCAGGCGGGCGTGGAACTCGACCCGCCTTCCCGCCGTGGCGCCGACATCCCGCCTCGCGAGGAGAACATTCTCCTCATGGCGCTCCAACTTGACGCCGACAAGCGGTTCCAGAACATGGGCGCCTTCCAGGCCGCCCTGGCCGGCGCGGGCCGTCCAGCCGCACCCGGCCCCACGCCCACTCCGGTTCCCGGCCCGGTCCCCTCTCCGCAGCCTCATCCGTCCCCTCGGCCGTCGCCGCACCCCGTGCCTCCCCCGCCCGCGCCCATCCCCGCCGGCAAGCAGGCCTGGCCCGTGTGGAAGATTCCTCTGGCGGCCGCGGTGGTCCTCTTGCTGATGGTGGCCGGTGTCGTCGCCTACAGACGCTCGCTGAAGGGAGGCGGCGAAGGGGGCGCCGGTCCCGTCCAGATTGCCCGTTTCGAGGCCGCCCCTAACCCCGTCGCGCGCGGACAGAACACCACGCTCTCCTGGTCCGTCGCCAATGGCGCGCAAATTACCATCAACGGCACAACGGTTAAACCCGAGGGCAGCACGAGTGTGAAGATCAACGGCTCACAGCAGTTCACGCTGAAAGCCGCCGGT
>JADLCT010000101.1 GCA_020847045.1 Bryobacterales bacterium | reverse complement strand
TTCGCGTTTTGAATTACGATGTCGGCGCCTTGCATCACGCCAGCCATCGCCGTCACTGCCGCCAAAACTCTCAGTGTGTTCACTTCGCCGGTTCCTCCTTCTTGTCAGCTTCGGCCGCCGGTTCGTACTTCACGCCGTCCACAATAACCGCCTTCACCTTGGACCGCTCCTGAAACCAGTCGCCGTCCACAACGGTAAGGTTGGCGATCTTCCCTGGCTCGATGCTGCCCACGCGATCCGCCACGCCATAGATTTCAGCCACCGACAGAGTGAGCGCCCTCACTGCGTCCTCGCGTGACAATCCGGCGTCGATTGCCTTCTTGGCCGCCGCCCGAATTTCCTGCGGCCGGTCCAGACCGCCTGTGTAAAAAGCGAACTTCACACCCGCCTTGGCCAGGGCGGCGGGCGCGGCCGGCGCGGCCTCGCGCAACTCCAGCGTGCGCAGGCTGTCCTCCTGGGCCGGGTCGGCCTGCCGGGGCCTTTCCGGCCATTGCAAATTCACCAGAACGGGAAAGCCGCTCGCCTTCACCGCATCCATCGCGCGCGCCGCATCGTGGCCCCCATACAACACCACGGGCCGCTTCAATTCGGCGGCAAAGCGGACCATGCGTTCTAACTCCACCTTCGTCACGGCGGGCAGCAGCACGCGAGGCGCGGCCAGCACGCCTTCCAGTGCGCGGTCATAGTCCACACGCTTTCTGCCGCGCGCTTCCTGCGCATACAACTGGCGTGCCGCGGCATAGTAGTCCGCGTCCAGGTACACCTGCCGGATGTAAGCGAACACGCCCATCAGCGAGCCGGGAAAGCTGGTGAATCCCGAGGTCCGCAGGGCTACCAGTTGTCCCAACGGCGAGGCCACCACCATCTGTCCCGCCTTATCGCCGGCCAGATTCATCCAGGCGCCTTGTCCGGCAAAGATACCCGCCTCGGGAAACACCACGGCCGACGTGAATCCGCCGCCGCGTGCCCGCCCGATCGAGGCATCCGCTGGTTGCACCAATTCCTGCGCAGTCACCCACGACGTGTTCGAAGGCCTGTCTTCAGGCCCTCGGGCCACGGCGCCTTGCGGCGCGGCCACACGCCCGCGTCCGTTGGAAGACGCGTCGCTCTGCCTCGGAATGCCCCAGACGCTCAAGGCGTTGGTGAAGCCGGGGTAAACCGTCAACCCAGCGCCCTCGATCAACCACGCGTCGGCGGGAATGGGAACGCTGGCGCCCACGGCTTCAATCAACCCGTCACGCACCACCACGTTGCCGCGCTCAATCACGGGACCGCTCGCCGTGAAGATGCGCGCATTCCGCACGGCCAGCACGCCCGGCGTTTCCGCGCACACCGGGGACGCAAGCACTAACGCAAAGACGAACACGACATGTCTCATATGCATTGAATCCGCTATTATAGGGGTTTCCCTCCATGCCATCCGGAAAGCAGCCGCCTCGTCCGCCACGCGTGCAAACCACTTCTTACAAAGATGCGGGTGTCAATATTGACGAGGCGGACCGCGCCGTTTCGCGCATCAAGCGCCTGGCGAAGTCCACCTTCTCACCGAATGTCCTCACGGGAATCGGCAGCTTTGGCGCCGCTTTCCAACTGGCCGGCTGGTGCAAACCCGTCTTGATCAGCTCGGCCGACGGTGTCGGCACAAAGCTGAAGGTGGCCTTCTTAACCGGCCGCCACGGCACGGTGGGCGAGGACCTGGTCAACCACTGCGTAAACGACATTATGGTCCAGGGAGCCACGCCGCTCTTTTTCCTCGACTATTTTGCCACGGGCATCCTGCAGGCCGGAGTCACGGCCGATGTGATCAGCGGCATCGCCCGCGGCTGCCGCGCCAACCGCTGCGCTCTCATCGGCGGCGAGACGGCCGAAATGCCCGGGCTCTACCTGCCTGGCGAATACGATCTTGCCGGCTTCATCGTGGGAGCGGTCGAACGCAGCAAGCTTTTGACTGGCGCCTCCATCAAGCCGGGCGATCTCTTGTACGGCCTTCCCTCCACCGGGCTGCACACGAATGGCTACTCGCTGGCGCGCAAGCTCCTGTTCGATGTCGCCAAGGCCAGCGTTGACACGCATCTGCCCGAACTCGGCTGCACCGTAGGCGAGGAACTTCTCAAGGTGCACCGCAGCTACGCCAAACCTATCGCCGCCCTTCGCGACGCCGGTTTGTTGAAAGGCGCGGCGCACATCACCGGCGGCGGCATCACGGACAACCTGCCGCGCATTCTGCCAACTGGCGCGGCTGCTGAAATCCACACCTCCACCTGGAAGGTTCCCCCCGTCTTCGAACTGCTCCGCTCCATCGGCAACGTTCCGCTGGACGACTGGCGGCGCACGTTCAATCTCGGCATCGGCATGATCCTCGCCATTGATCCCCGCCACGCCACTGCCGCCCAGAAGACGCTCAAGAAGGCGCGCTCGCCGTTCATCCCGATTGGACAGGTGATCGCCGCCAAGCCTCGCGCCCCGCGCGTCGTCTATCTCTCCTAGATTTCCATGCGCAAACGCCTCGGCATCCTCCTTTCGGGCCGCGGATCCAATTTCGAGGCCATCGCCCGCAATGTGATTGCGGGCGTGCTCGACGCGGAAATCGCCGTCGTCATTTCCAATCGCGAGTCCGCCCAGGGTCTGGCCACCGCGCGCTCACTCGGGTTGAAAGCCATCGCGCTACCGTCGAAAGGCACGGAGCGGGAGGCTTTCGATACGCAACTGGTCGAACTCCTTCGCCGCCACGAGGTGGATCTCGTCGTCCTTGCAGGGTACATGCGGCTGCTCAGCCCCATCTTCATTCGCGCCTTCCCCCAACGGATCCTGAACATCCATCCTTCCCTGCTGCCCGCCTTCCCCGGTCTCGACGCTCAGCACCAGGCATTCGAGTACGGCGTCAAGGTGAGCGGCTGCACGGTTCACTTCGTCGACGAGCAACTCGACAACGGACCCATCCTGCGGCAGGCCGCCGTGCCGGTTCTTCCGCACGACACCGCCGACAGCCTCTCGGCGCGCATCCTCGAGCAGGAACACCGGGTATATAGTGAAGCAATCCGCATTGTGCTGTCCGGCCGGTATCGCATCGAAGGACGGCGCGTCGTCGTTGAGGAATCCTGATATGAACCGCCGCTCTTTTGTCTCAGCCTCCGCCGGCCTTACGGCCCAAACCGCCTTCAGCTACCAGCGCATCCTGGGCGCCAATGACCGCATCCGCACGGGTGTGATCGGCGCCGGCGGCCGCGGCCGCTACGTCACCGGCGAGTTCAAGGAGATCGGCGCCGAGATGGCCGCCGTGTGTGATGTCTACGAGCCCAACCTGGAGGCTGGATTGAAAGCCGCCAGCACCGGCGCCAAGCCGTACGGGAACTACAAGCGCCTGCTCGAGGACAAGTCCCTCGACGCCGTGCTCATCACCACGCCCGACCACTGGCATGCCCAGATGACCGTCGACGCGGTCGATTCCGGCAAGGATGTCTACGTCGAAAAACCTCTGGCGCACACCATCGCCGAAGGCTACCGGATCATCGAGGCCACGCGCCGCACCAAACGCATTGTTCAGGTGGGCATGCAGCGCCGCAGCGCTCCTCTGTTTATGGAGTCCCAGCAAATTGCCCGCTCCGGCGAACTCGGCGCGGTGCGGCTGGTCAACTCCTGGTGGTACAACAACCAGGCCTCGATCAACACCACGCCTGTGGACGGCAAGCTCGATTGGGAGCAGTGGCTCGGCACGTCGCCCAAACGCGCTTTCGACGCGGCGCGTTTCCGCAACTGGTATTACTACTGGGATTACTCGGGCGGCCTCATGATCGGCCAGGCGGCTCACATCATCGACGCCATTCACTGGTACATGGGTTCGGACGCGCCTCTGGCCGTCACCACCTCCGGCGGCCGTGTGAACATCGAGGGCGTCGAGATTCCCGAAACCACCTGCATGAGCATCGAGTACCCGCAGAACTATCTGGCCGTGTTCACCGTCGGCTACAAGGCCATGCACTACAACGCCTTCAACGACCAGTGCAAGCAGTTCCACGGCGACAAGGCCCGTCTCGACGTGGGCCGCGAATGGTATTCGCTGTATCCGCAATCCACCGCCATCGAGATGAAGGCCAGCCGTGAGAAGAAAGCCCCCGGCTCCTTCAGCTCGGCCACCCGCGACCACATCCGGAACTTTCTGGACTGCGTCCGCACGCGCAAGGAGCCCAACGCGCCCGTGGAAGCCGGGCAATCGGCCAACATCGTCCTGTGTATGGCGGTTGAATCTCTGCGCACGGGCCGCCGCATGAAGTGGAATCCCGCCGCGCGCCGCGCGGAGGCCTAAACCGGACCGCTCTCGCTCTCCCGTTCCAGGCGGGCGATGGCCGGAGCATAGCCACCCTTGGCGTATTCAATCCGCACAGGATCGCGCGCGCCCTCGGTGGCGTAATACTCCTGGATCTTCTGCCGGAGCCGCCTGGCCTCGACGCGCACAATCGGATCGAGCCGCGGATCGTAGTCTGCCGGGCGGTCAAACACCTCGACGCCCACCAGCGCCTCCTTCAGCTCCCCGGATTTGCCCTCCAGCGCCTGCCGCACGGTGAACTCCAGAAAGCGCTTCATGCGCTTGCTCGAGCGGAACGGGCGGCTGTCTGAAATTCTTTTGAGTTGGTTTTCTACTTCGTTGGTGTTCACGGTGGATCAGTATCTATACGAGGTTTCCAAGCTCGTTCCCCAACCGATCCAAATCTTTCTGATTATTGTAAAAGTGTACACTGATTCGCAGGTTGCCGTGGCGCGCCGACACCAGAACGCCTCGCTGCTTCAACTCGCGCGCCAGCTCGCCCGCTTCCCGTCCTTCGAAACGCGCCGCGATGATGCCGGAGCCGAAATGCGGCTGCTCGTCGTATAACAGCTTCGCGCCTAGCCCGCGCACCACGCCGCGGCACCGCTCCGCCAGATCCAGCACGCGCTGTTCCACGGCTTCAGGACCCAGCTCCAACACCATCCGCACGCTCGCGTCCATGCCGTAGAGCAACGGAAACGGCAGCATCGCGCCTTCATACTGCTCCGCCGTGCCGCTGAATCGCGGCGCGCCCTGGTGCAGAGCATTCACGTTGCGCCAGTCACGGTCGCTGCGCCACCCGACGATGTCCGGGCGCAGCCACTGGCGCACTTCAGGAGCGATATAGGCGAACGCGGCCCCCGTGGGCGACACCAGCCATTTATAGCCGTGCACGGCAAACACGGATGGCCGCACGGCCTGCGCGTCGAACCGCAACGCCCCCAGGCTTTGCGTGCCGTCCAAGTAAAGCAGGGCGCCTCGCTCGTGCGCCATCCGCGACAGTTCCTCCAATGGCGGCCGGAACCCGTTCGTGTAGTTCACCGTGCTCGCCGCCACAAGCCGCGTGCGGCTGCTCCATGCCTCGTCCAGGTCTTCCCAAGAGGTTTCGACGAGCTCCACGCCACGCGCGGCCAGCAGCGACGGCGCATACAGATGGTTCGGGAATTCGTTCCGGAAGGTGATTACGCGGTCGCCCTCGCGCCACTCCATGCCACTTATCAGCAGGGACAGCGCGGCCGATGCATGAGGGAAGAACGCCACATCCTCCGCGCCGCAGTGAATCAATTCGCCAATCGATGCGCGCATGCGGCCGGCATCGTCGAACCAGTCCAGGAAATCCCAACAGGCCATCTGGTCGCGGTGGGCGAAGTGGCCGTTCATCGCCTCCACGCACCGCCGTGGAAGCTGTCCGAAGGTCGCCGTGTTCAGAAACGTCCACTCGCGCAGCGCTGGAAACTCCTCCCGCACCGCCTCCCAATCGACGGCCATGGCGCTACGCCTCCGGCTTGGGCGCAGCCGCCGCGGCCAGTTCGGCCACCTTCGCCGCCGCCTCGGTCACCGTGGCTTCCAGCATGGTCTTGCCGGCGCGCACGGTGATCTCCACCTTGCCCTCGGCCAGTTTCTTGCCCACCGTGATCCGGTAGGGAATGCCGATCAACTCGGCATCCTTGAACTTCACGCCCGGCCTCTCGTCGCGATCGTCCATGAGGGCGTCCAGGCCGAGTGCTTTGCACGCGGCATAGATCGATTGCGCGGCCAGACGCTGCGCCTCGTCGCCCATGTTCACAGGAGTCACCACGACGGTGAAGGGCGCAATGGATACCGGCAGCACAATGCCATCCTTGTCGTGGTACAGCTCGATGGCCCCGCAAAGAATCCGCTCGATGCCGATGCCGTAGCTGCCCATGATCGGCGTCAATTCCTTGCCGTCCTCGCCCAGCACGCGCAAGCCCATGCGCTCGGAATACCGGTAGCCCAGCTTGAAAATGTGGCCCACCTCCATCGCCTTCTCAATCCGCAGCGGCTCGCCCGTGCCGATGCAGGTATCGCCCGCGCTCACCTGCCGGATGTCGGCCCACTCGGGCTGGAAATCCTCGCCGGGCGTTACGTTCTTCAGGTGATAGCCGTCCTTGTTCGCTCCGCAAATCATGTTCTTGCGGCCCTTCAACGCCTCATCGGCCACCACGCGCATCTTCTGCACGCCCACCGGGCCCAGTGAGCCCGCCTGCGCGCCCAAGGCCTCCCGCATCTCCTCCGGATGCGCCGGCCTCACCTCTTGCGCCCCCAGCAGCGCGCTGAACTTCGTTTCGCTCAGCGTATGATCGCCGCGCAGCACGGCCATCACCAGCTTGCCGCCGGCCGCCATCACCAGGCTTTTCATCTGCGATGTCTCGGGCAGCTTTGTGAACGCGCTCACCTCGGCGATTGTCTTCTGGTCCGGCGTGGCGAACTCTTCCGGCTCCAGGGCGCCTTCCGGGTCGGACGCGGACGGCGGCGCCGGCACGCTCACAGCCTTCTCCATGTTCGCGGCGTAATTCGATCCGGGCGCATGCACAACAAGGTCCTCGCCCGCGCCGGTCACCACCATGAACTCGTTGGATTGTGAGCCGCCCATCGCGCCCGAATCCGCCTGCACGTCAAAATACCGCAGCCCACAACGGCTGAAGATGCGGCCATACGCCGCATGG
The DNA here is from genome assembly GCA_020847045.1 of Bryobacterales bacterium. Taxonomy (GTDB): domain Bacteria; phylum Acidobacteriota; class Terriglobia; order Bryobacterales; family Bryobacteraceae; genus JAFLBB01. The sequence continues at coordinate 60,019 of JADLCT010000101.1, read as the reverse complement.
TGCAAATCAAACGAACGGTCCAGCCCCGCCGCGTCCACGTCGAACGAGTAGCTGTCTTTCATCGTGAACTGCCGCGTCCGCAGCAGACCGCTCTTCGGCCTGGGTTCATCGCGAAACTTGGTTTGGATCTGATACCAGATTTGTGGCAACTGCTTGTAGCTGCGCAGTTCGCCGCGCGCCACCGCCGTCATCACCTCTTCGTGCGTCATCCCCAGGCAGAGTGGCCGGCCGAAACGGTCCTTCAGCCGGAACATGTTGTCCCCCATCACATCCCAGCGGCCAGACTCCTGCCAAACCTCGGCCGGGTTCAACGCCGGCAGGTAAAACTCCTGCGCGCCGATCGCGTCCATCTCCTCGCGCACAATGCGCGTGATCTTCAGCAACGAGCGCTGCGCGAGAAACAGATAGCTGTAAATGCCCGCCGAAAGCTGGCGTACATAGCCGCCGCGCACCATCAGGCGATGGCTGGCCACCTCGGCGTCGGCGGGGTCTTCGCGCAGAGTGGGGATGAAAAGCTTGCTCCAAAGCATAAAAAAGTATGTCCGCTGGGGTTTCCCACCCGTCCCTGGAGCGCCGGTACGTCCACGGGCCGCCCTTGGGAGAAAGGTTTGGGAAACCCCGATTTTAGCATGTTAAAATCGAAGCCTACCCCCATGAAAATTGCCATTGCCGCCGATCACGCCGGCTTCGCGCTGAAGGAAAAGCTGCGCGATTACCTGCGTGCCGCCGGCCATGAGGTCACCGACCTCGGCACAAGTTCCACCGAGTCCACCGACTATCCCGACTACGCCGCAGCCGTTGGACACAAGGTCGCCAGCGGCGAAGCCGAACGCGGCGTGCTGGTGTGCTCGACCGGCGTGGGCATGTCCATCGCGGCCAACAAGATTCACGGCGTCCGCGCGGCGCTGGGCACACACGCCGCGGAGGTCGCCCTGGTCCGCGGCCATAACGACGCCAATGTGCTCACACTAGGCGCGAAATTTACGCCGGAAGCCGAGGCCAAACAGTTGGTCGATGTCTTCCTCGGCACCAGCTTTGAAGGCGGCCGCCACGCACGGCGTGTCAACAAAATCACCCAGTTGGAGGACGGCGCGTAACCGTTCCCCCGGCCACAGGAGAGTTTCAGCCTCATGTCCAGCATCAATTCCCAGGAACAGCAGCGGATGTCACGCCCCTTGTCCCAGGCCGACCCCGCCGTCTATGAAGCCATCCAAAAGGAACTCGACCGGCAGAACTCCCGCCTGGAACTGATCGCCAGCGAGAACTTCACCTCGGAGGCCATCCTTGAGGCCACCGCGAGCGTCTTTACCAACAAATATGCCGAAGGCTACCCCGGCAAGCGTTACTACGGTGGTTGCGAGTTCGCCGACATCGTCGAAAACCTCGCCCGCGACCGTGCCAAGCAACTCTTCAAGGCCCAGCACGCCAACGTCCAGCCCCACTCGGGCTCCCAGGCCAACGCCGCCGCCTACTCGGCCGTCCTCAGCCCCGGCGACACCATCCTCGGCATGGACCTGGCGCACGGCGGCCACCTCACACACGGCCACAAGCTCAACTTCTCCGGCAAGCTCTACAACATCGTTGGCTACGGCGTCCGCCCCGATGATCACCGCATCGACTACGACAAGCTCGCCGAACTCGCCGCCCAGCACAAGCCCAAACTGATCGTCGCCGGCGGCAGCGCCTACCCCCGCATCATCGACTTCGCCCGCTTCCGCCAGATCGCCGACGCCACAGGCGCCCTGTTCATGGTGGACATGGCCCATTTTTCCGGCCTCGTCGCCGCGGGCGTCCACCCGAACCCCTGCGAGTACGCCGATATCGTCACCTCCACCACGCACAAAACGCTGCGTGGCCCCCGCTCCGGCCTCATCCTCTGCCGGGAATCCCTCGCCGCCGCCATCGACAAAAGCGTGTTTCCGGGCCACCAGGGCGGGCCGCTGGTTCACATCATCGCCGCCAAGGCGGTCTGCTTCCTCGAAGCCCTTCAGCCTGGCTTCCAGGACTACCAAAAGAGGGTGGTCGCCAACGCCGCCACGCTCGCCAAAGGCATGATCGGCGCCGGCTTCAAGGTGGTCTCAGGAGGCACCGACACGCACCTGATGCTGGTCGATGTCTTTTCGCAGGGCGTCCGAGGCAAGGAAGCCGAACACGCTTTGGACCGCGCCTACATCACCGCCAATAAGAACGCCATCCCCTTCGACACCAATCCGCCGATGAACCCAAGCGGAATCCGCCTGGGCAGCCCCGCCGTCACAACGCGCGGTTTCGGCGAGGCCGAAATGCAAGAGGTCGCCTCGCTCATCGCCGAGGTGCTCACGGCCATTCCACAAGGTGAGGAGCGCCTGGCCGCCGCCGAAGCCTCCGTCCGCCGCAAAGTGGCCACGCTCACCGAGCGCTTCCCGCTCTATTCGTGGAAGTTCGTCCACAGCCCGGCCTGATCATGACCGTCCGCCCCGGGAGTCTCCCACGTGCGCATCGTTCTTGACGCCCGGCACATACGCGACTTCGGCATCGGAACCTATATCCGGAATCTCGTCCATACGCTCGCGCACATCGAGCGCGATGACGAGTTCCACCTGGTTTGCTCCACCACCAACGAGACCGACTTCGCCGGCCTGCCCGCAAACTTCCACGTCGTCCCCTACCCTCATAGCGACCTCGCCCTCAAGGACAACGCCGCGTTTCCGGTCTTCCTGAAGCAGTTCCGCGCCGACGTCTACCACCTGCCGCTGAACCGCGTGCCGTACTGGATGGTGCGCCCCTACGTTGTCACCATCCACGACATGAGCCGCCACCTCTACTCGACGGACTCGCGCCTGCACCGCCAGGTGAGCCTTTGGAAAAGCCGCCACGGCCTGCTCCGCGCCGCGCGTATCCTTACCGTCTCCACGGCCACCCGCCGGGACGTCGAGGAGGTCTTCCGCATTCCCCCCAGCACCCTCCGCACCATCCCCAACGCGCTCGACCCCCGCTTCCTCGCCCTTGCCGGCGACGCCGCCGGACGCCAGGAGCGCCGCCGCACGCTCGACCGGTACCAGGTGAACTATCCATTCGTCCTCTACGCCGGCAACATCAAGCCGCAGAAAAATATCCCGCGGCTCATCGAAGCCTTCGCCGTTCTACGCGGCGAGCTGGCCGGCCACCCCGAGTACGGCGACCTCCGCCTCATCATCATCGGCGACGATATCGTGCAGCACCCCAGCGTGCGCCGCACGGTTCACCAGATGCGCATCGGCGGCTCCGTCCGGTTCCTCGGTTTCGTGCCCCAGGACATGCTGCAAGGCTTCTACGAGTCGGCCAGCCTGTTTGCCTTCCCATCGTTATACGAAGGTTTTGGACTGCCGCCGCTGGAAGCCATGGCCTGCGGCACGCCCGTGCTCACGTCGAACGTGAGTTCGCTGCCCGAGGTGGTGGGCGAAGCCGCTCTCACCGTCAATCCGGAAAATGTATTTGAAATCGCGCGTGGAATGAAAGAAATCCTGCTGGACGCCGAACTCCGCGCCCGCTTGATTCAGCGGGGCAAAGAGCGCATCCATCACTTCTCCTGGGATCAGACCGCCCGCGAGGTCCTCGCCACCTACCGCGAAGTGGCGTCCCTTTTCTCCAAACGCCATTCCTGAATCCGTTTGGCCCCCGAGTCGCTGCCCGGAGGCTTCCGCGGATGCCGCAAGTCCTCTGTACTCACCAGATCCCCTACGCTCAAATGTAGTTCCAGCATCAGAAGATCGGCCACCTCGGCCGTCAGAATGCGGGTGCCTTTCAGAACGTTGTGCATGTGAGCCTGCGACAGTCCGATTCGCTTCGCCAGATTCCGTTCGGTGAGTTCGCCGTTCCGGATCCGGCCATTCAATTGGGATTTCAAGGCGTCCAGCAAGTCCTGCATCAACATGACGGGTGTGGCTCCAGCTTGATAGCTATTTGAAATATAGCTCACGAGAAGTACGTTCAGTGTAATAAATTCTCTAACATTAACAACATTTAATCAATTGAACAAATCTCTCTATCGTTCCTGTTTTCAGCGCGATCATACTGCCCACTCCCCCCAGGCGGGGGTATGGGGAAACTTTGAATTGCAGCCGATATTGACGATTTCTCTGCTTCCGGTACGCTGGCAACTGTTGGTCACGTCCCCCAGATACGCGGACGGACACCCGAGAGAGAATACGGAAAACTATCATGGAATGGACACGATCTGAATCGCTCGCCTTGGCTCATCAGCAGTGCGCATACTGCCACGGATATGGCCTGCTGCTGGGACGCAAATCTCATCAGACACCCTGCAACTGCGTGTTGCGTTCGGTGTTTCGCGCCTGCTACGCGCGCTTTCGCCGCAGTGTCGAGAAGGAGAAGCACCTCAGCCGCGTCACGCTCCATCTGATGGGAGGCCGGTCGCAACGGATGAGCTGGGGCAGGAAGGACGAGGAGTACATCGCCGACTTCACGCTCGTGTCCAAACGCCACCTGGATGAAAAGGAATATCAAATATTCAAATTCCATTTCTTACTGGGCGCCGATTGGAAACTCTGCTGCCGCAGGCTAGGCATGGACCGCGGAAACTTCTTCCACGCCGTCTACCGCATCCAACAGAAGCTCGGCCGCGCCTTCCGCGAGACGCAACCCTACGCCCTGTTCCCACTCGACGAGTACTTCAATGGAACCAGCCGCAGGGAAAGCGAACCGGCCGTGTCTGCTCCACGGCCAGCCCACGAACGCTCGAAACGCCTCTATCCGGTAATCTCCCGCCTGGACCGAGCCGCATAAATCCCTTCTGATTCCTACCATACGCGGCCGCTGTGCGAGCTTTCCGGCGGCCGTTTCCCTTGTCGCCCCGCCTCTCCCTTTGGCGCTACAATACTCCCCATGCCCGCAACACGACGGCGCGCACTCTTTGCCGCCCTCTCCACGCCGCTGCTCTCGGCCGCACCCTCGGCCTGGCGTCCCCTCTTCAATGGGAAGAATCTTGACGGCTGGGAAAAGATTGGCGATGGCGTCTGGAGCATCATGAGCGACGGCACGCTTCTGGGCGACAGAACCCCCAAGCAGTCACGCGATCAGGCCTGGGTGTATACCCGCGCCGAGTTCGGCGAATTCGATCTCGAACTCGACTTCTGGACCCGTCTCGGCGGCAACTCCGGCATCAGCCTCCGCGACAACACCCGCGCACGCTACGCCGTCTACCCCAATCACGACCGCGAACGCACACCCTCGCATAACGGCTACGAGATCCAGATCTCCAACGGCTATGACGATGATCCCTATCCCACCGGCAGCGTATATCTGTTCGCCAAGGCCAAGACAGGCTTCCAGAGGGCCGGCGATTGGAACCGCCTCCGTCTGGAATCACGGAACGAGATCATCCGCACCTATCTGAATGGCGAAAAGGTATGTGAGCACGCCGGCGACCCGCAGCGTCCCAAGAAAGGTCCTCTCGGCCTGCAGCTTCACGACCCCAACAGCGTGGTCATGTTCAAGAACGTCCGCATCCGGACCCTGTAGGACCGCTACCGTCCCAGCAACCGCTGGAACAGCGACTCATACGAATCGGTCACCGCCTCCCAGCTAAAACGCTCCTCCACGCGGCGCCTGGCGCGCTCCCGCCACATCTGGCGCTCCGTCTCGCTCATCGCGAGCACCTCGCGCAACCGGTCGGCCAGGTTACCAGGGGTGAAGGGGATCCCGGCCCCGCCCGCCACCTCCGTGTTCTCGGGCGTGTCCAGAAACAAGGTGAGCGCGCCGCGGCCCATGGCCTCGATCAACGCCGGGTGCGTGCCGCCGACCTCGGTGGCATGGATATAAGCGAAGCAATGCGAGCCCAATTGCTTGTATCCTTCCCCGTACACCGCGCCTGGCATCACCACGCGCGCGTCTTTCGTATCCCGCACCCGCGCAATGTATTCGGCCGCGTAGGGCGCGTCGCCAATCAGCGCCAACTGCCTGTCCGTGGCCACCTGCTCGAAGGCCTCGCGCACCAGCAGAGCGTTGTTCTCGGGCTCCATGCGCGAGACATACAGGAAATATCCGCCCAGCCGGAGCCCGAGCGCATCCACGACGCCGTGCGCGGCCAGCACCTCCTGATCGGCGCCGTAGGGGATGAAGTCGGAGTCCGCTCCGTAGGTCTCGCGATAGTAGCACTTGATCTGCGCGGCATCGGTCACCACGCGGTTGGGAAACCAGGTGGACCACCGCTCGCTCCACTCGTACCAAAGCCGGCCCCACCGGTTCCACTTCTTCCGGTTGCGCTCCAAACCGTCCACGTTCAGCGCGACGCGTATGCCCGTCAGCCGCGGCAGCCAGGTGAAAATCGCATTGGCCGCATTGCAATACAGCGCCACATCGGCCCGGCGCGCAACCAGGTCCAGCGTGGAAAGGAAGGTGTGCGCCACCGTGTCCAGATACTTGTGCCGCAGCGTGGGCAGGTACACCAGACGGCACCCCAGGTAGTGTGTGGAGCCATGCCGTTGGCGGCAATAGATGATTACGTCGTGCCCGCGCGCGGCCAGCCGGCGGCCCAGCTCCTCGGCGAAGGTTTCAAACCCGCCATAACGCGCCGGAATGCCGCGCGTGCCCACGATGGCAATGCGCATCGGCCGCCGCTACCGGCTCGCCGTGCGCTGCCGCACCGTTGTCCGCGAAGCCGCAAACTTACCGGAGATTCTCACCGGGTGGCTAACCGGTTCGTAGCGAAACCACGAATCCATGTATTCGTCGGAGACACGCTTGCGCCCCATGATCTCCCGCCGTTTTGCAAGCACCCGCTTCCAGTTCTTCAGCACATAGCCGAAGGCTTTCAGCGAGGAGTGCTCCCGCACCAGGCAGCATCCCAGCACAACCGCGTCACGGAAGGTGATCGACAGCAGGTGCCGCCGGTACAGGCTCGGCGTGATGTTCTTGATCCGCATCAGGAAGCGGTTCTTCACCGAATGCATGTTGATCGCCGAAGGAAGCGCCCGGCGGTTCCCCGGCAGCACGCTCCTCACGTGATAGCCGCGCGCCAGCGGCGTGTACAAACACCGCCAGCCCAGCAATTGCGCCCGCCAGGCCACGTCGGCGTCCTCGCGGTACACAAAAAAATCAGTATCGAAAAACTCGCCTTCCACGGCAATGTCCAGAATCATCTTGCGCCGGTACAGCGCTGCCGCCGCCGTCGCTCCGAACACATACTCGTGTTTCAGATAATGGCCCCGGTCAATCTCCTGGCTGCCCCGGTCCAGATGGCGCAGCATTGGCGTGAAGTAGATGCCCGTCGAATCCACCAGCGCCTGCTCGGGCAAATCGAAGTTCGAGGTCAGCGACAGCAGCTTCCCGCAAATCGTACCCGCCTTCTTGTCCACCTGCCCCGCCTGCACCAGCATCGAAACGAAATCGGTTTCCAGCAGCACGTCGGGATTCAGCGTCAGCACCCATTCGCCGCTGGAAAGGCCAATCGCCTGGTTCTGCGCCGCGGCAAAGCCGATGTTCTCCTGGTTGTAGACAATCTCGCACCTCTCCTCGAAGTGCTCCAGAATGTCCGTGGTCCCGTCGGAAGAAGCATTGTCGATGACGACAATTTCCAGGTTCGGGTAATCCTGCGCCAGCACCGACTCCAAACACCGGCGGATAAACCGGCCGCTGTTGTAGGTTACGATTGTGACCGAAACTAAATCGTTAAAGGCCATGAAGGTGACGTGTTGTGAGTCCCTGATTCGCTCTCTGCGAGCTGTTCACCGGCGCGGCCGGCGCTCTTCCCGTACCCATCGTGCGCAACGCAAGCCGCATCACGGCAGAGAACCCGGCGCTCGCCTCATCCCGACGATGAACGGTATCTAATATCATTCGTCCGGTGGTTCCCAACAGCACGGCGGCCGCCACTGCCCGGGTGCGACACGGCCCCAGATGCTTGGCTGAATACCTTAGTAGGCTACCATACCAATAACTTGCGCGGGATGATGGAACCAGTTTCCGAACCGAATGTCCGCCTTCGTGCGCGCCCCGAGCTTCCGGAGCCAACCGGATCTTCCACCCCGCCGCGCGCAGCCTCCGGCAGAAATCGACATCCTCGAACCACACCGGGTGAAATCCTTCGTCCCATCCACCCAGCTCGTCCCAGGCTTCTCGACGGAACATGAAGAATGCGCCGGCAGGCTGCTCCACTTCCTGCGCCTCATTCAGGTCCAGATCCAGACACCGGTACCGCACGTTTGCCGGATTGGATGGCCACAGGGCGTTCACACCCATCGCTTCCAGCATCAGATCCCAGGCCCGCGGCAGGCAACGCACCGTGAACCCGGCCTGCGGCCCGCGCCCCGGTTCTCGCAACACACCCGCTACCGCGCCCGTTCGCTCCAGGGCCAGAGACTCTTCTAACGCCGCTCGCAGCCCCTCTCCAGGCGCCAGGATGACATCCGGGTTCAGCACCAGCACATTGGCCGTCCGGAGCCGCCGCACGCCGGCGTTCACGCCACCCGCAAACCCAAGGTTTTTTCCCGCCTCCCAGACATCCAAGCGCTGGCCCTCAGTTAACACCACACGGCGCGCGCAAGCCGCCGAGCCGTCGCCCGATCCGTTATCGACCACGACAACTTCTTGAAAATGCTTGAGAGCCGCCTCCACACAGGAGGCCAGACAGGAGGCGGAGTTGTAGCTGACAATCACTACTCCGGTGGATCCGCTCATCACCTTGTACACCGAAAATACCACGACCAGAATCGGTCCGTGCCCGTTTTCATCTGTAGTTCAATCAGTTCCCGCTCGAAACCGTCCAGTAGAGGCAGTACGGCGGCTCTTGCTGCGCTGCTCTCCTCAGAGGAGCGTATTCTTCTGTAATTCCATACACCCGCGAGCTTCCCCGCAAGCCACGCCGCAGCACGTCCGTGCCGAACCGTAGCTAATCCCCAGAGCAATTGACCAGCCACAACCGGCCAACCCACTTTGAGTGGCCAATCACTCGGAAAATGTTTCGCCACCAGATACACCTGGTTCCGCGACATACGCCGCACCGTCGCCGCGTGCCAGACGCCCAGCGTTCCACTCCCCCAGTGCTCTGCCCGAGCCTCCGGTACAAATCGCCCTTTTAGCCTTGAAACAGCGCACCGCAGGCCGAAATCCACATCCTCCAGGTAGGACTCGAACCGCTCGTCCAGCCCTCCCACCCGCTCGAACACCGTGCGCTGAAACAGCGCGGCCGTAAGCGGCGCCAGGGCGATCTCTTTCGGCTCGTTCCAGGCTGCGCCGTCGATCAGATTATGTCCACAGCGAACCGCCAGTCCGGACCGCGTGACCAGGTCCCAGGTGGCATCCAATACAGTGTTTCTACCTGGCTGGTAAATTTTACCTGTCGCAAATGCAGCACCACTGTTCAGTGTATCTTCCAAAAAACCTAGATACCCCGGTTCCAATACCACATCATTGTTCAGAATTCCCACTAGAGGCTCCGTGGTGGCCGAGATTCCCCGGTTGACGGCGGCTGCAAACCCAAGGTTGTGTGGCAATACCAGCACCTCGCCCCCCTGCTGGCGCACATACGAGGCCGAGCCGTCGGTGGAGCCGTTGTCCACCACCAGCACGCGATCCGGCCGGCGCGTCTGGGCGGCGATGCTGGGAAACAGGCGTCTCAGGTGGCCTTCGCCGTTCCAGTTCGGAATGACGAGAACCAGCCCGCTCATCGGGCGAACCGTTTTCGCAGCAGGAACCAGAGGTTGTGGAAGCCGTCCCGCCACGGATTCAGCTTGATCTCTCCCAACCGGCTGGAATACTGCACGGGAATCTCTTCAAACCGTACGCGCGCGCTGCGCAGCGCCTCAATTTTGATCTCCTCGCTGAACGCCATCCCGTCGCTTTCCAGCTTCATCCCGTTCAGAATCGACCGGCGGAACACCCACATGCCGCTCTGCGAATCGGACACCCACCGGAAGAACAGCAGCGACATCGCCAGCGAGAGAACGAAGTTCCCGAACTTGTGCTTGAAGCTCATCGCCCGTTTGTCGCGCACCGGAAACCGCGAGGCGTTCAGGAAGTCCACCTCCAAGTGGAGAAAGGCCTCGATCAGGTAACTGATGGCGTCGGGAGGATAGGAGTGGTCGCCGTCCAGCGTCACAATGATGTCGCCCGTGGCCTTGGCGAAGCCCGTTTTGTAGGCCCGCCCATAGCCGCGCACATCCTCGCGAATCACCTCGGCCCCCAGCCCGCGAGCCACATCCGAGGTCCTGTCCGTAGAGCCGTTGTCCACCACGATCACCTGGTCCACGAAGGGCGGCATGCGCCGGAGGACTTTCTCGATTCCCTGTTCCTCATTCAAACAGGGAATGATGACGGTGATGCTGAGGTCCTTATACAAACTGCTATTGTAACGGCATGGGGCGATTTGCCTGGCTCGGAGTATTTCTCTTCCTTCCCTCCGCCAGCGCTCAAACACAGGGCGTCGTCGTAAGTCAGATTTACGGCGGAGGCGGCAACAGCGGCGCCAGTTTGAAGAACGACTATGTCGAGCTCTTCAACCGCACTTCCTCGCCCGTTTCCGTCGAAGGATGGCGCATGGAGTACGCCAGCGCCACAGGCGACTTCAATCAATCCACGGCGCTGACCGGAACCATCCCCGCCAACGGTTACTATCTGATCGGACAGGCGCAGGGCACGGGCGGCACGGATAATCTGCCCACACCCGATGTGCAAGGCTCCATCGCCATGAGCGCCACCTCGGCGCGCGTGCGCATCCAACGCGCCGATGCGTCCGTTCTGGAGCTCGTCAGCTATGCCGGGCTCTCCAACACCACGGCCTATTTCCGTGGCGGCGCAGGCTGCGGCGATAGCTTTCTCACGGGTCCGCCCACGCCGCGCAACTCCGCCTCGCCCCTCAAGTTTTGCGAGGCCGCGCCGGCGCCCGCGCAGGAACTCACCATCTCTCAGATCCAAGGCGCCGGTGACGTTTCCCCCTATGCGAATGCGAATGTCACCACGGCCGGCATCGTCACCCAACGCCGCGCCAATGGCTTCTACATCGAATCCGAAGCCTCTGCCGACGACGGCGACCCCTCAACCAGCGAGGGTCTCTTCGTCTACACCGCCTCCGCGCCGCCGGCATTGGCCACGGTCAACAAAGTCGTCCGCGTAACGGGCACGGTCACCGAGTTCAACGGCATGACGGAGCTCACCCAGCCTTCCATCGAGGCGCTTCGAGATGGTGCGGCGCGCCGGGTTGTGATTGCGCCCGGCGGTCTGGAACCCGGCGCCCCCTTCTCCACGTGGGAGCGTTTCGAGGGCATGCAGCGCGGCATCGACGGCCTCCGTGTGGTCGCCCCTTCGGGCGGCTCGATCAACGACGCCACCGCCACGGCCACCACGAACGGAGTGCTGTGGGCCATTCCGCGCGAATTTCCGCTTCCACAGGCCGAACCCGCGCCCGCCGACGGCAACCCCGAGCGCATCCGCATCGACTCCGAGCTCGGCATCATCCGCGCCGTGGACGCTTTCGCCACGGTCTCCGGCGGACTCGACTTCACCAACGGCGCCTGGTCCATCACCGCAAGAACGCTGCTCGCCTTCTTCCAGCCTGACCCCGCGCCCGCCGTGCTCGAACCGGCCGCCAACGAACTGGTCATCGCCAGCTTCAATCTGCGCCGCTTCTTCGACGACCGCGACGACCCCGGCGCCGCCGACCCCGTGCTGACCGCCGAAGCCTTCCAACGCCGTCTGACGAAGACCGCGCTGCACATCACCAGCCTGCTCCGCTCGCCTGACATCATCGCCGTGCAGGAGGCCGATACGCTTTATGCCTTGCAGCAGCTTGCCGCCAAGCTCGGCGGCTCCTGGCGCGCCTATCTGGAGGAGGGCAACGACCCCTCCGGCATCGACACCGGCTTCCTCGTGAACACCGCCCGCGTCACCGTGCAAAGCGTCACGCAACTGGAAAAGTCCAACCCCATTCATGACCGTCCGCCCCTGCTGCTCCGCGCCACCGCGCAGGGACTGCCCATCGCAGTCCTCAACGTGCATCAACGGTCCCTGATCAATGCCGGCGACGCGCAAGTCCGCGAGAAGCGTCAGGCGCAAGCCAGCGCGGTGGCCCAGATCGCCTCCGGCCTCCGCAACGAAAACGCGGTTGTGCTGGGCGACTTCAACGCGCATGCGTTCGACGACGGCAACGGCAACATGCTGCAACCTTTGCTGGAAGCCGGCTACTCGCGGCTGGGCGCGTTGCTGCCCGCGTCCCAGGCCTTCACCTACATTGAGAACGGTCAAATCCAGGAGCTCGATCACGTCTTCGTCTCCTCCGGAATGAACGCCAGGCTCTCCCGCTACGAGGTGGCCCACACGAACGCCGCCTACCCCGTGATCGACTTCAACTCCACCGAGGACCCTCAGCGCGCCTCCGATCATGACATTCCCGTCGCGCGCTTCCGCCTCGAAGCCACACCGCCCCCTGTTCGCGCCGTTGGACTCGTCAATGCCGCCACCCTGCTCGGCGGCGCCGTCACCCCCTATCAGCTCGCGTCACTGTTCGGCTCCGGCTTCACCTCGCGTACCAGCGTCCTGTTCGGGAACGCCTCCACGCCGGCCGCACCGGCCAATGTGTTCTTCACATCGCCCGGTCAAATCAACTTTTCCATTCCGAATCTCCCCACAGGTCCCACGACGGTGCAAGTGGTCAACGGCACGGCCACGCTGGCCTCCTTCGAACTCCACACGGCCACGGCCGCACCCGGGCTCTTCACACAGAATGGCTCTGGCCTCGGCCCGGCAGCCGCGTTGAACCAGGACAATTCACTGAACACGGCCACCACGCCCGCCGCCGCGGGCAGCGTCCTCCAACTCTATGGAACGGGCATCAGCCGGCAAGGCGTCACCAGCGTTCTGATTGGCGGACGAACCGCGCAGGTCTACTACGCCGGCCAGGCGCCTGGACTCGTCGAAGGGGCCGTTCAGATCAATGCAATGGTGCCTGCGGGGCTGCCCGCCGGACCCGCCGAGGTGCTGATCACCTCCAACGGGGCCACCAGCCGCCGTGGCGTACAGGTGTGGGTCCAGTAGGGTTTCGGAGCTTGGTTCGACACAATTCGACACCGCGCCTCATTTTTCCCCTTCTCAACGGCGCGCGAATGTGATAAGTATTCCGACACTCCATGAGCATTTCCCCGGGAATGCTCACTACCTTTCATTGCAAGGAAGGCAGAAATGCAGACACTGGATCAACTGTTAGCGGACCGGCCCATATTTTCGGTCGAAACGGGACAATGCGTTGCCGACGTGGTGCACACGATGGCCGCGCTCAATGTGGGCGCCATTCTGGTTCTGGAAGGCGGCGAGCTGCGCGGCCTGTTCAGTGAGCGCGACCTGATGGTGCGCGTCGTCCTTACCGGGCGCGATGTCGCCTCCACGGCCATTGATGACGTGATGACCCGCGAGCTGGCCACGGCCACCCCTGCGGACACCACCGAAGGCGCCATGTCGAAGATGGAGCGCGTCGGTTGCCGCCATCTTCCCGTGGTGGATGGCAGCCGTGTGGTTGGCATGGTCTCCATGCGCGATCTCATGAGCCTGCACCTCGATGAAAAAACGAGCGAACTGGAACATATGAGAAGCTATATCCAGAGCGCTTGTTAGAGAACGAATCACAGCCTGGCATCGTCATTTTCGCCCACGGGTCGAGCGTGGAATCGGCCAATGAGGCCGTGCGCCTGGTCGCGGCGGAGTTCGCCCGGCAAGGCGGCTACGCGCGCGTGGAGCCTGCTTTTCTCGAGAACGGCCAGCCCGACCTGGCCGGCGCCGTCCGTCTGCTCGCCGCCCAAGGCGCCCGCGAGATTCACGTCCTCCCGTATTTCCTCACCCTCGGCATCCATCTGCAGCGCGATCTGCCCGGCATGGCCGCCGGCGTGGAGCGCGATCTGCCCGGCGTCAAGCTCACCCTGGCGCCGCCTCTCGACGGCCATCCCGCTCTCGCCGCCATTCTGCTCGATCGCGCCCGGCAGTCGCTTCAGTCATCTCATGGCGCGGGGAGACACGCCACGTGAAAGCCATCCTGCGCGAAACGCGCGAGCTTGCCCCCGCCGTCCGCCACTTCGTCTTCGAAATCGAAGCGGAGCAGCGCTTCGATTTCACCCCCGGACAGTTCGTTTCCCTCCACGGCCGTTTCGACGGCAAGGATATTACGCGTGCGTACTCGCTGGCCGCTCCGCCTTCGGGGAACCGCATCGAGCTCTGCCTGAATCTGGTGGAAGGCGGCCGCTTCTCGCCCCACCTGTTCGCGCTCTCGCCCGGCGATGCCGTCGAGCTCACTGGACCAACCGGCTACTTCGTTGCCCGCCCCACGGTCCGCGCCACCCTCCTGGCCGCCACCGGCACGGGCATTGCGCCCTACCGCGCCATGCTCCCTGGCTTGCTGGCCTCAGCCGGGACACATCCGGTCACACTGCTGTTCGGCACGCGGCATGAAGAGTCGATTCTTTATCGCGAGGAATGGGAGAATTGGGAACGGAGCCATGCCAACTTCCGGTTCTGGCCCACCCTTAGCCGCGCAGGCGAGGGCTGGAGCGGGCGCCGTGGCTACGTGCAGGCGAGCCTGGCCGAAGCGCTGGGCGGAACACTCGATGCGGACGTGTTTGTGTGCGGTCTGACGGCGATGGTGAATGAGGTCCGGGCGCTGGCAAAGTCGCTTGGCCTCGATCGCAAGCAGATCGTTTATGAGAAGTACGACTAGGGCGCTGGGGCTCTGTTCGTGCGAAGGAGACCGGATGCGGAAAGCGTTGCCCTTGGGCGCGGGCATGGTGATCGTGTTTATCGCGGCCGTCGCGATCTTGTTGCGGGTCATTCCCGGACCACGCAAGGAGACCGACTATCTGGTGATCGGCACGCTCGCTACCTTCGCCGCACTGTTGCTGCTCTTCGTCGTCCTGGTGACCACCGTCTTCAAGGACCCCTCGGCGCTGTTCAGACGGAAGAAGAGCTGACTGGAACCGGCACAAGCCGCAATTCACTCACGCGCCGCCGCCATACGGCCACCAGCACCACGCCGATGGTGATCAGCGACACGCATAACCCCGTCCACATACCCGCCGCGTACCAGTTCCGGCCGAACGCCAGCCAGCAGCCCAGCGGCAGACCGATGATCCAGTAGCTCACCATGTGCGTCACCGCGGCCGTGCGCGTGTCTCCCAAGCCGCGCAAAGCGCCGGTGGTCACCCCTTGCAGTCCGTCGAAGAACTGGAACAACGCAGCGATCCACAGCAGCACCGACGCCGTTGCAATCACCGCCGCATCATTCGTGTAGGCCCGCCCGATCCAGCCCGGAAACGCCACGAAGCAGACGCCGGCCAGCGCCATGAACGCGCCGCCCAGCATGATCGCCATCCACCCCGCGCGCGCCGCCGCCGCCGCATCGCCCCGGCCCACCGCCTGTCCCACGCGCACGGCCGCCGCCGAACCCAGCCCCAAGGGAACCATGAAGGTCATGCTCGCGGCGTTCAAGGCAATCTGGTGCGCCGCGATGAACTGTGCCGGAAAGCGGCCAATCAACGCGCCGGCCAGTGCGAATACGCCCACCTCCAGCGTGATCTGCGCCGACGCGGGCAGTCCCAGCCGCCATAGCTCGCGAATCCTCGCCCAGTCCACTCCTGGCGGCGCGTGGCGCAGGCCCGCGTTCACGCGGCGGTCCCACCACGCGGCATAGCCCACCAGCACCGCCACAACATACACGCGCGAAATCGTGGTGGCCCAACCCGCGCCCGCCGCGCCCAGCGCGGGCATCCCCCAGTGGCCGAAAATCAGCGCATAGTTCGCCGCCGCGTTCACCAGGTTCGCCGTCAAAAGCGCGATCGTCACCGGCGCCGTCAGGTTCATGCCTTGCAGATAGCGCCGGAGCGCCGCATACACCAGCAGCGGCGGCAGGCTCCACACGATGGAATCCAGGTACGGTCCGGCCTGCGCCAGAATCGCCTGCTGGATGCCCAGCCACCGCAGCGGATACATGCCGAGAGCAACCAGGGCCATCAGCGGCGGGCTCAACATTGCCCCCAGCCACAGTCCGCTCACCAGCGAATGATGGCAGTCCTCGATGCGGCCCGCGCCAAACGACTGCGACACCAGCGTGTCCAGTCCCAACAGCACGCCCATGCCGAACACGGCAATCGCGTAGAACAGAATGCCGCCGATGCTCACGCCGCCCATGGCTTCCTTGCTCAGGCGGCCCACCATGATCGTGTCCACCACTCCCATCGTCATCCAGCCCAGCTCTGCAATTACCAGCGGCGCGGCCAGCCGGACCAGCGGCGGGAGCTCCTGCCGAAACTCTCGCCATGGAAGCATCTCTTCAGCGTATCGCGCCCGCTTGCGTACGCACCGCCGCGCAACGGCCGATTTCAGGCTTGCCACCCGCCGCCCCATCTGATAAACCCATGGCCAAGGAACCCACATGCGACCTGCCTTCGCCCCACTTCCCGTCCTCCTTTCCCTACTCCTTGCCGCGTGCTCCGGCGGACCCGCCCCCGTTAAACCCGGCACCAACGCCTTCTTCTGGCAAGCCGCCAACGAAAATTTTCCAAAAGGCGACTACCTGAAAACCTCCGACCAGTTGGAGCGCCTCATGCGCACCGATAACGAGTTCAAGGCCAAGGCGCGCCCCTGGCGCATCGCCCTGCTGGCCGGACTCATGAACGGGTACCGCGAACTGGCCGACCAGTACGAACTCGGCGGCCGCGCCAACAAAGCCAATCCCGGCACCTTCCGCAAACTCACAGCCAACTACCGCGGCATGTCCTCGCGCGCCGCCATCTCACTCGCCGATTCCTACGGCGATCTCATCAAGGACCAGCCGAACGGTGACATCGAAATCAGCTTTCCTTATCCAGGCCGCGGCGCCATGGGCCTTCCGCCCGCCGTTCTGAAAATCGCCCAGGGCAACGTCCCCACCGATGACGAAATCGCCACCGTGGAAAACGCCATGCTCCAGCGCGGCGTACTGCGCGCCGTCTGCGACGTGGCGGGCGCCCCGGGCGATGCCGCCAAGGCTCAGGAAATCATGAAGACCCTGCCGCTGACCGTGCCACGCGCCAGCTTCGAGCTGGGCATGGCCAAGGCCTTTTATGACGCCTCCGTGCTCTACAACCCTTACAAGGCCTATGAGCCCGTACGCCAGCGCACGATGCTCGACACGGCGGCCAAGGCGCTCAAAAATGGTCCGGATGCCAAGAGCGACAGCGTCAAGGAACTCTCCAAGAAAATCGAGAACGACACCAAGGCGCTCGCGGCGTTGTTGAAAAAGGCGGGCCGTTAGCCGCATCCACCGCGGCACGCTGCGATATCCTGGCACCGGCCATGGACTTCTCCTACTCCGCCCGCACCAGGGAACTGCTTGCCCGCCTCACGCGCTTCTTCGACGAGCACATCGAACCGAACGAGGCCGAATGGAAGAGGCAGGTGGATGAGGGCGGCCGCTGGAAAGCGATTCCTCTCGTGGAGTCGCTGAAGGACAAGGCGCGCGGCGAAGGACTGTGGAATCTCTTTCTCCCCGAATCGCGGCACGGCGCCGGGCTCAGCAACCTCGAGTATGCGCCGCTGTGCGAGGTGATGGGCCGCGTCTCCTGGGCGCCCGAGGTGTTCAACTGCTCCGCTCCCGACACCGGCAACATGGAGGTGCTGGAGCGCTATGGCTCTCCGGACCTGCGGGAACTCTATCTGAAGCCGCTGCTGGAAGGCCGCGTCCGTTCCTGCTTCGCCATGACCGAGCCCGCCGTGGCCAGCTCCGACGCCACCAACATCCAGGCCAGTATCGTCCGCCAGGGCGATGCGTATGTGCTGAACGGCCGCAAGTGGTGGTCCACTGGAGCCGGCGACCCCCGCTGCAAAGTGTGCATCTTCATGGGCAAAACCGATCCGTCGGCCGAGCGCCATAAACAGCAGTCCATGATCGTGCTGCCGTTCGACGCCCCCGGCGTGAAGCTGGAACGCATGCTCAGCGTCTTTGGCTACGACGACGCGCCCCACGGGCACGCCGAGGTCTCCTTCGAGAACGTGCGCGTGCCAGCCTCACACCTCCTGCTGGGCGAGGGGCGCGGCTTTGAAATCGCCCAGGGCCGTCTTGGTCCCGGCCGCATCCACCACTGCATGCGCCTGATTGGCCAGGCTGAGCGAGCCCTCGAACTCATGTGCCGCCGCGTGAAATCGCGCGTGGCTTTTGGCCGGACGCTCGCCGAGCAGGGAACGATTCGCGCCGCCATCGCCGCCTCCCGCTGGGAGATTGAGCAGGCCCGCCTGCTCGTGCTGAAAGCCGCTTACATTATGGACATCGAGGGCAACAAGGCCGCGCAGGGAGAAATCGCCATGATCAAAGTGGTGGCGCCGAACATGGCCCTGCGTGTGATCGACCGCGCCATCCAAGCCCACGGCGCGGCGGGTGTCAGCGCCGATACCTTCCTGGCCGAGGCCTGGGCAAATGCCCGCACGCTGCGTCTCGCCGACGGCCCCGACGAGGTGCATACCAACGCCATCGCCAAGCTCGAACTGCGCCGCTACGATTAGCGTCCCGTGAATCGCGGCGGCCGCTTTTCCAGAAAGTGCGCCACGCCTTCGCGGAAATCCTCGCTCGCCAGGCTGGGCAGCATCTCCCTGTGGGCGCGCGCCACGGCATCTTCGAGCGGCTGCTCCAGGGCCGCGTACACCTGCGCTTTCATCACCCGCGCCGAACGCGGCGACACGCCGTGCGCCATCTCTTCCACATAGGCCCGCGCCCTGTCCATGAACTCCGCTTCGGCAAATAAGTGCTCCACAAGCCCCAGCCGCGCCGCCTCGCTCCCATCGAACAGACGCGCGCTCAACAGAAGATCCAGCGCACGCCCCGCCCCCACAAGACGCGGCAGCGTCCAGGCCAGTCCGTATTCGGCGATCAATCCCCGCTTGGCGAAGATCGTCGAAAACTTCGCCGTGTCCGCCGCCAGACGCACATCGCAAAACAGGGCGATCACGAACCCCAACCCCACGCAATGCCCATTCACGGCGGCCACCACCGGCTTGCCGATCCGTGTCAGCCAGGAATAATCGCGGTGCAGCACCGTGCTGCCTCCCGCCTCGGCCACTCCGCTCAGCAGGCTCATGTCGGCTCCCGCGCAGAAGCCACGTCCCTCGCCCGTCACGGCAATCACACGCACGCTCTCATCGGCCGCGGCCGCCTGGCCCGCCGCGTAGAACTCCTCCTCCATCACACGCGTCCAGGCGTTCAAACGCTCGGGCCGGTTCAACGTGATCCACGCCACGGCATTCGAGATCTCGTACCGCAACTCCGTATAATTCATACCGGCGCCTCCCAGGCGTCCAATGCTCCGCACGCCACCCCGCGCGCGAAGAACGATTCCAGCCCGCGCACCGTCGCCGCATCGTCGAACGCCTGCCCCACGCGCGTCGCCTGCTCGCACTGCGCGCGATAGTTGCGCAGACGTTCCGCGCTGGCCGCCAGATGTTCCCGGTAAAAGCGGTACACCGCCGCATACCTCGCCGGCAGTTGCGCCGGGTGGAGATCCCATCCCTGATGGATGCCGCATGACAGCGCATGCGTGATGTTCGCCATGTGCAACCGCCAGGCCTCCCGCACCTCATCCTTCGTTCCCACCGGCAGGCGCGCCGTGGGCCCATCGGATATCCGCACGCCCGTTCCCGCCAGCGCCATCAGCATCGTGTGCCGCGCGAAATCGCACAAAGGATGCGCCAGGCTCTGCGCCGCCGCCGGCACGCCGAGTGACGCCGTCAAATCGTACGGCCCCAGGTGCGCCGCCACCACGGGACCGGCCTTCACAATCGCCGGTGCGTCGCGCAGAGCTTCCGGAGTTTCGATCATCACCTCCAGCGCGATGCCCGGCGCGGCTTGCGCCGCCCGCTCCACCTCGCGCGCCGAAACCACCTTGGCCAGCGTGATCACAAACCCCGCCGGCGCCACGCCCGCCGCATCGAGAAACAGCCTCATCGTCCGTTCGGCACGGCGCCAGCCGCTGCGCAGCCGGATCCCTGTCAGCGGCGGTAGCACGCGCGTGTCGTAAGCCTCCCGGAACCGCCGTCCCGCGCTGGCCGCGTCGCGGTCCTCCTCATCGTCCGGCCGGATGCCATAGCCGTCTTCGAAATCGATCCGCAGATCCTCCACCGGTTCGGTTCGCAGCTTCGCGCGCACACGCTCCGCGATGGCAGGCTCCACCAACTCGTCCAGCGTGCACTCTTCGAGGGATCGCAGAGCCAGCCGCCCCATCTTCTCCACTACATCGGGACGGAACAGATGCGCGCCCCCATACAGGACGTGCACGGGCTGCCGTGTGCTCATTCGTAAGTAGGGTAACGCGTGCGGTCTCTACTTATGCTTGGCGATCACCAGCGCCTTGAATTTCTCGTACGCCGCCTCCGGGACGATCTTCTTGTCCACCAGCTCGTTCTTGGCGCGGTACGGGCGGCCCTTCACAATCTTGGCCGCGTACGCGTCGCCCACTCCCGGCAGCGCCTTCAACTGGTCCAGCGACGCCGTGTTCAGGTCCAGCAGCTCAACGGCCTTCTTCGCGATCTTCACGCCGCCCTTCTTGTCCTGGGCGATGGCGGGCGCCAGCAGCAAAGCCGCCGCAATCCCGAATACGGTAAGAAATTGCCTCATGCCGCGCAGTATAGCGCTTTCGTTCGGCGCGTTCACCAGCGCCGGTATGAGTTCCGCCCCAGCCCTACAGCCGCTGCGCCGCCAGGTAGAGCAGCGCCGCGGTGGCGATCACCGTTCCGCGCGGAAGCGTAAGCGCCTCCGGGTGTCCGGCGTCAAGCTCCGGCCGCTCCGCATGAGGCGCGGAGGCGCGGGATGCCGCTCCGAGAATATGGCCCACGTTGGCGAGCGTCCGCCGCAACCGCCCCTTGGCCACAACCAGGACAAGCGCGGCCACGCCGCCCAATACCGCCGACAACACAAACAGCACCAGCCATACATCGGGACCCACAATCGATCCCACCGCCGCCATCAGCTTCAAATCCCCTCCGCCCACGGCGCGCAGCAGATAGAGCGGCACATACACCAGCAACGCCACGCCGATGCCTTTCAGCGCCGCCAGCGGCGAGTGCAACAATAGACCCGCCACCACGCCCGTCACCGTCATCCAGTTGGGAATCAGACGCCACTTCCAATCCCAGGCCCCCGCCAGCGCCACCAACGCCGCCAGCACGGCTGCTTGCGTCTGCGTCATGGCAGCGGTTCAACCGGTGGTTGCGGCTCGCGCGCCGGGTCAAAGTCCGGATTCGGTTCGGGCATCTGCGCGCCCACCTTCGCGCGCCACCCGCGCAATTCGGCCCGCATCGACTCGAAGAGCTTCGTTTCGCGCCCGGATAAATCGGCGCGCTCGCCCAGGTCGCGGTCCAGGTGGTACAACTCGGCCCGGCCCGTCTCCATGTGCTCGATCAGCTTCCACGGGCCGCGTCGCATAGCGCCCGCCGGCCGGCCCAACTGCGGGCTGTAATGCGGATAGTGCCAATACAGGCTTCGCTCGCGCATGGGCCGTCCGCGCAGCGCCGGCGTGATGCTTGCGCCATCCGGACGGTGGCTCGAATCCAGCGGCGCGCCCGCCATCTCCGCCATGGTCGCGTAGTAGTCGCATGTGTACACAGGGTCGCGGCACACCGAACCCGGCTGGGTCACGCCCGGCCATCTCACCAGCGTGGGCACGCGAATTCCACCCTCGTAGAGGTGCCCCTTGCCCAGGCGCAGCGGCGCATTCGAGGTTACCTGCCTCTGCCGCCACTCGCGCGAGCTGACTCCTCCGTTGTCGGCCGTGAAAAACACCGCCGTGTGCCCGGCCACGCCCATCTCTTCTATTGTCCGCATCACGCGTCCCACCGATTCATCCACGCTGTAGATCATCGCGGCGTACTCGGCGAAGTTCTGGCCGCCCGCCGCCGGCTTGCGGCTGAATCTCTCAGCGATCTCCCGTTTGGCTTCGATGGGCACGTGCACGGCGTAGTGCGGCAGATACAGGAAAAACGGATTCGACCGTTGTTGTTTCAGCCATTCGCACGCCCGGTCCGTCAGCAGATCGGTGAGATACTCGCCCGCGCGTCCGCGCACGCCGGCCGGTTTTCCTTCCCAGCCCGGATAGAAGAAGCTCTTCGGTGAACCGTCCCAGGTGCCCGCGAAGTTCACGTCGAAGCCCTGGTCAGTGGGCAGAAAGCCCGGATCGCCCAGATGCCACTTGCCGATGCTCGCCGTCGCGTACCCCTTCCGCTTCAGAAGCTCGGCAATGGTCACCTCGCTTAGCGGCAGTTCCTTCCGCGTCACCGGCGCGCGCAACTTCGCATGGGGAGGCGTGCTCGCGTGGCCCTGCAGGTGCGCCGTCAGGTGAAGCCGCGCCGGCCACCGTCCCGTCATCAGCGCCGCTCGCGTCGGCGAGCACACCGGCGCCGCCGCGTAGCCGTCCGTGAACGTCATGCCCGATCGCGCCAGCGCGTTGATATGGGGCGTTTCGTAGTAGCGGCTGCCGTTGTACCCCGTGTCCCGCCAGCCGAAATCGTCCACCAGGATGAATACGAAGTTCGGCGGACGGGGCCCGGCGGACGCTGTGGCGGCGGTCGCGCTGGAAAACCCCGTGGACAGAAAGGCGCGCCGGCTCAGCATGGCCTTTCGATTATGCCATCGTGCGCGCGCTACTTCTGCAACTGGAACAGACCGACGAAGAGCGAGTCGATGCCGCTCGAATAGAAGCTGCGCACCGCGTCGCGTGGCGAACACACCAGAGGGTCGCTGAACAGGTTGAAGCTCGTATTGAACAGCACGGGTACGCCGGTGGAGCGCCCAAAGGCGTGCAGAAGCTCCCAGAACACCTGGTTTTCCTCGCGATGCACCACATGCACGCGCACCAGGCCATCGCCCAGCACGGCTGGCTCGAACGTCTTCTGGTGCCGCGGCTTCACGCGGCCAACCGTGGCCAGGTTCCGCGCGTTCGGGCCGGCTTCGAAATATTCGCCGGCGATCTCGGCCGGCGCCGAACAGGCGAACTTCCGGAACGGCTCGCGGTGCTTGATGAAGCTGTTCAGGTTCTCCGTCGAATACGGATTCAGCGGCGAAGCGAGAATGCTCCGGTTCCCCAGCGCGCGCGGGCCGAATTCCATGCGCCCGTGCATCCAGGCGATGATCTTGTCGGCGTTCAACTCCTCGACGGCGCGTTCAATCAGCTCGCCCGTCGTCAACAGATACCGGAACCGCAGCTTGCAGTTCTCCAGCACCTGCTTGATCGACTCGGGCGAATACTCCGGCCCGAGCAGCAGCGAATGCATCGGCGCGCACCGCGGGTTGCGCAGCGTGCGGTGCCAGGCATGGTACACGGCGCCAATCGCCGTGCCGGTGTTCCCCGAAGCCGGCTGGACAAACACCTGCTTCCAGTGGCCGCTCCGTTCCAACGCCGCCACCAGCAGCGCGTTGAAAGCCAGTCCGCCCGCCAGGCACAGGTTCTCTCCCCGGCCCGCCATGTCGAGCACAACCGTCTCCACGGCCTTCTGCACCCCGGCCGCGATATCGGCGTGCAAACCGGCTGGCGCCGGGCCGCCGTCGGCCAGTTCCAGCCGCTCGTAGAACTTCGCGCTGAACCCGCCGTTGCTCAGCCGCTGGTTGTCATAGTAGCTGCGGTCCACGCGCGGCAGCCTGCCAGGCGCGTGTTGGAGAATGTCGAGAAACACCGGCGCGAAGCGGTCCGTACCACCGCAGGACAGCCACTGCACCTTGTGTTCATCGGCGCCCTGATGAAAGCCGAGCAGCGCCGTCACGCGGCCATACAGGTCGCCCAGCGAGTCGGGATAGTACAGCTCGCGCTCCACGCGCAGGTCGGTTCCCTCGGCCTGCCAGATGGCTCCACAGCGCAAATCGCCCAGACGGTCGAACGTCAACACGGTGGCCGATGCGAATGGCGAGGCATAGTAGGCCGACGCCGCGTGCGCCGTGTGGTGGTCCACCACCACCAGTTGCGCGTTCGGAAACAGCGCCCGCAGATTCAAGTGCAGAGCCGTTTCGGCGCCCGAGCCGAGCGGCCGCGCCAATGCCGTGCACTCCACCTGTTCCGGCTTCACGCCCGCAATGCGAAGACACTCGGCGATGGCCTCTTCCGGCAATTCGCCCGCGCGTGCCGTTCGCGCCACCTTCTTCTGTTCCACCGCCGCCGCCAGCGCGCCGTCTTTCAGCAGCGCCACGGCCGGATCGTTCAGGATTCCGCCAATGCCAAGAATGATCATGTTGATTTAGACACCCGACAGCCGCTTCACCACGCGCTCGCGGCCCAGCGCGGCGAACACGGCAAAGGCGCTTGGACCCACTGTTTGTCCGGTCAGCGCCGCTCGCGACCCGTTGATCAGCACGCCCGCTTTCACGCCCTTCTCCGTGGCCAGTTCGCGCAGCGCCGCCTCGGCGCTTGCCTCGGTGAACTCGGGCAGCGCGGCGATCCGCGGCGCCAGCTCGCGCAGCAGCTCGCGCGCCTGCGGCGCGTCCAACTTCGCCAGCGCCTCGCTCTGCATGGGAAAATCATCCGCGAAATAGGCCCGGCCCTTGGTGGCGAAATCGTTCAGCGTGAAAAATCGGGAACGGATCGTGTCCACCACCCAGCGGAAATGCTCCTCCGGCTCCAGAGCGGGCAGACCGGCCGCTTCGAGCACCAGTTTCACGCGCGGAGCCAGCTCCTCCACCGGCCAGGCGCGCAAATGCTGTGAGTTCAGCCAGAGCGCCTTGGGATCGATGGGATCCTCCTCGCTAAAATTCACCACGGCGTTCGAACGGTTCACGCCGGCCAGCGAGAACGCGTCCAGCAGTTCCCGCCGCGACATCTGCTCGCGATTGTCCTTCGGCGACCAGCCGAGCAGGCACAGAAAATTCACATAGGAGTGTGGCAAAAAACCCGCGTCGCGGTAGGTGGTCACGCTCACAACGGGGCCATGCTTGCGCTTGGACAGCTTCGCGCCGTCGGGCGCCACCAGCAAGGGTAGATGCGCGAAATTCGGAAGCTCGGCCCGCAACGCCTCGAAAATGAGGATGTGCTTGAAGGTGTTCGACAGGTGGTCCTGCCCGCGGATGATATGGCTGATGCGCAGCGCGGCGTCGTCGGCGCAGGAGGCCATGTGATAGGTGGGCATCCCGTTGGACCGCAGCAGCGCGAAATCCTCCACGTCATCGGCGGACTTCGACTGCTCGCCATACACGCCGTCCGGGAACGCGATGGTGCGCCCCGCGCCGCGTGGCACGCGGAAGCGCAGCACGAAGGGTTCGCCCGCAGCCGCGCGCCGTTCGCTCTCTTCCAGCGTCAACTCGCGCATGCCTGGGTTGCACAGCCAAGGCCCTTTGCTTGATCCCGCCGAGGCGGCCTCCTCGCCCGAGTTCGCCGCCGGCGTGAAGTCGCGATAGGCGTGGCCCGCTTCAAAAATGGCCCACGCGGCCAGCTTGTGCTGCTCCAGACGGTCGCTTTGCCGGTACTCCTCGTCCCAATCCAGCTCCAGCCAGCGGAGGCCGTCATAGATGGACTGCAGCGAGGCATCCGTGTTGCGCTCGACGTCGGTATCGTCGATGCGCAGAATCATCGTGCCCTGATGATGCCGGGCGTACAGCCAGTTGAAGATGAAGGTGCGGGCGCTGCCGATGTGCAGGTAGCCCGTGGGGGAAGGCGCGAAACGAACTCTAACCATGTTGGGGGTAACTATCCATTGTAGCGGCCCGCATGAGGGTACCGCGGAACACACCTCATCCGCCAGCCAGACGGCGGTATAGATCGCGGAACTGTTCCAGCGTCAACTGCTCCGCGCGGAGGCCCGCCTCGGGCTGCGCGCCGATGGCTTCCCGGCCGAAGATGGGCGCCAGGTTGTTGCGCAAGGTCTTGCGTTTATGTTTGAAACAAAGCCCCAGGAACGCGAGCATGGGCGTCGGATCGCCCAGCTCGGCGGCAGGCAGCGGATCCAGACAGATGACGGCCGAATCCACTCTGGGCGGCGGAGAAAAAGCCCCCGGCGGCACCTTGAACAGCAGCTTCGAATGCGCGTGCAATTGCGTGGCAACCGTCAGGAAGCCGTAATCGCGCGTGCCCGGCTTGGCGGTGACCCGCTCGGCCACCTCCTTCTGGATCAGAAACACGGCCCGCTCCAGAAGCTTTCCCATGGCCAGCGTGCGTTCGATGACGGGCGAGGTGATGTAGTAGGGCAGATTGCCCGTCACCACGGCGCGTCCCCACTGCGTCAAATCGGTGGCGAGCACGTCCTGCGCGACGATCTTCAACCGCGGCTCGCCCCGGAAGCGCATCATCAACCTGGCCACCAGCTCGGGATCCACCTCGATGGCGTACACCTTGTCCGCCCGTTCCAGCAAACGCTCCGTGAGCACGCCTTCGCCCGCGCCAATCTCGATCACCTGCCCGGCATGTTCCGGAATAGCGGCGGCGGCGATCTTTTCCAGCGTCGCCGGGCGGCGCAGAAAATGCTGGCCTAGTTTTTGTGGCAATTCTCAGAGTAGCGTGCGGCGCTTAGCCGCGCACGTCCATCTGGCTTCGCCGGACGGTGATCCGCATGCGGCCGGAGGAGGGCTGGCCGAACCGCGTGGCCGGCTGGAAGCGCGTGCACAGCAGGGTATTTTCCAGGCTCCTGCGGAGCACGGGGTCCCTGGCCCAGCGCTGGCTGGAGGGCAGCGAATACTCCATTACGCGTCCCTGCTCGTCGATGGAGACATCCACAACAATATCTTCGTCGCCCAAGCCAAAGGCCATCGAGCTTACCACGCCCGGCTCGGTCGACACCGGTGTCGGCACGTCGCCTTGAATCTCACCTATCATCGGATAGCTGGTCAGCACCATGGAGAACAACACCACCGCGCTCAGCAGCCCGCCCGTCACCGGAACGGCATACGGGCGCATCATGTTGTTCATCATCAGGCGGAACCGCCCCGCCAAATACGCCGCGACGCTGGCCGGGTCCGCCCACATCCGCCGCCGCTGCGCTTCCCGCGATGCCATCACGCGCAGATGGGCGCTCAGTCGCGATGGCGGCTCCTGCCGTGGCAGCGCGGCCAGTTGGGCGCTCAACGCGGCATCGCCGCGATGAGCGCTGTCATTACCCGCCCTGTTCTCGTGATACGGCATGTCCGCCTTCCTGTTCCTGACTTGCTTACCCGGCGGCGCAGAGCCGGAGACCGGATCCGCCGCGTGCCTGCAGTCTGAGTTCCAGCGCCTCGCGCAAAGCTTCCCGCCCGCGCAGAATTCGTGACTTCACCGTTCCCAGGTTGGCCTGCAGAATCTCGGCGATCTCTTCGTAGCTGAGCTCCTCGATATCCCGCAGCACAACCGCCGAGCGGAAGGCCGGTTTCAGCGACGACAGTGCTTCTTCCATCATCGCTTGCGCCTCCGCATTGGCGAACGAGTCAAACGGGGACCGCTCGTTATCCTCCAATACCTGGTGAAAATGGACTCCTTCGCTTACCTCTTCCTCCAGCCCCACCTCCTGGCCGCGCTTGCGCTCGAACCACCGCCGGTGATTGTGCGCCTCGTTCACGGCAATCCGGTAGATCCAGGTCTTCAGGCTGCTCTGCGAACGGAAGGAGCCGATATTGCGAAATACCTTGAGAAACACCTCCTGCACAACATCGGCCGCGTCGGCCGGATTCGCCAGCAGACGGTACACCAGGTTGTACACGGGCCGCTCGTAAAGTGCCAGAAGCTGTTCGTACGCCGCGTCGTCGCCGCGCCGCAAGCCTTCGATCAGCCGCGACTGGGCCAGCGCGGGAAGGGACAGAGATGGCCCCGTTTCCGCCGTCTCCCATGGAGTGGCGTGCAATCCCGGCTCGAAGCTGACCGTTCCGTCGGCCATGTCTTTGCTTACCCTCAACCTCCAATTGTAGTCCCGAACGGATGCAGAGCCGCCCGGGCCTCCCCTTCGAGGTTCCCTGCCTGTTCAGACACCCGCCCGGGCCGGAAAGTTCCCAATCACTTCGCGATAGTAGTCCTCATACTGCGGAATAATGCGCCGGGAGTCGAAACGGGTGCGGGCCGCAAGTTGCGCCGCCTCCGACATCCGGCGGTGCAACACAGAATCCGTCAGCAACCTCGCCACACGGGCCGCCTGCGCCGCAGTATCCCCGGTGGCTTCCAGAAAGCCGTCCACGCCGTCGCGCACCAGCTCCGCCACCCCGCCCACGCGCGTGGCCACTGGAGGCACGCCGCAGGCCATGGCTTCCAGCGCCGCCAACCCGAAGGCCTCATGCTCGCTCGGCAGCAGCAGCACGCTGGCGCCCGGCAGCAGACGCTCGATGTGATCCTGCTTCCCGCAAAACTCCACCCGCTGGCTGACGCCCAACTCGCGCGCCAGCCGCTCGCACGGGCCACGCTCAGGACCGTCGCCCACCATCCAAAGCTCACAATCGACAGTTTTCGACACCTCGGCCAGAATGCGGATGCAGTCCGCCGGCCGCTTCACCGGGCGGAAGTTTGAAATGTGAATCAAACGCGGACGGCGGCCCGCGCCCGTGCCGGGCTCACGCGGGTGGTACAACTCGCAGTTTACGAAGTTGTGAATGGTCCGCATCGGTTTCTCGATGCCGAACACCTCGCGCGTGCGGTCGTTCAGATACTGGCTGACCGTGGTGATGCCGTCGGAGGACTCGATGGAATACTTCGTAATGGCGAAATAGGACGGCTCCTGGCCCACCAGAGTGATATCGGTGCCATGCAGCGTGGTGACAAACGGCAAGTTCCGCCGCGCCGCCAGCATCTGCCGCGCCAGCAGCGCGGAAACGGCGTGGGGCAGGGCGTAATGGACGTGCAGCAGGTCCAACTCATAGCGCTCGGCCACCTCGGCCATCCGCCCGGCCAGCGCGAGGCAGTAGGGCGGGTAGGCGAACAGAGGATAGTTGGCCACCTCCACCTCGTGGAAGTGGACCTGTTCGGACTCCACCGGAAGGCGAATGGGGTGCGCGTAGCTGATGAAGTGGATCTCGTGGCCGCGCAGGGCCAGCTCCAGTCCCAGTTCGGTGGCCACGATGCCGCTTCCGCCGTAGGTGGGGTAACAGGTGATGCCGATTCTCATCCTCGCCTCGTCAAAGGGTCAACGCGCGGCCGGCTGCCAGGACAGCGTCGCGTAGCCGATCGCCCCGGCAATGTTTTCCGCTGGGTGTGGGATGCTGCCGCCACCGAACCAGATGCGCAGTGCTCCGTCTTTTCCAGGCTCGACGTGCGGATCGCACACCACCTTCGCCATCCACGGCGCCGTTCCGGCGAAGACGGCGGATTCGCGCACTCGATCCCAACGCACGCCATCCGCCGACCGCGCCAGCCCAATGCGGCGGTCCTCGGAACGGCCGCGTCCCGTGTAGAGCATCCACCACCAGCCCTCGGCCTGCCACACCGCCGGTTCCCCCAAGCCGTTTTCGTCGAACGTTCCGGGAGCGCCCAACTCCAGCACCGGCGACTCGCGCAGCTTCTCCCAGGCCATGCCGTCGCGGGAGCGGGCCACGCCCAGACGCTGCCTCCGCGCGCGGTCCTCACCCAGGTAAAACAGATACAGCCAGCCGTCCGCCGCAATCACATACGGATCGGCGGTGGCGCGCTCGTCCCAAGCCCCGCGCGGGCCGAATGGAACCACCGGGGCGGCCTCCTTGCGCCATGCGAGGCCGTCGCGCGAGCGGGCCAGGCCGATGCGCGGCGGCGAGCCGGCCTGATACCAGTAATGAAACTCATCGCGGAACCAGAGAGCGGAGCCATTGGCGGCAATATAGCTTCCCTCCCAGGTGGCGGCTTCGGGCGACAGCACACGGCCCTGTTTGGTCCAGGCGAGGCCATCGGCGGAGGTGGCCAGCCCGGTGCTCCAGGTCTTGCCGTCGAAGCCGGAATAGAAGTTGAACCACCGGCCGCCGCGCCAGACGAGCGATGGGTTCAGCGCATCCACGGCGTCGAACTCGCCCGTCGCGCCGCGCCCCAGCACCGGTTCCGGCCGGACTTCGACGCGGGGCTGCACATCGCGGCGCGCGCCCGTGGGCGGCGGCAGCGTGAAGTCTGCGTAGGGACGGCACGCCGTCAGCAGGGCCGCGGCCAGCAAAGCGCGTTTCATTGGGGAATGCGGATGCGCAACGTGGAACCTTTGCCGGGCCGGGATTCCAGAATCAGCCCACCCTGCAAAGCGTTCACGCGGCGCTTGATGCTCACCGGGCCCAGGCGCAGCAGATCCAACTCCTCCAGCGTGTAGGAGCCCGAGAAGGGAAACCCCTGTCCGTTGTCCACCACGGTCAGCAGCAGCTCATGCGCGCCCTGCTCCAGCGTCACCTGGATCCCGGTGGCTTTGGCGTGCTTCCAGACGTTGTGCAGCGCCTCGCGGGTCATTTGCAGCATCTCGCTGGTGAGTTCGGACTCCACCGTGGAGATGTTTCCCTGCACTTTCAGCGCCGCCGTGACGCCATTGTCTTTCTCGAACAGCTCCACCAGACGCTCCATCGCCGAGGCCAGATTCTCCTCGATGGTGGTGGCCGCGCGAATCGTGTGGATGAACTCGCGCGCCTCGGTCACCTGCTTTTTCCACACCTCCTGCAACTGCGCCAGCTCGGCCTGCGCCTCGGCCGGCTTTTTTTCCATGATGCGCCGCAGCACCTCCAGCCGGACGTTCAGGCTCATGAACATCTGGAGTGGGCCATCGTGGAAGTCGTCGGCAATGCGGGCGCGCTCCTGGAAGCGGACATTCTCCGCGCTGGAGCGGTACATCACGGCCTGGCGCGAGGCTTGAAAGAGGCGGTCCTCGATCACCTGCTTTTGCCACAGGGCGAAGGCGGCCACCAGAGACGTCACCACCAGGCCGGGCAGCGCTTCACGCGCGGCCGGCGGAGACACCAGCACAAAGTAGGCGAGACATGTGCCGAATACGGCCAGAAGCTGCTGCCAGTGGTGGAGCAGCAGCACGGTGAGGGCCAGAAAGCAGAACTGGTGCAGGATGATCCAGAGATTGCCGTTAGCGATCAGGGTCACCGACAGCAGGTAGGCGAAGGTATCCACAACCAGCGCCGCCGTCGTCCCGGCAGGACGCTGCAGAAACCGCAACAGCAGCACCGCGGCGCTGAACACCAGGTAGAGGCTGGCGGCCACGCGCGCCAGCGGCGGCGAATTGTGCGCGCTGGCCAGGGCCACCATGCCAACGGCGAACAGAACGCGGGTGATGGCGCTCGACCGCCGCCACAGTAGGGGAACGAAAACGTGTTCTCCAGCCAAAACTCGCCCTCTCCGCGCCCGCTCCGGCGCTTACCGCCGGTACAGATACAGCGTGTGCGAGCGGCCTTCTCCGTCGTCTGGAATGTCTTCGATTTTTTCCGGCTGCCAATTTTTGAAGGGGAAATCGTGGCTCACGATGCGCGTGCCCTTCTTGAGCTGCTTCTCCAGAATCGGCGTCAACTTTTCGGTGGCGCTGGGCAGCAGATATACCGTCAGCAGGTCGGCCGGGCTATAGTCCTGCGCCAGCACGTCGCCGTGGACGATGCGGGCCTTACCCTCCAGCCCCAGACGCTTGATGCGCTCTGAGCTTTGTTTGTACAGGTCGTCGTCCAGCTCCACGCCCGTGGCGTCGGCCTTGAATTTTTCGGCGGCCATAATCACCAGCCGGCCGTCGCCCGAGCCCAGGTCGAACATCTTCTCTCCGGCTTTCAGACTGCCCAGTTGAAGCATCCGCTCGACAATCGTCTCCGGGGTGGGGTAGTACGGGGCCAGCTTTTTCTCTTCCTTCACCTGGGCGAAACCCAGTGCGGGAACCAGGGCGGCAAGTTCGCGGCGAGTGATCATGATTAACCCCCTGCTCCAGTGTACAGTGCCCGGGAAGGCGCACGGTTAAGGTCGCAAGTATAACGTAACACGGTTGCTTTCGCTTCCAGCCGCTTCGAGATACAGCTCGGCTGGTCCGGCATTCACCACAACGGGCAGCTCAGCTTCCACCAGGTAGAAACCGATGTAGCCGGGCGCAAGCGTGGCGCGGGTCACCCGCAGCGCGGTGCGGTCCAAATAGACCGTCACCGGGGCGGTGACGCGCGGCAAACCCTCGACGGGTGCGGCCAGTCCGGTGGGCCAATCGGGCGACACGCGCCCCAACCCCGTGCAGAGGATTTGGATTCTCCCGCCGCCGCTGGCCAGTGTCTGGGCGTCGAGCAGAAGACCGCGATCGGCGTCGAGAATCATGGGTGTGCCGTCACGGTCGATGAAGATGGCGGGCGAGAGGGGGCGCAGGGGTAGGGCAAGGCGGCGGCCGCCGGGCGTGCCGTCGGCAAGGTTCAAGGAAAGGGTCGCGCCGCGGGCCTCGAAGGGCACCTGAATCTGCGATTCCGACTCGCTGGCGGCCAGCACGGGCACCACGGTTTCTCCCATCCGCGCCGAGGCGACACGGCGGCCGAGTACGCTGAGCAGCGAACCCGGCGCTGCGGCGCGGGCGCTGAAATCCGCCGCGTTCACCACGCGCGGATCGGCCAGGCGGTGGGGCGCCAATGTGCGGTAAATGCCGTGGCCGGCCAGTGCGGCATACAGTTGATTTCCTTCGCTATCGAGCATCACGTCCTGGACCGGCGCGCGCGGGAGTCCATTGTCGATCCGTTCCCATCGCGTGGCCGGGCTGGCGTTCCGAAGATTGGTGACGGTGAGAAACAAGCCGGACTCCGTCGCCAGGTAGACGGTTCCGGTGGCGAGGTCGGCCGTGACGCCATGGGCCGCGCCGGGAGGCAGGTTGGCGCTCAGGTCGTCCCAAAAAAGCCCGGCGTTGGTGGTGCGCAGCAGGCGTACTCCGCTGGCCGAGGCGGGCGCGACGGCCGCCAGGGCGATCTGGGGCTCGCGGGGGTCGGCAAAAATCGACTCTACGCGGCCAGTGTCGGCAAAGCGGAACTCGCGCCAGGTGAGGCCATCGTCGCTTGAACTGAACAGACGCCCGTCGGCGGCGCCCGCATAAAGGTAGGTCCCGGCGCGCAACGCCCGCACGGGTGCGGAAGCGGTGGCGCGGGCAATGGTGGTGGCCAGGCCCCGCTCAGCCGCCAGCCGCGAACTCTCCGAAGGCCGCCAGCCCGTGCGTTCGCCGGGCGCCCACTCGGCTTCTTCGCCGGTGGTGAACGCCAGCGCCAGCCCCCGGCCTCGTTCCGGTGTTTGCAGCAGCCGCAAGGCGGGCAGGTTGGGCAGCAGAGCGTTCAAGCTGTCCCAGGTATAGCCGCCATCGAGGGAGCGCCACACACCGCGGAGATTGGCAACTGCAATGTCGTCGGGATTGGTGGGGGAAACGGCCAGATCCGTGAGCGGACCACCCAATATCGAGAATTTTGCGAACTGCGTGAGATTGCGCCAAGTGCGCCCTTCATCTTCACTGCTCCAGACATAGGCTCCGGCCGCATACAGCCGGGCGCCGGACGCGAGAACGTGAGCCCCCGGCTCGGGCAGCGAGCTGGCTTCGGCCACCGCCCGGGCGGGCGGGGCTAGCGCGGCGCTCTTCCAGGATTCGAAATCGGTGGTTTCCCAGGTTTGGCCCGCCGCGGTGAGGACGGCCAAACGGTCACCTGCCGTGGAATACCACACACGGTTGACGGGACCGCTCGCCAGACCGGCCACCGCCGGACCGGTGATGCTGAGGTTCCCAAACTGCCGCCAGTCGAGACGCGCTCCGGCGCCCTCCTGCGCGGAAACTACTCCGGCGGGAAGCCACAAGGCCAGTCCCGCCAGCGCCAAACGGCCCGCGCGGCTCGCCCATTTTGCCCGAGTTGTGGCCCTGGGACACATGCTATGCACCCATTCTACCCTTATGAACCCACTCCTCTATCGGATGTTGGGAGGGAAAACTATTGATTTGATGCGATTTTGCCGATAGATTCGCAACTAGGTCTTCTAGTTGCTTGCACGTTTGATGGTAGACTGGATGCTTTCTATGCGCACCTTGCGTCCGGCGGTTGGGTGGCTGCTGGTGGCAGCGACGCTCGCCGTGTGCCCTGCGCAAACTCCACTCCAACAAATTCAACCACTTCCGCCTGACGTCCATTACGATCCTACTTTCACCGGGCTGAATGAGAGTGCCGCCAAGGTGGTGTCCATCTCCGGCCAGGTTTCGGTGTTGCGCGGTTCGCAGCCCTGGGTCTTGAACGTGGGTGACTTCGTACAACAAAAGCAGGTAGTCCTGAGCGGTCCTGACGGGTTCGCCGTGTTTCAGGTTTCCGACGGCAGCACGTTTGAGGTCTTCCCGAACTCGCGTGTCACCTTCCGCAACAATCCCGGCGCCTGGAGCGACCTGCTGGACCTGTGGCTGGGGCGGGTGAAGGTGTACATCCGGCGCTTCGGCGGACAACCGAACCCGGCGCGCATTTACACGCCCACGGCGGTGATTTCCGTGCGCGGCACGGTGTTTGATGTGGCGCTGGAGGATGAAGACACCACCTATGTAGGCGTCGAAGAGGGCCAGGTGGGCGTTCGCCACCGGCTGATTCCCTCGGATTCGATGAAACTCGTGAACCCGGGCGAATCGCTTCGCGTGTACAAGAACACGCCGCTGGCCAAGTCCCGCATCGACAAAGGCGCCATGGCGCACCGCGCCGCGAATGCGCTGGCCGAGGCTTTTTACACAATCATGATGCGCGGCCCACGGCCCGGCGCCGGTGGTGGCGTTCCCGGCGGGGGCGGAACACCGCTACCGGGCGATACGGGCGCCCAGCCGCCGCCTCCACCTCCACCCCCGCCGCCAGGCGACGCGGGCGCTTCCGCTCCACCGCCGCCTCCTCCAGGGGCTTAACCCGCCGCCTCCAGGCCTCAGGGCGTAACCCGGTTCGCGCAACCCTCGCCGGTTTGTTAGAGTGTCCCATGCGACACTACGAGATAGGTGTCAGGGATGAAGCATTCATTAATCCTCGTGTTGGCTACCGCGATGTCGGCTTGGCCGCAACAGCCGGCGGCCAGCGCTTCCGCTCCGCGCGCGGCGAACGATGGCGTCACCACCGAGTGGAACATTCAAAAAACGATTCACGCCGTCGGGACACAGGCCAACCGGCTCATCCCTCTACTGGATGACGTGAAGCCGGAGGAGTGGGTGAGCCAGGGCGCGCCCGACGCCTATGTGGGCCAACTGCGTGACCTCCGGGCCGAGCTGGGCTACGCCGCCCGCACGGCCGGCGAACTGCAACGCGACGCTTCGGATCTGGGCAAGGCTTTTGAGCTTTTCATGCGCCTGGACGCCTGCCGCAGCATGTTTCGCTCACTGACGCAGGGCGTGAGAACCTACCAGAACCCGGCGCTGGCCGACCTGCTGGAGTCGGTGGAGCTGGAAGGCGACGGTCCTCGCTCCGGCCTGCGGAACTACCTGGTGGAACTGGCCACAATGAAAGAGCGGGAGATGAAAATCATCGACCAGGAGGCGCAGCGCTGCCGGGGCATGCTGATCCGGCAGGCGCCTTCGCGTCCGGCGTCCAAACCGAAGCCGCCCGCCCCGCAAGGAGCGAAGCCATGAGCGAACCCCGGTTTGCCTGCTCGATCTGCAACGAACCCTCGAGTGAGATCTGCCACTACTGCACCAAGGACGCCTGCCAGAACCATCTGTGCGCGCGCTGCCAGCGCTGCTCGGACTGCTGCTCCTGCGAGGTGCCTCTCGATGAGGAGTTGGAGACGGTTCACGGCGCCGGTGGCGGCCCCTCGCCGGCGAACTAGTCCCGCCACGCCGGCCGCTTCCCGGATTTCGCCTCAGCCGCCGTAATTCCGAGAGGTTCCACGTGCGTGGGATCCCAGCCCGGACGAATCGGCGCGGCGAAATTGCGCTCGGCGACCGCCCGTTCCACACTCAGACGCTGCCTGGCGGACAAGCCCCAAGGGAGCCCGGTCCGCAAGCCCTGCTCCCGCGCCTCGGCCGCCAGACGAAGCAGGTAGGTGGTCGCGGGGGACAGGGGCGCGTCGTCATCCAGCAGGTCCACGGCGAGCGCTTCCTTCTCCCCTTGCGCGCCGGTGACGTTGTGAAAGCCGAACTTCACCTGGGAGCGGCCCGACTGAAAGGCCCGTAGCTGTTCCAGCGGCGGGCGGTAGGCTTCCTGAATGCGCGGACGGATGCCGGCGGCTTCCAGAGCCTCGATTACGCGGCGGATGCGCGTGGCGAAGGGCGGGTAGAGTTCGGCCAGTTTTTCTTCGTTCCGCCGGATGCGGTCCAGTTCCTTCATCAGGCACTGGACTACCAGGGGCCTTCGCGGCGCGCGGCGGCGGAGGCGCTCCAAGTGGCTCACGGCGGGAGAGTTTGCTCGCGCGCCGGGGCCGTGACTACACGAAGCGGTTCACCAGCCCCGCGCCCAGCAGGTCTTCGAGCAGAGGAGCCTGTGGGTAGGGGTGAATCTTGTAATGGCGGAAGCCCTCGCCGTAGGTGACCCCGGCCAGTTTGCCGCGGGCCCTGGTCCACTTCTCCATCTCGTCCAGGTAGTTGTCCATGCCGTGATGTTCGAGCAGCCACTGGCGCTGCGAATGGTGGCAGGCCAGGGAGTCGCGCTTGGCCTCGAAGGCGGAGGAGATGTCCACGACGAAATCGGGACGGACGACGCGCCCTTCGCGGTCGGCGCCCTCGGCGGGATCCGCAAAGTACAGGTGAGGGATGGCTTCCAGGGCGGGCGCCGGGGAATAGGCCGCGCAGTCGTAGTTCGGACAACCGGCGCCGAAGCAGGCGTCGCGCACCAGGTAGGAGGTGGCCTCGTGGTCGCAGTGGTAATCCGTGGGCGAGGCCGTCAGGACCAGGTCAGGGCGCAGGTCACGCAGGAGCGCGGTGACGCGGCGGCGCGACTCGTCGTTGTTGAACACCGCCATGTCCCGGAACTCCGCGCACAGGTACTTGGCGCCAAGGCGTTCGGCTCCGGCCGCGCCTTCCGCGCGCCGCATCCGGGAGATCACTTCGGGGGGATGTTCCTTCGTGCCGCAATCGCCCGGTGTCATGGTGACAATGGTGACCTCGTGTCCCCGGTGCGCCAGCAAGGCCAGCGTGCCTCCCAGGAAAATTTCGGCGTCGTCTGGATGAGCGTGAATACAAATAATGCGGGCCATAATTTGAGCATACGGCGGCGGACGCGCAGGGCCTTGCCGCCGGCGGCTTCACCGAAACTCGCGGCCAAGGTTCATGGGCGGTTCCACCCCCCTCGTTATACACTAGACATGTCGCCATGAAATTGCAAAGTTACACGATTACGCAGGGCCCCACGCGCGCGCCCGCGCGTTCCTATTACAAGTCCATCGGCTTCACCGACGAGGATCTGAAGAAGCCCATTATCGGTATCGCCAACACCTGGATCGAGACGATGCCGTGCAACTACAATTTGCGGCTGCTGGCCGAAAGGGTGAAGGAAGGTGTCCGCAAAGCGGGCGGGACTCCGATGGAGTTCAACACAATCGCCATCAGCGACGGCATCACCATGGGGACCGAAGGCATGAAGGCGTCGCTGGTGTCGCGCGACCTGATTGCCGACTCGATCGAGCTTTGCACGCGCGGCTACATGTTTGACGGCCTGGTGGCGCTGGTGGCCTGCGACAAGACCATCCCCGGCGCGGCCATGGCGCTGCTGCGGCTGAACGTGCCGAGCGTGCTGCTGTACGGCGGCACGATCATGCCCGGCCACCTGAACGGCAGGGAGCTGATCGTGCAGGACGTGTTCGAGGCCGTCGGCGCTCACGCCGCGGGCAAGATCACCGACGCCGAACTGCTCGCCATCGAGGATCACGCCTGCCCCGGCCCCGGAGCCTGCGGCGGCCAGTATACGGCGAACACGATGGCGACTCTCATGGAGTGCATCGGCCTGTCGCCGTTCGGCACGGCCAGCGTGCCCCAGGTGGATGAGCGCAAGGGCGACGTGGCCATGCGTTGCGGCGAGCTGATCATGAACGCCGTCGCGCGCGGCATCAAGCCGCGCGACATCTGCACGCGCAACGCCTTTGAGAACGCGATTGCGAGCGTGGCCGCTTCGGGCGGCTCCACCAACGCCGTGCTCCACCTGCTCGCCATGGCGCACGACGCCGGCATCGAGCTGGCCATGGACGACTTCCAGCACATCAGCGAGCGCACGCCGCTGCTGTGCGACCTGAAGCCCGCCGGCCGGTACACGGCCGTCGATGTGGACCGCGCGGGCGGCATTCCCGTCATCGCGCAGCGCCTGGCCGAAGGCGGCTTCATTCACAAGGAGTGCATCACGGTGACCGGCCGCACGTTTGGCGAAGAGGCCGCCGAGGCGCGCGAGACGCCCGGACAGGACGTGATCCGTCCGGTGGGCCAGCCGATCAAGAAGTCGGGCGGACTGGTCATTCTGAAAGGTTCGCTCGCGCCCGAGGGCTGCGTCATCAAGGTGACGGGCATCGAGCGCAAAGGACACTCCGGCCCGGCCCGCGTGTTCGACCGCGAGGAAGACGCCATGGACGCCGTGACGCACGGGCGCATCAAGGCCGGCGACACGGTGGTGATCCGCTTTGAAGGCCCGAAGGGCGGACCCGGTATGCGCGAAATGCTGGGCGTCACCAGCGCCATTGTGGGCGCGGGGCTGGGCGATACGGTGGCGCTGCTCACCGACGGACGGTTTAGCGGAGCCACGCGCGGATTCATGATCGGCCACGTGGCGCCGGAGGCGGTCGATGGCGGACCCATCGCCATCGTTCGGGAAGGCGATCCCATCTCCATCGACATCGAGAAGCGTACGATCGAGCTGGCCATCCCGGCCGCCGAGATCGCCGCGCGCCTGAAGGAGTTCAAGGCGCCCGAGATGAAGTACAAGTCGGGTGTCTATGCGAAGTACTACCGGTCAGTGAGCTCGGCCTCCAAGGGCGCGGTCACCTGCTAAGACGTTGCAGTGTTCCTAAAGAAGGGGGGGCGCGGTGCGCTCCCCCTTTTGCTGTTTAGAGCGTCCGCAAATGGAAGCCGCCGTCGGCGTTGATCACCTGTCCGGCGCAGTAGTCCAGATAGCCTTCGGCGATGGCCCGCACCACCTTGGCGAGGTCCGTTGTTTCGCCCATCCGGCGTTGCGGCAGCAGCCCCCCGCCAATCTTCTCGTCGTATGTCTTTTCCACCGCCGCGATCATATCCGTGCGGATGATCCCCGGGCGCACCTCGAACACCAGCACGCCCTCCGGCGCCAGGCGCGCGGCGAAGGTTTGCGCGCTCATGCTGAGGCCCGCCTTCGAGATGCAGTACTCGGCGCGGTTCACGCTGGCCGTGTAGGCGCTGATCGAAGTGACGAACACGATGCGGCCGCTGCCCTGTCCGGTCATCATCCGCGCCGCGTCGCGCGTGAGGAAGTGAGGACCGCGCAGGTTGGTGGCGATCAGCTCGTCGAAGCTCTCCTCGGTGGCTTCGAGCACGTCGCGCCGTTCGCGCGGGGCCATGCCGGCGTTGTTCACCAGCAGATCGAGACGGCCGAACTTGTCGCGCACGCGCGACAGCAGGGCGGCGTGATCCGCTCGCGAACCAACGTCGCATTGGATGATCTCGCAGCCCGTTTCGGCTTGCAGGCTCTCGGCCGCGTCGCGCCGCCCCCGGTAGGTGCCCACGACGTTGTGCGTCCTGGCGAGTTCGAACGCGATGCCGCGGCCGATGCCCCGGCTTGCGCCCGTCACCACCGCCACCGGTTTGGTCATTGGCCACTCTCCTTCACCGCTGCCGCGATTGTCATGACAAGGTCCTCCACGGGGAAACTCTCGATGAACCACACGCCGTTCACCAGCACGGTGGGTGTCTTCCGCACGCCCAGCGCCACGCCTTCCGCATGGTCGCGATCCACCGCGCCGGCCAGCGCGGCCTCGGACAACGCCTCGCTTGCCGCCGCCGCCCCGGCTCCCCGGCCAGCGGCGAAGCGGTCGAGCCAGCCGTTGAATCCATCGCCGTCGATCTCGTTCAGGTGATCGAGGGCAAACCGGCGCCATTGCAGGCCCAGGCCCGCCGCCACAGCGTCGAAGTGTCTTGCCGCGATGGCCGCGCGCCTGGCCCAGATATGCTTGGCCAGAGGGAAGTCGTGGTGCTCGAAGGCGGCCTTCGATCCGTACAGCGGCAGCAGCGTTTCGTCCATGACGCGGCGAAAGGCGGCGCAGTCCTGGCACGCCAGGTCTTCATAGATCACCACACGCACGGCGGCTTCCCCGTTGCCCTCCACTGCTGTCCTCATCCGGTCCATCCCTCACCCTAGCAGGTCGAGCGTACGGTCGATCTCTTCCGGAGCGATGTAGAAATGGGGCGACAGGCGGACGTAGCCCTGGCGTGGCGCGGCGATGATGCCCGCCTGCTTCAGGCGCGATACCAGCATGCGCGCGTCCAGGTCCTTTTTGCCGATGGTGACAATGCCGGAGCCGTGCGTCTGGTCGTCCAGACCCAGTACCTCGTAGCCAAGTGAGCGCGCGCCGTGCGACAGACGTCCGGCCAGAGCCGTCACGGCGGCCGAGACGCGCTCCACGCCGATGTCCAGCAGGTAGGCAATCGAAGCTTCCAGTCCGAAAATGCCCACCGTATTGAGAGTGCCGCACTCATACCGCCCGGCATCGGCGCGCAGCGTCATGTCGCGCGAAGCGTAGTCGGTGTACCCGGCCACGTTGGTCCAGCCGAACTCGACCGGCTCGATGCGGTCCTGCCACTCGCGCCGCACATACAAGATGCCGCATCCCTCCGGACCGAGCAGCCACTTATGACCGTCGGCGGCCAGGGCGTCAATGTGGGCGCGGTCCACGTCGAGCGGGAAAACGCCCAACCCCTGAATCGCATCCACCAGGAAGAAGACGTTGTGCTGGTGGCAGATGCGTCCAATGGCGTCCAGGTCCACGCGGTAGCCCGACAGATAGTTCACAAAGCTGATCGCCAGCAGTTTCGCGCCGCGCGCGGCGGCCTCGATCACGTCGAGGGAGTCGTAAATGGATAACCACTGCACGGTGACGCCGCGGCTGGCCAGACGCAGCCAGGGATAGTAGTTGGCCGGGAACTCCTCGCGGAAGGCGATGACGCGGTCGCCGGGCTTCCAGTCCAGGCCCAGCGCCACGGTGGCGATGCCTTCCGACGTGTTCTTTACAACGGCGATCTCGTCGCGATGGCCACCCACAAGGCGCGCCGTGGCCGTTCGCAGCCCTTCGTAAGCGGCCAGCCACTGGTCATAGTGCAGCGAGCCATAGGCGCAGGCATCCGTGGCCAGCCACTGGATCCGTTCGGCGGCCGGCGCGGCCAGCGGCGCCACGGCGGCGTGGTTCAGGTAGATCAGGTTCTTTGTAACGGGGAACGCGGGGCGAACAGACTGCCAAAGCGGCGAATCGGCCCCATTCCCGGCGAAACCGGAATCGGAGGACACACGTTCATTATGATGAAGTCTCTCCCGAACGCGTAGTGTACCCGGCCGCGGTCACGGAGGAACGGGGCGGAGAATTTGCAAGTGAGGCGGGCAAAACCGTCTGGCGCCGGGACGGGGCGGTCCTATAATTGAGACTGGGAGGAGTGCCGTGACGAACCGGTTGTGGAAGATGGGCTGGAGTCTGGTGCTGGCTTTGGCGCTGGCGGCTCCCGTTGGTTTGGCCAAGGACAAGAAGAAGGACCCCGACGAAATCGGGAACCGCGACGTGGGCAAGGGTGTGAACTTCTACTCGCTCGAGAAGGAGATCGCCCTGGGAAAGGGACTGGCGCAGGAGATTGAGCGTCAGGCCAAGATCATCGACGATCCGGTGATTGCCGAGTACGTGAACCGCGTTGGCCAGAATCTGGTTCGGAACTCAGACGTGAAGGTGCCGGTGACGATCAAGGTGATCGACGCCGAGGAGGTGAACGCCTTCGCGCTGCCCGGCGGCTTCTTTTT
Organism: Bryobacterales bacterium; assembly: GCA_020847045.1. Classification (GTDB taxonomy): domain Bacteria; phylum Acidobacteriota; class Terriglobia; order Bryobacterales; family Bryobacteraceae; genus JAFLBB01. The sequence goes on along the minus strand of JADLCT010000101.1, from coordinate 18,294 downwards.
CGTGAACAGCGGACTGCTGCTGCGCGCCGAGACCGAGGCCGAGCTGGCGGGCGTCATGGCGCATGAGATCGCCCACATCGCCGCCCGTCACGGAACGCGCCAGGCCACGCGCGGCACCATCGCCAACATGGCGAGCATACCGCTGATCTTCATGGGCGGCTGGGCCGGCTATGGCGTGCGCCAGGCGGCCAGCGTCCTGATTCCCATTGGCTTCCTCAGCTTTTCCCGCGGCTTTGAAAGTGAAGCCGACCTGCTGGGCCTGCAGTATCTCTACAAGGCGGGCTATGATCCGACGGCGTTTGTCGACTTCTTCGAGAAACTGCAATCGGACGAAAAACGGAAGCCCGGCACGATGGCCAAGGTGTTCAGCTCGCACCCGATGACCGAAGACCGCATCAAGAACTCGCAGAAGAACATTCAGGAGATTCTCGATGCGAAGCCCGAATATGTCGTCACAACCTCGGAATTCAACGATGTGAAGTCGCGGTTGTCGGCCATGCTGAACCGCCGCAAACCGGACGCCGAGGACCCGAACAAACCGCGTCTGCGCAAGGCCGGCTCCGGCAAGATCGATTCCGACGGAAACGAGAAACCGAAAGCCGAGGATGAGGACGAGCGCCCCACGTTGAAGCGGCGTCCGGGCAATTAGTTTAGCGGAATCCCTCTTCTCCGCAACGAGCCCCTGCAAGCTCGTAAGCCGCGAAAAGGACCCTGAGCCACCTTCCGCTCGGGGTCCTTTTTGTTTGTCGAGCAGGAGAGAACACGCAGATTTTGAAATTTTCCTATCGACATTCGCCATTTTTTCTCTTAGGATGAGAGTCCGGAACCCAACATGTCTATTCGCGAAGTCCTACTCCCCGAACTTGAATTTGAACTGGCCACGACGCGCAGGTGCCTGGAGCGGCTGCCCGAAACGGAGCTGGCGTTTCGTCCGCATCCAAAGTCGGTCACCGCTGGCCAACTCGTGCAGCACATCGCGCAGCTTCCTCTGTGGGGCTCGACAGTTTTCGACGGTGACGAGCTGGATCTGGAGCCAGGAGGCAAACCGGCCTGGCTGCCCAAACCGGTCGAATCCGTCGCGGCGGTGTTGAAAGACTTCGACACGCAGGCCCAGCAGTTGAAGCAGTCTCTCTCTCAAGCGGATGATGCCGCCATGATGTCCACGTGGACGCTTCTGAAGAACGGGGCCACCATTCTTTCGATGCCTAGAATCGCCGTCTACCGGTCATTTGTGCTCAAACACATGGTGCATCACAGGGGACAGCTGAGTGTGTATTTGCGCATGCTCGGCGTGCCTGTGCCGTCCATCTACGGGCCATCGGCCGACGAAGGTTCAATGTAGCGCGCGGCGAGGCGGGGCGGACCATCGTGACGATACACTGGTTGCTTCGTTATGCTGGCCGTCCCCCTTGTTGCCCGCCGTGTTTTGGAACCTCGCCTCGTAGCCGAACCCCCCGAGCCCGGACCGGGCGAAATCTGTGTGGACCTGCAGGCCGTTGGCGTCTGCGGCAGTGATTTGCACTGGTATTGTGATGGCGGCGTGGGCCACGTCGATGCCGTCTACCCGATGGTGCTGGGCCACGAGCCGGTGGGCATCGTCGCGGCCGTGGGAAAGGGCGTCGCCACGCACCGCGTGGGCCAGCGCGTGTCGATTGAGCCTTCCGTCACCTGCGGCCATTGCGAATACTGCGTTTCGGGACGCCCGAACAACTGCCCGCACTGTGTCTTCATGGGCAGCATCCACTCGCCGGGCTTTTACCGGGAAAGAGCGGTGGTTCCCGCGCGCAACGCCGGCATCGTACCGGAAGGACTTTCGACGGAGCAGGCGGCTCTCATTGAGCCCGTGGCCGTGCTGTGCCATGTAATGGAATTGATCAGCATCCCGGTTGGGGCTGCGGTGGCCGTGTTTGGCTGCGGGCCCATCGGCCAGCTCTGCATCCTGTTCGCGAAGATGGCGGGCGCTTCGCGCGTGGCGGCTGTCGACCGCGTGGCGCACCGTTTGGCGCAAGCGCGCGCCAATGGCGCTGATGAAACGTTCCTGGCCGGCGCGGCGGGGCCTGATCCCGGCGCCGCCATCCTGGAATGGACCAACGGACGGGGCGTGGATGCCGTGCTGGACGCGGCGGGAGGCCAGGATACGGTCCACTTTGGCATTCAGTGCGCGAAGCCCGGCGGACAGCTTGTGCTGGTGGGCATTCCCACGGAGAAGGCATTTTCGCTCGACATCCACACGGCCATGATGAAGGAGCTGCGGCTGCAAACCATCAAGCGCTCGAACCATCGCGGCGCGCAGGCCATTGAGCTGATCCGCGCCGGACGCATTCCCACCGGCATCATCACGCACCGTTTCCCCCTGCAGCGGACCGCCGAGGCCTTCGAGCTGCTGGCTGGCTACGGGGACGGCGTGGGCAAGATCCTGATCGAGGTGGGGCGATGAAGCGATACCTGGCGGTTGATCTGGGCGCCGAGAGCGGCCGCGTCATGGCGGGCGGGCTCGACGGCGGCGTGTTGCAGCTCGAACAGTTGCACCGTTTCGCGAATACGCCCGTGCGCCTGCCGACAGGACTGTACTGGGACACTCTGCGGCTGTGGCACGAGATTCAGGAAGGGCTCGCCATCGCCGGACGGCAGAAACACTACGAGGTGTTGGGCGTGGGCGTCGACACCTGGGGCGTGGACTTCGGTTTGCTGGACGCCGAAGGCGCTCTGGTGGACAATCCGCGCCACTACCGGGACGCGCGCAACAACGGCATGATCGAGCGCACGTGCGACGCCGTGGGGCGCGAACGGATTTACGCCGAAACAGGTTTGCAATTCATGCAGTTCAATACGCTGTTCCAATTGCACGCGTTGAAGCTGGCCGGTTCGCCCGCGCTCGCCTCGGCGCGGTCGCTCGTCTTCATGCCCGACCTGTTCGCATATTTTCTCTCCGGGGTCATCCGCGCCGAACAGACCATCGCCTCGACCTCGCAGTTTTACAACCCAGCTACCGGACACTGGACCACGTCGCTTCTTGCCGGTTTGGGAATTCCATGCGAGATTCTGCCCGAGATTGTTCCGGCGGGCGCTCGCCTGGGTCCGATTCGTGGCGAGGTGGCCGGCGAGGCCGGGCTCAGCCCGGACACGCCCGTGTTCGCCACTGGTGGGCACGACACCGCCTCCGCTGTGGCCGCCGTTCCGGCCGAGCGCGGCTTCTCCGAAGGCGGCTGGTGCTACATCTCCTCGGGCACATGGTCGTTGATGGGCGTGGAACTGGATGCGCCCATCATCAACAACAGGTCGCGCGAAATGAACTTCACCAACGAGATTGGCGTCGAGGGCAAGGTTCGTCTGTTGAAGAACATCATGGGGATGTGGCCGCTGCAGGAGTGCCGCCGCGCGTGGGAGAGCGAAGGCCACGCCTACTCTTATGCGGAGCTTGCCGCGATGGCCGCCGCGGCGCCCGCGTTTTCGGCCGTGATTGACCCGGACGCATTCCTGGAGCCGGGCCACATGCCGGAGCGCATCGCGCGATGGGCGTGCGAACATGGTGAGGCGGCGCCTGCCAGCCCCGGCCAGTTCGCCCGGGTGATTCTGGAGAGTCTGGCCTTGCGGTACCGCCAGGTGCTGGAAAGTCTGGAGGAGTTGACGGGCCACCGGATTGGCGTGGTGCACATTGTGGGCGGGGGCTCGCGGAATGCGCTGCTGAACCAGATGGTGGCCGACTGCGCGCGCCGCACCGTGGTGGCCGGACCAGACGAAGCCACCGCCGCAGGCAACATCCTGGTGCAGGCCATGGGCGCGGGCGCGTTGGACGGGTTGCCGGTCATTCGGAGCGTGATCCGGCGCAGCTTTCCCGTGGAAACATTTACGCCGCGCCCGGATCCGGAACGAACCGGATGGGACGCGGCGTATGAACGGTTCCTGAAGCTGCGGGAGACGGCCTGAACCGCCGGCGCGCTACTTCTTCTCGTTGCGCGACGTGATGATCTTGTCCACCAGGCCGTACTCGACGGCCTGCGGCGCTTCCAGAATATAGTCGCGATCAACGTCGCGCTGCAGCTTGTCGAGAGGTTGTCCGGTGGCGTCGGAGAGGATCTTGTTCAGGATCTCGCGCATGCGCAGGATCTCTTTGGCGTAGATATCGATGTCCGTGGCTTGTCCGCCAATGCCGCTGGCATGGGGTTGGTGAATGAGCACGCGCGCGTTGGGCAGGGCGAAGCGCTTCCCCTTGGTGCCGCAGGCAAGCAGCACTGCCGCCATCGAAGCGGCCTGGCCGACACAGTAGGTGACAATGTCGGGTTCCACGAGGTTCATCGTGTCCAGAATCGCCAGTCCGGATGTGATCGAACCGCCGGGCGAGTTGATGTAGAGGGAGATGTCCTTCTCCGGATCCTCCGAAGCCAGAAAGAGCATCTGGGCGATCACCAGGTTGGCAACCTGGTCGTCGATCGGAGTGCCGATGAAGATGATGTTTTCCTTCAGCAGCCGCGAATAAATGTCGAAAGAACGTTCGCCGCGGGCGGTCTGTTCCACCACCATGGGCACCAGGACGGAGTTCTTCATCTCGTAGTCGGAATGTGCGTTCGTTTTCACGAAAACCTCACTGTTGCTGCAAAGGGCATAAGAGCGCCGCCCGTTCCACAGGCCGCGTGCCCCGCTCTCCTTTTTATTCTACGACACGGGTCCGCATCCGAACCCGGAATCGCCAGCCTGTGCGCCGCCGTTTAGCGGGGGTGGTCGAATTCGGCCGCGTTGGGAATCAGGCGGAAGTAGAGATCGTCGGAAATAGGGCTCTGCCAGTGTCCAGTCAACTTGGCCAGACTCACCACGGCGAGAAACAGGCCCAGCGTCCAGGCTGCCATGGCGCGTTTGGATACGCGGCGCTTCGCGGGCGCCTGCATCCACAGCGTATCCGACACCGGGCAGACATCCACGCACGCCTGGCAGCCGATGCATTCGGCCGACTTGATCTGGATGAGCTGGTCCACGGGAAGGTATGAGGGGCAGGCCCGCGCGCACGCGCCACAGTCGATGCACGAACTGGGATTGCGCGTAATCCGCAGCGGGCTGGCCAGCGAAAGCAGACCCATCAGCGCGCCATAGGGACAGAGATAGCGGCACCAGAAGTTGCGGATGGCGAGCGAACCCGCCACCAGCACGGCAATCACAATCGCCGCCGTCTGGCCCATGTGCCGGAAGAAGTTCAGCATCTTCACATCGGCGATCAGTCCATAGGGCGACTGCAGAAAGGCAGCCAGTCCGGTGGCGCTCATGCTGAGGACGGCATACAGGAACAAGCCCAGCAGAATGTATTTCAGCGAGCGTAGTGGAATGTCCAGCCACTTCCACGGCTTCACGTTTAGCCGCAGCCGCTTCTCACCAAACCGCCACAGCGCCTCACACAGCGTGCCCACCGGGCAGAGCCAGCCGCAGAAAGACTTTCGCAACAGCAGCGAGAGCGCCGCAAAGGTGACGAACAGCACCATCGCAGCGGGGTGAATCGCCGGTATCTCGCCAGTGTGCAGGAAAAGCTTCAGGTTCATCATGCCGGCGATCGGCAGCCAGCCTTCCACACCAGCCGGACGCTCAAAGGCGGCGAAGCGAACACCGGTCTCAAACTGGCGCACCCAGGAATAGAAGGTCCACCCCAACCAGATGTTCAGTACGAGAAAGCCCCACTGCACCCAGCGGCGGATTCCCTTGGCCGGATCCTCCACCGGGCGCGATTGCAGCGCGCGCCCATCGCGGCTCTTGAAACTCCGGCCCGCGGGGGCGGAGGGTGGCGCGAGAGTGGGCGTCATGACAGCTTCAGAATGCAACCTTAGGGCCAGGCAGGGCAGTGACCCTCGTCACAAGCGGCAGTCCGGGCGCCGCACGCGCTAGTCTGGTGGGGTGATGCGACCGTTCTGCCTGCTGGCGCTACCCCTCCTGCTGAACGCGGCGGACCTGGACCGCGATGGCATGGACGATGTCGAAGAGCAAACACTCCTGGAACAGTTCCTGCCCCGCTTCCATCTGGACCGTGGGGAGTGCGACATGCTTCCGGCTGAGTTTGGCCCCGGCCCGGCCCCACGGCCCGGAGAACGGAATGGGACCCTATACGGACAGGCCTTCCCGGTGACCCGTCCAGACGGCGGCAAATGGGTGGAGCTACACTACCATCACCTGTGGACGCGCGACTGTGGACGAGGGGGCCACGAACTGGACGCCGAACATGTGTCGGCCCTCATCCGTTGGAGCGGTGGTAGATGGCGTGCGGAATATTGGTATGCTGCTGCTCATGAAAACACGTTGTGTGATGTCAGCATGATCCGGAAAGCGGGTGTGGAGCCTCTCGCCGAAGTCTGGATATCGTCTGGGAAGCATGCCTCATTTTTGAGCAAGGAAAGCTGTAATAAGGGCGGTTGTGGTGGGGATCAGTGCGGCGAGAAGCAGACCTTGCGGGTGAAGCAGGTAATGAATGTGGGCCAAAGAGATGTGCCCATGCATGGTTATGAGTGGGTGCTTTCTTCTCAGTGGCCGCTGGGGGAGAAACTCGACTCCGATTTTGATGAGCAATTGCTCGCATTGGCGGATAAGAGTGATAGCCCGGTTCGTGTCGCCGGGAGCATGCGCGGGACGCAGACAACACTCGCCGTAGGGAAAAAGCCGGTGGACGCAGTAGACACGGCTGTGAAAAAAACCGACGGCGCGCTGGAAGCGGGAGCGTCGGGGACGACTGGGTTCCTTAGAAAGGCAGCGCGGGGTGTCGGGCGGTTCCTGGGAAGGGCTCGCTAACGGCAGACCTCGATGGCAAACTCTCCCAACCTGCGTGCACCCAGATAGAAAGATAGCTGGGCGGGGCCGTTTTGCAAAGTGTGCGGTAACTCAAAATTAACCTCATGACGTGGAGCACGGGGATCCACGCAGAAGCTGTCCAATGCGTCGATTGGAACCCCATCGGCGTAGACCCTCAGGAGTTCCGGCCGCTCAACCTCCTCGATTGTGGCCTTCACCGAGCTGGTAACCACTTTTGTGCCCGACAGCAGGTCGATTCCATCGGTAACCGATAGAACACGGGGCACCATTGGTCCAGGCGAAATGAGCCGCACGAGAGAATGTACCGGTTCCTGCATGCCTGGTGCGAGCAGAGTGATCGGTCCCAATCCGGTTGGTAACCCTTGCGGGAGTTCCAGATTCAACTGCTGCACGCCATCAAATTCAAGAGGTCCTAAATAGATAAGTGTACTGTTTTTATTGCAAACCTCGACTTGCAGTTGATTTAGATCTGCACTCGCCGGAAGCCCCTCAACCCAAAGCGAGAGGACGGCAAACCTCCCTCGGACAGGGGCCGCTGGTTCGGCTGAGTGAGCGTTGGTGACTCTATGAATGCGCACTCGTGTATAAATACTCGTCTCTCCTGCGGGGCGGCGAAACGTGGCCCACATGTATTGGGTGTCGGTCCCCTCCAACGCGAGCAGCTGCAATCTATTATTAAATGACCACTCGCGTATATCATGATGAGGAATCCGCACCCCACTCCATGTGTCATATATGCGCGCCGACAACGGCAGACCGTTGACCTGGACCCGGATCACCCCGCCCGGTTTCAGTACGCGAGCCGCCTCGTCCAGATAACCCATCACGACCTCACGGCTCGGGATGTGTTGGAAAACGGCGTAAGAGTAGATGAAGTCGAAGGAGCTGTCGGCAAATGCTTCCAAATTGGAATTGGGCGCGTGGTGCGTGTGGGCGTGGGGGATGCCGGACAGGTTGGCGCTGGCACGGGCGATCATTCCGTCCGAGATATCCACACCGTGGATCTCGCCAAAGTACTTCGACAACGGACGCATGAGGCGGCCGGGACCACAGCCGATCTCCAGAGCCCGGCGCGAGCGTGCGCCCGCCTCTGGCAATCGCTTCAACTCGCGGAGCAGACCGGCCACCTGCTCGGCGCCCGTATCGAAAAACTCATCGCCAGATTGGTTCCGCCGGCCGAAGGCCACATAGTAGTGCGCATCTTCCGCGGCGCGGGCGTTCCAATCCTCTCGCATCCGGGAACGGACGCTCTCGAGCGAATGGGGGTCGGGTGCGGCCAAGGCTACTTCACTTCCGGCATGGGCAACACACGGTATTCGTCGCCCTGTGTGGGTGCGCTGGATCTGCCCGGCATGGTCAGGACCGGGTCCTCCTTGGACGTGGCGTCGGTGCAGGTGTTCCCCCGGGAGGTGAGCGTGGATGGGTTCACGCCGGGGGCATAAAGAATGCAATTGGCCTTCATCTGGAAGCCGGTAATCACGTTGTTCTCGATCAGTATGTTCTCGGCGGGGTCGGGTCGCTCGGCCCGTTGGCCCAGGTAGATGCCCGCCCGCATCACGTCCGGCTCGTTCGGGAAGGCGACACAGCCAAAGTCCGCTTTCCGTTCGTTGCAATGGGCCCGGTTCAGGTTCAACAGCCGGTTATTCAGAATTTTATGCCCCGTGCCGATGACGAACAAGCCGCCAAACTTCATGCCGTCGAATACATTGTCACGAATGATGATGTACTGAGAGCGCATCTCCGGGAAGGTATTGTTCATCACCAGTCCGAAATGGCCCTGCGGATAGTCTTCGGGGCGTCCGCGATTGATGCAGGTATTGCCGGCCACGACGCCATCGTGAAAGCCGTCCAGGTCGAAACACTTCCCGTTCACCTCTTCGAAGGTGTTGCCGGTGTAGCTGGACTCGTCCACCTTCCCCGCCGTGTCTACCCCCACGGGCGTGCCGTGGTTTTCTAAATCCACGATGTCCACCGGATAGCCGATCAGCTTGCCCTTGTTGCCTGTCACCTGAACGCGGTTGGCGTGGCCCACCTGGACCGCGTCGCGGCCGATGGTATGGAAGGTATTGCCTTTGATGAGGCCGTTCGTGTTGCGCGGTGAGTTGTACCGCGAATGCGTCCAGACGCCGTTACCGAGCACCTTTTCAAACGTCGAGTCGAGCACCTCCCAGTGGTCACTGCCCTCTTCAATCAGGATGCCGCCGGAGGTATTGTTCCGGCCGTGCGAGTTACGGGAGCCCGAATTGGTGACGGTCAGCTTCTCCAGCCGTACGTTCTTCGAACGCGACACAATCACGGGGAAGCTGGCGATGTCACGAAAGGTGACACCGCTTACCACCACGTCCATGCCGCCATCAATGGTGATGCCGTTGTTCTGGAAATGAGTGAGGAAGGGGACATCGCTGGGCGGCATGTTCACGGGCAGCGTGCTCGCACTGGCGCCTGAACCCTCGATGACAAAGCCGCGGAAGCGGACGTTCTTGCAGGAGCGGCACCGGAAAAACGCCACGCCCTGGAAGTCGGCGCCACCCCGGATGACCGTCTCCTTTGAGCCGATCAGTTCGAGGTTCGCAATGGCCGGCGTGAGCTCGATGGGTTGTGTAAGTTCCAGCACACCCTTGGGCAGGTAAACCTTGCCGCCTTGCGCAACGAGTTTCTCGAATTTTTGCGCTGGAGTGGAGCACCCGGTCGAGATCAGGAAAGAGATGCCTCCGAGCAGCCAGATGAGTCTCATGTAAACGCTATTCTATCGTTGATGACATTACGATTCCGTGAAGCGGCCGTGGATGGACTGCTGCCGGTGACGGCCGGGTTGCCCGCCGGGTCCGTGGTGGGACTGGTGGGAGAGGAGTCGGCGGCGTTGCTGGCCGTTTTGGAACTGGCGGGCGGCAGACGGCGGCCGGACCGTGGCGAGGTTGCGGCCAGTGGCGTGCAAGCGTTGGCCGGTCCTGGCGACGAGTGGCCGGCGGAGGCGTCGGTGCTGGCTCTGCCCCACCTGTTTTCGCGGACCGGCTGGCAGGAAAGGGTGCGGCTGCGCGCACGGTTGGAGGAGTTGCGACGGGCGGGGACCGTCGTGATGTTTGGAAGCCACGAGCCGGAATTGCTCACGGCGCTATGCGATGAGTTGTGGTGGGTGGACGGCGGAAGGGTCGTGTCGCGCGGAGCGCCAGCCGAGGTGCTGGCGCAGTATCGGCGGGCGTCGATGGAGCACGTGCGCGCCTGGGCAGCCGGCAGAGGCGCCGAACTGCACCCATCCTTGCGGCGGGGTGACGGGCGCGCCGCATTGGAATCTGTGGAAACCCTGGATGACCAGGGACGGCCCGCGGTTGTCTGGCGCAGCGGCGAACCTGTGGCCGTGCGCGTGCGCGTGAGGTATCAGACGGCCGTGGAGGATCCGGTGGTGGGCATCATGGTTCGCACGCGGATCGGGTTTGAGGTCTTTGGCACCAATACGGAACTGGAAGGAGTCACGCTGGGGCCATGCGCGGCGGGAGAGATGCGCACCGTGGTGTTCCGTTTCTCATGCGCGCTCTGCCCGCAGGAGTACACGCTTACCGCGGCGTCTCATGACCGCGATGGCGTCTGGCACGACTGGATGGAAGATGCCGTGGCCTTCTCCGTATCCGACACGCGCTACACGGCGGGAGTGGCCAATCTGCGCGCCGCCGTAACGCTGGAGTAGCTCCGCGGCGCGAACCTATTCCAGAACGAAGGTGGGCGTAAGACCGTTGAGGAGAGAAAACGTGCTGGTCACATCCTCGACGTCGGCCGCCGCCGAGTCCATCTTTCCGGCAAACAGGGCGGGCTGCACGGCAATGCGGAAGTCGCGCATCTCCAGGCGTCCGAACTGGAACACGGGGAAGCTGGCCCGCTCGGCTGGCGTCTTTTCCTGAACCACATAGCGGGAGCGGAGGGCCGTTTTCACGGCGCGCTCCCACAGTCCCTGTTCCAGGGCCGCGCCATCGAAGGTGTGCAAATCGCTGCCAGTGTCGAGCGGGCGCAATTGGAGTGTGTCCTTGTTGCGGGCGACCCATTCCGGAAGGTCCACCTGCTCCGTGCCGCGCGTGGTTTTCGTATTCGCCATAAACCGCGTCCACGGAATGTGCTGGCGCAGCAGTTTACGCTCAGCGGCGGGGAATTGGGCCAAGATCGTCTCATCGCCGAGCAGGGCGAGGATGGTCGCCTTGCCGGCCACCTCGGCGCGGAAGCTGTTCACCATGCAGATGGCATGGTCGCGGTAGGCGCGCAGCAAGGGGTGGTTCAGGTCGGCGCGCACCAGCAGTTCCTGCGCCGAAACGCGGCGGTAGACGATGTCGATGACAAAGTCGCCGCGCCGGAGTTCGCCGTTGCGATACTCCAGTTGCTCGGGCGTAACCACCTCGGCGGGATAGCCGTTGGAGCGGAACAGCTCAGCCAGCAACAAGGCTTCCGTACTCGGCGCCGCTTTCAATGATTGGCGGAACTCAATCACGCCGATACAGGGGAACTTCTTCTTGCCCTGCCCCTTGTAGGCGGCCAATACGGATTGCAGCAGCTTTTTCACGGATTTGCCGCGTGTGAACTTAAGGCGCTTCCGGAGTTCCTTCATCGGAGCACTCTCATAGAACAGGTCGGAAAGCTGCTCCGTGTAGACGATGCTGGCGGGTGGATCGGCGCTGACGCCTGTAATAAAATGCCCCGCCGCCGGGCAGTTGGCCGTGAGGGTGATCGCGGCGGCCCGGCCGTGGGTGTGGTTGACAGCGGCGAGCATACGCTCGGCCGGAAGCAGTTGCAGGCGCGACAGAAGGGCCGGCTCGGCAAGGGCCTGTTCGCTGACACGGTCCATGGCCGCCGATAGAACGGCGGCGGTTTTTTGCAGCGAATCATACTGCCGCCGGCTGAGCAGGTGAGGGCGCAGAACAGGGCAAATCGCCCGGCCACCCGGCATCAACTGCCGTTCGGCCAACTGTTTCTGTAGGGCGTGGGCCCAGGCCAAATCCTGATACGCCGGCGAGTGGATTAGCCTGTCAAAGCGTGCTAAAGCCTCGTCGAGCTTGGTCATTTCGTTGGAGCGGATTGCTCAGAGTTATCGAACAGTATCTCACAATAATATGCGGTTGCCAAATGGCGATGAGTGGTGGATTACCTGTAAATATTTGATGTGTCATGCCTTACATGATTCTTGCAGAACATTTTGCAGTCCATCCGAACTGTCTTCCGCCACGCACTCTCGCCGCCTCCGTTGATTCGTCCATAATGGTAGCGAATAGAGCCATGCAGCTTAGGAGCCTCTTCTTACCTTTATTTATACTCACCACCACATGTGCGTGGGGTGACGAAGGAATCTGGCTGTTTGACCAGTTCCCCAAGGCGCGCGTCCAGGAAACCTACGGCGTCACCTTGCCGGATTCCCTACTGGACCGGATTCGCCGCAGTTCGGTTCGCCTGAATAACGGCGGTTCGGGGTCATTCGTTTCGCCGGACGGGTTGATCTTTACGAACCACCATGTGGCCAGCGAGTGCATCCAGCAGTTGAGCAGCAAGGAGGCGGACTATCTGAAGAACGGCTTCCAGGCGGCCTCGCGCGAAGCCGAAAAACCCTGCCCCGACCTGGAGGTGAACGTCCTGCTGAAGACCGAGGACGTCACGGCGAAGGTGAAACCAACGAGCGGGGAAACCAAAGGGGACGCCGCCGCGACGGGCCGGTTGACGCGAGCGCGAATGGCCAGCATCGAAAAACAGTGCGCCAGCGCGACGGGCAACCGCTGCGACGTGGTTACGCTCTATTCCGGCGAGGTGTTCCACCTTTATCAGTACAAGAAGTACACCGACGTGCGCCTCGTGTTCGCGCCGGAAAACGCCGTGGCGATGTTCGGCGGCGACCCGGACAACTTCACCTACCCGCGATACTGCCTGGACATCAGCTTTCTGCGCGCCTATGAAAATGGTAAACCGGCGCGCGTGGACGCCTATCTGCCCTGGTCCCGCCGTGGCGCGCACGAAGGCGAGTTGACTCTGGTCAGCGGACACCCTGGCGCGACCGGACGCCTGGCGACAATCTCCGAGCTCGAATTCGACCGCGACGTGGCTTACCCCTTCGCGGTGGATTCGTTGCGCTCGTTAATTGACGATCTGCTTGCCTACAGCGCCACCAGCGCCGAGCACAAGCGTATCGCCGCCGACGATCTGTTCAGCTTTCAGAACTCGTACAAGGCGTACTCGGGCTTTCTTGCCGGACTGCGTGAGCCGGATCTGATGGCCTTGAAGCGCGACGAGGAGCAGACGCTGCGCTCCTATGCCGCATCGGATGCGAAGCTGGCGCGGGAGTACGGCGGGACGTGGGACGCCGTGGCGGCCGCTTACTCCGAGTTCGCCGCCTTCTACAAGCCCTATTCGATGATCGAGAAAGCTCCGGCCCGCGGCTCGACCCTGTTTGCCCTGGCGCGCACGCTGCTCCGCATGCGCGAGGAGAGCGCCAAGCCCAACGAGAGCCGCTTGCGCGAATACCGCGAAACCGCGCTCCCTCCGAAGCGGCAGTTCATTGAATCGTCTCTTCCTGTGTATCCCTCCTACGAGACGCTGGTGGTTGCTCACTACCTGCGCGCGCTGCGCGGCACGCTGGGCGCCGGCAATGCCACCGTGAAAAGCGTGCTGCGGGGCCGGACGCCGGAGGAGGCTGCGCGTGGCTACGTCGAGGGTTCCCGGTTGGGCGAAGTTGCGTTCCGGAAGACGCTGATGGATGACGGCGCGGCTCTCAAAGCAAGCCACGATCCCATGCTCGAACTGGCGCGGCTCATCGACCCCGAGGCCCGCCGCCTGCGCACGCGATTTGAGGACAAGGTGGAGTCGGCCATCCTGGAGAGCGCCTCGAAGATCGCACACATCCGCTTCGCCAAGTACGGCGCGGAGGCCTACCCCGACGCCACGTTCACGCTGCGTCTCAGCTATGGCCCTGTGAAGGGCTACCAGAACGCGGAAGGAAAGGCCGTGCCGTATCAAACCACTTTCGCGGGCCTCTTCCGCCGCGCCACGGGACAGGAGCCGTATGCTCTGCCGCAACGCTGGCTGGCCGCCAGAAAGAGGTTGCGCATGAAGACCCAACTCGACTTCGTCACCACCGCCGACACACACGGCGGCAACTCCGGCTCGCCCACGGTGAACGTGCGGGGCCAGGTGATCGGCATTCTCTTCGACGGCAACATCGAAGGCCTGCCGAACCGGTTCGTTTACCGCGACCGGAGCGAGCGAAGCGTCCATGTCTCCACGGCGGGGATCACAGAGGCGCTGCGCACCGTGTATGGAGCCAAATCCCTGCTGGCGGAACTCGCCCGCTAACACGCCACCACGACGGCGGGCCGCGCGGTGTGGTACCCCAGTACACATGCGCATCGCCCACGGGTTCGCACTGGTTCTCCTGTTCCACACGCTCGCCGCCGGCGCGGAGGTAAAGGCCGGACGCGCGGCCGTGAAAATTACCCCACCCGCTGGAATTCCCATGGCGGGCTACTACAGCACACGGCTGGCCGAAGGCGTTCACGATGATCTGTGGGCCAAGGTGCTGGTTCTCGAGTCCGGCGCGGTGCGTGTGGCCTTCGTGGCGTGTGACCTGGTGAACATTCCCGCCGGCGTTTCGGAGACGGCGCGGAAACAGGCCGAGGCGGCAACCGGCATCCCGGCGGCGAATATCATTCTCAGCGCCACGCACAGCCATACGGGTCCGCTGCTGGGTGGACGCGCGGTGGACTATGTAAAAGGAGCGGCACGGAAGACGCTGGATGCCTACCGTCTGGCCCTGCCCGGCAAAATCGCCGAGGCGATCCACACGGCGGCGGCGGGCGCTGTGCCTGCCAGGCTTTCAGTGGGCTTGGGCCACGAGGACTCCGTGAGCTTTTACCGGCGCTTTCTGATGAAGGACGGCACCGTGCGGACGAATCCAGGCAAGCGCAACCCACAGGTGGTCCAACCCATGGGCCAGATCGACCCGGACGTGCAAGTGCTGTGGGTGGAAAGCGCCGAGGGGGCGCCCATGCTCGCCTACCTGAACCATGCCCTGCATCTGGACACCGTGGGAGGGCTGCAAATTTCGGCTGACTTCCCGTATACGATCTCCAAACTGCTCGGCAAAATCTATGGCCGCGAGTTGCTGACACTGTTCACCAATGGCGCGGCGGGCAACATCAACCACATCGATGTCACCTCGCCGGAGCCGCAAAAAGGGCCGGGGGAAGCCAGGAGAATCGGAACGGTCCTCACTGGCGAGGTCTTGAAAACGCTGGCCCGCGTGAAGCCCGTCCCCGGCGGAGCGCTGCACGCCAAGAGCGAGACGGTGGAACTGGCTATTCCAACCTTTACACCCGCCGAGGTGGAGAAGGCGCGCCGTGTGGCGGCAGAATTCGACAAGCCGGGCTCGCCCGGCACCGTAGCCCTGGCGGAAGCCTTTCGGATCCTCGATACAGCCGAAAGGAAAGGAAAGCCGCTAGCCGCCGAGGTCCAGGTGGTGACGCTCGGCAGGACACTTGCCTGGGTTGGGCTGCCGGGTGAGATCTTCGTCGAACTGGGGCAGGCGATCAAGAAGGCATCGCCCTTCCCCACAACGATCATTGCTGAGCTATCGTCAGGTCACATCGGGTATGTACCCTCCCGAAAAGCGTTTGAAGAGGGCGGATACGAGGTACTCAGTGCCCGGATGGCTCCGGGTGGAGGAGAACGTTTGGCCGAGACCGCCATCCGTTTGCTTCAGGAACTGCATCAAATCCAGATAAATTAAGTTTTTGAAATTTATGTAGATTTTCTCTCAACGTTGCCTACGCTTGCTAATAGGCGAAATGTGGCATGCCGAGGTGTGCCACGCCAGGGGTTATATGTCAAAGTTACGAATGCTTGTGATTAGTTTCACAATCCTGCTGTGCGCTGCGTCGCACTTGTTCGCGCAGGATTCTCGCGGCCGTGTCGGCGGCCAGGTTCTGGATCCAACCGGAGGGGCGGTACCCGACGCGACCGTGCTGGCCACCAACGACGCCACCGGCGTCTCGGTGCGTTCGGTCACGAACGTGGCGGGCGCTTTCAGCCTGCCCTATCTTTTGCCGGGCAAGTACACGATCACGGCGGAGAAGGACGGCTTCAAGAAATTCAGCCGCGACAACGTTCAGGTCCGCGTAAGCGATTCGGTGGAGTTGAACATCGAGATGCAGGTGGGCAACGTGGCCGAATCGATCAGCGTGACGGCGGAAACGCCGCTTCTGCAAACCGCCGAAGCGACGCTCGGCCAGGTGGTGGATGAGCGCCGCATCACGGAGCTGCCGCTGTTTGCCGGCAACGCGATGGATCTGGTTCACCTGGCGCCGGGCACGACGAACGGCACGAACATGCGTCTGCGCAAGGCGCCGTTCAACAATGCGCCCTCCCAGTTTTCCACCGTGGGCGGAGGCAACTACAACAACGACTTCACCATCGACGGTGTGTCGAACACCTATTCCGACGGCACCTCGCCGCGCGTGGCTTACTCGCCGCCGGCGGCCTCCATCACGGAATTCAAGGTGCAGACGGCCAGCTACGACGCCAGCACCGGCAATACCATCGGCGCCACTGTGAACGTGAGCACCAAAGGCGGCACCAACCAGCTTCACGGCGAGTTTCACGAATGGCTTCGCAATTCGGCCCTGGAGACGAAGAACATCTTCCAGAACCGCGCCGGCCAGAGCCTGCCCGTCTACCAGGACAACCGGTTCGGCAACTCGATGGGCGGCCCGGTCTACATTCCCAAGCTGTATAACGGCAAGAACAAGACCTTTTGGTTCTACTCCTGGGAGGCGAACCTGTTTGGCAGCCCGCAGTCCTACACCACCACGGTTCCCACGGACAAGATGCGCACGGGCGACCTGAGCGAGTATCTCGCGTTGGGAGCCAACTATCAGGTGTACGATCCCTTCTCCACCGCCACGGCCCCCAATGGCCGTTTCTCGCGCACGCCGGTCCCCGGCAACATCATTCCGCAAAGCCGCATCTCTCCAGTGGCCAACAATATGATGAAGCTCTATCCGGGGGGCAATGCGCCCACCACGCCCGCTCTGCAATACCGGAACAACTACTTCAACACGAACAAGGCGCTGGAAACCTACTGGAGCATGATCTACCGCTTCGACCATGCCTTTTCTGATTCGCACCGCGTTTTCGTGCGCCTGCACCGCGATTACTGGGAAGAGGATAAGAACCGCACCTTCAACAACGACATCAACGGCGTGATCCTGAACCGCACCAACAAAGGCATCGCACTGGACGACGTTTATGTCATCAACCCCGCCTTCCTGCTCAACGTCCGGTACGGCCTTACCTATCAGGATTTCCCGGAACGGCGTACCACGCGCGGCTTCGACCTGGCCTCGCTCGGGTTTTCTCCCCAGCTTACGGCCGGCATTCCGAAGGAACTGGCGACCCTTCCGCGCACGGCCATCACCCCGTTCCAGGAGCTGAGCCAGTGGGAGAGCGGCGATGGCGTGACGGCTTCGACGATTCACAACGCGGTGGCCACGGTCACCTGGATGAAGTCCAACCACAACGTTCGCTTTGGCACGGACATCCGCGTGTACAGGGAGAACCGGAACCGGTTCAATGCCGCGGTATCGCCGCAGTTCACCTCCAACTCCACCTACACGCGAGGACCGCTGGATACGGCGGCCGCGCCGCAGTTGGGCGGCGACGTGGCCTCGTTCCTGATGGGAATTCCGTCCGGTTCGATGAGCATCACTGATTCGACGGCCGAGCAGAGCAACGTCTATGGGTTGTACATCCAGGACGACTACCGGATGACGAAGAAGCTGACGCTGAACCTCGGTCTGCGGTACGAATACGACACGCCCATCACGGAGCGCTATAACCGCGCCGTCACCGGGTTTGCGTTCAACGAAACCAACCCGATCTCCGCCCAGGCCACGGCCAACTACGCGCGGAACCCGATTCCCGAGCTGCCCGTCAGCGCATTTCAGGTGAAAGGCGGCCTGCTGTTTGCCGGCGCAAACGGCGGCCGGGACTACTGGAAGGGCGAGAAGAACAACTTCATGCCCCGCATCGGCCTGGCCTATCAGTGGGACCCGAAAACGGTGGTCCGCGCCGGGTATGGCATGTTCTACAACTCGATCGGCGTTCTGATGACCAACACCATCGTCACCGGCTTCAGCCAGACGACGCCCATCCAGGCCTCGCTCGACAGCGGTCTCACCTATGTGGCCACGCTGGCGAACCCGTTCCCGAACGGACTTCAGCAGCCGCTGCGCGCCGCGGGCGGGTTGAAGACCAACCTCGGCCAGGGGCTCAGCTTCTTCCCCAGCAAGCGTCTGAATCCCTATGCCCAGCGCTGGTCATTCGGCGTACAACGCGAACTACCAATGCTGTTTCTGCTGGAAGCCACCTACGTGGGCAACCGCGGCGTGCGCCTCAACACGAACCGGGATTGGAACGCCTTGCCGAACTCGTGGTTGAGCACCTCGCCGGTGCGCGATCAGGAGCGCATCAACTTCCTGGCGCAAACCTTCCCCAATC
>JADLCT010000100.1 GCA_020847045.1 Bryobacterales bacterium | reverse complement strand
CACGTTCATAAACGTAAGCCGCCACGGCCACATCCTGCACGCCCAGTCCGTTCGACTTGAACACGGTGGCGCGCGGCGACTCGCGCCGGTAGCCATCCCGCACCATCGCGCCCAACTCGCGCAGCCGGGGCGTGGCCCAGTCCGCATCGCTCCAGGCCAGCAGCAAGTCGCCTGACTCCAGACGCGCCTGTTCCACCGAATCGACGGCGATCACCTCGGCGGCGTCGATCAATTCTTTCGGCCCTTCACGGCGCTTCGGATTGTTCGAACCGATCAGATTCACATGCGCCCCGGCGGCCAGCCAGTTGAACTCGAAGACCGGATCTTTCGCATAGGTCGCAGTAATCACGATGGCCGCGCCTTCCACGGCCTCCCTGGCCGAGTTCACAGCGCGCACGGGCAGCCCCAGCCGCCTGGCTTCTCCCCGCGCAAACGCCTCACGGCCATCGGCGTGCCGGCTCCACACGCGCACGTCGTTCAACTTCCGCACGCAGGCTACGGCTTCCAGTTGTGTCTTGGCTTGAAAGCCCGATCCGATGACGCAGACCGCGCCGGCATCCCGCGCCGCCATCAAATCCGTCGCCACGCCGGTCGCCGCGCCGGTGCGGATCTGTCCCAACCGGTTCGCCTCGAACAGCGCCACGGGATTCCCGGTGGCCGACTCGAACAGCAGGACGGCGAAATGTGCACCATGTTGCGGGTGTGTGGAATACACCTTTGTCCCGAAGTAGCCGCCGCAGGCGCCGGCCAGCGAGTGCAGCACGGCCCCGGTCTCCAGATGCAGGCGCCGGCGGGGCTGGTTCAACGCCGTTCCCCGCCCCAACGCGAGCATCGCCTCGCGCACCACGCGCACGGCTTCCTCCATGGGGAGATGCTGGACGACGTCCTGTTCGCGGATGAGGATCATGACGATTCCATTATCCCGCGCGGCCCCTCCGCCGCCGGACATTCTTTCCTGCAACCCGCTCCGGCCCGCGCCGCGTCCCAGAGTGCGAGGAGGACAGGGAGAATGCAGATTGCGAAATGGGTACTCGCGCCGGCCCTGCTGCTGGCGCTCACCGGGTGCGGCTCGGTGAAGATCCGGCAACTGGTTCACAACCCCGGCCGCTATCAGAACCGCACGGTGCGCATTGCAGGCAACGTCACGCGGTCCACGGGCGCGCTGGTCGCGGGCGCCTATCAGGTGGACGATGGCACGGGAAAGATCACGGTTCTCTCCATGCGTCCGATTCCGCCCCGTGGCGCCAGCGTGCGCGTCAAGGGCGAGTTCAACAGCGGACTCCAGATCCTGAACCGCTCCTTCGGCAATGTCATCCGGGAGCAGGATGTGCACGTCGTGCGCTAATCCCGGAGCACGCCAGCCGGCAGGCGGCGGTCCACTGAATGCACCCTCAGCCCGTTATGGAGGTGCTCATGGGATTCCTTTCGCCGCGGCTCGCGTTGACCGCGGTACTAACGCTCCCGGTAACCGCGCTGGCCGACCTAAACACGACGGTCACGCTCAACAACAACACTTCGATCAATCTGGAGACGGGCGCGATGCCCGGCTCGCCGGCCGACCTGCTGTGGAACGGCTCCACGCTGGCGCCCCAGGGCAACGCCACCGCTCTCCGGCGCTACGATGATTTTCCCGAGCAGTTCTACAACACCGTCACCAGTATTGAACTCCAACTTCTGCCCGGCTACAGCAAGAACGCCTTCACGCCCGCCGTGGGCGACCTTTACGGCGTGCACACCAACGGCAACCACTGGGTGCGGATGTACGTCAAGGCTAAGGCGGGCGGATCGATCACGCTGCGCTTCACAACTTTCGGGGTTCCACAAACGCCGGGCGCGGGTTCGGGCGGCGCGCCCACGATCACCTCGATACTCAACAACTCCAGCCGGATTCCCGAGGGGCTGCCCAACTACGGGATACCGCCCAGCAGCCTCTTCGTGATTGTGGGCACCGGCCTGGCCGACCCGGGCCTGCCGGTGCTGCAGGATTCCACCAACGGTTTGCCGCGCACGCTGAATGGCGCGAAGATCACGGTGCGCGTGGCGGGCTTCACCGAAGACACGCCGATTTACTACACCAGCCCCACGCAGCTTGCCGGCGTGATTCCAGCCAGGACGCCCACGGGCGACGGCACGGTGACGGTCACCTACAAGGGGACCGCGAGCAATGCCTATCCGATCCACGTCACGCCGGCCGCGCTCGGCATCAACACTTATAACGGGAATACCGGCGTGGCCACCGACGCGATCACCGGCGCGCTGCTCACCTATGCGAGTTCGGGCAGGCCGGGCGAGATCGTGGTGCTGTGGACCACCGGCCTGGGGGCCAACCCGCAGGACAGCGACAGCACGCTCATCGCCACGCCGCACTCCGTGGGTACGCCTCTCGACATCTATGTGGGCGGCATTCCCGCCGAGATTCTTTACAAGGGCGCATCCGCGTACCCCGGCGTGAACCAGATCAATTTTGTAATTCCCCCGGCGGCCCCCAGCGGCTGCTGGATCACGCTCGTCGCCGTATCGGGAGGCGTGCTGAGCAACAGCGCCACGCTGCCCATCGAGGCGGCCGGAGGGCAGTGCGCCGATACCGTGACGGGCTTGTCGGCCGGCCAGATCGCCGCCGGCGGCACGCAGAGCATACGGACCGGTTTCGTGGGACTGATCCAGACCGACGCTCCCAGCAATGCCGGACGCACGGTGACCAACTCCGCCACGGCGGCCTTCCAGCGCTACACCGGCGTCTACACGCCATCCAATTCGCTCTCGCCCGGCGGCTGCATCGTGAACGATTTGACGCCCGTCAACGCAACCAACACGACCGGGCTTCTGCCGGGAGCGATCCGGTTGAGCGGGCCCGCGAACCTCGATGTGCCGCTGACACAGCAGTTGGGCATCCGGGGCGCCTACTTCGCCGCCCTGGCCGCGGGAGCGATCCCGTCGTCGGGAGGAACCTTCACGTTCACCGCCCCGCCAGGCGCCGACGTGGGCGCATTCAGCAGCAGCCTCTCCTTGACAGGCCCGCTGCTGAGCTGGACAAATCGCGATGCCATCACGAGCGTGGACCGCTCGCAAGGCGTCACTGTAACCTGGAACGGCGGCAACCCCGGCACCTACGTGTTCATCACGGGCACCTCGGCCACGCAGTCCGCGCTGGCCGCCGGATTCACGTGTCTAGCCCCGGTGGAGGCGCAGAGCTTCACCGTACCCTCCTACATTCTGTCCGCGCTGCCGCCAGGCAGGGGCGCAGTGGAACTGCAGAACTACGTCTATGGACCACTGGCGGCCTCAGGACTCGATATCGGCTACGCCTTCGGCGACATCGCCATTACGCAAAACGCCGTGGTCCGGTAGCGTGGGTGCGGACAATGGAAAAAGGGGCGGGAATCCCCGCCCCTTGCTCTTTCACCCGGCGCCCTACCGCTTGGCCGGATCGGCGCCTTCGGTCTGGACGCCCAGCTCGGCGTGAGCCGCCGCGGCCCTGTGCGCGTCGAACTTGCCTTCGCGCGCCAGACGCGACAGCGCCGCGCAGGCGATCGCCTCGGCGTTCACTTCGAAGAACCGCCGCAGATTCTCGCGGCTCTCGCTGCGGCCGAACCCGTCGGTGCCCAAGGACACCAGGCGTCCGGGAAGCCACGGCGCGATCTGATCCTGGACGATCTTCATGTAATCGCTGGCGGCGATGACCGGGCCGGGCTCATGATCCAACACCTGGTTCAGGTAAGGAGTGCGCGCCGGCTCGGCCGGAT
>JADLCT010000099.1 GCA_020847045.1 Bryobacterales bacterium | reverse complement strand
TAAGTGATCTCATGTCACTTTCCCAAGGCAAAATCAAACATCTGAAAGCACTCTCGAACGAGAACGGCGTGATCGCGGCAGCGGCCATGGACCAGCGCGGTAGCTTGCAAAAGTCTATCGCGGCGGCAAAGGGTGTCGACAAGGGCGCGGTTACCGACGCGATGATGGAGGAGTTCAAAGTCGCGGTATCGAAGGTTCTGACTCCGCACGCCAGCGCGATTCTGCTGGATCCGGAATGGGGGTTGCCGGCGGCCAAGGCGCGCGACCCGAAGTGCGGCCTGTTGCTGGCCTATGAGAAGACGGGCTACGACGCGACGCAGCCGGGCCGTCTGCCGGACCTGTTGCCCGAGGTGAGCGTGAAGCGCGTCGTGGACTGGGGCGGCGACGCGGTGAAAATTCTGCTGTACTACACCCCGTTCGACGATGAGCAGACCAACAATATCAAGCACTGCTTCGTGGAGCGTATCGGCGCCGAGTGTGAGCACCACCAGATTCCGTTCTTTCTGGAGTTCATCGGCTACGATCCGAAGGGTGGCGACGAGAAGGGGTTGGAGTTCGCCAAGCTGAAGCCGAAGGTGGTCATCAAGAGCATGGAGGAGTTCTCCAAGCCGCAGTATCACGTGGACGTGCTGAAGGTGGAGGTGCCGATCAACGCCAACTACACGGAAGGCTCCAGCGTGTACAAGGGCGAGAAGGCTTATTCGATGGCCGAGGCGCTGGACATCTACCGGCAGGCGGCGGCGGTAGCGAAGAAGCCGTTCATCTATCTGAGCGCGGGCGTGTCCAACGACCAGTTCACCGAGTCGCTGCGCATGGCCGCCGAGGCGGGCACGGACTTCTCCGGCGTGCTGTGCGGCCGGGCCACGTGGAAGGACGGCATTCCGGTGTACGGCAAGCAGGGACTGAAGGCCCTGGAAGACTGGCTGTCCACGGAAGGCGTGAAGAACATCAACGCGGTGAATGCGGCATTGAAGCCGGCCAAGCCGTGGTACAAGAAGCTGGGCATCGCGGTTTAGGCCGCATCCCGGCGAGGTTCCAACCAAGCCGCCTGCCCCATGGTGGGGTGGGCGGCTTTTTGTACGATGGGAGAACAGGAGAGATTCGATGAAAAAGGCCCAGGTGTTGTCCTTCATCCAGGAGACCGGAATCGTCCCGGTGGTGCGCACGGCGACGGCCGAGGCGGCGGTGAACGCGATCGAGGCGATCTATAACGGCGGCATTCGCGCGGCCGAGATCACGATGACCGTGCCGGGCGCCGTGAAAGCGCTGGAGAAGGTGGCCGACAAGTTTGGCGACAAGATCGTGCTGGGCGCGGGCACGGTGCTGGATCCCGAGACGGCGCGCATCTGCATGCTGGCCGGCGCGCAGTTTTTCGTGACGCCGTCGCTGAACGTGAAAACGATCGAGATGGCGCGGCGGTATTCCAAGCCGATTTGTCCGGGCGCGCTGACGCCCACCGAGGTGTTGACGGCGTGGGAGGCCGGGGCCGACGTTGTGAAGGTGTTCCCCTGTGGCAACATGGGCGGTCCGAAGTACATCAAGGCGCTGAAGGGACCCTTTCCGCAGATTGAAATGATTCCCACCGGCGGCGTGAACCTGGACACGGCGGGCGACTTCTTGAAAGCAGGCGCCTGCGCCGTGGCCGTGGGCGGCGAATTGGTGGACGCCAAACTGATCAAGGCCGGCGACTACGCGGGCATTCAAAAGTTGGCCGAACAGTATCTGGCCATTATTCGAAAGACGCGCGCCGAACTGGCGGCCTAGACTGGCTGGCCGCGGCAGGCCGGGCTGGCCCGTGCCCCCGGCGCTGATACACTGACAGTTCATACTATGGCGATCAGTAAAGAGCTGCTCGAAATCCTCGTTTGTCCGATTTGCAAGACTCCGGTGGAGTTGATGCAGGACGAGAACGGTTTACGGTGTCCCGCCTGCCGGCTGGTGTATCCGATACGCGACGGGATCCCCGTGATGCTCGTTGACGAGGCCAGGCCGGAGGACTAGAAGCAGGGCCGCGGGCCCGCGCCATGACGCCGGTCGCCGATCAGTTGCCTCCCGGCGGGCGGGTGTTAGTCATCCGCCTGCGTTCGCTGGGTGATTGTGTGCTGACCACGCCCGCGATCGCCATGCTGCACCGGTACAGGCCCGACCTGGAGATCGCCGTAATGGCCGATGACGCCTTCCGTCCGGTGTTCGCGCACAACCCGGCCGTGCGCGCGTTGCCACGGCCAGAACTGGGCGAAGCTCTCGCCTTCCGCCCGCACCTTGCCTTGAATCTGCACGGCGGCACGCGGAGCATGCAGTTGACGGCGGCGTCACTGGCGCGGTGGCGTGCGGGCTTCGAGCATCATAGCGGGGCGGGACTGCTGTATAACGTCCCCATTCCCCGGGCCCAGCAGATTCTGGGCGAGGAGCGCACGGTGCACACGGCGGAACATTTGGCCTCAGCCATGTTTTATCTGGGCGTGCCGCGCGCCGAGGCGCCACGAGCCAGTCTGTATACGGAGCGCGAGGCGCCGCGCCCGGAGGCTCCTTACGCGATCTTCCATCCTTTCGCGGCCACACCGGAAAAGACCTGGCCGGCGGAGCGGTTCGCGCGGCTGGCCGATCAGGTGAAGAGGGGCTGGGGGCTGGATCCTGTGATCATCGGCTCGGCCGGCGACGGCTTTACGCCGTTCCGGCAGTTTCCGTGCCTCCGTGGCGCGCCACTCGAAGAGATCAAGCAGAGGATGAGCCGGGCCTCGCTGTTCGTGGGCAACGACAGCGGGCCGGCGCACATTGCGGCGGCCTACGCCGTGCCGGTGCTGGTGCTGTTCGGGCCGTCCGACGAGGTGGTGTGGCGGCCGTGGCGGACGCGGCATGAGCTCTTGAAAAACGCCGCCGGGTGCGACGGGATCCCTTATGAAGATGCCGTGGCGGCGCTGGGCCGGCTGGGGGTAACCGCGTGAGGGAGTTGTTGCGGCTGCTCCGCTACGCGCGGCCCTACGCGGCGCCGCTGCTGGGTTCGGTGGTGTTGATGGCCATCGCCGGCGCGGCCCATGCGTTGATCGCGCTGCTGATCAAGCCGATTTTCGACCGCGTGCTCGATCCCACGACGGCGGAAGGACCGGTGCCTCTGTTCACGGCGCTGGGCCACACGGTGACCTTGCAGCATTTCGTTCCCAGCGCGATTCACAACGTATGGACGGCGGTGGCCTTCGGGATTCTGGTGGTATTTCTCACGAAGGGGCTGTGCGAGTACGCAGGCAACTACCTGGTGAACCATGTCGGCTATGCGGCGGTCACGGATCTGCGCCAGCAGATCTTCGAACGCGTGCTCGGCCAGGACGCGCAGTTTTTCGAAACCACGTCGACGGGACAGTTGATGTCGTCCATCATGAACGACATCGAGAAGATCCAGGTGGCCATTTCGCACATGCTGGCCGACTGGCTGCGCCAGTCGTTTTCGGCCATGGGCCTGTTGTATGTCGTGATGCAGACGGACTGGAAGCTGGCCGTAGTGAGCCTGACGCTGCTGCCGTTCGTGCTCATTCCCACGGCGCGCATCGGCAAGAAGATCCGGCGCTCCACGCGCACCGCGCAGGACGAAGCCGCCGCGTTGAACCAGATTCTGCAGGAGAGCTTGAGCGGGCACGCGGTGGTGAAGACGTTCCAGGCCGAGCAGCATGAGTCGAGGCGGTTCGCGGCGGCGGCGGCGCGGCTGAAGTCGGCCAGTTTGCGCTATGTGGCGCTGCAGGCGCTGGCTTCGCCGGTGATCGAATTTTTTGGCGCGGTGACGATTGTGGCGCTGCTCACCTATGCGCGCAACCAGATCAAGGCCGGGTCGATGACGGCGGGCGAGTTCACCAGTTTCGTGGTGGCGCTGCTGATGCTGTACGAGCCGGTGAAGCGGCTCACCGGGATTCACAACATTTTCCAGCAGGCTCTGGGCGCGAGCCAGCGTGTGTTTGAGTACCTGGACCGCGAGACAGCCGTGCGGACGAAAGAGGGCGCCGTGGAGGCGCCGCGTCTGCGGGAGGCGATCCGGTTCGAGAATGCCGGGTTCCACTATCCGAACTCGCCCGACGGTTTCGCGCTGCGCGAGGTGAACCTGGAGATCCGGGCCGGCGAGGTGGTGGCGCTGGTGGGGCCGAGCGGCTCCGGCAAAAGCACGCTGGCGCAACTGCTGCCCCGTTTCTACGATGTCTCCTCGGGCCGGATCACTCTGGATGGCCGCGATCTGCGGGACCTGACGCTGCCGTCGCTACGGGCGCAGATTGCCACGGTGAGCCAGGACACCTTCCTGTTCAACGAGTCCGTGGAGAGCAATATCCGGTATGGCCGGCGAAGCGCCACGGATGCGGAGGTGCGCGAGGCGGCGCGTAACGCACTGGCCGATGAGTTCATTCAGGCCCTGCCCGAAGGCTATGCGACCATCATCGGCGAGCGGGGCGCGAAGTTGAGCGGCGGGCAGCGCCAGAGGCTGGCCATCGCCAGGGCGCTGTTGAAAAACGCGCCGCTGCTGATTCTCGACGAGGCGACCTCGCATTTGGACACGGAAAGCGAGAGACTGGTGCAACGCGCGCTGTCGAACCTGATGGAGGGACGCACCGTGTTTGTCATCGCGCACCGTTTGTCGACGATCCGCCGCGCCGGTCAAATTGTGGTGGTCGAAGGCGGACGCATCCGCGAGACCGGTACGCACGAGGAGTTGATCGGCGGCGGTGGAATCTACCGGCGGTTGCATGAATTGCAGTATCTGGAGGGAGACGCCGAATGAGCCAGAACCGCGCGCCGCAGGGCGGGGTGAGGAGCATGACGGGATTCGCCCGCCTGCGCGTGACGACGCCCATGGGAGATCTGACGCTGAGTCTGCGCAGCGTGAACCACCGCACCCTGGACCTGCACTTTCACATACCGCCCGAACTGGATCCTTATGAGCCGGCCATGCGAAAGACCTTGCAGGCGGGTGTGGTGCGCGGGCACGTGGAGATTCGCGCCTCGCTGCACCGTTTGCAAACGGCAGCCCCGGCGTCGTTCAACCGGAATCTGTTGGAGGCGTGGCTGGCGGCGTTCCGGCAGGTGGCCGGCGAGTATGGTCTGGAGTCGAAGCCGGATTTGAACACGGCGTTCCGTCTGCCGGGCATGCTGCTGGAGCCTGAGAGCGAGGAGCCGGGCGAGGAGATGCGGGATGCCATGGTGGCCTGCCTGAGTGATGCCGTGGCGCAGTTGAACGCGGTGCGCGAGAGGGAAGGGGCGGACCTGCTGGCCGATTTATTGCCGAGGGTGCGGCGCATCCGCGAGTTAACGGCGGACATCGAGAGCTTGCGCGAGAAGGTGATGCCGGCGCTGGAAGCGAAGCTGCGCGAACGGATGGCCGAGGTGGTCGAGAACGCCGATCCGCAACGAATGTATCAGGAGGCCGCCCTACTGGCCGACCGCAGCGATATCGCAGAGGAGACCACGCGCTTGAAGATGCACACGGCGGCTCTGGAGAAGCTGTTGACCGGTGGGGGTGAGGTGGGCAAGAAGACCGAGTTTCTCCTGCAGGAGCTGCACAGGGAGGCCAATACGACGCTGTCGAAATCGAACTCGGCCGGCGAGCCGGGGCGGCGGATTTCCGAGCTGGCCCTGGGGCTGAAATCGGAGATCGAAAAAATCAGAGAGCAGAGTCTGAACCTGGAATGAGCGTAGTATTTGTAATCTCAGCGCCTTCGGGATCGGGGAAATCGACGCTCGTGAGACGGGTGTTGGATTCCGATCCGAAGTTGACCTTTTCCATCTCCTACACGACGCGGAAGCCGCGGGGGGTGGAGAAGGAAGGGCAAAGCTATCACTTTGTTGGCCGCGATTCGTTTGAAAAGATGGTCGAGGCGGACGAGTTTCTCGAACATGCCGAGGTGTTTGGCAACTATTACGGCACGCACCGGGGGTATCTGGACCGGGCGCGGGAGGCGGGGCGGGACCTGGTGCTCGACATTGACGTGCAGGGTGCGGCACAATTAAAGGAGAAGATCCCGGACGCGGTGAGCCTGTTCATTCTGGCGCCATCGCGTACGGAGTTGGAGAAGCGGCTGAGAGCGCGTTCCGAGGATTCCGAGGAAGTCATCGAACGGAGACTGCGTGAAGCCGCCGAGGAGATCCGGCATTACCGGCGCTATGACTATGTGCTGGTGAACTCCGAAGTGGAACAGTCGGTGGACCGTCTGCGCGCGATCATCGCCGCGGAGCGGATGAGACGGACGCGGATGGAAGCCGCGATTCGCCCGATTTTGCAGTCTTTTGAAGAGGCCAACGGGAAGCCGGCGGGCGGCGCGGGACAGTAGAAGCCAGCAGGAAGTGGAGTCAGTTCATGAGCGAAGTACGCAACGCGATCAACATTATTCCGGACGATCCGGAAGTGAGCACCTACCGGTTCATCATCGTGTCGGCCAAACGGGCGCGGCAGTTGCAGAGTGGGGCGCGGAGCTATCTGCCCACAACGTCGAAGAAGCCGACGGTGAGCGCGATGGAAGAGGTGCGCCGCGGACTGATTCAGTACACCGACGCCAACCGGCAGACACCGGTGGAGACGGCGGTTCCGGCCGAGTAAGAGGGTGAGCCGGCGGGAAGGGAAGCGATGCGCGTCGCGCTGGGCGTTGGCGGGGGCATAGCGGCATACAAGGCGGCGGAGCTGGCGCGCGCGTTGCAGGAGCGCGGGGCGGCGGTTCAGGTGATCATGACCGATGCCGCTCTGGAGTTCATCACGCCGCTGACCTTCGCCGCGCTGACCGGCCAGAAGGTAATCACCAGCCTGTTTTCAAACCGCGGGGCCGATGAGGTTTTGTCGAGCGCCGTGGAGCACATTCATGTAGCGCAAAGTCACGATGCGCTGCTGGTGGCGCCGGCGACGGCCGATCTGCTGGCGAAGTTCGCGCACGGCCTGGCGGGCGATTTTCTCACGACAACCTATCTTGCTTTCACCGGACCCGTGATTCTGGCCCCGGCCATGAACACGAACATGTGGCTGCACGCGGCGACTCAGTCGAATCTGGAGGCGCTGCGCGGCCGTGGCCACCTGATCATCGAACCGGAAGAGGGCCTGCTGGCCTGCGGCACGTCGGGGCCAGGGCGTTTGGCCGAGCCCGGAAGAATCGCCGGCGAGGTGGTCCGGATGTTGACGGCGCGGCGCGGCATGGCGGAGGGAATGGCGGGAGAAACCGTGCTTCTGACGGCGGGCCCGACGCAGGAGGCGCTGGATCCTGTCCGGTACATCACGAACCGTTCCAGCGGCAAGATGGGCTATGCGCTGGCCGAGGCGGCGGCCTCGCGCGGGGCGCGCGTGATTCTGGTGTCCGGCCCCGTGAACCTGCCCGCGCCGGCGGGCGTGGAGATGGTGCGCGTGCGGACAGCCGTGGAGATGCGGGATGCGGTGATGGCGCGTCTGGAGGAAGCCACCATCGTGATCAAAGCGGCCGCCGTGGCCGACTATCACCTGCGCGAGATTCCCGCGCAGAAGACAAAGAAGGCGGCGGCGCAATGGACGCTGAATCTGGAGCCCACGCCGGATATCCTGGCCGAAGTGGGGCGGAACAAGGGCGGGCGTCTGCTGGTAGGGTTTGCGGCGGAGACGCAAAACCTGGAGGCGGAAGGGCGGCGCAAACTGGAGACGAAGAACTGCGACATGGTGGTGGCGAATCTCGTGGGCCAGCCCGGCGCGGGGTTTGAGTCAGATGCGAACGAGGTGACGCTGGTGCTGCGGACGGGTGAGAGTGTGGCCGTGCCGCGAGCGGGCAAGCGCGTGGTCGCGGACAGGATTCTGGACCAGGTGGTGAAACTGCGGCGGGAGCCGGGCCGGACGCCGTGATGGACCGGGACGAAGTCAGGCGGAAGCTGGAGTTCTACCGTGATCTCGGGATTCGGGAGTTGCATGTGCGGGCGGCGCCCCGGACGGAAGCGGTGCCGGTGACGGTTCCAGCGGTGGTGGAGGCTCTCGCGCCGGCCGCCGTGCCCCAGAAAGTGGAGGTCCCGGCGCCGCCTCCCATGTTATCTATGACGCCAGACGATGATTCTCTGCCCGGCATTCTGGAAGACATCGGGGATTGCACGCGCTGTAAGCTGCATCGCGGGCGGACCAACCTGGTGTTCGGCGTGGGGAATCCGCAGGCGAAGTTGGTGTTCGTGGGAGAGGGGCCGGGCGCCGATGAAGATGCACAGGGCATTCCGTTTGTAGGCCGCGCCGGACAGTTGCTGACGCAGATGATTGAAGGGACGGCGGCCAAGGAGGGGATCCCGGTCCGGCGTCCGGACGTTTATATCTGCAATGTGGTGAAGTGCCGCCCACCCGAAAACCGCACCCCGGAGCCAGATGAGATGCAGACGTGCGGACAGTTTCTGTTCCGGCAGTTGATGGCGATTCAGCCCCGGGCGATTTGCGCGCTGGGATCGACGGCGGCGAAAGCGCTGCTAGGAACCAAGGATGGCGTGATGAAGCTGCGCGGGCGCTGGCACAAGTGGCGCGATGTGCCCTTGATGGTGACCTATCATCCGTCTTACCTGCTGCGCGCCTATAACGTGCAGGCCAAGCGCGAGGCTTGGGAAGACTTGAAGAAAGTTCTGCACTTCGTCTATGACTGACCGGGTATTTCCAGAGTTTCACGGGAACGCGGCGGCGCGCGGCATTCTGGCCGGGATGATCGAACGCGGGAAGATACCGCAGACAATTCTGCTGGACGCGCCCGAAGGGGTGGGTAAGGCGACTCTGGCGCGGCGCTTCGCGGCGCGGCTGCTGGGCGATGCGGACTTGATTGAACGTGACGATTTGAGTTTGGAGCCGAACGCGGGCACCCTGGCCGAGCGGGAAAAGTGGACGGCGGAGAAGCGTGCGGAAGACCCGTTCTTCCTGGCGTCGCACAATGACTTCGTGACGTTCGCGCCGGATGGTCCGCTGCGGCAGATTCAGATTCCGCAGATGCGTCTGCTGAAAGAGCGCGCGCAATTTGGACCGATGAGGGGCGCGCACCGTGTGTTTCTGGTGGACGGGATTGACCGCGCGAATGAACAGGCGGCCAACTCATTGTTGAAGACGCTGGAGGAGCCGCCGCCGTATCTGATCTTCATTCTGACGGCGGAAAATCCGTATGATTTGCTGCCGACAATACGGTCGCGGAGCGTGCCTGTGCGGATGTCGCGCCTGGATGATGGGGAGATGATGGCTTTCGCGCGGGCGCGCGGACTGGCTGACGCGGAGCGTAGGGTGGCGCTGGCGGCGGGGAGTCCGGGGATGGCGTTGCGGTTGGATTTGGCCGCCTATGATAAGCGGAGAGAGGCGATGTTGGCGCTGGTGAGGTCGGCGTGCGGGCAGGCGCCGTTTGGGGATTGGGCGCGGTATTCGGAGAGGCTGGCGGCGTCGCGGGCGGAGAAGTTGGAGCCGTATTTGAAGGTGCTGTACCTGCTGTTGGAGGATTTGCTGCACTTGCAGGAAGGTCCGCGGGCGGTGAGAAACATCGATCTTCGCGGGGAGTTGGGGGCGCTGGCGCGCGCGGTGGGGTTTGGCTGGATACGCGAGGCGGTTGCGCGCGTGGATGAGTTGATTTACCTGCTTCGGCGGAACATTCAGAAGACGATCGCTTTGGATGCCCTGGTGGTGGAGTTGCGAGTCCTGGCGGGGGCGGATCGTTTGACAGCATAGGGGGGCGGATGGTGTAATGAGAAGGCCGCTCCTCGGTAGCTCAACGGTAGAGCATTCGGCTGTTAACCGAAGGGTTGTAGGTTCGAATCCTACCCGGGGAGCCAATTCATTTTCTCCCGAAAGTTCAGTCCCCAGTAGTTGACGCCAGCGCTATCTGCGCGCTCGTCCCCGCCTCGCGTAGTAT
>JADLCT010000098.1 GCA_020847045.1 Bryobacterales bacterium | reverse complement strand
CGTCTGGGCTCCTCACGGAGCCCACTTACTCGTCGCCGATGGCGCCCATCTTGAGCATTTGGCCCCGCCAGACCAACAATCGCTGCCCGCCCCCTGCGGCGGGTGGCTTTTCAGCAGCCTGCTAGAGAGCTTCGGGTAATCCAACCGAAAGGAGCTTTGAGCTGAAGAAGAGCCGGTACACGGAAGAGCAGGTGATTTGGGGCGGTGAAGCAGATGGAGGCGGGGCGTAAGGCTCGGGAGGTG
This sequence comes from Bryobacterales bacterium, assembly GCA_020847045.1. GTDB lineage: Bacteria > Acidobacteriota > Terriglobia > Bryobacterales > Bryobacteraceae > JAFLBB01. Next base: position 24,087 of record JADLCT010000098.1, on the reverse strand, counting down.
TCGCGGGAACTGGGCGTCAGAGAGGCGACGCGCTATGCATGGAAGTCGAAGTACGGTGGTGCGAAAAAACGGGTGGAGCTTGTAGGCCAACGCCGCGATGTGGCGCCGGTGATGGCCGAGCACAGCCTGAGCGAGCGCCACCCCTGCAAGCTGCTGGAAGTGGATCGCGCATCGTACCGCTACGAGCCGCAGCGTGCCGATGACGGGCTGTTACGGGCGCAGTTGATTGAGCATGCCAAGCGCAAGCGTCTGGTGCGCCCTGCGCAGCCGGTCAGTTACCTCAGCAAAGCCAATCAGGAGTGGGCGATGGACCTCGTGATGGACTCGCTAGCGACAGGCCGCGGCTTCCGTGCGTTCGCGCTGGTGGATGGATTCACGTGCGAGTGCCTGGCCATCGAAGTGGACAGTTGCCTGTCGGGCTGCCGCGTGACGCGCGTGCTCGAATGGGCCGGCGCCAAGCAGAAGATCGAGGCCTGGCGGCAAGAATACAACGGCGAGCGCCCGCACAGCAGCTTGAACTATCGGACGCCGGAGGAGCTAGCGGATTGGCCGGTAGTCGTGCCAGCAAGCCGCCACTTCGCCGCCGGCATCGTAGATACGGCCGGATGCTCGGTGCGCCAAGGCAACCCTTCGAGCGAGCTTCGCTCGACCTTGACCCCCGTCCCGCATCCGGAGGATACTCGTCATCGTGAAAATTACCTGGTTGGCGCTCGCCGCGGTGTTCGTGGCGCAGGCGCAGACACTTCATCCTCCTCCACAGCGCGTCATCGCGCGGCAGTTTCCCATCATGGCCTGGGGCGGGGCGCCGCCGGATGCGGCGCAGTTGCGCCTGATGAAAGAGGCCGGGCTGAATGCCGCTGGTTTTTGCAAGGCCGAAGACGCGGGCGCGGTGCGCGACGCCGGATTGAGCTGCTTTGTCAATGACAAACGGATCAACGGCTACGATTGGGCCAAGCTGCCGCCCGAAGCCGAGATCCGCCGCAATGCCGCCGAGGTGCTCCGGCTGGTGGAGGGCAACGACGCCGTGCTCGGCTTCAACATGCGCGACGAACCGCACTCCTCGCTCATGCCCGCCATGGGGCGCGTCACGGCCATCCTGAAACAACTGGCGCCCGGCAAATGGCCCTACGTCAACCTGTTCCCCTACTTCGTGCCCAAAGAGCGCATTGGCGTTGACTATGAAACCTACGCGAAGATGCTTGTCCATGAGATCGGCCAGCCGTTTTTGAGCTACGACAACTACTCGCTGGTGGGCGGCGAGATGCTCGACAGCTTCTTCAACAACCTCGATATCGTGCGGAAGATCTCGCTCGAAGTGAACACTCCGTTCTGGAACTGCGTGCTCGCCAATGCCCACTTCAACTATATGGAGCCCACCGACGCGACGCTCCACCTGCAAGCCTACGCCACGCTGGCCTATGGCGGACGGGGCATTCAGTACTTCACCTACTTCACGCCGCGCGTTGGGAACTACCGCCTGGCGGCCATTGACCAGTTCGGCAACAAGACCGCCACATGGGAGGCGCTGCGGCGGATTAACCTGGAAATCCATGCGCTTGCGCCCACAATATTGAAGCTACGCAGCACAGGTGTCTACCACTCGCCCGAGCCGCCTGAGTTCGGAGCGCCGCTCAGCCAAAGCAGGCTCGTAAGCAGTGTCGCCCTGCGGCAACACCTGGTGAAGCAGCAGGCCCAGGCGCGCGTTCTGGTGGGTGAGTTCGAGGATGGCCAGGGCCGCCCGTACTTCATGATCGTGAACAAGGACCTGGCGAACAGCTTCCAGTTCACCGTCCATCTGCGCGAACAGGGGCGGAAACTGGTCCGGATCAGCAACTATTCCGGTCAGGAAGAGGCGTTCGGCGGGGAGAACGACTGGATCGCGCCCGGCGCGGGCATCCTGTTCCGCGTGCAGTAGAGTCCGGCGGCGGCCAGCAGGCCTAGTAACGACAGGCCAGCGCCCAGGTAGACGCTGGCCGGACGGAACACCATGCGGACCCTGTGCGCGCCCTGGTCCAGCACCACACCGCGTAAACCGCCATAGACTTCCAGCAGTTCAGCCGGGTGGCCGTCCACTGTGGCGCGCCAACCCGGATACCAGGTGTCGCTGAGCACCAACAGGCCCCGGCAGGCCATCTCGGCATGGATCTCGACCAGGTTGGATACCCGCCGCAAGAGATAGACGTGGTCCTGCGCGCCGGGCTCGGCGCTGCCAGGGCAACTCTCAACCTTCGGCGCGGGACCTGCCAGAAAGGCCCACCGGCGGAAGTCGTGCTCGCCGCGCTCCATCTCGCGAGCGGCTTGGCCACGCTTCCAACCGCCTTCCACATGGTGCACGGTCCAGACCCTCGGCATTACGGCATCGTTGGCCCACACCTTGCTGCCATCCCTGGCGGTGAAGGCCAGCCGGTTCCAGGCTCCATGGGGTTCCTGAGCCACCACAAACTTCGTTCCCATGAGAATGTGTGCGCGCTCACTCCCTATGCCCAAACGGTACACATTCCCGGTGACGCTCGCCAAAAAGCTCATATCTGTTTCTAAACCATAAAGATCCGAGATGTTATACAAGTGATCCTTACCATTCCATTCGAAACGATAGAGACCGGGCTGCCCTTGCAGCCATCCCACCAGTTCACTATCCTTCGGCAGGTCTCTCATGGCGCCTGCCCGCCAGGGGCTGTCCAGGTTCGGATACTGATATGCCATTCCATTGCTCAGTTCGGCCATCAGCAGCACTGCCAAGCCCGCCACCATGCCGCGCCGCGAGAGAGCGCCCGCAACCCATCCACTCACCAGGGCCGCCGCCAGAAACGCCAGGAAACCCACGACCACGCCGCGCGCATCAGCTTCGACTTTGCCATTCTTGTCAGCAAAGTAGAAGGTCCAGATGGCCCAGAGCAGTAGGCCCGAGCCCACCGCGACGCGTGAGAAGAGCCAGCGCGCCTGTTCCAGTCCCTCACGGCGCAGCAGGCGGTCCACGCCGATGCCGGCCAATCCGGCTGCCCCCAGGCTCCAGACGGCGACGGCATGAGAAGGATTACGCGCTTTCTCCAGCATAGGAATCAACGCGTAAAGTATTCCGTGAAAGTTTGTTTCGCCTGCTAAAGAAAATAAAAGTCCTGCAACTCCAAGGCATGCCAACCAACGCACAGCACGGCCTCGCTCGCTGTCTCCCCACAGTCCCCAGACGGCGCTGAGCGCTAAGAGAATGCTCACAAATCCAATATAGGCATTCGTGTGCCGGTGTACGCCGGGCAGGACGGTGCCGATGAGTGCGAAGCTTTGAATCCCATAATTCGTGTGCACCGTGTAGGATACTGGCTGATCGTGAGATACTGGTTCATCCATTCCTACCCATCTCACGGCTAACTTGGAGTATTCCATGGCGGGTAAAATCTGCACCGCACCCACCATTCCAGCGATAACGCCCATGGCGAGAAGGCCGGCCGCCAGGCGCATCCTGACTTCATCGCGCGCCGCCCAGGTTTCCCAAAGCCAGACACCCGCCACGGCCAAACCCACGAACATCGGGGCGACATGGTGTCCTGTCAGCACTGACAATCCCAGGAAGAGCCCCGCCAACCCCAGGCAACGCCAGTAGCGATCATTACGTAGCGCCCGGAAGGCGTAAAGCAGGATGAGCGGAGCCCACAGGCCGCCCATTTTCTGTTGCGGCCAATCCACATAGTTCACAAATCCGCTCAGGGCATACACCAAACCGCCCAGGACAGCGGCCGTCCGTCCACATTGTAAACTCCTCAAGAACCAATAGAAGAATAAGGCGCAGAGCCAATGAATTAAAACAAAATACCAATGCAACACAGAGAGCTTGATCCAGCCATGCCGGGTCGGCATGGCGAAGAGCAGCCAGTTCACGGGGTTGGCCGTTCCGGGTTGCGCCTGTGCGAGGAGTGGCTGTCCGCCCCAACTGTAGGGGTCCCACAAGGGAAGCCGTCCGGCTTGCAGTTCACCCACCTGAAACTGCATCCATGGAACCACCTGGCGCGCGATGTCGGGCGTGTCGATCCAGGTGTATTGATTTGTGAGGACTAACTTCCAATGCGCCAGAGCGACCAGAAGAAGCAGAAGGCAGGGAACTCGCACGGCGTTCCAGAGCCGCTGAGGCCAAGCTGCAATTGGGCCGTGGCTGTGGCCGCCGCTGAGCGGCTGCGCTGGCCGCACTGCATCAGACTGGTGGTTTTCGGCCATCTTCCGAAGTCGCCATCATACCCTAAAGGTCCACGAATTCAAACAGTTGCCATTTGGCCCCCAACGTGTAGAACGATGAGCGAAAGGCAGGTGCATCATGAACGCTCGTCTGGCAGTTGCAGTCACGGCGCTGCTCGCCGCCACGCTATCGTTCCCGCTTCGCGCTCAGGATGACGCCGAGGACGACCCCAGCCGGGGCGTAGCCCGCATCAGCTTGATCAACGGCGACGTCAGCGTACGCCGCGGGGATACGGGTGAGTTCGTATCGGCGGCCATCAACAGCCCTGTCGTCGCGCTGGACCGTGTGGTGACGGGGGTGAACTCGCGTGCGGAGATCCAGCTCGACTACGCCAACTACATGCGTCTGGCCGACGATGCCGAGGTGCGCCTTTCCCAACTGGAATACCGCCGCTACCAGCTTCAGGTGGCGCGCGGCCTGGTTACTTATAGTGTGCTGCGCGACTCCGACGCCCAGGTGGAGATCTCCACGCCGGCGCTTTCGGTGAGGCCGCTGAAGCGCGGCGTCTACCGGATCAACGTCCGCTCCGATGGCACCACGGAGATTACCGTGCGCAAGGGGGAGGTGGAAATTTTCACGCCGCAGGGCTCCGAGAGGCTGAAGTCCGGGCGCACGATGCTGGCGCGGGGAACCGACGCCAATCCGGAGGTTCAGGTGGCGTCGGCGGCGGGCAAGGACGGCTGGGACGAGTGGAACGACCATCGCAACAGCGACCTGGATCGTTCGCAGAACGACTCCTACCGTTACGTCAGCCGGGATGTGTATGGCGCCGAGGACCTGTACGGACAAGGCGACTGGATCTATTCGGCCCCTTACGGCTACGTCTGGGCGCCGCGCGTGGCCGCGGGTTGGGCCCCGTACCGGTATGGCCGTTGGACCTGGATGGATTGGTATGGCTGGAGCTGGGTGAGCTACGACCCCTGGGGATGGGCGCCGTATCACTATGGCCGCTGGTTCTATTCGAGCAACCGCTGGTGCTGGTGGCCTGGCGGGATGGGCGGACGCCACTACTGGCGGCCGGGCCTGGTGGCCTGGGTCGGCTGGGGCGGCGGCGGCATTGGCGTTGGGTTCGGCCATGTCGGCTGGATTCCGCTGGCGCCGTATGAACGCTACTCGCCTTGGTATGGGCGGAACTACTATGGCGGCTTCCGCAACCGGAACTACATCGACAACAGCGTCACCATTGTCAACAACATCAACATCAACAATACGTATCGCAACTCGCGCGTGAACAACGCCATCACCGGGATCAACGGCAGCGAATTCGGCAATGGCCGAGGGCGGTATCAGGCGTATAATTCGCGGGATCTCGGCCAGGCCTCGGTGGTGCGCGGCCAGGTTCCGTATGCGCCCGGACGGGAGAGCCTTCGCTACTCGGACCGCGAGAGCCGCGTGACGCGCGCCTCGAATGACAACGAGCGTTTCTACTCGCGCGGCAGCCCGGCCAAGATCGACCGGGTCTCCTTCGAGGACCAGCGGCGTGGCATGGAGCAGGTGAACCGCCGGACCTTTGGCGAAGGCGCCGAACGGGCTTCGCGGGGTTCGGAGTCGAGCCCCGAGAGCGTGGGCGGCCGTCAGGCGGGTGGCTTTACCAGGGGCGGGGAATCCGGAGGCCGGTCCGAAGCCCTGACGGATTCTGGCGGCAGGTCCTCTCGTGGCGAGTCTGGTTGGCGGCGCTTCGGCGATCCGTCGGGACGCTCGGCGGAGGCCAATCGTGGCGCCGGTTCGGGGCGCGGCTTCGAATCCGGACGCTCGGAATCCGGGCGTACAGGCGAGTCCGTTGGCGCAGATCGTGGCACAGAGCGTGGCATGGACCGCGGCGGCCGTACCGAGGCCGATGGCTGGCGCCGGCTGGGCTCCAGCAGTGGCCGTTCCAGCGACAACGAAGCCAGCCGGCAAGGCGGGTTCGGCAACACCGGCGGCGGGCGTTCGGCGGGCGAAGCCAGCGACCGTTCGTCCAGACCCTCGGCCAATGACCGTGGCACCGGTTGGCGGCGCTTTGGCGATCCCGGCTCAACGGGTAACTCGCGCGGAATGGACCGGTATCAGGAGGGTTCGAGCGGCCGCTCCAGCCGCGGCTACGAGGCCACGGAGAGCGGTTCGGACCGGAGCTCGGGCTCCTTCGGGCGATCCAGCGACCGGGGCGCCAGCCGCTCCACAGACGGATACTCGGGCCGCACGTATGATCGTGGCTCCAGCCGCGAGTCATACGGAAGCCCCAGCCGTGAGTCTTACGGAGGGGCCGGCCGTGGCTCTTATGGCGGCCGCGAGCAGCGCTATGAAGCGCCGCGCGTGAGCCCGCCTATCGTCCGCGAACGTCCGTCGGGCAGCTATGGCGGCAGTTATGGGGGAAGCAGTGGCGGCCGTTCCAGTGGCGGCGGCTTTGGCGGCCGTGAATCCGGTCCCAGCTTCGGCGGCCGTTCCAGCGGCGGCGGACCAGGCTTTGGTGGCGGCGGGGGTGGTGGACGCTCCTCGGGCGGAGGCTCCGGCCCCAGCTTCAGCGGCGGTGGCGGAGGCGGTGGTGGCCGCAGCAGCGGTGGCGGAGGCGGAAGCCGTGGCGGCGGTGGCGGCGGAAGAAACCGCTAGACAGACCTTTCCAACCGGACAGCTTTACTCCCTCACGGGCTCATCGTCGTTAATAGGCGATGGGCCCATTTTTTGCGTGTGGGCGGGGGTTGAGGTTAGCTGGAGGGACCGAGCCCTGTTGTTTGATAACATAATGCATGTTATCAGAAGTTAAATAGACTCTCCGGCTCCATCTCCCTTGCGGTACCATCGTCTCCCGTATGTCTTCCCCCCTCCCTCTCTCTGGCAAAGTTGCCCTCGTTACAGGCGGCGGCCGCGGCATCGGTAAAGCCATCGCCCACCGCTTGGCCTCGGCTGGAGCAAACGTGGTGATTGCCAGCCGGAAGCTGGAGCACCTGGAGCGGACCGCCGCCGAGTTCGCCTCGCTGCCGGGACGCACCCTCCCGATGGTCTGCCATGCCGGACGCAAAGAGGAGCTGGAGCGCCTGGTCTCTCTCACCACCTCTCAACTGGGCCCCATCGACATCCTGGTGAACAATTCGGCCACCAACATCGGCCAAGGGCCGGCGCTGGAGGTCACCGACGAGGCTTTCCTCAAGACCACCGAGTTGAACGTGCTCGCGCCCCTGCGCCTGGTCCGGCTGATCGTTCCCTCCATGATTGCGCGCGGCGCGGGCGGCTCGGTGATCAACATCGCGTCCATCGCCGGGCTTCGCCCGCAGCGCGGCGGGCTGGTGTACAGCTTCACCAAGGCCGGGCTCATCATGATGACCCGCGTCTGGGCCATGGAGTTCGGCGCGCACAACGTCCGCGTGAACGCCATCTGTCCTGGCCTGATCAAGACGGACTTCTCCGAGCACTTCTGGAACAACCCTGGCTACGTCGCCGAACTTGAGCGCACGCAGCCTATTCCGCGCATCGGACGGCCTGAGGAGATCGCCGGGATTGCGCTCTATCTGGCCTCCATCGAGTCCAGCTACGTCACCGGCCAGTGCTTCACCATAGATGGCGGCAACACGGCCGTTTAGCCGCTTCACCCAACCGGCTCCGTCAAACCCATTACACTGGCTGAGTGACGGCCGCGCGCTCTTCTGGCGCCTCGCCCTCCGTTTGGAGCCGCTTCCCTGAACACCGCAGTCCATCAGTCCGGCGCGAACACCGACCGAGTCGTACGCTCGGCCGGCATCATGTCGGCCGCCGTGGCCAGCAGCCGCGTCACGGGACTGGTGCGCGAAATTCTGCTGGCCCGTCTGTTTGGGGCCAGCATGGACTTCGACGCGTTCGGTCTGGGCTTCCGCCTTCCCAATCTCACGCGCGATCTGTTCGCCGAAGGCGCTCTGTCGTCGGCCTTCGTGCCATTGTTCACCGAATACCTGACCACGCGCGGCAAGCAGGAGGCGCAGCGGCTGGCCAGCCTGGTGATGACCGCCATTCTGATCGTGATCGGCGCGCTGTGTATTGCCGGCGTCGCTCTGGCGCCGCAGTTGGTGGACCTGTTCGCCAGCGGCTACGCGCTGGTGCCTGGCAAACGCGAGCTGGCCATCGAGCTGACGCGCATCATGTTTCCCTTCCTGCTGCTGGTGGCTCTGGCCGCGCAGTCCATGGGCATGCTGAACGCATGTAACCAGTTCGGCGTTCCGGCGCTTGCCTCCACGATGTTCAACCTCGGCTCGGTCAGCTTCGGACTGCTGCTGGGGTTTGTCCTTGGACCCGCGCTGCACCTTACCAAGATCGAAGGCATGGCCTGGGGCGTGGTGCTCGGCGGGGCGCTGCAGTTCATCTGGCAGATCCCCTCGGTGCTGCGCCAGGGCTTCCGGCTGCGGCTCGCCTTGGATTTCAGCGACGCCGGCCTCCGCCATATCATGCGCATGATGGGCCCGGCCATACTGGGTTCGGCCGCCGTGCAGATCAATGTGCTGGTGAATACCAACTTCGCGAGCTCCATCGCCGACCCCATCCGCGGACTGAATGGTCCGGTGAGCTGGCTGGGCTGGGCGTTCCGCTTCATGCAATTTCCGCTGGGGTTGTTCGGCGTAGCCATCGCGAGCGCTACCCTGCCCGCCATCTCGCGCTCTATCGCCAGTGGCGATCACGAGGACTTCCGCCAGACCGTCGCGCGCTCCATCGGCTTTGTCTTTCTGCTGACCGTGCCCAGCTCGATCGGACTGATCGTGCTCGGCCGCTCCATTGTGGCGGCCATCTATCAGGGCGGCCTGTTTGATTCCTACGATACCCGGCAAACCGCGCTCGCCCTGGCCTGCTACGCGTTTGGACTGGCCGCCTACGCGGCGTTGAAGGTGGTGACGCAGGCTTTTTATGCGCTGAAAGACTCGCGCACGCCCATGTATGTAAGCCTGGCCTCTATTGCGATCAACTTCGGCGTTGCCTGGGGCGCGCTGCATTACACGGCGCTGGGTCACGCCGGGCTGGCGCTTTCCACCTCGGCCGTGGCTCTGTTCAATTTCAGCGTGCTGTTCTGGCTGCTGCGCAACCGCATCGGCGGCATCTACGGCCGCCACCTGGCCAGTTCCACCGGACGCATGAGCCTGGCCGCCTTGGCCATGGGCGCCGCGGTCTTCCTGCTGAACTCGATCATCGAGCTTCAATTCGGCGCCGGTCGGATGGCTTCCCTGCTCTCGCTGGCCATCTGCATCCCCGCCGGGGTCTCGGTGTTTTACTTCGTCACGCGTACGTTGCAAGTGCCCGAACTGGCCATGGCATCCAACGCGCTGGCAGGGCCGCTGCGGCGATTGGGCGCGCGCGTGCGGCCGTAAATGGACTGAGTTGAGTTCCCTTTTGGCTCTACTCAGTGCGGCAGAAACCAACCGCTAAGCCGTGACGGCGACACATTCGCCGGCTTACCCAAAGCTGTTACAGACTCACTGCCTTCCAACGGTCAGAAACACGTTCGCGGGGCTGCGCACGCCGCCGGTTTCGGCAACGATCGCGTGATCGCCGTCAGCCAGATCAGGAATCGTGATGTTGAACTGGTAGAGGCCGGGGCTGACGAGGTTCCCATTACCCAAGATCGAGGCTGCCCGGCCGCCTATCGTGATCACCGGTTTGTTGACGACTTCGGGCGCGCCCAGGAACAGCGAGTCGGTGGGTACGGGCGGATTCGTGGGTCCGAAACCGGTGGCGAAAAATTGCAGGATTTCACCTGGCCGGGCGGGGCGGCCGACGCGCGGGTCGAGTGTTCCTTTACCGACAAGGGTTCCGTCCAAAGCCACCGCGGTGACGCGCAAGCCCGACCCTTCACCGAAGGGCGCATAAAACGCCGGCAGGAGGGCTGCTTTTCGAACCTGAAACGGCGGGCTGGTTCCGGCCGAGGTAGTAACCGTCACAGGGACGTTTCCTGTCGCATCGTCCAGGGGCCCGAGCACGTTCACCTGCAGCGGGCTGATGAAGTAGAGAGTCGCCGGCTTGCCATTAATACTGGCGCTGACACCATCCAGGGTGGCGGGCAGCGACGAGCCGGCAATCGCTCCATCCCAGGTGCGTGTGGAAGGAGACAGGTTATTCCCGTAGATTGTGATCCAGGTCGTCGGCGCTACTCCCACCTGGCCGTTGAAGGAGTCGGAGATGCCGGTAACTTCGGGTGGATGCGGAAACTTGAGTAAGAGAGCGTCCTGGTCTCCTAGTGGCGTCTGCTCTAAAGATGGTCCGTTCTTACTGCCGGCGAGGTAAGCGGCCGTTTGGTCGGCCGCCATCGCCTGGCCAAAGTTACTGTCAGAGCCGGAGTTCTGGAACTGTCCCGCGTCGCCCCCGCCAAGGTCAAACCGCTTCAGTATAAACTTCCGATCGCCGTTCAGGGCAACATACACCCATTGCCGCGCCACGGCGATTCCATAGCCATGATCATCTTGGGTGGTGCCAAACTGCCGCGTCCATTGTTCGCCGCCGTTTAGGTCGAACTTACGAACCCAAGCATCGTACAGGCCGCCCACTTTGGTCTGGCCGGTAAATGCCGCCACGGTATCTCCGGTCACATATACGCCGGAGCTGTGCACCGCCACGCCGTAAGCGATGTCGGCCTGATTGCCTTGCGAGGTAATCTGGCGGGTCCAGATCACGGTTCCGCTGGCGTCGTACTTCCGGACGTAGGAATCCGTGCCCGCCGCCGCCGATACAAGCGCGCCCCCGGTTTCACCGGTTATGTAAATGCCGCTGGCATCGGCGGCAACTCCGCGGCCCCGTTCCCCGTTGACCGTGCCGAACTGGCGCGTCCACACCTCGTTTCCCGAAGCGTCGTACTTACGAAGGAACGCGTCGGCCTGGTTGGGAGCCGGGGTCACCTGGCCGGGAAGCGCTCCCGTCACCATTCCCGAGACATACACGCCTGTAGTGTGGACGGCCACGCTCATGGCCGAATCGTCGCCGCTCGTGCCGAACTGGCGTGTCCACAGCTCGTTTCCATCCGGATCGTACTTCCGGACGAAGGCATCGCCAAAGCCTGCGCTGGCGCCAGCAATCACGCCCTGGGTCTGGCCGGCAACATATACACCGGAGGCGTCAGCCGCGAGCCCCAGCCCGGAGTCGTTGCCGGCGACGCCGAACTGCCTGGTCCAGAGATGGTTGCCCGAGGAGTCGAACTTACGCACGAAGCAATCATTACCACCGGCGTTGGTGGCGCCTTCGAAGGCGCCTGCGGTTTCGCCGGCGACGTAGACGGCATCGCCCGAGACGGCAACGGCCAAGGCGTACTCCGCCCGGTTGGTTCCAAATTGACGGGCCCATTGCAGAACCTGGGCGCTGGTTGACAAGGTGAAAAGCAGCAGTAGAACCGGAATTTTCGCTTGCACTGGATTCTCCCCTTCCTAAAAGAGACACAGTGAACTGCCCGGTCCGTGATGCGCCGCCACCAACGCCGGAACATTGCGCTGTCAACTGCCCGGCGACCGGCGCAGACCAGTCCGGAGCACCTCCCCATTGGACCGGAACCTCCGTTCTTACCTTCCGGCCGCGGCAAGTATACACGAAGCGCACTCCGGTGAAACCGGGGTAGCACTTTATTTTTTATTCAAATCGGCCTTTCCGTTCAGCGTTGCAACGAGAGTTGTTGGGAAGGCCCGTTCCGCGCCACATGGTACACTGACAGCGATGAACCGCGACATTGAGAATACGCTCCAGTTGCAGCGCATCGACATGCAAAGGAGCGATCTCGAAAAGGAGCTCGCGGCTCTCCCCAAGCACATCGCCACCATTGAAAGGCAGTTGGAAGCAGGCTTCCGAAAGCTGGAAAGCGACCGCGCTCTGCTGGCCGCCAATCAGAAAGACCGGCGTTCGCAGGACTCCGACATCCAGACCCACCAGCAGAAGATCTCCAAGCTGCGCGATCAGATGATGTCGGCGAAAACCAACGAGCAGTACCGGGCGTTCCAGCACGAAATCGCCTTCTGCGAGCAGTCCATCACCAAGTGCGAGGATCGCATCCTCGTCCTGATGGAGCAAACCGAGGCGCTCGAAGCCAACGTGAAAACCGCGGAGGCCGAGCTGGCCAGGCAGAAGACCGCCGTGGAGGCGGAAAAGGCCGGCGCGCGCAAGCGCGCCGCCGCTGATATGGCCAAGCTGAAGGAACTGGCCGCGCAACGCGCCGAGGTGCAGAAGGAGGTTCCGGCCGCCATCTACTCGGCGTATGAGCGAATTCGCAAACGCACGGCCATCGCCGTCGCCGAAGCCGCCGCCGGCCGCTGCAGCGCCTGCCAGCTCGAACTGCGCCCCCAACTCATGCAGGATGTGCGGCGCGGGGACTCGATCACCTACTGCGAGAACTGCCGCCGCATCCTTTATTACAACCCCTCGATCGCCTTCGACCCCGCCACTGGCCCCGGCCACGCCGCCCCGTCCGGGGCGGGTAAACGCGTCGATATGACATAGGACGCCGCCCGGCGCTCTAGAATTTCCCCAGGCTCCGCAGCATCGGCTCCGTGTTCCGCCCGCCCGGCAGTTCCACGGCGTGGATGGTCTTCCAGTTCAAATCTTTTGTTCCGATGTAGCGTGCGTTGTTGCGCTCGGCGCCCATCAGAATGACGGTGTAGCCCGCCTTGGTGAAGGTCAGCGCGCGGTACTGGCGTTCACCGGTTTCGCTGCGCCAGCGGTCCTTGTCCGGCTTGCCGAGCACGCGCACAACGTCGAAGTAATCCGTTGCCGCCGTGAAACCCAGGTCGGCCTGCACCACGGCCTTATACTCCACTGCGCCACCACTTTCCTTGAAGCGCGAGACGCCGACGAAGATCGCGGCCAGCAGGATTCCGCCCGCCAGAACGCCCACGATCAGCTTGCCGATGGAGGATTCGGCGCTGGTTTCCAGGCGCATGTGCTCGCGCGTGGTGGGCGGCCTGGGCACCTCGTTCGGCGGCGCGGGCGAGGCCGTGTTTCCCTTGGGCATGTGCAACACGCGCCGGGTGTGCGGAAACACGGTGCCGCCGCTGTATTCGATCTCGCGCCGCAAGCCCACAATCATCACCGGCTCGTCGATCTTGGAAATCTCGCCGAGCCACGCCCGAGGAATCCACAGTTCCAGGTCCATCTTCGGGTTGTGAACCAGGACCTCGCTCCAGGCGCCCCGTCTCACCTCCCACTCGTTGTGTTCGATGTTGATGATCGGCGGATAGAACGAGAAACGGCGATTGCCGAGTTCGTCCAAGGCCGGAGGCGAAGGCGAGGATGCCATGCGCCACTATCGTAGCATCGCCCCCGCGTGCGGCCCTACCCCGGCAAGGCTTCCCTGCTCTGGCTTTCTGGTTACCGCGTTAGCTCCTCCACCAGCATCCGCGAGAGGTCCGACAGCAGTCTCAGGCCCGCGTTCTCCGGACCATAATCCACGCCCGGCATCCCGTCCACGGTCAGCGCCAGCGCTATCGTGCCGGCCGGCGTCTTCACCAGGCCCACGTCGGCGCGCAGGGCGTCGAGCGCGCCCGATTTGGAATACACCCAGTCTTCCGGCAGCCGCCGTCCAATCCCATCCTTGTACTGCTGCCGGTGCAGCACATCGAGAATCGCCCGTGAATCGGCCTCCGAAACGATCTTGCCGGCCTCGATCATCTCCAGCAGACGCACCATCTCACGCGGCGTCGACACGCCCAGGCCGAACCGCTGGTACTCCTGCAACCTCCCCTCCCTGGCAAACCCCTGGGCGGCTTTCAGCTTCGCGCCGTCCCCACGCACCTTTCGCAGCGACTTCGTTTGGGTAAGCCCGATCTGCACCAGATACGCATTCACCGCGTCGGCCGTGATCCTGCCCAGCACCAGGTTGGTGGCCGTGTTGTCGCTGACCACGATCATCAGGTTGGCCGCGTCGCGCAGGCGCACCTTGGCCCCATCGCTGAATACCTGCAGCGTGCCGGAGCCGGATACGCGATCGGTTTCCGTCAGCGTCAGTTCCTCTTCCCATCGCACCTTGCCGCGCGCCGCCTGATCGTGCAGAGCGCACAGAATGGGCAGTTTGATGGTGGATGCCGTACGCACGCGCTCGTCCGGGCGCAGGCCATACTCGGCTCCGGTCTTCAGGTTTTTTGCAAGCAGAACCACATGGCCTGGGAAGCCGTTCACGCGGGCGCGAATCCGCGCATCCAGCTCAGAGGCTCTCCGCGGCGTCCATTGGGACCAGGCGGACGGTGGCGCGGAAACGGCGGCCAGAAGAAGGAGAACGAGAGCGCGCATGGTTTGAGTGTAACCGCGCCCGCCGCCGCCACATCACACCCAGTGGACGCGGCTCACCCGAGTGTGCGGTAAAAGGCGATCAGGTCCAGCGGCGGAGGCACGTGCCCCTGCGCGCGCATCATGCCCGACACCTGGCCGCGATGGTGAGTTCCGTGATTCACCACGTGGAGCACAATCTGCCACAACGGCGCCGTATGCGAGTTCCCCTTCAGGTCTTTGTACTCGATCTTGCCCGCGAGAGCGGTTTCGTCCTGCGCGGCCAGAAACTCCTCCCACTGGAGCAGCAGCGCGGGCCACTCCGCGCGGAGAGTCTCCAGCCGGAAATCCTTCTCTGGATCGATGAACTTCTCCAGAGGCGCGCGGCGAACGCGATGCCACCAGACACGGTCGGCGGCAAAGATGTGCGCCAGGGTTCCGGTGACGTGCTTCTCGCTCGTCTTGAAATCGTGCGTGAGTTCCGCGGGCGTTAGCGTCGCGGCGGCTTCCAGAATCCGTTCGGCCGCCCAACGGGCATATCGCATGTGAAGGCAGAGGACATCTTTCGAAATCATCTCTTCCAGAGTACCGTTGCGCTCGCGCCGCGCTCCACGCGTCCGCATGTACACTATCCCCATATGGCACCCATCCCCGTTTCCCAGCAGCAGTCCCTGGTTGAACGCCTGCTTGGCGCCTGCGGAGGCGCCTACACGCCCGCGCAGCGCCGCAAGTACTTCCTCACCGGTCCACAGTGGGCCGCCGCCTATGAAGGCAACGCACTCTTTCATGCTCCTACGCGCACGCCAGTCGGCTTTGAGACTGTGATCGAGCAGTACGCCCGGATCGGCATCGGCCACTGGACCACGCACGACACCGACGTCATCCCCACGGACGCCATTGGCACGGCCAGGCAGGACGAGATTGTCGCCGCCATCGGCAAGACGCTCCAGGCCAACGGAGTGGCCTGCTCGATGGTCACCACGGAGACGTTTCATCACCCCGTGTGGGCTGCCAGTCCGGCCGCCGAGGCCCCCGAAGTGCGCGCCTACGCCGCCACGCGGCTGGCCAACACGGTCCGCATCGGCCACGAACTCGGAGCCAGCTATGTCGTCTACTGGCCCGGTTCGCTGGGCTATCAGATTCAGGGAGCCATCGAGGAGACGCAGACGCTGCAGTGGTTCGCCGACGGCATGAACGCCGCGTGCGAGGCCGACATCGCCACGGCCAAAGCAACGGGCCGGCCCACCATGAAGCACTGCCTGGAAGCCAAGCCGTTCGAGCCCCAGGCGGAGATTCTGCTGCCCACCTCGGACGCCATGCTCGCCTTCATCTTCTCGGGACTGCTCAAGCATCCCGACATGGTAGGTTTGAACCCGGAATATCTGCATGAGCTCATGTGGGGCGCCGCGCCGCGCGCCGCGCTGGCCCGGGCGCTGATGTGCAAGAAGCTCTTCCATTTCGACATTAACGACGGCTACCGTCTGAAGCACGACGTGGATATCGCGGTCGGACTGGTGAACCCGCTGGACTGGTTGAACGTCCTGGTGCTGCTGCGCAGCCACGGCTACAACGGCCCCTTTAACCTCGACTACAAGCCGCCGCGCACCACGTCCAACTGGGGCGTCTTCGCCGTCAGCTTCACCACCGCCGTAGACCGCTTCATTACGCTGTGGGAGATGGCGGGCGAAGCGATGGAAGACGCCGTCATCCGCGAGGCCACGAACGCACTCAAGGCCGGCGGCGGCGGGGATCCGCGCGACGTGTCCAGTCTGGTTGCCGCCAACAAGGAGCTGCTCACGCTGCACGAGCTCATCGCGCACAGGCTCTTCCAGATCCTCGTCGGCGCGCATCGCGGCCGCACGTACTCGGTCTGACGGCGTGGGCCGTCTGCTCATCTACGCAGGGGCCGGGCTCATCCTGCTCGGCCTGCTCGTCATCGCCATGAACAGGCTCGGCGTCCCGTTTGGACGGCTGCCGGGCGATTTCGTTTACCGGGGCAAGCACACCACCGTCTACATCCCGCTTGCCACCTGCGTGCTGCTGAGCGCCGCGCTTTCGCTGCTGGCGTGGCTCTTCCGCCGGTAAGCAGCCGCGCGCTTAGTGAATCAGCCCAATCTTGTCCAGCGGCCAGTAGACGAACACGGCCTTCCCATAGATGTGGCGACGGTGCACCGGACCCCACGAGCGGCTGTCGTTGGACGAGCTACGGTGATCACCCAGCACATAGTAATGTTCCGGCGGCACCGTCAATTCGGCCGACGACTGCCGGTCGCGATAGTAGTCCGGCACATAGTCTTCGTTGAGAGGCTCGCCGTTCAGGAACACCTCGCCTTCGCGAATCTCCACGCGGTCGCCCGGCAGCCCGATCACCCGCTTGATGTAGCTCTTAGACGGGTCGCCCGGATACCAGAACACCACCATGTCGCCCCGCTCCACGTTCCCCATGCCGAAGCGGTAGACGAACTTGTTAATGAAAATCCTCTCCTGGTCCTCAAGCGAAGGCATCATGGAGGTGCCTTCCACTTTCACGGGCTGATAGAGGAACAGGATCACCAGGATGGCGATCACCACCGAGAGCATCAGGTCGCGCACGCCCGCGATGGTCGTGCTGAGGAGTCCGCGTGCGGGCTCGCGCGGCGTCTGAGGACTACCGTTCTGATCCGGTTCGCCGGAAAGAGGCTGGGTCATGTCCAGGTGGTTCGCCTCCATTCTCCATCAGTCCCGCCTCCTCCGACAAGCGATACACTGTTCGGGACTCCCATGACCCGCGTACTCCTCCTCCTGATTCCGCTGCTTACCGCGGCCTTTCTGAACGCGCAGGCGCCGCGCAAGGTGCTCGATTCGGGCGCTGGCGAAGGCCCGGCCTGGAACCCCGCGCTCGGCCTCCTGTTTTCAGGCGGAGGCAAAATCACGCGCCTTGCGCCCGATGGTGCGCTGCATGTGTATCGCGATCCCTCGGGAGGCTCCAACGGCCTGCTGTGGGACTTCGAAGGCCGCCTCGTCGTCTGCGAAGCGGCCAACCGGCGCGTCACGCGGATCGAGCAGGATGGCTCGGTCACCGTGCTGGCCGGCGAGTACGAGGGAAAGAGATTCAACTCGCCCAACGACCTCACCATCGACTCACGCGGACGCATCTACTTCAGCGATCCGCGGTATGGCAGCCGCGACGGCATGGAAATTCTCGACGCCTCGGGCAGGCCCATCGAGGGCGTGTACCGCATCGACGCGCCGGGCAAGGTGACGCGCGTCCTCACTCACGAGGCTGACCGGCCCAACGGCGTGCTGGTCTCCGAAGGGGACCGCTACCTTTACGTCGCCGACAACAACAACAACACGGCCGGAGGCGCGCGCAAGCTGTGGCGCTTCGGACTGCGCGCCGATGGCTCCATCGACCCGGGCAGCCGCAAGCTGCTGTTCGACTGGGGAACCAGCCGCGGCCCGGACGGGCTGAAGCGCGACACGCGCGGACGGCTCTACGTCGCAGGCGGCATCAACCGTGCAAACCGCTTCGAATCGCCGGGAAAGCACGCCGGGGGCGTCTATATTCTTTCTCCCGAAGGCAAGCTGCTGCGCTTCGTTCCCATTCCCCAGGACGAGGTGACCAACGTCGCCTTCGGCGGCGCGGACTGGAAGACGCTGTTCATCACGGCCGGCGGCACGCTGTGGACACTGGACGTGGATACGCCCGGAGAGGCGCCGCTGAAACACGCGCGGGCGCCCGAGCCGCCCAACACGCTGACGGCGGAGGAACGGAAACAGGGCTGGCAACTTTTGTTTGATGGCAAATCGCTTGCGGGATGGCGGGGACGGCCCACCTTCGCGCCCCTGTCGGAGGGCGATTGGACCGTGCAGGACGGCGCCATTGTCTGTGGCGGAACCAAGCCAAGCTGGCTGAGCACGGACGCTTCGTTCGGCGACTACCAACTGAAGCTCCAGTTTCGCGGCGTGGCTTCGGTGAACAGCGGCGTCTTCCTGCGCTCGCAAAAGGAGGGCCAGCCGCACGTCACCGGCTATGAGCTGCAGATATGGGACCACCAGCCGCAGGGCTATCTCACGGGCAGTCTCGTTGGCACGGTCAAGGCCGGCCCGGCGCGCGTGAAGGGTGATGAATGGAACCAGTTCGACATCACCGCGCGCGGCGATCATTTCATCGTGCTGTTGAATGGCGCGCAGGTGCTCGACGCGCGGGACGGCAAGCACGCCTCCGGCGTGATCGGTTTTCAGTGCCAGCTTCAGCAGCGCATCGAGTTCCGCGATGTGAAACTGCGCCGCATGGAACGCTAAAGTAACCGGACACGGAGGGTGCGCGCGTGATACGATCCCTCTAATGTTTGGTGTTCGCGCCATCGCGTTGCTTGGGCTGGGACTGCCCCTGGTTGCGCAGCAGGATGGCTCCGCATTCTTTGAAAAGAACGTCCGCCCGATACTGGTCCGGCAATGTCTGGGCTGCCATTCGTCCACCAGCCAGCCGGTCATGGGGGGCCTGCGGCTGGATACGCGCGAGGCATCGCTCAAGGGCGGTTCGCGCGGACCGGCCATCGTTCCCGGCAATCCGGGCGAGAGCCTTCTCATGAAGGCCGTGCTGCATACCGCGGGCCCTTTGAAGATGCCGCCCGGCCCCAGGATGAAAGATGCCGACGCGGCGCTGCTTACACAATGGATTCAGATGGGAGCGCCATGGGGCGATGCGCAAGCCACTGCCGCGCCGGCCGCCAGGAAGTTCTGGGCCTTCGACGCTCCGCGCCCCGCGCCGCTGCCTGAGGTGAAGAACACGGCCTGGGCCACCTCGCCGGTGGACCGCTTCGTGCTTGCCCGCCTGGAAGCCAAGGGCCTCGCGCCCGCCCCACCGGCGGACCGGCGCACGCTCATACGCCGCGCCACGTACGACCTCACAGGGTTGCCGCCCACGCCCGCCGAGGTGGACGCCTTCCTCGCCGACCGCTCGCCCGATGCCTTCGGCAAAGTTGTGGACCGTCTGCTGGCTTCGCCGCGTTACGGCGAACGCTGGGGACGCCACTGGCTGGACGTGGCGCGTTATGCCGACTCCAACGGCCTGGACGAAAACCTCGTCTACAAGAATGCCTTCCGCTACCGCGATTACGTCATCGCCGCGTTCAACAAGGACAAGCCGTTCGACCAGTTCCTGCGGGAACAGATCGCCGGCGATCTGCTGCCGCCCAGCGAGGATCTGAACACGATGTATGAGCGCTGGACGGCGACGGGCTTTCTCTCGCTCGGCGCCAAGATGCTCGCCGAGGATGATCCGGTGAAGATGCAGATGGACATCGTCGATGAACAGGTGGACACCACCATGCGCGCCTTCCTCGGGCTCACCGTGGGCTGCGCCCGCTGTCACGATCACAAGTTCGACCCCATTCCGCAAAAGGATTACTACGCGCTGGCCGGCATCTTCCGAAGCTCGAAGACAATGGAAAACTTCAAAGTGGTCGCCAAGTGGCATGAGTATGTGCTGGCGCCCAAGGCCGACCGCGACCGTCTGGCGGCGCACGAGGCGAACGTGGAGGCTAAGCGCAAAGAGGCCGCGGCGCTCACCAGCACCGAAAACCGGAAGCTCACTGCGGCGGCCATCGAGCGGGTGGGCGCATACCTTCTGGCCGCCGCCCATGTGAAGCGCGACCGCGAGGTGCAGGTGGCCCCCGTCGAAAACGCCGCCGGAGCGCTGGAGCGCGCGGCCGGCTCATTCGACGCGGGCAACGCGCCGCGCGAGATTCTGCGCCGCAAGGCGAATACGGTTCCGGGGGTGAAAGGTCCGTACTGGGCCGAATACAAGGTGGCTGTGACGCAGGCGGGCCAGTATCAGCTGGACGTGCTGGATCAGGAAAAGGGCGCCGGTACGGCCGACATCCATGTGAATGGCGCGTGGATGCTGCGCGGCGCGCCGCCCATTCAGAACCGCGAGGCATCGCCCGAGGTGGACGGCTGGTCCTTTGCCGCCATCGTGCCTCTACGCGCGGGTGAGAACGTCATCCGCCTGGAGCACGCCTCGCGCTTCCCCTATTTCACGAAGCTGATGCTGTCGCCAAATACGCTGGAACGCGCGCCGTTGAACATTGTGCAGATCGCCGGGCGCTACGAGGTGAACCCCGGACTGCTAGAGCAGATGGTGGACCACCTGGAGCGCTCCAACGGAGCGCCCTCCTCGGTTCTGTATGCCTGGGAGATTCTGGGCTCAAACGCGAAACTGGACGCCTGGGCCTCACCCGCCAAGGCGCTGTTCGCCGGGCAGAGCTTCTCCACGCCGGAGGACCTGGCTCAGCGTTACAGCGAGCTGTTCCGCAAGGCCGCCGCCGAAGGCGCGAACACGCAGGACCCCGGCTTGAAAGCCCTGTACGAGTTCCTGCATGAGAAGTTCGGCCCCTTCCGCGCACCTGAAGGCGCACGCCGGTTCTACGCGGCCGAGGCGCGGCGCGAGCTGGAGCGTTTGGACGAAGAGGCGAAACAACTGGAAGCGGCCACGCCGGATCTGCCTCGGGCGATGGGCGTAAGCGAGGGCGCCGAGATCGCCGACGCGCCCATCCACATTCGGGGCAGCCACTGGACGCTGGGCGAGAAAGTTCCTCGCGGCTTTATCCAGGCGCTCGGCGATCCACTGCCGCAGGCGTTGGGGACTCATGAGAGCGGGCGGCTCGAGCTGGCGCGGTGGATGACGGCGCAAGGCCATCCGCTTACCAGCCGCGTGATCGCCAACCGTTTGTGGGGCTGGCATTTCGGACGGGGCATCGTGGCGAGCGTGGACAACTTTGGCCGCCTCGGCGACAAGCCCACCGACCAGCCGTTGCTGGACTGGCTGGCGTTGCGATTTGTTGAGCAGGGCTGGTCCATGAAGGCGATGCACCGCACGCTGATGCTCTCCAACACGTACCGCATGAGCAGCCAGTACAATGCCAAGGCGGCCGAGGCCGATCCGGAAAACGAGCTGCTGTGGCGCATGCCCCGGCGCCGTTTGGAGGCCGAGGAGATTCGCGATGGAATTATGAGCGTCTCCGGCGCGCTGCGCCTGGACATGGGCGGCAGCATTCTGAAGTACAAGGACCGCCAGTATGTGGCCAACACCTCCAAGGGCGGCGAGGTCGACTACGACCGTCCCATCCGCACCGTGTATGTGCCCGTGGTGCGCAGCTCGCTTTATGACGTGCTGCGCGCCTTCGACCTGCCCGACCCGGCCATGTCCAGCGGCAGCCGCGACTCGACCGTTGTGGCTCCGCAGGCTCTGTTCATGATGAACAGCCCGGTGATGCTCACGCACAGTCTTGTGATGGCCGACAGCCTGTTGCAACGCGCCGGGGACAGCGACGCCGCGCGCATCCGCGAGGCGTATGAACGGGCCCTGTCGCGCCCGCCCACGGCGCAGGAAATCGACCGCGCCCTCACCTACCTGGCGCGTTTTGAAACCGAGTGGAAAGGCGACCGCAGACACGCCTGGCAAAGCTTCTGCAAGTCGCTGCTGGCATCGAGTGAATTCGCATACCTGAACTGATATGAACCGGCATTGGAACTCCTATCTGAATCAGACGCTGTCGCGGCGCGAGCTGTTGCGCGTGTCGAGCGCGGGCTTCGGCACGCTGGCCCTGGCGGGGCTGCTGGGCTCGGAACGCGCGCAAGCCGCCGCCGGTCCGCTGGACGTGAAGGCGCCGCACTTCCCCGCCCGGGCCAAACGCGTGATCTTCCTGTTCATGCACGGCGGTCCGTCGCAGGTGGACACCTTCGACTACAAGCCTCTGTTGAAACGCGACCATGGCAAGCCGCTGCCTTTCGCACGGCCGAAAGTGGTTTCCAGTGAAACGTTCAACCTGCTGCAGTCGCCCTGGGAGTTCAAGCAGTACGGCCAGAGCGGCGCCTGGGTGAGCGATCTGTTCCCGTCACTGGCCGCCAAGGTGGACGACATCTGCTTCATCAAGTCGATGCACGGGTCGAACTCACGGCACGGCGGGGCTCTGCTCGAACTGCACACGGGCTCGGACACCTTCATCCGTCCCAGCATGGGCTCGTGGATCACCTATGGCCTGGGCAGCGAGAACTCCTCCATGCCGGGCTTTGTCACCATCTGTCCCACGCAGAGCCATGGCGGAGCCAACAATTTCGGATCGGCATTTTTGCCCGCGCCCTACGCCGGCACCGCAATCGGTTCGGTGGGCATTGCGGCGCGCGACGCCCGGATTCCGTTCATCACCAACACGGAGACGCCACGGCGGATTCAACGGGTGGAGATCGACTATACGCAGGAGCTGAACCGGAAGCAGTTGGAGGCTACCGGACCGGATCATGCATTGGAGGGGCGCATCGAGTCGTTCGAACTGGCCTTCCGGATGCAAGCCGAGGCGCCGGACTTGCAGGACATCAGCGGCGAGTCCGAGGCGACCAAGAAGATGTATGGCCTGGACAACCCGATCACGGAGGACTTCGGACGGCAGTGCCTGATGGCCCGCCGGTTCTCTGAGAAGGGTGTCCGGTTCGTGCAGGTGAGCCACACCTACAAGTGGGATCAGCACACCAACCTGAAGAGGGATCATCAACAGAACGCCGCCGAGGTGGACAAGCCTATGGCGGCGCTGTTGACGGACCTGAAAGCGCGAGGACTGCTGGAAGACACGCTGGTGTTGTGGGCCGGCGAGTTCGGCCGCACGCCGACGGCGCAGGCCTCCGACGGCCGCGACCACAACCCCGAGGCTTTCACGGTGTGGCTGGCCGGAGGCGGCGTGAAGCCCGGCTACAGCCACGGCTCGACGGATGACTACGGCTACTATTCGGTGGACAAGAAGGTCCACTTCCACGATCTGCACGCGACCATCCTCCACCTGCTGGGGCTGGACCATCTGCGCCTGACCTATCGCTACGCGGGACGCGACTTCCGGCTAACCGACGTGCACGGCAACGTCGTGAAGGAGATTCTGGCGTAGGGAGCGGCGGGGTGCCCAAGAACATACGCGCGCGCGTGGGCGCGGGAGCGCCGAACCACACCGGAGACGTGCGCACGGTGCAGTATCTTCTGAACTGCGTTCCCGCGCGGCGGGGCGGTCCGGAGCGGGAACTGGCCGTGGACGGCGAGGCGGGTGAGCGCACGTTGCACGCCGTGGCCCGGTTTCTACAGCGCGCGCAGAGCACAGGCGCGGTGTTCACGCCGCGCGGTGAGGCCTTGCGGGCATTGCAGGAATGGGACCCTTATCCGGACATGAAGATGCCGGATCTGCCGCCCCGCCCCCCCTCATGGGAGATGGCCCGGCCCAGAACAGTGGCGGAGACGGGCGTCCTGGCGGTGACCGTCGCCTTGGCCTATGTGTGGGCGCGCCGCGCAGGCGTCCAAGCCAGCGGCGTGGCGTTGGGGTTGGCGCCATGGGAACGCGAGTTGGAAAGGGCCGCGGCGAATGTGGGGCGCGTAATGAGGCCGCCGGCAACCACGGAACGTGAGTCAGCGGATCTGGAAGAAATGCTGCGGCAGGCGCTGGACGCCGCCGCGCCAGGCCGGGACTTGGAAGCGGAGTTTGGATATCCAAGAGGCTTGGCGGGGCGTTCGGCTTTAGTGAGGCGATTGGCGGAGATTGCGCGCACCGGGGCGCGGCGCGCGGAATGGCCCGGCACGCCAGGGGGCGACCGGGATGGCTTATGGCACTCCGTCCACGTGTGGCTGGAGGCGCGTCCATGGCCATGAAGCCCAAGCGCGAGCAGACCGCGTTTGTCCG
>JADLCT010000097.1 GCA_020847045.1 Bryobacterales bacterium | reverse complement strand
GGCATCACGGCGCCTGAGTTCAACTGGGACGACTGGCGCGGACTGGACGCTCAGGGAAAGGCCTGCCTGCTGCTGGCCAACGAGCCCACCTCCACCACGGATCCCGGTTTCTTCGATGGCCCTGCCCTCACCTACTACGGCCGATGGACCTACAAGTTTGAACAGGCTACCCGCAAGGGCTGCGCCGCCGCGCTGCTGATCCACACGGACGCCTCGGCCGGCTATGGCTGGAGTGTGGTGCGTAACTCCTGGGGCAGGGAAGAGGCGCAAACGCCGCTCGCCTCGGGCGCGCCGGCCCTTGCCTTTGCCGGGTGGCTGACGCGCGAGGCCGCCGGCCGGCTCATCACGCTCGACTCCCGGGGGCTGGAGCAGTTGATCACGACGGCCAACAACCGTGGCTTTCGCGGCTATCCGATGCGCTTCCGCCTGCGTGGCCGCATTCCTTCGCGCATCCGCCCCATGACGGCGCGCAATGTGGTGGGAATGGCTGAAGGCGGCGATCCGGCGCTCTCCCGGCAGGCCGTGATCTTCTCCGCCCATGCCGATCACCTCGGCATCGACGGCGAAGCGCCGCCCGGAGCCGACCGGATCTTCAACGGCGCCGTGGATAACGCCACCGGAACCGCCATACTGCTGGAACTGGCCCGCGCCTGGGCCGCGCTGCCCCGGGCGCCGGCGCGCACCGCGTTCTTCCTGGCCACCACGGCGGAGGAGGCGGGGCTCAAGGGCGCCGAAGCCTATGCCGCCGGCCCGTCGATCCCCCTGGCCCAAACCGCACTCAACCTGAACTTTGATTCTTACTACCCGGCCGGACGCGTCAGCGATCTCGTGCTCGACCGCGCCGAGCGCACCACTCTGTGGCCCCACATCGAACGAATCGCCGCGCGCTACGGCATGACCGTGAAACCGCAGCCGAATCCCGGCTCGGGGGCCTACTTCCGCTCCGACCATTTCGCCTTCGCCCGGCTGGGCGTGCCCGCCTTCAGCGTGGGGCTTGGCTCCAGCTTTCTCGCCGATGCCGAACGCCGCACGGCCCTGATTCGCGAATACGGAACCACGCGCTATCACCGTCCCGGCGACGAGTACTCCCCGGACTGGGACTTTTCGGGGCTTGTGGATGCGGCCCGGGTTGGTCTGGAAATCGGACTGGCCGCGGCCAACAATCCGCCGCTCACCAAATGGGTTCCCACGGAGAAGACGGGCCGGCGGCGCGCGCCGCGCACGGGACGGGATTAGAGCCGCGCCAGCAGGACGATGGCTTGCGCCTCGGCGCTGAGCCCTTCACCCACCGGGCCCACACGCTCGTGCGTTTTGAACTTGACCGAAACGCACGTCTCGTCGATGCCCAGCGCCCGGGCCAGGCTCTGGCGGATGGGCATCCGGAAATCCTTCAGTTTGGGCCGTTCCAGAATCACCGTGGAGTCCACGTTCAGAATCTGAAAGCCGGCCACGCGGATGAGTTGCACCGTGTGATGGAGCAGTTGAATGCTGTCGGCACCCTTCCAGGCCGCGTCCGTGTCGGGAAAGTGCATGCCGATATCGCCCTGGGCCGCCGCGCCCAGTAGAGCGTCCGTGATGGCGTGCGACAGCACGTCGGCGTCGGAGTGGCCGTCCAGCCCCAGTTCGCTCGGCACCGTTACGCCGCCTAGAATCAAGGGCCGGCCGGCCGCCAGCCTGTGTGTGTCCCAGCCGAGGCCGGTGCGAAGGTCGAGAGGTGTCATGACAGGCGCGCGGCCGCCAGCTCCTGCGCCAGAAACAGCCGCGCCAAATCCATATCGGTTGGTTTCGTGATCTTGATGTTCCGGTCCGAGCCGGGAACGACGGTGACTTCCACTTTTTCCAGCCGCTCCACCAGGCTTGCCTCGTCGGTTCCGGTGAAGTTATCCTGGCGCGCCCGCGCAAAGGCTTCCTGCAACAGGTCGTGCCGGAACACCTGCGGCGTCTGCGCCAGAACCAGGTGCTCGCGTAACAGCGTTTGCCGGATGACGTTCTTCTTCACCTGCTTCACCGTGTCCACGGGCACGATGCCGGCGATGGCCGCGCCGGTCCGGGCGGCTTCGGCGATCACTGCTTCAATCGTCGCCGTGTCGATGAACGGACGCACGGCGTCGTGCACGGCCACCAACGTTGTGCTCGCATCCAGCGCGGCCAGCGCGTTTTCCACCGAATGCTGCCGCGACTCGCCGCCCTCCACCAGCCGGACCGGCTTGGCGAAGCGTCCGGCAGCCACCAGTTCGGCCACCCAGCCGATGTCCTCGGCCCGCAGCGCCACCACGATCTCGGCCACCGCCGGGGCCTGTTGGAACTTGCGGATGGTGTGCAGCAGAATCGGCGAGTCATCCAGCAGCATGAACTGCTTCCGGCTGACGCCCGACTTTTCCGGCGCCGCGGCTTTGCCCATGCGCGTGCCCAGCCCGGCGGCGGGAAGAATAACGGAGACTCTCATGGCATTCGACTCGATTCCACTTTCTGGAGGGACGGTTTTTGTTCCGCGCCGTGCGCCTTTCAGGCCGTGGGCGGCGCGGCGGCGGCTGGCGAAGCGCTCTCCCGTGACGGCCTCTCGGGCCTGTCGGAGGCGTGATGTTTATCGAACACGCCGTGATGCTTCTCATCGAAGCGCCCGAAAATCATCTTGCCCGCCGTCGTTTGCAGCACGCTCGTCACGGTGATGTCGATCGTCTTCGAAATCATCCGCTTCGCATGGTCCACCACCACCATTGTGCCATCGTCCAGGTAGGCCACGCCCTGGTTGTACTCCTTGCCTTCTTTCAGGATGAACACGCGCATGACTTCGCCCGGCAGCACCACCGGCTTCAGCGCGTTGGCCAGTTCGTTGATGTTCAACACCTCGACGCCATGCAGTTGCGCCACCTTGTTCAGGTTGAAATCGTTCGTCACGATCTTGCAGTCGTAGAGCTTGGCCAGTTCGATCAGCTTGAGGTCCACCTCCTTCACATTCGGGAAGTCGTCCTCGAGCAGTTGCACGTTCAACTGCTGCATCTTCTGGATCCGTTGCAGGATATCGAGCCCCCGGCGTCCGCGGTTCCGCTTCATCGAGTCTCCCGAATCGGCCACCAGTTGCAACTCCCGCAGAACGAACTGGGGGATCACGATGACGCCATCCAGGAACCCGGTTTCGGCGATGTCGGCGATGCGGCCGTCGATAATCACGCTGGTGTCCAGAATCTTGAAGGATTGCTTGGAGGTTTTTTCACTGCCGAAGACGCCGCCAAACGCCGCCAGGTTCAACATATCGCCCTTGGAGGCGCCGACGATCAGTCCGACATAGGTCATCAGCAACAGAACCAGCAATTGGAGGAAGGGCGCCGTCGTGGTTTGACCGGGCAACGCGCGGTCAATCACCAGGGCGATCAGGAAGGCGCCGAATATGCCCAGAACGCTGCCGGCCGCGGCGCCGATCAGCCGCCTCAGGCTCACCTGCTTAAGCCGGACCTCAAACGCCACCACGGCGATGCCCAACAGAGCGCCCACGGTTGCGGCAGGCCAGGACTCCAGCGCGAACGGCCTTAGGTAGTAGGCCGCGCCAGCCAGCAGCAAGACAAAGAAAGTGCGAATAAATACGAGGTCTGCCATGAGGCGAGCCTCCTTAGTAAGGTGCGAATCATGACCGGCATCTCTACGGGGGCCGAGTCCGCGAAAAAGTATATCACTTGTAACGAAACGAAGGGAGAAGAAGGCGGGTACTGAACGGGATCGCAAACGAAAACAGCGCGAGCGTTGGCCCGCGCTGTTCCGTTGCTTTAGAGGATGAGCGGAATAAATTAGAGCGCTTTGGCCAGTTCCTCGGCGAATGCGCTCGGCGAACCGGACTTGGCGCGGCTCTTGCCGCGGTCGGGACGGTCTCCCCTCGGGGGGGGAGCCTCGCCGGTACGGGGCCGAGCCATGCGGCGGCGGTCACCCACTGCGCTGGCGGGACGGTCTCCCGCCATGGGGGCGCCCGGAGCGCCTACCGGCCGGCGTCCGCGCGGAGGTTGCGCCGGGTTGGCTCGCAACAACCGGTCCTCCAGCGGCGCACGGTCGAACCGGCGGATGATCGACTGCATCTCTTCCTGGTTGGGGGCTTCAATAAAAGCGAAACCTTTGGACTCCTGTGTTTCCGGGTTTCGGATAACCTTGATCTGATCGGCCATCAGATTCTCGGCCATGAGCCAAGATTTGATGTCGTCAGCGGTCACCCAAGCCGGCAGATTTCCGAGAAAAACGGTATGACTCATTCCTCTATGCAAAACTCCAATGCCGTGGGTTTTTGTTCTGGGCGGATGCGCGCTGGATCACGCGGAATGCGGTCCATGAGAGCGTTCTCATGGTAACATACGCCTCCAAACTCTAGCAATCAGAAAGACGGCCTATCCCGCTGCTTTTGTTACGCGTCTTCCCAAAAATCGGCGTGACTCCCACGCCGGTTACCGCCCGGAAGGCATCTGGAAGCCCTCCCGGTCCTGCTTCCTAATCGAGAATCACGGTCCGCACGCGCAGCACCGCATCGTGCGAGACCAACTGGCGAAGCACCGGTTCGTCCGGCGTCGCGTCGGTTTCGACAATGGCTACGGCTTCCAGCGTCGCGCCCGGTTTGGCTGGGGCTTCCTGCCGCCCCAACGAGAAATTGGCGATGTTCACCCGGTTGGTTCCCAGCACCGTACCCACGTGGCCGATCACGCCTGGCACGTCCTTGTTCCGCAGGTAGGTCAGGTTGCCGGACAGCGCCGCCTCCAGAGGAATGCCGTCAACGCGGATCAGCCGCGGTTTGCCGAGCACCAGCGTGCCTTCCACGGCGGTCGTCCCCTGATCGGTTTCCAACTCCAGCACCAGCGCGTCCAGGTGCTGGTAGCGCGTCTCATGCTGCTCGGCCGTCTGCAAGCCACGGTTGCCCGCGATCTGCATGGCATTCACGATGTTCGCCCTGCCGGCCGCCGACCGGGCCAGCACGCCGGCCAGTCCAGCGTTGCGGATGAGGTTGGAACCCGAGTCGGCGAACGCGCCCGAATAGGTGATTCGCACGGACTTCGGATTGCCCTCGGCGATGTAGCTGGCGAACTTGCCCAGCCGCTCGGCCACGTCCAGCCAGGGACCAACGGTTTTGTACTGGTCCGGCGAAAGCGCCGGCATGTTCACCGCGTTGATCGCCACGCCATGCGCCAGGTACTCCACCATCTGTTGTGCGATCCGGATGCCGACAATCTCCTGCGCCTCTTCGGTCGAGCCGCCAATGTGCGGCGAGGCGAACAGGTTCTCATGCTGCAGCAACGGCAGTCCCGCGGCCGGCGGCTCCTGTTCGAACACGTCCAGCGCCGCCCCGGCCAGCTTGCCCGACTCGAGCCCGGCCAGCAGCGCCGCCTGATCCATCAGTTCGCCGCGGGCGCAGTTCACAAGCCGCGCTCCGTCCTTCATCTTGGCGATGGCCGTGGCGTTCACCATGCCGCGTGTTTCCGGCGTCACGCCCACGTGCAGTGTGATGTAGTCGGCGCGCGCGTAGAGCGCGTCCAGATCCACCAGCTCGACGCCCATGTTGGCGGCCGTCTGCGACGTGATGAACGGATCGCAGGCGATGATCTTCATCTCGAAGGCGCGCGCGCGGATCACCACTTCGCGTCCAATGGCGCCCAGGCCCACCACGCCCAGCGTCTTGCCGCGCAGCTCATTGCCCAGAAACTTTTTCTTTTCCCACTTGCCGGATTTGGTCGAGGCCGAGGCCTGCGGCACCATGCGGGCCATGGAGAGCATGAAGGCCAGCGTGTGCTCGGCCACCGACACGGCGTTGCCGCCCGGCGTGTTCATCACCAGGACGCCCGCCGCCGTCGCCGCGGCCATGTCGACGTTGTCCACACCTACGCCCGCGCGGCCGATGACGCGCAGATGCGGCGCCTGATCGAGCACCGCCTTGTTCACCTTCACGACGCTGCGCACCACCAGGGCGTCGCAGTCTCCCAGATGCGCCTCGTACTCCTTCGGGTTGGACACCACAATCTCCCAACCCGGCTGCGCCTGAAACTGTTCAATCGCCGCCTGCGCCAGCGGTTCGGCTATCACTACTTTCATTACGCGTACACCACCTCGTTCAACCCGGCGCGAATCGGGGCGCCAACCGTCAGACCTCTGGCCGGAATGCAGTTCGTTCGGATGTGCATGGGAGCCTTTTCAGGATAACAAAAACAAGGCCGCGTCCCTTCCGCGCCACGCGGCGGTACCCTATACGAAGATGTCCCTCATCGAACGCATTCAGAAAGACATGGTCGAGGCCATGAAGGCCAAGGACGAGACGCGCCTGGCCGCCGTCCGCTTCATCAAGACCGCGCTGCTCAAGTACAAGGCCGACAACATGAAGGAGGCTGATGAGCAGGCTTCGCAGCAGATCCTGAACACGCTGCTGAAGCAGCGGCGCGAGTCGGCCGGCATGTTCCGCAAAGGCGGCCGCGAAGAGCTCGCCGCCAAGGAAGAAGCCGAAATCACCGTCATCGAAGGTTACATGCCGGCCATGGCCACCGAGGCCGACATCGAGGCCGCGCTCGCCGCCGCGCTGGCCGAAACCGGCGTCACCAGCGCCAAGCAGATGGGTGTGGTGATGAAGGCCGTGCAGGCCCATCTGGGCGGCAAACGCGCCGACGGAAAGACCCTTAGCGAGAAGGTCCGCGCCAAGCTCGTCTAACGGGCTAGGCCATCCCCAAACGTTCCAATTTCCGGTAGAGCGTTTTCCGCTCGATGCCGAGAATGCGCGAGGCCCGGCTCTTGTTGCCGTTGGTCGCCGCCATCACGCGCCGGATCTGCTCGGACTCGGCGTCGGCCAGTGTCTCGCTTGCGCTGTCGCGCGGTTCTGTCGCCGTGATCGCGTCGCCCACGGCTTCGTCGTCGATCCGCCCCGCCGGCGCCAGAATCACCAGACGCTCCATCATGTGCTGCAACTGGCGCACGTTGCCTGGCCATGTGTAGCTCTGCATCGCCTCCACGCCGCTCGATGTCAACTTCGAGGCGAGCGCGTAGCGTTCGTTGTACTTCTTCAGAAAATAATGCGCCAGCAGCGGAATGTCGCCGGCGCGCTCGCGCAGCGGCGGCAAACGCAGCGGAATGGCGTTCAGACGGTAGTAGAGATCCTCGCGGAATCTCTTCTCCTCCACCAGCTTCGAGATTTCCCGGTTGGTGGCCGAGATCACGCGCACATCCACCTCGTGCGTGCGCGCGCTGCCCAGCGGCCTCACCGTCCTCTCCTGCAGAAAGCGCAGCAGCTTGGTCTGGAAGCCCAATTCCACTTCGCCGATCTCGTCCAGAAACACCGTGCCGTGATGCGCCGCCTCGAACACGCCCGTACGGTCGCGGTCGGCGCCTGTGTAGGCGCCCTTCACCGCGCCGAACAGCTCGCTTTCGAGCAATGACGGCGCGATGGCGGCGCAATCCACCGGTTGGAACGGCGCGCCCGCCCGCCGGCTGTGCGTGTGAATCATCCGGGCGATCATCTCCTTGCCCGTGCCCGTTTCGCCTTCGATCAGCACCGTCGCGTCGGTGGGCGCCACGCGCGAAATCGTCTTGTACAGCTCCACCATCGCCATCGAGCTGCCGATCAGTTCCGACTCGGGCAGGTCGTCGATGCCCGTCTCGCCGTCCTCCTCCCCGGGCGACATCGCCGCTTCGGCCCGCTTCAACGCCTCGAGCATGTGGTCGAGCTTGAACGGCTTGGCGATGTAGTCGAAGGCGCCGCCTTCGGTCGCCTTCATCACCGTTTCCATGGAGCCGCGCCCGGTCATCAAAATCACGGCGCAGCGCGGGTTGGCCTGGCGCGCCGCCGCCAGCACGTCCAATCCCGTCCGCTCATCCAAATAAATATCCGACAGCACGATGGGATAGGCGTGCTCGCCCAGGCGCCGCAGCGCCTCGTGCGTCGTCGACACAGCGTGCACCTGGTAGCCTTCCAGCTCCAGGAACGTGATGATCGTATTCCGGACGCTCGCATCGTCCTCAACCAATAAGAGCGGTTCCAAACTTACCTCGATGGCTCTTCGGCCCGCGACTCCTCCCACACCGGCAGCACCATCGTGAAACAGGAGCCGGCCCCGGGCGTACTCTGCACCTCTATTCTGCCACCGTGGTGGACGACTATTTGCTGGACGATGGACAGTCCGATGCCCGTGCCGGCCTCCCCGCTCTGCTCGGCCTTCCTGGTCCGGTAGAACTTGGTGAAGATCTGCCGGGCCTCTTTCTCGTCCATGCCGATACCCTCGTCGCGCACCTCCAGGCGAAGCCACGCGCCGGTGCGCCCGGCGCGCACTGTCACGCGGGTGCTGGCCGGCGAATACTTTACCGCGTTGGTCAGAAGGTTATAGACAGCGTATTCCATCAGCTCGCGGTCGCCATGCAACGCGCACTCTTCCAAAGCTTCCAGCGTCATCCGGATCCGCTTGCGCTCGGCCAGCGGCTGCGCCCGCTCCATGGAAGCGCGTATAACCTCGCTCATCGCGAACGGCTCGCGCGCCAACTCCATCTGCCCTTCGCTCAAGCGCTCCACGTCGAGAAAGGTTTGAATCATCCTCGCCAGCCGTTGCGACTCGGAGTGGATCATCTGCGCCATCTGGGCGCGCTTCTCCTCGGGCAGCTTGTACCGGCCCATGAGTTCGCTCGACCCTTGAATCGCCGTCAGAGGCGAGCGCATCTCGTGCGCCACAAAGTGAATCGCCTGTTGATAGCGCGCGCGGTCGGCCTCGGCCTTGCGCAACTGACGCCGGGTGACGAAGTACTGAAACGAGGCCGTCGCCGCCGTGCCCAGCCACACCGCCGCCAGCGGTGTCGTGTAGGGAAACACCATGCCGGCGCGGAAGGCACCCCATGTGAACGCGTGTGCACCCAACAGCAGCACGGCCGCCGAAACGTACGCCTTC
This sequence comes from Bryobacterales bacterium, assembly GCA_020847045.1. Taxonomy (GTDB): domain Bacteria; phylum Acidobacteriota; class Terriglobia; order Bryobacterales; family Bryobacteraceae; genus JAFLBB01. The sequence continues at coordinate 218,905 of JADLCT010000097.1, read as the reverse complement.
CAACCGCTCCAGAAGTAGAAGATCGCGCCGGCGGCCAGCGTCAGTCCCAGAGCCAGTCCCACCGTCTCCAGGTTGCCCGCTGGACGGAGAAACCGGCGCTGCGCCAGCGTCTCATAGGCGTTGGCGTTGATCGCCACGCCCACCATGGTCTGCCCGAAGCTGAGCGGCGTCGAATGCCGGTCCTGGGCCGCGCTCTGCGCCGTGATGCCGGCAAACACGGCCTTTTCGAAGAACGGAGTGCAGTTGCCCTTGGCCGCCAGTTCGGCGAAGGACACCTCGGGCACCGGAGACACCGCCGGCCGGAAGCGAATCAGCATGGGCCGCGCCGCTTCGCGCGCCGCCGGCAGGCGCACGCCGCCGATGGTGAGCCCGCGCGGATCCTCCTCGATCTCCACGCCGGGAAACTTTCCGCGAAACGTCTCCAGCGCCAGCGCCCACTGCCGCTCGCGCCCGGACACCTTTTCGAGCGGAATCTGCCGCACCACGTTGTCATAGGGGTCGGGGTCGGAATGCACATGCCCCACGGCCCGGCGCGGAAACTCCGGCAGTGGATTCTCCCATCCCCCGCCCGTCAGTCCCCCGCCCGTCAGGTTCGATGCCAGCACCACGTAAGGCAGCCGGCCCAAGGCGCGCGCCAGCCGCTGGTTGGCCGCCCGGTCGGCCGTCTCGTCGGCCAGCACGATGTCCAGAGCCACCACCGAAGGCAGACACGGCGCCAGTTTCTCCAGCCCTTCGGCCAGAATGCCCCGCAACCCGGCCAGCCCGCCGCCCCGCCGCAGCGTCGGCTCGTCGATGCCGTAGATCACCGAGGTGGCCGGCGGCGGCACACGCTGATCCAGACGGAACAGAAAGTCGTACACATCGGCATCCAACTGCGCAGCCAGCGTCGTCCATCCCGCCGCCACCGACACCAGGAACACGGCGGCCAGCAGCACGGCATAGAGCAGTCGCGGAGTGCGGCGCATGGGCTACCGGCGCGCTTTCGGACGCGCCGCCAGGAAGCTTTCAATCGCCCGCGCCGTGCGGGGCAGCGCCGCCGTCATGTTCCGCGCGCCATCACGCGTAATGAGAATCATGTCCTCCACGCGGATGCCGGCCGCCTCTTCAGGAATGTACACGCCGGGCTCGATCGTGACAATCATGCCCGGCTCCAGCGGCGCCGTGCGGCTGGCGGGATCATGCACATCCAGACCCACGCCATGGCTGACAAAGTGGGTCAGATAGTTGTCCAGCGTCTTACCGCCGCGCGCCTCGCCCGCTTTCTTCAGCGTCTCTCGCGCGATGCCGTTCAGTTGTTCCAGCGTCGCGCCCGGTTTGGCCGCCGCAATCGCCGCGTCGGCCGCCGCCAGCACGGCGTTGTACAACTCACGCTGCCGTGGTGTGTAACGGCCGCTCACCGGCACGGTGCGCGTAATGTCGGCCGCGTACATGCCGCATTCGGCGCCCACGTCCATCAACAGCAGATCGCCCGCGTCCATGCGCCGCTTGTTGCGCTGGTAGTGCAGAACAATCGCGTTCTGGCCGCTGGCCACGATGGGAGGATACGCATGATGCTCGCAGCCGGCGTCGAAGTAGACGAAGCCCATCGACGCCGCCACCTGGTACTCAAATAGGCCGGGCCCCATGCGCCGCCACGCCGCCTTGTGCGCCTCGATGGAGACATCGGCCGCCTGTTGCACCATCGCGATCTCGGCCGGCGACTTGATCATCCGCAACTGGTGGATCGCCTCCACGGCCGAGCCCGTCTCGCGGCCTCCGGCGGCGGCGCGGAGCGCCTCGGGCGCGGGTGAAGGCGAGGCGAGCAGGCGCGCGCCGGGCTGCGACGCCACCAGTGCGGCCAGTTCCTTCGTGGAGACCACACGCGCAAAGCCCGTCCGCGCGGCGATGTCCGGCGAACCGGCGTGCTGCTTGGCGCCGGTGTAGCGGTCACGCGCCGGGTCCGGCTCGGGCAGCAGCAACACGTCGGTCTCCGGCCCCACCAGCAGAGCCGCGCCCGGCTCCATCCAGCCGCTCAGATAGTAGAAGTTCGCGTCTTGCAGAAAGCCCGTGCGGATGTTGCCGCGCTCGGCCTCCGTGCCTCCCTGCGCATACACGAGCGCGCCCGGACTGGCTCGCCGCAGCGCCTCGCGCCTGGCGCGGAACTCGGCCGCGTCCGGCGCGGCCCAGGCCAGCAACGGCAGCGCCGCCAGCAGCAATCGAAGGAAGGGTTTGAACACTTGTCCAAGTATAGTAAGCGTATTGACCGCGCTCTGGTTTCTCGTCATCACGGCCCTCGTTCTGGCCCTCTTGTCTCTTCGCGGCGACTCGGCCAAGGCCGCCTATTGGCGTCTTCCCGCGCCACCGCCTGGGGGCGGGCCGCCCGTCACCGTCATGGTTCCCGTGAAGGGACACGATGAGGGGCTGCGCGAGAACTTGGCCGCTCTCGCCGCGCTGGACTACCCGGACTTCGAGTTGATCGTCTGCGCGCGTGATCCCGCCGATCTGCCTGCGGGCGCCGTGCCCGCCACGGCCCGCCTCGTCTACTCCGGCGCGGAACCCTGCGCGCACGATGGACACACCGGCGAGAAGATCGCCAATCTGCTGGCGGCCCTCGCCGCCGCGCGCCCCGCGAGTACTGTGTTTGTCTTTGCCGACTCCGACGCCCGTCCACTGCCCCACTGGCTGCGCTCGCTGGCGCATGCCGCGTTGCCCTCAGGCACCGGCGTGGCCACCGGCTACCGCTGGTACATCCCCGCGCAGGGCGGTCTCGCCAGCCATCTCCGCTCGGCCTGGAACTCCTCCATCGCCGGCAGCTTCGGTCCGGCCTCGGGACTGTTCTGCTGGGGCGGCGCGATGGCCATCCGCCGCGCGGAGTTCGAACGCCGCGGCGTTGCCCAGGCCTGGCGGGGGCAGGTGAGCGACGACTATGTACTGGCGGACCGCGTCCGCCGCGCCGGTCTCCGGATCACCTTCGCGCCCGGCGCGCTTACTCCAGCGCGCGATCACACAGGGTTCGGTGAGCTGCTCGCCTGGTCGGCTCGCCAGATGCTGCTGACGCGCATCTACCGCCCGGAATTGTGGACGATTGCACTCCTCGGCCATTTGGTGTATTGCGCCGCGATGCCCGCCGCCGTACTCCTGGCCGTCTGGGGCCACCCCGCCGCGCTGGTTCCGCTCGCCCTCCAACTGGGAGTGAGCATGCTGAAGGCCGCCCGCCGCTGCGCCTGGGCGACAGCCGCTCTGGACGAACCGGCCGGCTCGCCCTGGCTGCACGCCGCACTGGCCCCCACCGTCACCTGGCTCTGGCTGTACGCCCTGCTCGCCTCGGCCGCGGGCAACGTGCTCGCCTGGCGCGGCGTCCGCTACCGGTTGCGCCGCACCGTGTGCGACCGCCTGAATTGAGACCGCCGCCAAGCGCCGTCGTGACCGCTGCTTCGGGGTAAACTCGGAAGGATTGAGGAGGTTCTCTTTGACCCGAGCAGACTATCTGGCCAGCCGCCGCGGCGACGCCGTCCGCACGCAGATGCACTATGCCCGGCGGGGCGTCATCACGCCGGAGATGGAGTACGTGGCCCGGCGCGAGCAGCTGAGCGCGGAGACGGTTCGCGACGAGGTGGCTCGCGGCCGCATGATCATCCCTGCCAACTGGAACCACGCCGCGCTGGAACCCATGGCCATCGGCGTCGCCTCCAAGTGCAAAATCAACGCCAATATCGGCAACTCGGCCACCACCTCGGACATCGAGGGGGAATTAGAGAAGCTGCGCTATTCGGTGAAGTACGGCGCCGACACCGTGATGGATCTCTCCACCGGCGGCAACATCCCCGAAATCCGCAAGGCGATCATCGCTCACTCGCCGGTGCCCATCGGCACTGTCCCCATTTATGAAGCCCTGGCGCGGGTGCGCCGCGTGGAAGACCTCTCCGCCCAGGTGATGCTGGAGGTGATCGAGGAGCAGGCCGAGCAGGGCGTCGACTACATGACCATCCATGCCGGCGTTCTGGTGCAGCATGTGCCGCTGGCGGCGCGCCGCGTGACGGGCATCGTCTCGCGCGGCGGCTCCATTCTTGCTGAATGGATGGTGAAGAACCACAAACAGAACTTTCTCTACGAGCGCTTCACCGACATCTGCAAAATCTTCCAGAAGCACGACGTCAGTTTTTCGCTGGGCGATGGCCTGCGTCCGGGCTCGCTCGCCGACGCGAGCGACGAGGCGCAGTTCGCCGAGTTGAAGACGCTGGGCGAGCTGACGAAAAAGGCCTGGGAATACGACGTGCAGGTGATGATCGAGGGCCCAGGCCATATTCCGATGGACCAGATTCAGCTTCAGGTGGAGAAGGAGAAGGAGCTTTGCTACGAGGCGCCGTTCTACACGCTCGGACCTCTGGTGACGGACTTCGCGCCCGGCTTCGATCACATCACCTCGGCCATCGGCGCGGCGATGATCGGCTGGTATGGCGCTTCGATGCTGTGCTACGTGACGCCCAAGGAACACCTCGGGCTGCCGAACAAAGAGGATGTGAAGCAAGGCATCATCGCCTACAAGATCGCCGCGCACGCCGCCGACATCGCCCGCCACCGTCCGGGCGCGCGCGACCGCGACGACGAGCTCTCGCGCGCACGCTACCGTTTCGACTGGAAGAAGCAGTTCGAACTGGCGCTCGATCCGGAGACCGCGCGCGCCTACCACGATGAGACGCTGCCCGAAGAGGGCTTCAAGGACGCGCACTTCTGTTCGATGTGCGGCCCGAAGTTCTGCTCCATGAACATCAGCTCGAAGGTGGAGGAGTTCACGGCGGACGACGCCAACGCCGTGCTGGAAGGCCGGACGCCGGAAGCCCGGCGCGAATTGCTGAACATCCAGGGCGACTGATGGGCGCTGCGCTCAGGCTGGCCATTCTCGGCCTGGCGTGCGCGGCCTCGTGCGTGTGCGCGTCCAATCCGCTGGTGGCCTTGCGCGAGGCGCGTCTGCACACGCCCGAAGAATTGGAGCAGGCGGCGGCCGAAGCGCCCGATGAGGCCGTGGCCTTGCTGCGCTCCGGCGCGCCCGTCCTGGCCGGCGTGCTGGCCCGCGCCGCGCGGGCGCCGCTCCGCGTGTTATTGCCGCTGTCGCGAGCCGCCTGCGTGCCGGAGGCCGTGTGCCCGGCGGCGGCTGTGTTCTACCGCCAGATTCATGCGGGCGAGATGACACAGGATGAGGCTCTGCGAACGGCCGGCAACCGCGCGGCCTACTTTCACCGCCTGGTGAGTCTGCGCGTGTCCGCTCCCGGCGAGCTCTTTGACCGCGTGCTGCACCAGGAGGCCGAAACCACTCGCAGCGCGTGGATGGAGGGCGGCCAGGGACGGCGGGCCGCGTCACTGGACCAAATGCCGGGGCGCGACCTCTACGCTGTGCTCGCCTACGGACAGCGCGAAGAGAGTGAGGCGAGCTTCGCGCGGATCTTCGATCATGTGTTGCGCCCGCGCCTGAGCGGCGGAGGCTTGCTGGCGGCCATGCGCGAGGCCCACTGGCTGCGGGCGCGCCACTTTCTTGTGGAAGCCATTCGCGCTGGCCGCGAAGCGGACGTGATGGCGCTGGCCGCCTCCGATGCGGCCGCGGTTCTGCAAGGGGCGCTGCGCGGAGTGAGCGCCGCAAGTGATCCCCCGGCCGAAGGCGCGCTGGCGGCCGAGATCATCGAGGCCTACGCGGCGCTGGCCCCCGCCGGAGCCTTCGCTGCGGCGCTGCGGGCCGAAGCGGAGACCAGTGAACGCATGGCGGGCATACTCGCCGCCTGGCTCGAACGCGTGCGTCCGGGAGCGGCGGGCGAACTGGAGCCGCTGGTTCGCCGCTACGCCGCCGCGCTGCCCGATGCCGGCGTGCTGCGTGCCGCCACGGTGTGCCCGCGCGGCGTCTGTACTCAGCGCATGATGTTCTTCGACGACGACGACGGCGTGGCCTCGTTCACCGCGTTTCACGCCGCCTATGCGAAGGATGCGCGATGGCGGTGGGAGCAGCGCGGCGGCTACGTCCGCGTCTGGCGCCGCGGCGAGTCCGGCGTTACCGTTGAGGTGTTCGCGAACCGCCCGCGCCCGGGCAGCGGCGCCGTGAGCATGGCGTGGGAGGGCGCGGAGAAGGAGGCCGCCATGGCACTCGCGAAAATCGCCGGCCAGGCGCCCGGTTTCGTGCAGCGCGGCCACGCCTATCACGTGCCGAAGGCAGTCGCCTCGATTCCCACGGGCGCGCGTTTCGTGTTTCTCGGCGGCTGCCGGGGGACGGAACATCTGCGCGCCGTTCTGGACCGCGCCCCGGAGGCGCAGGTGGTGGCCACGCGGTCCACCGGAACGATGGACGTGAACGACCCGCTTCTGAAGGCCATCAACGACGAACTGGCTGACCGCGGCCAGGTGGAGTGGCCGGCGTTCTGGCGGGCACAGGCGGCTCGCCTCGGTGGCGGCCGGCTGTTCCAGCGCTACATTGCGCCCGACCGCAACGGAGCGGTCATCTTCCTGCAGGCCCTGCGGCAGGCGCGGCAGGAGCCGTCACCGCCCTCACGCACAGCGCCATGAAACCGCTGCTCTCACTAGCCGTCCTGTTGTGCGTGGCCGTGCGGCCGGCGCCCGCGCAACGCGTACTGCTCATCAGCCTGGATGGCTTCGCCTACCAGGCGCTGACACAGGACGAGGCCACGCGAGACATGCCCGCGCTGCGCGCCTTGATGGCTCGCGGCGTGGCGTTGCCCATGCAGCCGGCCTTTCCTTCCACCACGGCGAACGGCCACATCGCGCTAGCCACCGGCGCCTGGGGCGGCGTCAACGGCAAGCACGCCAACTCACACCCTCTCGCGCCACGATCCGCGCACACCAGCTTCGAGCGCGGCAACGGCTTTCGCGCCGAAGGCTTGACCGCCGAGCCTTTGTGGGTGGCGGCGGCGCGGCAGGGCGTGCGCGCCGCGGCGGTGAACTTCGTTCCCACCTATCCGTTCCTGCCCGTGAACGCGCCCGGGGGGCTGCCGCTCACGTTGATCAATCAGTATCAGACCCGGCGCATCGCCCCGAACCGTCTTCTCACCGGGCGGGACCTGACGCCAGAGCCGTGCGAACACTGGCAGCCGCCGCTGGAGCCATCGCGCGCGCCGCGCCGCTGTTACACCTGGAGCGAAGCCGCGCTGGCATTTCATCTCGCCGTGGGGGCCGCGCGAGGCGGGTCCTACGATCATGCCGACATCGCGGTGGAGCGCGGCGGTGCGCGCGTGCGGGCCTGGGCGGAGCCGCTCGAAAGCAGCCTTCCCACCGAACGCCCTCTGGCGCGCCACTTCAGCGGCGGGCTGAGCGTTGGCCAGCATGGGGAAGCCGTGGTCTACTTCCGGCTCTTCGATGCCGGCGGCGGGGGCGGCTCCGTCGCTCTCCTGCGCAGCGCGGCCGAGGAGTTGGCCGTGTTCGATGAGCGTGGCGAGACCATGCGGCGGCGGATTCTCGACGAAGTGGGCGGCATGGTTGGCAACGGATCGGCGCTTGGTTCCCCGCTCGACGATGTGGCTCTGCGCCGCACACTCGAGCTGGATGAGCTGGCCATACGGCAGCAGGCGCGTCTGCAGGAGTGGGTGTGGCGCAATGCCGCGCCGCGTCTGCAAATGGGCTACCTGAGCTATCCCGACCATTCCGATCATGCCTGGCTCGGGCTGGCCTCCATGGGCGGCGTGCAGTTCCAACGGGCGCGTGCGTGGATCTACACGGCGATCGACCGCGCGCTGGCGCCGCTGCTGTCCGGTCTCGCTCCGGACGACACGGCGGTGTTGGTGAGCGACCACGGCATGGGACCCGTCACCAAGCACGTCCACGTCTATCTGCCGCTGGAGCGCGTGGGGTTGGTGGCCCGCGATAGCGGCGGAAAGCCGCACCCCGCTCGCTCGAAGCTCTCCATGATCTACAACTGCGCCGTTGTGAATACGCTGGATTGGAAAGGCGGCATCGTCCCGGTGGGCGAGCGCGAGGCCGTCATAACGGTGGCGCGGCGGACGTTGGAATCGCTGCTGGATCCGGAGACCGGCCAGCGCGTGATCCAGGGCTTTTACACGAGCGTGGAGGAGAAGCGGCAACTGGGTTTTGGCGGCCCGGCTGGCGCCGATTTCTGTCTGGACCCCGCGCCGGGCTACTATCTGAACCACTCCTTCGACGGGCCCGTCGTCCGGCGCCTGGATACTCCCACTGGGCAACATGGCGGCTATCCGTTGCGCACGGAACTGCGGTCCATTTTCGTAACGGCGGGGCCGCGCGCGCGTCTGTGGAAGGGGGGGCCAGGGCTGCGCGCCATCGACGTGGCGCCGTACATCGCGGGCCTTCTGGGCATTGCCCCGCCGGCGCAGGCTGGCGGAGGTGATCCGCTACAATCTCAATGAGGTGCAGAAGGGTATGAAGAGATTCAGTCAGCTTTTCGCGGGCGCGGCGCTTCTGTTGATCACCGCCGCCGGACTTCTCACGGGCCAGGAGACCAAACAGGTGCATCCCGGCAAAGGCGGTTCGCCGCATGTGACCACGTCGTACAAGATGGGCTCACAGACGGTGAGCATCACCTACGGCCGGCCGCTGCGGAAGAACCGGGTGATCTTTCCGGACACGATTCCGTATGGCAAGGTGTGGCGATTGGGCGCCGACGAGGCCACCACGCTGGAGACCACCGGCGACCTGATGCTGGGCGCGGTCCATCTGCCGGCCGGCAAGTACACGCTCTACGCGATTCCGGGCGAGAAGTCTTGGACGCTCGTCGTCAACAAACAGACAGGCCAGTGGGGCACCGTGTACAAGGCCGATCAGGACCTGGGCCGCGCGGAGATGAAACTGTCCAAGGCGGCCAGTCCGGCCGACCAGTTGACCATCACCATCGAAGGGCCATCCAACAACAAGGTTCTGAAAGTGGCCTGGGACACGGCCGTAGCCACGGCGCCTCTCATGATGCACTGAAACGGCACATCCAAACGAAAGCGGTACATTGCAAGACGATGGCGGCTCACCCGGGCCGCCACTCTTATTTGCGGAATTGAAAAACGGCGACCTCGGCGAGCAGGTTCGGCATGGAACGCACCTGGCGGCTGCCGGCCAGGAAGATGCCGCGTTCAATGGTCCAGCCCTCCTTGCCGGCCAGGTCGATGAAATCCTGCACGGTAAGGAAGTGGATGTTGGGCGAATCGTACCAGGTGTGCGGAAACAGCGGCGTGCGCGGCGAAGAGCCGCTCACCAGGTGCGACCAGCGCACGCGCCAGTGTCCGAAGTTCGGGAAGGCGACAATGCCGTGCCGTCCCACGCGCAGCATCTCGCGCAGTACGTTCAGGGGCCGCATGGTCTCCTGCAGGGTCTGGCTCAGCACCACATAGTCGAAGGCGGTGTCGGGATAGTCGGCGAGCCCCTGCTCGATGTCGCCCTGATAGACGCTGACGCCCCGCGCGATGGCGCGCTGCACGCGCGGTCCGTTCAGTTCGACGCCGCGCGCCTGCACGGTTTTGTTGGACACCAGCCAGGCGAGCAGTTCCCCTTCGCCACAGCCCAGGTCGAGCACCTTCGAGCCTGGATCGACGATGTCGCCAATTATGGCGTAGTCTGAGCGCCCCAGGATGTCGTGCACCAGCGGGCCGCGGCTTGGTTGCGCGGTCATAGGCCGTTCACCTGGCGGAAGGTGGCATCGAGGAAGCCGCGGACGAGATCGGTCTGCTCGCCCACCTCCACGAGAAAGGCGTCGTGGCCGTAGTTCGACGGCAGTTCACAGTAGGCGACGTCCTGGTTGCGGCTGCGCAGCGCGCTGACGATCTCAAGCGACTGGTAGCTCGGGTAGAGCCAGTCCGAGGTGAAGCTGATGACGAGAAAACGCGCCCTGGCCGGCGCGAGCGCCGCGGCGAGCGAGGGCTGTCCGGCCGCAAGGTCGAAATAATCCATCGCCTTGGTGATGTACAGATACGAGTTGGCGTCAAAACGCGTGACAAACTGGCTGCCGCGGTAGCGCAGGTAGCTTTCCACCTCGAAGTCGGCGGAAAAATCGAAACCGGGACCATCCTTTTCGCGGAAGCGGCGGCCGAACTTCTGGCGCATCGACTCGTCGCTCATATAAGTGATGTGGCCCACCATGCGGGCCACGGCCAGGCCGCGCGCAGGCAGAGGCTGGCCGTAGAAATGGCCGTCGCGCCAGTCCGGATCCGACATGATCGCCTGCCGGCCAACTTCGTTGAAGGCGATCTGCATCGCGCTGTGGCGCGCCGTGGAGGCGATGGGCAGCACGGCGGCGACCGAGCCGGGATAGCTGACAGCCCACTGCAGCGCCTGCATGCCGCCCATGGAGCCGCCGGCAACGGCGAGCAGCCGCTCGATGCCGAGATGATCGACGAGACGCTTCTGCAACCGCACCATGTCGGCGATGGTGATGCCGGGGAAGTTGCCTCCGTACGGCTCTCCCGCCGCCGGGTTGACCGACGCCGGGCCCGTGGTGCCCCGGCAGCCGCCCAGCACATTGGAACAAATCACGAAATATTTGTTTGTATCGAATCCCTTGCCGGGACCGATCATGTTGTCCCACCATCCGGTTTGGCCTCCCTCGCGGCTGACGCCGGCCGCGTGGGCGTCACCTGAAAAGGCATGGGCGATCAGGATGGCGTTGTTGCGCCGCTCGTTCAGCCGGCCATAGGTTTCATAGGCGGTTTCCACAGGCGAGAGCGTGGCTCCGCTGTCCAGGGCGAGGGAATCGAAGGTGGCTGTTTGTGTCTCGACGGTCAAGCCGGTTGCTCGCTGGCCGGGCGCGGAAGCGGCGCCTGGGAACATTCCTTAGAGTAGCAAACGTGGCGCGCCGGACCTTGCCGCGCAACGCCGCCGGGGCATGCCGCTCCTCGGGGTTGCAGGAGGTTCGCGGGCCTGTTCCCCCTGCCGGAGCCAAATAGAAAGTTCCGGTTTTGAGGTTCGGTTTCCGGACCCCATGGTCTGTTCGCACAGCCCTGGCGGGGGCGCGCCCGGCGGGGTTGTCCCAAGCCGAGGCGGCGGAGTTGGCTCCGGAAGCAGCCGGCGCAAGCCCTCCAGAGTGGTTGGAAACCGCGCGGAGGGCTTTCCTGTTAGGGACGCCTTCTGCTGCTGGTGAAACTCCCGGCGGAGGCTTTGGGCATAAAAGAAGCGCGCCTTCCGAATCGCTTTATCCAAGTGAGCTCCACAGCGGTGGCGCGGGGCGATCGAAGAATCCATCCAATGGCTTTCTGCCACCGGAGTTGTGGTCGCGGCGCCCGCCACGCATGCACTTCCCGCGGCCGCCTTCCCGCTTCATCCGTCTCAGCAGTGTGCGCACCCAGCGGCCGCTGACTCCGGTCCTCTCAGCCGCCTCCCGCCGCGTAATGCTCCCGTCCCGAGCCCGTTTCAACCAATTCAGCCAGTCTCGTTCCTGTTGGCTCATCGCGGTTCGTTCCATCCTTCAGCCTTACGGCTGTCAAGAGGAGCTTTCTACTTGGCTCGTTTAGGAACTTCTCACTTGGCCCCGGCAGGGGGCCTGTTCACGGTTGACGCGCACCGCGCTTCTGTTATACTCGCGGGTAGATGCCCATTACACCTGCACGCCCCCGCGTGTTGTGTATGTTCGCCCTCCCCGGGGCATCCTTGCGCCGAAATCATACGCCCTCCGGTGCGGCCCTCCTCACATGAAGACCAGCGTTCGCATTACCCGCGGCATTGAATCCCTGTTCGGGACGCGAGACGAGAACATCCGGCTGCTGGAGGAGAATCTGCGCGTTCGCACACGGTTGCGGGAGGACTCCATCGAGCTGGAAGGCGAGACGGCCGCCGTCGAGCGCGCTGGAAAAATTCTGGCCGACTACATAGCGCTGGTGGAATCCGGCCATGTGTTTCACAACGGCGATTTGAATGGGTATCTCCGCGTGGTCACCACGGACGGCTCCACGTCGCTGCGCGATCTGGTGGACAGCGGGCGGCAACGGACGTTCGGCAAGAAGGTGGTGACGCCGAAAACGGTCAACCAGCATGTGTATCTGGACGCCATCGAAAAGCACGACCTCGTGTTCGGCGTCGGCCCGGCGGGCACGGGCAAAACCTATCTCGCGGTGGCCATGGCCGTGAACGCTCTGCTGAACAAGCAGGTGAACCGCATCATCCTCACGCGCCCGGCCGTGGAGGCGGGCGAGAAGCTGGGCTTTCTGCCCGGCACTCTGCAGGAGAAGATCGACCCTTACCTCCGCCCGCTCTACGACGCGCTGTTCGAGATGCTGGATGGCGACAAGGTGGAAAAGTATCTGGAGCGGAACGTGATCGAGGTGGCGCCGATCGCATTCATGCGCGGCCGCACGCTGAACGACAGCTTCATCATCCTCGACGAGGCGCAAAATTCGACGCCCGAGCAGATGAAAATGGTGCTCACGCGGCAGGGTTTCAATTCGAAAATGGTGGTGACCGGCGACATTACGCAGATCGACCTGCCCGTGGGCCGCGGGTGCGGTCTGCTGGAGGCGATGGAGGTGTTGCGCGGCATCGAAGAGATCCGCTTCGTCCTGTTCGACGAGCGCGACGTGGTGCGGCACACGCTGGTGCAGAAGATCATCCGCGCCTACGACCGGTATCAGGAGGCCTCCGGCGTGAGCCGGCAGATGTCGCTGCGCTGGAGCGAGCCTCCGGCATTGAATGCGGGCGCGGTCGAGACGGGGCCGCCGGCGCCCGGCGCGCCCCCGGCGCACTAGCGCATGCCCGATCCCGCGAGTCCTGTGTTGTTTGGCCGTACGCCTTCGCGGTTGCGGCGCCGCGCCGTGCGGCTGATGGCCGCGCGCGTGCAAACCGAAGTGGCGGGCGGCCGTGCGTTCACCTGTCTGTTGACGGGCGATCGCGAGGTGAAGCGGCTGAACCGCCGCTTCCGGGGGAAGAACGAACCCACCGATGTGCTGTCGTTTCCGGCGGCGCCCGCGCCCGAGGGCCTGGCCTCACTTTTGCCCGGACTAACGCTGGGTGAACTGGCCATCAGTTGCGAACGGGCCCGCGCGCAGGCGCGCGAACATGGCCATAGCATCGAAGAGGAGATCGGAATTCTTATTTTGCACGGCGTGTTGCACCTGATGGGAATGGACCACGAAACCGACCGCGGCCGCATGCGCCGCGCCGAATCCCGGTGGAGGCGGAAGCTGGAATTACCGGAGGGGTTGGTCGAACGCGCCGCGCGGGAAGTGGCGAAGTGATGACGTCGGTGGCCACGCTCGCCGCGCTGCTGTTGCTGTGCGCCATGCTGCTGCCGGTGGCTTTCGTGCAGTTGCTCTACACGGCGGCGATGCGTCTGCGGTCGCGCGACTCGGAAGCGCTGGCCTGGTTCCGCCGCGAACTGGAGCCGCGCTTCGGACTGAAGCTGGAGCAAGGCGCGCTCATCTTTTCGATCGTGAAACACACGCTGCTGCTGCTGATTGGCTTCTGCGTGCTGCTGTTCACCACGCGCGGCCAGGGGCTCGCCTGGCGTCCCGTGGGCGAGGCGCTGGCGGTGAGCTGGGTGCTGATGGTGCTGTGCGCGCACATTTTGCCCAACCTCTCGCTGACCAAGACCTCGGGCCGGTGGCTGTCTCCGGTGGCTCCGTTGCTCGCCTTGTTCGCCAAGCTGACGCATCCGCTGGTGGGCACGCTCACCTTCCTGCAGTCGCTGGCCGAGTTGAACGAGTCTGAAGAGGCCAAGGAGGAGCCATCCACGCCCTCCGGCGAGATCGAGGCGTTGATCGAGGCGGGCAAGGAGGAGGGCCTCATCGAGGAAGAGGACCGCAAGCTGATTCAGAGCGTGGTGGAGTTCGGCGACAAGACCGTCCGCGAGGTGATGACGCCGCGCCCGGACATCGTCGCCATCGACGCCGGGGCCACCGTGGAGGACCTGCGCGCGCTGATCATCCGCGAACAGTACTCGCGTGTTCCGGTGTACGAATCGACCATCGACCGCGTGGCCGGCTTCGTGCATGTCCGCGACGTGTTCGAGCTGGAGTACGCGCAGCGGCCCGTGCGCCGGGTGAGCGAAGTGATGCGGCCTGTGGGCTTCGTACCCGAGACCAAGCCCGTGGGCGTGCTGCTGCGCGAGATGCAGCACGAGGGGGCGCACATGGTGATGGTGGTGGATGAGTACGGCAACACGGCCGGGCTGGCGACAATGGAAGACCTGGTGGAGGAGATTCTCGGCGAGATCCGGGACGAGTACGAACCCGATGCCGATGTGAAGGGCGATGCCGGGAATGGCTACGAGATGAGCGGCAACCTGGACCTGGACCGGTTGGAAGACCTGTTCGGTTTCCGCGCCCCCGAGCACACCGAGTCGACGACGCTGGGCGGGCTGATCATGGAATGGCTGGGCCATGTGCCCAAGGCGGGCCAGAGGATTGAACGCGACGGTTTGATTATCGACGTACTGGCCTCCGACGAACGGCGCGTGTCTCAGGTGCGCGTGCGGCGCGAGGAGCCCGCCGCCCTCGGAAACGGACCACAGGAACAAGGAAAACCGGATGGCGAGACAGCGCAAGCCTAAACACGTGTCGGGGTTCGTGACGATTCTGGGACGGCCCAACGCGGGCAAGTCGACTTTGTTGAACCGGCTGGCCGGCACGAAGCTGGCGATTGTGACCGGAAAGCCGCAAACCACGCGGGATGCGATTCAGGCCGTGCTGACGCTGCCCGCGGCGCAGATCATTTTTCTCGATACGCCCGGCGTGCATGAACCGCGAAATCTGTTGAACGAGAAAATGATGGAGGCCGTGCGCGCCTCGGCGCGCGAGCAGGATCTGTTGATCTGGCTGGCCGACGCCACGCTGCCGTTTGAGGAAAGCGGCGGCGCGCACCTGCAACTGCTGGCGGGCGAAACAACTCCGGCAATCGTTGTTTTGAACAAAATTGATCTATTGCGTGACAAGGCGGCGCTGATTCCTCTGCTGGACGCCTACGGCAAGGCACACCCGTTTGAAGCGTTCGTGCCCGTGTCGGCGGCCACGGGCGAGGGCTGCGAGGCGCTGCTCGGCGAGATCGTGAAACGGCTGCCGAAAGGTCCGCAATACTATCCGCCGGACTATCTGACGAGCCAGCCGCTGCGGTTTCTGGCGGCCGAGCTGGTGCGCGAGCAGGTGCTGCTGGCCACCGGGCAGGAGGTGCCCCACTCGGTGGCCGTGATGATCGAGAAGTGGGACGAATCGCCGGGACGCGCCCACATCGCGGCGGCCATTCACGTGGAACGCGCCGGGCAGAAGCCGATTATCATCGGCAAGGGCGGCGCGATGCTGAAGCAAATCGGCACGGCGGCGCGCCGCCAGATCGAGGAACGGCTCCGGAAAAAGGTGTTCCTCGAGCTGTTCGTGAAAGTGAACAAGGAGTGGCGTTCGAGCGCCACTTTCCTTCACGATCTGGAATCGCAGAAAATAAGTTCGGGGATTGAATGATGAAGCTCATCCGGATACTCCTGTGCTGCCTGGCGCTGTCCATGGCGCTGGCGGCGCAGAACACACCCACAGACGACCGTTTGTACGATCAGGTGCGCATCAAGCTGGCTCAGGACGTGCAGGTGAATGGCGGCGCCATCACCGTGCACGTGAAGGACGCCGTGGTGACGTTGTCGGGCAAGATCCGCACGGAAAAGGCCAGGAACAAGGCCGCCAAGATCGCCGGTAAAGTGAAGGGCGTCAAGACGGTGGTCAACGATCTGGTGGTGGACCCGAACGCGCCGTAACGGACAGGTTACAGTCCGGCCGCGGCGCCGCGGCTGGCCGCGCGCAGGGGTAGTCCGCGCTGCGCCAGCGAGTCCAGCAGGCGTCCGTGCACGTCACGGTCAAAGAGATACACACGCCCCGCCGAGGATTCCTCCACCACGGCCAGACCGCGCTGAGCCAGTGACAGGCAGAAGTGCTGCTCGCCAGGGGTGAGTGCCGCGGCTTCCACCTGGGCCAGGCCGTGCCCGCCGGGGCCGGTCTTCCGCAACAGTCCTCGAACGAACACCTGCTCCTCGGTGGCATCCAAAGCGGCCGCGGCCGCGCGGTGGCGGTCCTCTTCGTTGCCGTGAAGGTACGGACCGCTCGAGAAGGCCAGCAGGAAGATGACGGCGTCGATAAACGCCGCCAGGGTGAGCGCGAAGATGTGGCGGCTGGTGGGCGAGGCGAACAGATCCCGGAAGGCCTGCATGAGGTCTTCCTGTCCACTGCCGGTGGTGTCCAGATACTGCGAGAGCGAGGGCGGAGGCGGCCGGTTCGCGGCGGGCGCCCCGGAGGCCCGGGCGATGGCCGTCCAGGGCAGGGAATCGTAAAAGGCGTGGAACCGGCGGAGCTGCTGATCACTGGGCTGGCCGGGGCCCGATTCGGCGCGCCATGCTGCGAGCGTGCGTTGCGCCGCCTGCAACTCGGCCAGCGTCACGCGCATGAGCTTGGTGTGGCGGTCGAAGGCCGTGTAGCGTGCGCCCTCTCCGGCGCCCTCGCGATAGCTGGCGCCGAGCGCGGACACCTCGCGGGCCACGCTCTCGCGGATGGCGTTCAGCGCCGGATCGGCGTCGGGAGCGCGGGAGATGTAGCCGTGGCGGCGTTCGGCCTCGGTCATCTCTTCGAGCGCGGCGAGATTCTGCGCGGCCTTGCTGGCGGCCTCCTCGATGCGCTCGCCGGCCCGGGCCGCCAGGCCGGTGAGTTCATCGTAGAGCGCGCGCCGCATCAGCGCCGGACGCTCATGGGCGGAGAACCAGTTGTAGATGCTGACATAGGAAAAGGCGATGGAGACCGTGGCCGTGATGGCATAGACGGCGATGAGCAGCGCGCGGCCGCCGCGCTGGATGCCCACGAGCCAGGCCACCAGCACGAGCGAGGATTGAATGCCGAGCGCGGCCAGCGTGGCCAGCCAGGGAGACAGGTAGAGCGTCATGCCCTGCTGCGTCGTATAGAACGACACGATGGAGAGCAGGCAACTGGCTGCGAACAGCGCGCCCACCAGGGGCCGCGCCAAGACGGTTTGGGCATGGCCCGTGGCGGGAGAGACGAAGGGCATAGCGCCTCCTTTCTGCCGGAACTACGCGATTGGCCGCCGCCATGTTCCGGGAAAATGCGCCGGCTCATGAACGCTACACTGCTGAGGTGGGAACAGCGGTGATAACGGGAGCATCGAGCGGCATCGGCGAGGCCTTCGCGCGGGCGCTGGCGCGGCGCGGCCATGCGCTGCTGCTGATTGCGCGCCGGGAGGAGCGTTTAGCGGCTCTGGCGGCCGAGCTGCGCGCCCGGCATGGCGTGCGTGTGGAGACGCTGGCGGCCGATCTGGCCTCGGACGAAGGCCTGGCGCGGGCGGCGGCGGCCGTTGGCGCAACGGACGGCCTTACGTTGCTGGTGAACAATGCCGGGTTCGGCACGCGCGGATACTTTCACGCCGGCGCGCTCGATGAGCAGGAGCGGATGCACCGCCTGCATGTGATGGCGCCCGTGCGCCTGACGCACGCCGCGCTGAACGTGATGATCCCGCGCGGCGAGGGGGGCGTGATTCAGGTGGCCTCGGTGGCGGCCTTTGCCCGTAGCTCCTACAACGCGAGCTATTGCGCCACCAAGAGCTGGATGGCGGTGTTCACCGAGGGGCTGCATCTGGAACTGCGCGAGATGGGCTCGCCCGTGCGCGTGCAGGCTCTGTGCCCGGGCTTCACCTACTCGGAGTTCCACGACGTGCTGGGCATCGACCGCAAGACGATTGCCTCGTGGCTCTGGATGAGCGCCGATGCGGTGGTGGAGGAGTCGCTGCGCGGTCTTGCTCGCGGCCGCTGGCTGGTGATTCCCGGCCTCGTCTACCGCTGGTTCGCGGCCGTGGTGTCGAAGCTTCCCGTGCGGCTGCGCCTGGCCGTGGAGGCGCGCAACCCGCAGCGCAAGGCGCGCGCGGGCGGCGTTCCCATCACCCGTTGACGACGCGCTTGCGCATCTCGACGGCGCCGGTGCGGTTGCGCTTGGTCTGGAACATGCGCTCCCGGGCTGAAGCCACGGCGGCAGTGAGTGTGTCGTTCTTCACTTCGAGGCCGCCCCAACTGAACATGATGGAGTGCTGGCCGAGCGAGCGCAGTTGGAAGTCCCACAGCTTTTCAGAAATTTGGAACAGACGGCGCTGTGCCGAAGAGCCGGCTTCGCCGGGGAATAGCAGTACGTACTCGTCGTCCTGAAAACGGCAGGCAAAGTCTGGCTGCTTCAACATGCTCTGGACCAGCCGGTCGATGGAGGCCAGCGAGTCCGCGCCGCCGGGTGATTCCAGCTTCTGGCGCATGGACTCGTAATCGTTGATCCCGATAGACACGGCCACGCCCTGGAACGGAACGCCGGCTTTCATGCGGTCGCGCAGCAGCTGGGCCGGATGGAGTCCGGCAGGCACAACGCCCTGCCATTCGGCTGCTTCCTCATGGGCTTCCACGCTGATTTCTTCCGGCGTTTCCTGCCGGGAGACGGGCTCCTCGGCCGTGCTGGTTTCAGCGGCGGCTTCCGGGACCGGTTCCATAGTGGCGGCTTCTGGCTCCGCGGCGGCCGTCTCATCGGCCACAGGCTCCAACGTGGCGCTTCCCTGGTCAATGGGAACCACACGGACGCGCAGGAACTCAGGTTCACCGCCAGCCGCCTCAGGAGCAGGGGCCGGGGATGTCTCGGCCTCCGGTTCGGACTGCGTGATATCCAGTCCCGCCGAGGCAACGGGCTTCATGACGGGGCTGGTATGGGCTTCCATTGCATGCAGGGCTTCGGCGAGCGCTGGAACGGAGGGCGCGGCCGAGTCCAATGCCAGCGGTTCGGGTGGCCCGGGAGCGGCAAAATCGGCGATCGAAACCGGATCGGCGACAGGTTCCTCCGGCGTTTCCACCGTCTCGGCGGCGGCATCGGAGCCGGCTTCGACCGGCTGCTCCGGAACGGGCGATGCCTCCGTCGGGACGGAGGCGGTTTCCGGCGTGATTTCCTCGGCCAGCGTTCCGGGTGGTTGCGCATCGCTGGCGAGCGCCAACTCGGGCTCCCCGGAAAGTGGGGCTGGCGCGTCTGGTGCTTCAGGCGCGACGGCGGATTCCGCTTCTTCGCTGATGGCCTCGACGGGTAGGTCCCCGGCGAAGCCCGTTCCGGTCAGCGCGGAGAGCACGGCCGGAACCACGCCAGGAACATCGCCAGGAACCTCGCGGAGCGGCCCCTCCTCGTGATGGCGAGGCGGCATCTGCGTGACGGTGGCCGTGGCGGCTTCCTCGCGCTGCAACTCCTCGGTGGCCTTTCGCGCTTCATGCCGTTCGCGGATGCGGGCGGCGCGTTCGGCCAAACGCTCCAGATCTTCCTTCTTGGCCCAGGGGCTGCTAACGGTCTCCGCGGCGGGCGCGATAGGCTGGTTCCAGGTGGGTGCGATGACGGGCGGCGGCTCGGCAGGAGGAGCGGCCTGCGCGAAGGGAGATAGTCCCGGCGTGTTGCGCAGTAACGCCTCAATCCCCTTCAGTAGCTTGGCCGGTTCCCAAACGCCAAAACGCTCACGCTCATCCTGGCGGACGCGCAACTCGATGTTGCGTTCGCGCAACTGCTCATTGTTGCCCTTGAGAAAGTCGCACAGAAACGCCACCAGCGCGGTGCCCAGCACCACAACCAGGCTGACGAAGATTTGTATTTGCAGCGTTCCAGTTTCCATTACCGGTCTCAATTCTAATCGGCCTACCAGTAAGGGAAAATTAGACCCAGACCGGGAATTCCTCACAGCCCGGCCGCATGGAACGCCGGAACGGCGAGGCGGCAGGCGCCTTAGCACTACTGCCTTCCGGGGCTCAGCGTTTCCCCTTACGATCACACTATCGGCCGTACGGGGGTGGGGAATTAGGGGAACGGCGAAATTTTGCCGCAGCCACCGCTTATGGAGCCGTACGGCGTACGCGTCCGTAGCCAGGCAGAGGAAGTCCCTGCCGTTGCTTGGCCGGCAGCGGTCCGGCGGCGTCGCCGGAGGAGCGGCGCGGTGGCGCGCCGGAGAAATCAAGCTCCTCGGCGGTGAAACTCAACTCGCGGTCGAGCACCATTTCGAGGGTTGTGCCTTTGGCCAGCACGGCGTCGGGTCCGCGCGTCAACAGCACGCCGAGCAGTCCCGCCGTGGCGCCCGCCGCGGCGCCGATGCCGAGGCCCATGCCGGTGCGTCCGGCGGCCGATCCGGCGATGGCCCCAATCGTGGTGCCCGCAGCCGCCGCCTCGCCCACCGTGCGCGCGTCGCCGCCTTTGCCGGAGTCGCTGGCGATCTTGCCCTCGTCCTTATCCAACCGTTCGGTGGCGCGCCCGTCCAGGGTTTCAATGCGGCCGCGGAAGTCGCGCGTGACGCCGTTGGGCAGTGTGAGCGAATCGAAGCGGACGTAGATTTCCCCGCGGCCCTTCACGCGTCCGGGGCGCTTCACTTGCGTCACGGTACCCATCACGTAGCTGCCCGGCGGAATGGCGATCCGTCCGCCCACCAGGATGGGAAAAACACTCTCCAGATAGACGCGGTCGCCTTCGACGGCCTGCTTGGTACTGATGCTGTTGATCAGCGAGAGAGGCACGCGCGTGCCGCGCTCCACGCGGACAAGGGGAGCGGCCGGGGCGGAGGCCGGTTCACTCTCCTGCGCCGGCAGAAGGCAGGAAACCATAAGCAGCATGGGGACGCGGGCCTGCATAGATACCTCGCTACAATTCTACTGCGCCGGTCCACAGCCGCGCCGGCTTACTGCGTGGACGCGTCCCGCCCCGTCAAAGTTCCCACGGCGAGACGCACGCCTGCCGGTGAGGCCGTGTCGCCGCACAGCAGCCGGATCTCCGGGTTCGGGCCTGTGTGTTCGGGCAGGCGAAGATTCACCTGGTAGAGTCCGCCGAAGCCCGGGGTTACGCCCGCGTAGAGCACCTCGGCGGTCAACGTGCGGCCGTCCAGCACCACGGCGAACTCTTCCCGCCGGTCAATCCAGGCCGCCTTCCGCGCGCGTTCGCCCAGGCCCAGGGGTGGCGCGGTCTGTCCCAGGCCGGTGGCATACAGCACGGCCACCTCGCCCGGCAGCGCCGGCGCGGTCTCCGTGATGACGCTTCCATCGGCGCGGGCCGCCACGGCAAGGCCCGGTTTCAGCAGAAACAGCCCCGGCGAGCATCCGGCGATCAACACCTTCACGTGATCGCCGCTGACGCCCAACCGCGTCAGCACCACCGTGGCCGTGCCCGGTGGCAGCAGCGCCGGTACGAGAAAGTTCACCTGCGACGGCGACACAAATACCACATGAGCCCGCAGACCGCTCACGATTACGCCTACGCCCGTGCCGTTCAGCGTGTAAGGCAGTTGGTCCCCGCGCAGGTCACTGGCCGTCAGCGACTGGGTATGGCCCGCGAGGTCTGTGCCATAAATAGTGGCCAAGCCGTTTGGCGCAAGGATCGACGAGACGCCGGAGGCCGCGTTGACAATGCTGGATGCGGTGTAGCGCGGCGCGGCGGCCAGAAGCGGAGCGGCGCCGCAGGACAGCAGCGCCAAACCCACCGCGGCGAATGCGAGCCGCATGAGGAGGGGGGAAGGGCCTCTGCCCTTCGCTCCCCATTGTACGGCAACCGGCGAAAAATAACAGCAGAAAAAGGTTGCAAAATTTCCTGCAAACAACTGTATCGCAAGGGAAAACGCGCGTCACGTCCCCTCGTTGCCCGCTTCCGCTCTACGGTCCGACCGCCACGGTTACGCCAGGTTGCGAAGCAAGGCTCCCCATACGCAACACCACGGGATTGTTCTGGCCCGGCGTAGCGTTGGCCGGAACGCGCAGATTGATCTGCCACAGTCCCGTAATGGACCCCGGCGTCAATCCCGCATAAAGCACATCGCCCGCACTCATGGCCACGCCGTTGAACTCCACGGTCAACTGGTCGCGCACGCGCGGAGTGGCCGTGAGCGGCGTAATCTCAGCCGCCTGGTAGACGGGTTCGGAGACGCCGAGCCCGGTGGCGAACAGGGTGATGACATCGCCAATCTTGGGCTTTACAGAGCCGGGCACCTGGGCCGGGTCGGCGGCGGGGGTCCCGTTGGCGGGGAAGATGGCGGCAATGGCGCTGGCGGGCAGGAAGCGGAACAGGGCCGGGGCGGCGGGTTCGAGCTTGATGGAGAAGTCGCGGCTCCTTTTTTCATTAGCCGTGCCGGGGTTCAGGATGACCCTGACAGCGATGTCGCCGAGCGAGAGCGTGGTGGGAATCTGAACGTTGATCTGGTTTGCGTCCAAATAGGTGATGGGCGCGCGTTTGCCGTCGATCTCCACGGCGGCGCAGTTCATCTCCACCGGGAAGCGTCCGCCTACGATATCCAGGGCGGAGACGCCGCGTGTCGCGCCGGCCTCCTGGAAGCCCGTGCCGCCGAGTGATGCCATGGTGTTCAACGCAAAGCCGGTGTCGCGGAACGAGGCGCCGTTGCGGACGGCGGTAATGGCCGGCAGTGTGGTGAGGTTGCAGGGGGCCCGCTCGGCGATGCGTGTGCTGGTGGTGTAGATATGGTCGCCCTGGTTGTTGCCGTTATTGTTGGCGGCGTTGCCGGCGGCAAAAAACACCACGCCGCCGGAGGCGGTGGCCGGAGGAGTCCATTCGAGTGTCCACACGGCGCCGCCGGACTGTCCGGGGAAGGTGGTGGCGCGTGTGTGGTCGAGAAACTCGGGGTTGGCGCCGCAGTTGCCCTCCGGCGCGCCGCCGCCGCAGACGACGCGGAAGCCATCGAGCGGAGTGAACTTTCCGGCGGGCTTGGATTCGTCCGAGGCGAGACGGGCCGTGATCTGGAAGCCCCAGCGCTGGGCCTCGGGGTGGGAGAGCAGCACGCGGATGGTTTGGACCACTCCGGGCGTGTAGGGTCCGGCTTCGATGCGCAGCGAGCCGCGCGGATCGCTGTTGGCCGGCGCGAAGGTGCGGTGGCAGGCCGCGCAGTCCAGACCGCCGTCGGCGGCGGCGCCGGTGCGGCCCGGCACCGGGCCGTTGCTGAATCCATAGATCACGGCCGGCAGCGATGCCAGCGAACACACGAATAGCGCCCGTTGGAAACGGTTCGACATAGAGGACCCCTTCTCTTTCGCGATGGCGGGATGCCCGGCGCCGCGCGGACGCCGGGGCTGGAGTTACTGTTGGACCGTAATGAACAGTCCTTGCCCAGTGGGCGAGCCGTCGAGCGTAAGCTCGATGGGCTGGTCGCCGTTAGAGACGTTGGGAATGGTGGCGTTCACCTGGCACAGCCCGATGGAGCCGGGCGACAGGGCCACGGCGGCCTGCGCCGTAGCCTGGCCGATGGTGACGCGGGCGGCGGCTTTGGGCGTGCGCAAGCCGGCCACCACGACGCCAGACGGGCTGGCGGGCTCTGTGGCGCCGCAGCCGACCGTATAGATGGTGACGATGTCGCCGGGCTTGGCCGGGCGGAAGCTGGCGCCGGCAATGAGGCCGGCCGGCCCGACAAACACGCGGTCCTGATGCAGTGCGGCAATGTACTGCTTTCCGTTCACCTTGAACGCGGGCGTGGTCAGCATGGCGGGCGAAACGGCAGTGGCCGTGGCGGTGGTTGTGGCCTTGCCGCCGGGCGTGGTCACCTCGACGGACACGGGGCCCAGGCCGATGGTGTCGGGCGCCTGCACGTTGATCTGGTTCGGGCTGATGAAGTACATGGCGGCGGGTTTGCCATCAATGGCGACGCTGACGCCGTCGATCGAGCTGGGCGCTTTCGTGTTGTTCTCGGTGAACAGACCGCCCCAGTCCTTGTTGGCGGTGGCCAGGTTCGAGCCGTAGATCTCCAGCCACGTGCCGGGCGACAGGCGCTGACCGCCGAGGAAGGCTTGCAGAACGGGCTGTTCGGCGCGGATGCCGGGCGGAGGGGCCGAGGCGGCGGGCGTCAGGGTGTAGGAGCGCGTGAAGATACGGTCGCCCGCATTGGTGCCGTTGCCGTTGGCCGCGTTGCCGGCGACGTAAAAGTTGATTGTGCCCACGTCGGTGGCGGGCGGGGTCCAGTCGAAGCTCCAGGTGTTGGCCGCGCTTCCGGCCAGTGTCTGTTCGGCGAACTGAACGGGCGCGGCGGAGTTGCAGGCGCTGGTTTTCACGCGGCCGTCCTCGCACAGAACCTGCACGCGCTCATCGGTGGCGGTGAAGTCGCCCGCCTGTCCGTTGGACAGGTTCGAGCCCGGGCGGGCGGTGGCTTGAAAGCCGAAGCGGTTGGCGCTTTCGGTGACGCGCACGGTGATGGTCTGCTTCACGCCGGGCGAGTAGGTTAGCCCTCCGGGGAAGCTGATCTCGACGCCGCTTCCGGCGGTGGGATTCCCTGGACCCACGTGGCAACTGGCCTGCGCGCACGTCTTGTCGCCCGGCGCGCCGGTGTTCCGCGGGTCGGGGCCGTCGGGATGGCCCAGCATCAAAATCGGCACGACGGCGAGAACGGCCGCAATACGGCCACATAGAATGAGTCTCTTGTGTTTGATTTCCTTCATTCCTGGTTGAACCCAACTCTCCTGTCAGTCTACTCAAGAATCCAACGCAAAAGTGTAAATTTGGGCCGGATGGAGCGTGCCCGTCCGCCTAGGGACGCTCGCCCAGGGCCTTCCGCGCGATGGTGCTCAGCGGCATCTCACGCAGGCGGGCGAGCGCCACCCATGTGAAGCCGCGCGGCGCCCGGGCAATCGAAGCCCGCCGCACGCACACGTCATGAACCTGGTGTGTGATCGTGTGGCGGAAACGGCGTAGCACCTCGTGAGCGCCGGCGCCGGGCAGACTGTCCGCAGACGGCAACTCCCAAAAGCCGGCCATGCGGCCTCCGCCTTCCGGGCGCTGCCACAACAGCAGTTTGCCGGCGCGCTCCACGACGAATACGGTGAGGGCCACCTCCACCTTCTCCTGCTTACGCAACTTTACGGGAAACTCGCGGGCGCGGCCTTCGGCGTGGGCATGGCAGTGCGGCCGCAGGGGGCAGCGCGGACAGTCCGGCTCGCGGGGGAGGCAGACGAGCGCGCCCAGCTCCATAATGGCCTGGTTGTGTTCGGCCGGGTGGCGGCGGTGGAGAAACTCCTGCGCCGCGGCGGCCAGGCGGCGGCGCGTGGTGGGCGAGGTGACGTCGCCGGGGTCGGCCAGCAGCCGCGCCAGAACGCGCATCACGTTGCCGTCGAGCACGGCGTGGGGCAGACCGAAACAGATGCTGGCGAGGGCGGCCGCGGTGTAGTCGCCAATTCCAGCCAGCGCGCGCAGCCCTTCGAATGTCCGTGGAAAGCCGCCGAGTGCCACCACCTGCCGCGCGGCCTTTTGCATGTTGCGGGCGCGTGAATAGTAGCCGAGCCCGCTCCATACTGAAAGCAGTTCCTGTTCCGGCGCTTCGGCCAGGGCCTCCACGGTGGGGAAACGCTCCAGGAAGCGGACGTAGTAGGGCAGGGCGGCGGCCACGCGGGTCTGCTGCAGCATCACCTCGCTGACCCAGATAGGATAGGGCTCCGAGGTTCGCCGCCAGGGCAGATCGCGCTGTGCGCCCCGGTACCAGCGGGCCAGGGCCTTCCGGGCGGCGGTCCAATCAGGGGTGGCGAACATGAGATGAAGGAGTGGTAAGATTTCTGGTTCGAAGGAGTGGGGAGGGATGCGGTGCGTGTCGCCTTCGTAGCAGCGTGCTGGGGTTTGGTGTTGCCTCTGAACGCACAGGTTCCATTATCGGGCCAAGTGCGCTCGGCCACCAACGCACCGGTTGCCGGCGCGCGCCTGATTGTACGCGGAGGCGACGGTGCGGCCCGGCAGACCTTTACCGGGGCCGAGGGGCGGTTCCGCATGGAGTTACCCGAAGCAGGGGCCTACCAGATCGACATCGAACGCCTGGGCTTCTACCCGCTGCGCGGCGCGAAGCTGGAGGCGGCCTCCGGCGGCGCCAGCGCGGACTTTGCGCTGGAGCCCGTGCGCGAGGTTGTCGAGTCCATCGACGTGGGCGCCACGCCACTCACCATCGACATGGACACCACCACGCCGAAGCAGACGTTGTCTGGCGCGGACCTGCAGAACATCCCCTACCCGAATACGAACGACTTCCGCTCGGCCCTGCGCATTCTGCCGGGCGTGACGCGCGACAACAAGGGCGGACTGCACATAAACGGCGCCACCGAGGAGCAGACCCTCTACACGCTGAACGGCTTCCTGCTGAACGACCCGCTGACGGGGCGTTTTGAAACGAGGCTCACCGTGGAAAGCGTCCAGGGCGTGGAGATCGCCAACGGCGTGCTGCCCGCCGAATACGGGCGCGGCTCGGCGGGCGTCCTGGCCGTGCAGTCCGACAGCGGCGCGGGCAAGCTGCGCTATTCGGCCACCAACTTCGTGCCGGGCTTTGAGAACCGCAAGGGCTGGACCATCGGCGACTGGACGCCGCGCGTGAACGTCTCCGGACCCATCCGCCGCGGCCGCGTGTGGTTCAGCGACAGCCTGGAATTCCAGTACATGAAGACGTTCATCCGCGAGCTGCCCAAGGGCGAGGACCGCAACCCGAGCATCCGCGTCGGCAACCTCTTCTCGACGCAAACCAACATCACGCCCTCGCATATTCTCTATACCTCGTTTCTGTGGAACCAATGGGCGGCGGCGCGCACCGGGCTCACCTTTCTCGATCCGCGCGAAACCACCATCGACCGCCGCTCGCGGCAGGCATTCTTCAGCGTGAAGGACCAGATCTACCTGGGCGGCCGCGGCCTGCTGGAGTTCGGCTACGCGGGCAACCGCACCTATGGCCGCGAGATCCCGCAGGGCTGGGGCAGGCTGCTCTACACGCCGGACGGCAAACGCGGCTACCATTTCGTGGACGCCCGCCGCCGCGGCTTGCGCGACCAGTTCCTGGTGAACGGCTTCCTGCCCGTGTGGCGCGCCGCAGGAACGCACCAGGTGAAGGCGGGTTGGGATTTTCACCGCGTCCGCTACTGGCAGAACGTGGAGCGGTCCGGCTTTGAAAACTTCAACGAAACCGGCCAGCCGCTGCTGCTGACGCGCTATGCGGGCGACGGCATGCTCTCGCTGAGCAACCTCGAATCGGCCATGTTCGTGCAAGACTCCTGGCGCGCCCGCTCGGATGTGCTGGTGGAGGTGGGCCTGCGTCTGGACTGGGACCAGTTGCTGCACCGCTACAGCCCGTCGCCGCGGTTGGGCGTGGCCTGGTCGCCGCCCTGGGGCGAGCATACGAAGGTGTATGGCGGGGTGGCGCGCGTATACGACGCCACCAGCCTGCGCCTGTTCTCGCGCCCCGACGACCAGGTGACCCTCACCAGCTATTTCGCGCCCGACGGCGTTGTGCGCCGGGGGCCCGCGCTCACCATGTTTCAATCACCGGGCAGCCCGTTGCGCCGCCCGTTCGGCAACACGGCCAACGCCGGCATCGAGCATCACTTCCCCGGCAGTCTTGCCGTGCGCGCCGACCTGCTCTACCGCCACGGCACGCGCGGATTCACCTACCTGAACACTCTGACCGGCTTTAACGAACCTGCGCCCGAGTGGGCCTGGCCCCTGAATGCGCGCGTCATGGACGCCCTGTTCGTGCTCTCCAACAGCCGCGTGGACAGCTACCGGGCGGCCACGTTCAGCGTGCGGCAGAACATCGGCCGCATGTATGAATGGCGGGCCAGCTACATCTGGTCGCGCGCCCGCTCCAACGCCGTTGTCGACGTGAACGTGGACGATCCGGTTGCCGTGTTGAACAACGCCGGACCCATGCCATGGGATGCGCCACACCGCTTTGTCGCCTGGGCCTATCTGCCGATGCCTGTGAAGAACTGGGCCGTGGCCACGATGTTCGATACGCGGACCGGCTTCCCGTTTAGCTCGCGCACCGAGATGGGCGGCGTGGCCGGAGTGGTAAACGGCATGCGCTTCCCTTATTTCTTCGAATGGAACCTGCACTTTGAACGCCGGTTCCAGTTGCGCGGCAACCGCTGGGCGCTTCGTTTCGGCGCCAACAACCTGACCAACCGCCTGAACCCCGACGCGGTGAACAACAACGTCGCCTCGTCGCGCTATCTTCAGTTTTATGGCGGCACCGGGCGGGCGTTCAACGTGCGGATCCGCTGGCTGGGAAAGATGTAGCGGCCGCGTGAACAGGCGCTCCTTCGGCGCCTGCTAAAATCACACCATGAGCCAATTGTTGCGGGCCTGCGCGGCGCTGGCCGTGTTTCCCCTGCTGGCGGCATCACAGGATGCCGGCGGAATCCAGTGGCTGACCAGCTACCGGGAAGCGCTGAAGGAAGCCAGGGCGACGGGCAAACCGATTTTCCTTGAGTACCGCTGCGAGCCTTGAACGGCCGGACGTGTTTTTGACGCACAGGTTGTGCTGTCACCGTTGGATTCAGAGCGCGGCAAACTCATGTCGCAATACGTGTGCGTGCGCGTCATCCGCATGGACGACGTGGACGTGAATTTGTTCGAGTACGACCGCAACAACCCTCTCTACTTCTTCCTGATGAACGCCGACGAGCAGATCTATGCGCGTTACGGTGGCCGCGATTCGGCCGCTGTGGACAGCTATCTGAATCTGGATTCGCTCGAACTGGCGCTGGCCAAGGGTCTGGAGCTGCACAACCAGTGGAAGAAGGGCGAATGGAAGCCGGCCGCGCCCCGGCCCGCGCCGAAGTTTCCGCGCGAGTATCCGCTGCTGGTGCAACGCACCTTTGCGCAAGGCCAGTGCGTGGAATGCCATCTCATCGGAGATTTCCAGAACATCCACAGGCAACTGGACGGCACTCTCGACAAACGCAAGCACCTCTGGCGCTCGCCGGACTTCAAGGTGATCGGCATCACCATCGACGTGCCCAAAGGGCTGGTGGTGAAGCAGGCATCGGGCGATGCCGCTGCCGCCGGCATGATGGCCGGCGACGTGATCCGCTCCTGGAACGGCGCGCGCGTGTGGACCTTCGCCGACGCCCAATACGCCTACGACATGCTCGACCGTTCGGCGCGCCAGGTGCAGGTGGTGGTGGAGCGCGGCGGGGCCGAGCGCGAGCTCACCATGCAACTTCCCCTGCGCTGGTGGCTCACCGATGTGCGCTGGCGGCAGTCGAGCGTCGACCCGCGCGTCTACTTCGATGACCGGCCGCTGACGGAAGCCGAAAAACGCGAACGGAATCTTCCGGTGGAGGGTTTCGCCAGCATGGTGCGCCGCGTGGCCGACATGGCGCGGATGATGAAGACGCACGAGCTCGCCGTGGGCGACGTGATCATCGCCGTCAACGGCGTGGACCGCGACCCGGACGCCAACACGGCCGAGCTCTACCTGCGTTTGCGCACCAAGCCGGGCGATACGGTTCAATTGGATGTGATCCGCGGCGGCGAGCGGATCAAGCTGCCTCTCCGGTCGCTGCAAATGAGCTTTCGAAAGTGAGAATGCCGGTGAAGAAACTGCTGCTGATGATGGCCTGCTTGTCCGTTGCTTCCTGGGCGGGCGAATGGTCCGAACCCGCCGCTGTGACGCATCAGGACGACATCGTGGCGCAATACCGGGCGCGTGTGGACGGGCCGTATCTGGTGGTGTCGGTGGTGCTGGAGCCCGGATGGCACACCTTCTCGATGGACAATGAGCGCCGCGCCAGGGAGCGTCTGGCGGGCAAGATGTCGCTCGGCATCGACCAGCCGACCGTGATCACCGTCAGCGGCGGGTTGAAGCCCTCCGGCGCCTGGCTGCAGCCCGAGCCGAAAGATTTTTCCAAACCCGAGCTGCGCTGGTTCAGCTACGGCTATGAGAAGGAAGCCGTGTTCGCCGTGAAGGTGGACGGCGCCGCTCCGGCGCTGCTGCGCGTTCGCGGCCAGGCCTGCACGGAGTCCACCTGCAAGAACATCAACATCGAACTGCCGCTCGCCACGGGCGTGCCAGGCGGCGCGGCCGTGTTGGACGCGTCGAAACTGGTGGCCGTGCGCTAGCGTGCGTCCGGCCGGCTACGGCTTTTCCGCCGGAACCTCGCCCTTGCGCCGCAGTGTCGGCGCTTTACGCTTCGTCTTGGTCTCTTCCTCGGCTTTCTTTTTTTGCGCCGCCTGCCGGGCCGTGCGGTCCGTGGGTGTCATCAACTCCTCGCGCTCCTTGTCTTCCTCGGCGCGCCGCTTGGCCACCCCGGCCTTGCGCTCCTTCATGTCCTCCTGCGCCATTTCGAGCGAATCCTCGGTGGCCTCGATCGCATTGGTGAGAACGAAGGCGTAGCGCTGCAGATCGGCGGGCGCGGACTCCTCCACCTTCCGCAGCCGCGCGGCGAAGTCGCGTTCGGCCCCGGCCACCGCGTCCATGCCCTCGGTGATGTCCAGGTTCCGCCGCAACGCGTCGTCGGACACTGTGTCGATGGCCTCGATGATCTTCGTGTAGCCGTCCAGCGTGTCGTGAATCAGCGCGCTGCGCCCGGCCTTTTCCTTGGCCGCCAGTTGCTCGATCAGCGCCACGCGCTCCTTCGCGAAACCAAGGTAGAGCTTCAGGCGCAGGTTCGGCTCCTGCGCCAGGCGCACCTGATCCACCTCGTCGGCCGTGAGGAAATCCCGAGGCTGCGCCGCGGCGGTAGTAACGGCGAGGGTGAAGATCAGCAAGGCCCGCATGGTGGCTCCTATTTCTTCTTCGTGAAGATGCCCAGCAGGAGGTCTTCCTGCACACGCACCGTGTAGGCGAGCAGGGCGGCAACCGGCGCGCGGTCGTCGGCCGACAGCGCCACGCGCAGATCCTCCAACTGCCGGTTCAACTTGCGCAGGGAGATTTCGGCGCGCTTGAAATACTTCGGGCTGCGGCGCGGATTCTTGCCCGACTCCTCCAGCGAATCCACGCACAACTCGACGCCATCGCGGATGCCGGTCAAGGCCGCCTGCACGCCCGCGCGGTCCGACAGATCGCCCGTGCGCCGCAATGTGTCCAGCGTCTTCTGCGCCGCCTGCAAGGCCTTTTCCGAGCGTTTCTCGAGGTTCGGCTCCGCGCGCGCGGCATCCAACGGGCCGTCAGCGGCGGCGTGCGCCGCCAGCAGCAGAGCAAGCGTCAGCATGCGGATCATCTGCGGGCCAGCTCCTTCTCAATCACCTTGATCCTCTGCCGCGCCTTGAACTCCTCATCGGGAAACTTGCCTTCGCTGAGCGATAGAAACTTCTCATAGCTCTCCTTGGCCGGTTTGAACTGCTTGATATGATCGAGCGCGATGGCCTTGAAAAAATAGATCGCCGGACGCGAGTCGCCCAGCGCCTGCACCTTTTCAAACGCGGCCACGGCTTGCGGATACTGCTCCAGCAGCAACAGCATGGCGCCGAACTCCGACCAGCCCTCCCGCAGCGTGGGATCGATCTGCACCGCCGCGTAGTATTGCTGGGCCGCCGGGGCGATCTTGCGCTGATCCCGCAGGAAGCCGCCGTAGCTCATGCGAAGCTGCGGATTGCGGGGCTCCATCGCGATGCAGCGCTCGAACTGTTCACCCGCCTTCGCCGAATCCTTGTTGCGCAGATAGGCGATGGCCAGGGCGTAGTGGTTGGCCGGGGTGGGCGATGTTTTCACGGCGTCTTCCAGGAAGGCGATGGATTCGCCCGCGCGGCCCGTGGAGAGCATCAGGTTGCCCAAACGTTCGGCCACGCCGGGATGGTCGAGGAAGTCCTTATATAAGGCGATTGCCTGGTCCACCTGCTTGGCGTCCTCGTAACGCTGGGCCAGCCCGAGCAGTGTGTCCTTTTGGGAGGCGTCGAGCCCGGCCGCCTTGCGCAACACGGGTTCGGCTTCGGCCAGCTTGTTCTGTTCCAGCAGCGACCGTCCGTAGGCGGCTACGGCCGTCGGGTTGCCGGGTTTCTTCTCCGAGGCCGCTTTCAACAAGGGTTCGGCGCCCGCATAATCCTTGGTCCGGAACAACAGCAATCCAAGATTGATTTCGGCTTCGTACAGCCCGGGCTTCAACTCCAGCGTCTTGCGGTAGTGCGGCACGGCCTCGGCGTCGCGCCCGGCGAGCGATTGCGCCAGCGCCAGGTGAAAGTGCGCCGCGTAGTCGTTCCCATCGCCGGCCACGGCGCGCTCGAAGGCGGCGATGGCGGACGGGTAGTCCTTTGCCTCCAGGGCTTTCATCCCCTCGTCGGACGGCGCGTGCGGCGCAGACTCGGCAGCGGGCCGGGACTGTGCCGCGGGCGGTTTCGCCGGGGCGGACTTCTTCTGTTGCGCCGGCAGCGCGAGCGCCAGCGAGCAGAACAGGCACGCCATACGGAACATGTCTACATTTTATGACGCGCCACGCGCGGCCATGGTCTCAGGATTCGCGCCGCGCGAGCATCTCGCGCAGAAACCGGCCCGTGTGCGAAGCTTCCACGGCGGCCACATCCTCGGGCGTGCCTTCGGCCACCAGCAGTCCGCCGCCGGAGCCGCCCTCGGGACCGAGGTCGATCAACCAGTCCGAGGCCCGGATCACCTCCATGTTGTGCTCGATGATGAGCAGGCTCGCGCCATTGCGGATCAGCCGGTCGAAGGAGTCCAGCAGCTTGGCGATGTCGTCGAAATGGAGCCCCGTCGTCGGCTCATCGAAGATGAACAGGGTTCCTTTCGCCGTGGATTGCGCCAGGTGCGCGGCCAGCTTCACGCGCTGCGCCTCGCCGCCGGACAACGTCGTGGCCGACTGGCCCAGACGCAGATAGCCCAGGCCCACGTCGTCGAGCACCTGGAGTTTCTGAACGATCTTCGGCGATGAGGAAAAGAAGGTGAGCGCCTCGCGCACCGTCAGTTGCAGCACCTCGTGAATGTTCCGGCCCTGGTAGAGCACCTCGAGCGTCGAGGACTTGTAGCGCGTGCCATTGCACTCCTCGCACACCAGTTCCACGTCGGCCAGGAACTGCATCTCCACGGTCACCGTGCCGTCGCCCTGGCAGTTTTCGCAGCGCCCGCCGGGAATGTTGAACGAAAAGTGGCCTGCGCCGTAGCCGCGGCGAGAGGCCTCCTTGGTCGAGGCGAACAGTTCGCGGATGAGGTCGAACGTCTTGATGTAGGTGACCGGGTTCGAACGCGGCGTGCGGCCGATGGGCGACTGGTCCACCAGAATCACGCCGCCGATCATGTTGTGGCCTTCGATTGTGCGCCAGGTGAGCTTCTCGCCCGTGCCTGAAAGCTCATCCTCGGCCGCGCCAGGCCCGAGCTTGCCGTGGGCCGATTCCAATCCGCGCGCGATCACCTCGTGCACCAGCGTCGATTTGCCGGAGCCGGACACGCCGGTGACGCACACCATCATGTCCAGCGGCACTTCCACGTCGATGTTGCGCAGATTGTGCGCCCGGCAGCCTTCGAATCGCAGACGCCGCCGGGGATGCCGCTGGCGCCGGGCCCGCGGCCGCCACACCTGTTTTTCGCCCCGCAGATACTGGCCCGTCAATGATTGAGGCTTGCCGTCGAACAGATCCGATCGCGTGCCGTGAAACACGATGCGCCCGCCATGCTCGCCCGCTCCTGGCCCGAGATCGAGAATCTCATCGGCGGCCCGCATCACGTCCGGGTCGTGCTCCACGACGAGGATCGTGTTGCCCAGGTCGCGCAGTTCATGCAGGAGGCGCACCAGCCGTCCCGTGTCGCGCGAGTGCAGGCCAATGGAGGGTTCGTCCAGAACGTAGGTCGCGCCCACCAGCCGCGAACCCACACACGTGGCCAGTTGGATGCGCTGCGCCTCGCCGCCGGACAGCGTCGCCGACAGGCGGTCCAGCGTGAGATACTCCAGACCGACGTCGTTCAGAAACTTCAGACGCTGGCGCACCTCCACCAGCACCTTCTGCGCGATGGCCGCCTCTTCCGGCGCCAACTCCAGAGCGGAGAAGAAGCCGCGCGCTTCGGCGATGTTCAGCCGCGCCACCTCGGCGATGGTCTTTCCACCCACGCGGACGTTCAGCGCCTCGCGCCGCAGACGCGCTCCGCCACACTCGTCGCAATCGGCATAGCCGCGGTAGCGGGAAAGGAACACGCGCACGTGAACCTTGTACTTCTTCCGCTCCACCTCGGCGAAGAACTCGCGGATGGCGCGCCACACCACGGCCCGTTCGCCTGGGTTCAACTCGTTATACGGGACGCCGGTGCGGACCTTGCCCTTGGCCTCCAGCTTGAAGTCGTTCCAGCCCCAGCGGTACTGCGGCTTGTTCCACGGATCGACGGCGCCCTTGTCGAGAGGCAGGTAGGGATCGGGGATGACCAGGCCGGGATCGTAGTCCACCACGTTGCCGAAACCCTGGCAGCGCGGGCAGGCGCCCATTGGCGAATTGAAGCTGAACAGCGACGGCTCGGGCTCGGCGAACACGGCGCCGTCGTGCGTGCAGGTGAAGGATTCCGAAAAGCGCAGCGTCTCCTCGCCGGAGGCGGACTGGAACACCGCTTCGCGCGCCTCACGGTAGGCGATCTCCACGGCATCCACCACGCGCTGGCGCAGTTCCGGCGTGGAAGCGCCCGCTTGCGGCAGGGCAAGGCGGTCGATCAGTGCGTAGACGGGACGTGAAAAGTCGATGTCGAGCAGCGATTCAGGCGTGGAAAATTCGTAGGTGGCCCCGGACTGGAACAGCCGGCCAAACCCGCGTTTGCGCAGTTCGAACAGATACCCGGCGCGCGCGTTCGAATCCGCGTGATGCGCCAGCGGGAACAGCGCGTACCAGCGCGAACCGGCGGGCCGGCTCAACATGCGGGCCGCCACCTGATCGACGGTGTCGCGCTCCACGCGGTTGCCGCAGTGCGGGCAATAAGTGCGTCCGGCGCGGGCAAACAACAGCCGCAGGTAGTCGTAGATCTCCGTCGAGGTGGCCACGGTCGAGCGTGGATTGCGCGTGGTGTTTTTTTGCCGGATGGCCACCGGCGGCGCGATGCCCTCGATCTCGTCGAGCGCGGGTTTCTCCATACGGTCGACGAACTGGCGCGCGTAGGTGGAGAGCGATTCGACATAGCGGCGCTGTCCCTCGGCGTAGATGGTGTCGAACACGAGCGACGATTTTCCGGAGCCGGACACGCCCGTCACCACCGTCAGCTTGTTGTGGGGCAGGGAAACCGTGAGGTTCTTCAGGTTGTGCGCGCGCGCGCCGCGCAGGACGATCATTTCGCTGGCCGGGCGCGCGGAGGTGGAGCGAGGAGGCATGGACTCAGTGATTCCGGGAACGGCGGAGAGAATCTTTCATTCTAGCGTGGATGTCCGCACGGGCTTGTCTCCCGCGGCCGCCGTGTGTATGATGCAGCCCGGTCGCCAAGGGAGTGTGCCATGAAGAGATTCCGCCTGCTTGTCCCATACGTCTTCGCGGCTGCGTCGCTGGCGCAGGAAGCAAACCAGGGAACCATCACAGGGTTCGTCTACGATCAGAGCCAGGCCGTTGTCGGCTCGGCCGAAATTCGCGTCATCAGCCAGGCCACCGGCCAGACGCGGGAAACCAGGACGGGAGGCGATGGCGTCTACACCGTCGTTGCGCTGCAGCCCGGCGCCTACACCGTGCGCGCCTCGGCCAAGGGCTTCAAGAACGCCGAGGCCAAGGACGTGCAACTGAGCGTGGGCGCCAGCCTGCGCTTGAACTTCAACCTCGAAGTCGGCGCCGTCAGCGACACGATCACCGTCACCGATGTGGCCGCCGCGCTGAAGACCGAATCGGGCGAAGTGTCCAGCCTGGTCACAGGCACGCAGGTGACCGAGATCCCGATCAACGGACGTAACTTTACGCAGTTCCTCTCGCTGGGCACCGGCGTCGTCTCGGCGCAAACCGGACGGCAGATGGGGCTCGGCCAGGAGGGCAATCCGCTGATGGCCGTGCACGGCGGCAGAATTTCGATGAACAAGTACACCTACGACGGCACGCTCGCCATGGACACCGGCGGCAACCGCGGCCTGGACCTGTTTCCACCCATGGAGGCCATCGGCGAGGTGAAGGTGCAGAAGTCGAACTATGGCGCCGACGCCGGCGGCTTCGGCTATGGCATCGTCAACATCGTCACCAAGTCCGGCACGCAACAATACCACGGCGATCTCTACGAGTACTTCCGCAACGACAAACTGGACGCCCGCAACTTTTTCGCCAACTCGCGGCAACTCATCCGGCTGAACAATTTCGGATACACACTGGGCGGACCGTTCTGGATTCCAGGCAAATACAATACGTCCAAGACCAAGGACTTCTTCTTCTGGTCGCAGTCGTTTGCCCGCCGCATCGGACCGCAGATCAACTCGTTCACCACGCCTCCGACGGGCGTTTTCACGGCACAGGTGCCCACCGAATTGCAGCGGACTGGAAACTTCGCGGGCGGCGCCGCGATCCGGGATCCCACCACCGGGCAGCCCTTTCCCGGCAACATCATCCCCACCGCGCAGATCGACCCCAACGCGTTGCTCCTGATCAATACGTTCTACCCGCTGCCGAACCGCACCGGCGCGCAGAACTTCGTGCATAACACGCGGTCGTTCACCAAATACCGCGAGGAGCTGATCCGCTGGGATCACATCTTCTCGCCCTCCTGGAACGCCACGGCGCGCTACGCGCAGGACACCTGGTCGCAGGATCAGGACGTGAAGCGCCCCGGCAATTCGCCGCTTCCGACCTTTCCCAATACCATCGGCAAGCCCGGGAAGAACCTGACCGCCAAGCTCACCACCATCGCCTCACCGGCCATGGTGAACCTGTTCACCTTTGGCTACTCGTTCAATGAGATCACCAACGACCTCCTCGGCGGCCTGCGCCCGCAAGGACTGACCATTCCGCAGGTCTATCCCTCAAACGGATTCAACCGCATTCCCGACATCACCATCGCCAATGGATTCGCCGGTTTGGGGCACGGCGACGTCCTGAACAACAGCAATCCGATCTACACCTTCAAAGATGATTTTTCCTGGAACCGCGGCAAGCAGACCCTCAAGTTCGGCGTGGAGATCATGCGCCACGTCAAGAAGGAGATCAACTACGGCGGTGAGCAGGGCGCGTTCAACTTCAACGGTGGCGTTACGGGCAACGGCCTGGCGGACTTTCTGGTGGGCCGCGCATTCACCTACACGGAGACCGACGCCGATCCCGGCATCACGGTGTCGCAGGGCGACTATGAAGGCTATGTGCAGGACGACATCAAAGTGACCCAGAGCTTCACTCTGAATGCCGGCGTGCGCTACTACATCATCTCCGGCTCCAACGGCGGCGCCTCTTCCAACGACCGTATCTCCGCCTTCGTGCCGTCGCTCTACGATCCATCGAAGGCGCCCGAGTTCAGGGCCGACGGGCAGATCGTGCCGGGCACCGGAGATCCCTTGAATGGACTGATCACCGGTAGCGACCGGAGAAGCACCGGCGTAGGGCGCCAGCTTATGAAGACCAACAAGGACACCTTCGGGCCGCGCATCGGCTTTGCCTACAGCATGGGCGCAAAGACGGTCCTGCGCGGCGGCTACGGCATCAACTACTTCTGGGGTACCGCCAACAATGTGCCGCGCAAGGCGAATCCGCCGTTTGTGAAATCGGTCAACATTCAAAGCCCGACGCTGTCGAATCCGGCTGGCGGGCCCGACCGGCTCTTTCCGGCCAACGTGAACTCGCTCGATATTTACAACAAACAGCCCTCCGTGCAGTCGTGGAGTCTCAGCATCCAGCGGGAGCTTTCGTCCACCCTCTCCATGGAGGTGTCCTATTCGGGTACGCGCGGCACTCACCTGCCGCGGGGAATCCAGCTCAACCAGGCCGACCCCGCTCGCACAGGCAACGCGAACCTGCGGCGGCCCTATCTCGGCTACGGAACCATCGCCTACAACGAAAACTCGGCGCTGTCGAAGTACCATGGCCTCGAAACGTCGCTGGTCCGCCGCTTCTCGCACGGGTTGCTGTTTGAGGCCAGCTACACATGGTCCAAGGGGCTGGGGCACGCCGAAGGAAATCCGCTGGATTCACGCAACAAGAATCTGGATTTCGGTCTGATCGATCTCGACCGCACGCACATGTTCAGCTTCAACTACGTTTGGGAGCTTCCGTTCTTCAAGGGACAGCGCGGCGTGGCCCCGGCGGTTCTGGGCGGCTGGCAGGTTTCCGGCATCACGACGTTCCAGAGTGGTCTGCCGCTGGGCGTCACACAGCCGGGCGACGTAGCCAATTTCGGCGGCGGCACCGGCGGCCAGCGTCCCGATATTGTTGGCGATCCGAACCAGGGGCGCGGCGATAGCATCAACCGGTACTTCAACACCGATGCCTTCCGCCAGGTCACGCGCGCGATGGGGATTGGCACCTCCAGCGTGCGCCCCGTGCGCGGACCGGGCATCAACAACTTCGACGCCTCGATCTTCAAGAACATCAAACCGCGCGAGGGCATGCGCATTCAGTTTGGCGCCGAGATGTTCAACCTCTTCAACCACGCCCAGTTCGAAGGCGTCGGGACGGGCATGGGCGCGGCCACCTTCGGCGTGGTCACCGACGCGCGTGACCCGCGCACGATCCAGTTGCGGCTGAAGCTGAGCTACTGACGCGCGATAAAACAAAAACGCCCGGACTCGTGTGAGCCCGGGCGTTACCGTTCTTGTGTCCGCGCGCCGCCCTTAGGCCGTGCGCATGGACTCGCTCTTGTCGCCGCCGGCGCTGGCGCTGATGGCCGCCTGCGCCGCCGCCAGACGGGCGATGGGCACCCGGTAGGGCGAGCAGGAAACGTAGTTCATGCCGATCTTGTAGCAGAACTCCACCGAGCTCGGTTCGCCGCCGTGCTCGCCGCAGATGCCCACTTCCAGGTCGGGGCGCGTGCGGCGGCCGAGTTCAACCGCCATGCTCACCAGCTTGCCCACGCCTTCCTGGTCGAGCACGCCGAACGGATCGGCCTTGAAGATCTTGAGATCCTCATAGTGCGCGCTGAATTTCGTGTAGTCGTCGCGCGACAGGCCCATCGTCGTCTGTGTCAGGTCGTTGGTGCCGAAGCTGAAGAACTGCGCGTGGGCGGCGACCTTGTCGGCCGTCAGCGCCGCGCGCGGAATCTCGATCATCGTGCCGATCATGTAGTGCAGCTTCACGCCGGCGGTCTTGAGAACCTCCTCGGCGATTGCGGAGACGATTGACTTCTGATGTTCCAGCTCGGCGGCAGAGCCGATGAGCGGGATCATCACTTCGGGGATCACCTTCACGCCCTTCTTGGCCACCTGCACGGCGGCTTCGAAGATGGCGCGGGCCTGCATGGCCGTGATCTCGGGATAGGTGATGCCGAGACGGCAGCCGCGGTGGCCCAGCATCGGGTTGAATTCATGCAGCTCCTCGACGCGGTGCAGCAGCGCCGGAAGCCCCTTTTTCAACTCGCCGCCCGCCATGCCGTACTTGGCGGACATCTCCTTCTTCTCTTTCGCCGTCGCGTAGGGCAGCTTGGTGATGTCCACCATCAAGTCCTCGCGCTTGGGCAGGAACTCGTGCAGCGGCGGATCGAGCGTGCGGATCACCACGGGATAGCCGTCCATGGCCGTGAACAGGCCGGCGAAGTCCTTGCGCTGCATGGGAAGCAGCTTGGCCAGCGCCTTCTTGCGGTCCTTCTCATTGGTGGCCAGAATCATCGCCTGTACGTGCGGCAGACGGTCCTCTGCGAAGAACATGTGCTCGGTGCGGCACAGGCCGATGCCTTCGGCGCCGAAGCTGCGGGCGGCCTTGGCGTCGCGGGGAATGTCGGCGTTGGCGCGCACGCCGAAGCCGCCGCGGAACTCATCCACCCAGTCCATGAACTTGGCCAGGTAGCCGGCCTTCAGATCGGCTTCGCTGGTTTTGGCCTGTCCCAGGTAGACGCGGCCCGTCGTGCCGTCGATCGACACCCAGTCGCCTTCCTTCAACGCCACAAGCTTGTCGCCGCTCTTCACCACGGCCTTCTTGGCCTTGGTGTCGATGGACAACGTGCCCGCGCCGACGATGCAGGGGCGGCCCATGCCACGCGCCACCACGGCGGCGTGCGAGCTCTTGCCGCCGACGGCGGTGAGAATGCCCTTGGCCACGTCCATGCCGTGAATGTCATCCGGCGTGGTCTCTTTCCGCACCAGGATCACCGGAGCGTGCTTGCTCATCACCACGGCGTCCTCGGCGGAGAAGGCGATGCGGCCCACGGCCGCGCCCGGCGACGCGGCGATGCCCGCCGTCAGCACGCCGAGAGCCTTCAGTGACTTTTCGTCGAACACCGGATGCAGCAACTGGTCCAACTGCGCCGGGGCCACGCGCATCACTGCCTCGCGCTTGGTGATGAGCCCCTCGGCCACCATCTCCACGGCAAGGCGCACGGCGGCCGGACCGGTCCGCTTGCCGTTGCGCGTCTGCAGCATGTACAGCGTGCCTTCCTGAATGGTGAACTCGAAGTCCTGCATGTCGCGGTAATGCTTCTCGAGCATGCCCGTGATCTCGCGCAGTTCGCGGAACGCCTCCGGCATCTGCGCTTCCAGGTGCGCGATCGGCTCCGGCGTGCGAATGCCCGCCACGACGTCCTCGCCCTGGGCGTTGATCAGATACTCGCCGTAGAACACCTTCTCGCCCGAGCCGGGGTCGCGCGTGAAGCCCACGCCGGTGCCCGAGGTCTCGCCCATGTTGCCGAACACCATGGCCTGCACGTTGGCCGCCGTGCCGATGGAATCGGGAATCTTCTCCATCTTGCGGTAGTAGACGGCCTTGTCGTTCCACCAGGAGTTGAACACGGCGTTGCGCGACATCTTCAACTGTTCAATGGGATCCTGCGGGAACTCGCGGCCGATCTCTTTCTTCACCAGCTTTTTGTACTCGGCGATGATCACCTGCAGATCCTCGGCCGTCAGACCGGTGTCCAGCTTGGCCTTCCGCTTCGCCTTGCGGGAATCGAAGATGTGGTCGAACAGCTCCATCTCGATGTCCAGGGCAACCTCGCCGAACATTTGGATGAAGCGGCGGTAGCAGTCATAGGCGAACCGCGAGTTGCCTGTCTTTTCGATCAGCGCCTGCACCGTCACGTCGTTCATGCCAAGGTTCAGGATCGTATTCATCATCCCGGGCATGGAGAACTTGGCGCCCGAACGCACGCTCAACAGCAGCGGGTCCTTGGTGCCGCCCAGTTTCTGGCCCATGCGCTCTTCCAACTGCTTCAGCGCGGCCAGCATCTGGTCGTCAACTTCCTTCGGCACACTGCGGTTGTTGTCGAAGAAGAGATTGCACACTTCCGTGGAAATGGTAAAGCCGGGAGGCACCGGCACTCCCGCGCGGCACATCTCGGCCAGGCCCGCGCCCTTTCCGCCGAGGGTGTCCTTCATTGTTCCGTCGCCGTCGGCCGTACCCGCGCCGAACGCGTAGACGTATTTCTTCATGGTTGCTCCTTCGTGGTCGTAGCTCAATTACTGCTGGTGACGATTTCGGAAAAATCCGCGACGCGTGAAAATTCGCTGCGCAGATGGTGGAGAAGCGCAAGCCGGTTCCGCCTCACGTGCGGCTCCGGAGCGTTCACCAAAACTGTTTCAAAGAACCGGTCCACGGCCGGGCGCAGCGTGGCGATGCGCGCAAGCTGCTCCTGGTAGCTCAATCCGGCCAGGTTCAGTCCGGCCATGGCCGCGTGCAATCCGCGCTCGGCCTCGTCGGCAAGCAGCGCCGCGTCCACCGCGCCGCCCGGGAATCCGGACTCCTCCTGCCCGGCCTGGTCCAAAATGTTCCGCACGCGTTTGAAGCTGGCCGCCAGCGGTTCGAAGTTTTCCGTCGGGCGCACGGCTTTCAAGGCCGCCAGCCGCGCCGCCAGATCCTTCAGATCGCTCCAGCCGCAGGCCATCGCCGCGTTCACCTCGTCGTAGGCGAAGCCCTGGACGTCGCGGAAATAGTAGCGCACGCGATCTTCAAAGAATGTTTTCAACGCGCCATCCGTGATCCGGTCCAGCGGATTTCCGCCCGCCTCGCCTTCGACGAGAATCTTCACCACGCCCTGCGCCGCGCGCCGCAAAGCGAACGGGTCCTTCGAGCCGGTTGGAATCAGCCCCACCCGGAAGCACTCGCGCAATGTGTCCAGCTTGTCGGCCAGGGCCAGCAACTGCCCGGCCCGCGTGGAGGGAATCGAGTCCTCCATCGACAGCGGCTTGTAGTGTTCGTAGATGGCCTCGGCGACGGCTTCGGGCTCGCCCTGCGCGCGCGCATAGATGCCGCCGACAACGCCCTGCAGGTCGGTGAACTCCTTCACCATGTCGGTGGTGAGGTCGCATTTGCACAATTCGCAGGCCCGCAGCGCGGCGGCGTCGCCTTCCACCAGTTCCGCCATGCGCCGCACCTTGTCGTAGTAGGAGCCGATCTCCTTCTGGAAGGTGACGTTCTTCAGGTCATCAACCCGCGCCGCGAGAGGCTTCTTCTGATCGACGCCGTAGAAGAAGCGTGCATCGTTAAAGCGGGCGCGCAGCACGCGCTCGTTGCCTGCGCGGACAAAGCCTTCCGGATCGCTCGCCGTGTTCATCACGGCGATGAAGTGCGGTGCGAGCGCGCCATCGGCCCGCACCACCGAGTAGTACTTCTGGTGGTGGCGCATGACGGTGACCAGCACCTCGGCCGGCAGCGACAGGTAGCTTTCGGCGAAGGAGCCGAGAACCGGCGCCGGATACTCGGTGAGGTAGCAGAGCGTGTTGTCCAGGGCCGCGTCGGGTTTGACGCGCAAACCGGTTCCGGCCAGCAGGTCGGCGATGCCGGCTTCGATCATCCGCCGCCGGGCCGCCGCTCGCACCACCACGAAATTGTCCAGCAGCTTTTGTTCGTAGTTCCGGACCGACACCTTGATGGGTTTCTTCGATTTCGCCAGCCGCCGGTGGCCCCACGTGGTATTTCCGGACGGTACGCCCGCCACCTCGAACGCCACCACGTTCGAGCCCAGCAGCGCCACGATCCAGCGGATGGGACGGATGAAGCGCGGCGCGCCCTTGCCGAGCCAGTACATCGTTTTCGGCCAGGGTATGCCGAGAATCAACTGCGGCAGCGCCGAGGCGAGAATCTCCCCGGCCGGCCTGCCGCTCAGTTTCCGTTTGAAACAAAAATACTCGCCTTTGTTGGTGGACGCCGTCTCCAACTGCTCCGGCGCAACGCCCATCTTCCGGGCGAAGCCCAATGCCGCTCCCTCGCCGGCCGACTTCGGCGGCCCGGTGACGGTCTCCACGGAATCCTTCTGCGCCTTGGGCAATCCGGTCAGAAGCACCACCAGACGCCGCGGCGTCGCGTCGGCCCAGGCCACTTCGCCTTTCAACTTATGGGTGGCCAACAGTTTGGTGAAGCCCGCCTTCAGATGGTCGAGTGCTGGCTCGATCATCCAATCGGGAATCTCCTCGGAGCCGATCTCGAGCAGAAAATCGAGCGCCATTACGCGGCCACCTCCGGTGTGGCGGGCGTCTGTTGCGCCATCCACAGTTGGGCCGTTCCCACAGCCAATTTGCGCACCCGGGCGATTACGCCCACCCGCTCGGTCACACTGATCGCGCCGCGCGCGTCAAGCAGGTTGAACAGATTCGAGCACTTCAGCACATGGTCGTAGGCGGCCAGTACCGGAAAGCGCGTCCGCGCCGCCGCGTCGCAGGATTCGATCGCATGGAAGGCGTCCACCAGCCGCTGGCATTCACCTTCGTGAGTGTCGAACAGCTTCCACAGCGTGGGGATGTCAGCCATTTCGAAGTTGTAGACCGAGTTCTGGCGCTCATCTTCGAAACGCACGTCGGCGTAGGTGAAGCCGGGGGCCCA
Source organism: Bryobacterales bacterium (assembly GCA_020847045.1). Lineage (GTDB taxonomy): Bacteria > Acidobacteriota > Terriglobia > Bryobacterales > Bryobacteraceae > JAFLBB01. The sequence continues at coordinate 175,403 of JADLCT010000097.1, read as the reverse complement.
CTCGATCTCGTAGACGCTCTCTTTGTTTTGCAAGAAGGCTGCCAAACGCTCCAACCCGTAAGTCAACTCGGCCGGGCAAAGGTCCAGGTCGATGCCGCCGCACTGCTGGAAATAGGTGAACTGCGTGATTTCCAAACCGTCCAGCATCACCTGCCAGCCAATGCCCCAGGCGCCCAGCGTCGGCGATTCCCAGTTGTCTTCCTCGAACTTGATGTCGTGCTTGGCCAGGTCGATGCCAATGGCTTCCAGCGAACCGAGGTATTGCTCGATCACGCCGGCCGGGGCGGGCTTCAGGATCACCTGTAACTGCTGGTGCTTGTAAAGCCGGTTCGGGTTCTCGCCGTAGCGGCCGTCGGCCGGCCGGCGGCTGGGCTGAACATAGGCTACGCGGTAGGGCTTCGGACCCAATACGCGCAGGAAGGTTTCCGGGCACATGGTGCCAGCACCCACCTCGGTGTCGTAGGGCTCTTGAATAATGCAGCCGCGGTCGGCCCAATACTTCTTGAGTTTGAAAATGATCTGTTGGTAGGAGTCCATGCTGGTTCTGGCTACTGATTACGGGGCCGAGGCGAGGCCCTCCAAGGCGCGCACGCTGAGAATGCGGCGCTCGACGTGCTCTTCCATCAGCGAAATCAACTGCCGCCGCAACCCGCGCGCCGTGGCCGGCGACCATGTCCGCGGCGTCAGCTTTTGAATGGGCGTCACCAGCATCTCACTGGCGATGGCGTGATCCTCTTCTTCCAATTCAAGTTCCGGCAGGAAGCCCGACAGCCGCACGGCCCACAGGGAAAAATAGGTGGCCGCCTCCATCGCTCCCTCCGCGCCACGCTGGATCATGTGCGCTGTGGCCGTGAGGATCAACCGGAAAAACCGTTCGTTCGGCTCGTTCGCCGGCAGCATATGGTCAGCCGTCTCGGCGATGAAGTCGCCCACCACCGTGGTGGAGTAATCGCCCGAGAGCGGAAACTGCGAGCGGAGAAGTTCACAGGAATCCAGGGTCATCAGCTCGCGGTTCTCGCGCAGGTCGTAATGCATGTTGACGTAGGAGAGCCGTTCCATGCCGCCCCCGAACCGGTTGGCCGGGCGGCGGGCCCGTTTGGCCACACCACGCAGCTTGCCTTCATCGCGCGTGAAAAAGCTGACAATGAGGTCGGCCTCGCGTAGCGGGTATGTCCGCAAAATGATCGATTCGCTCACCCGGACGGGCATACCGCGGCTCGAACTAACTTACTAGCCTATCACATGCTAGGGTGGCTTCATGATGCGATGGGTATTGACTTTTCTTGCGCTTGCGCCACTGGCGGCGCAGAACGTGGACCGCGTGGCCCTGCTGAACGAGTTCGCCGAACTGCTGAGCCTGCCGAATGTCTCGCGCAACCTGCCGGACATGGAGCGCAATGCCGCGCTCATCATGAAAATGTATGCCCGGCGCGGCGTGGCCCTGCGGAGGCTTGAGACCGTCGGCGGCCCTCCGGCCTTGTACGGCGAAATTCAAACGCCGGGCGCGCGCCGCACCATCCTCTTCTATGCGCACTACGACGGCCAGCCGGTGGTGGAGCGCGAGTGGAGCCAGGGTGGCCCGTTTGAGCCCGTTTTGCTCGGGCCGGATGGCGAGAAACGGGCCTGGCCAGCCGCGGAGGCCACGCTGGGCGACGACTGGCGGCTGCAGGCGCGCTCGGCCAGCGATGACAAAGCCCCGATCATCGCTTTCCTCGCCGCGCTCGATTCCGGCGTCCGCCCCAAGGCCAACCTGAAGTTTCTTTTCGATGGCGAAGAGGAGGCCGGCTCGCCGCACATGCGGAGCGTCCTCGAGCGGAACAAGGAGCTGCTGAAGGCTGACGGCATGATCTTCTGCGACGGTCCGGTGCACCAGAGCCGCCGCCAGTTGATCGCCTTTGGCGCGCGTGGCGCGGCCTCGCTGTCCATCACCGTTCATGGCCCCAACCACGAACTGCACAGCGGCCACTACGGCAATTTTGCTCCCAATCCCGCGCTGATGCTGGCCCACCTGCTCGCCTCCATGAAGGATGAGGACGGCCGTGTCCGCATCGCGGGCTTTTATGACGGCGCCGCGCCGCTCACCGAGGCCGAGCGCCAAGCCATCGCGGCGATTCCGCCCGTGGAAGAGGATCTGAAGCGCGCCTTCGGACTGGGCGCCGCCGAGAGGCCGGGCCAGCGGATCGACGCGGCCCTGGCGCTGCCCGCTCTCAACGTGCAAGGGCTCGCCAGTGGCGGCGTGGGAACCGAGGCGCGCAACGTCGTGCCGGCCACGGCCACAGCCGCGCTGGGCATCCGTCTGGTGAAGGGCATGGATCCGGCAAAGACGGTGGCGCAGGTGGTGGAGCACATCCGCCGGCAGGGCTATTTCGTCGTCGAGAACCGCGAGCCCACAGCCGTGGAGCGCCTGGCCCACGCCAAGCTCTGCCATGTGCGTGTAGCGGGCCGGGGCACGCGCGCCGTCCGCGTGCCGCTCGACGATCCCTTCGCCGCTAGCGTCGTGCGCGCCGTGGAATCCGCGCGGGGACCGGTGGTGAAACAGCCCACCATGGGAGGCACACTGCCCATTGACGTCTTCGACGAGGTGCTGGGCGCGCCCATCGTGATCGTGCCCATCGCCAATCACGACAACAACCAGCACACCCACAATGAGAACATCCGTTTGGGCAACCTGTGGGACGGAATCGCCACGCTGGGCGCCCTGATGTCGATGGAGTGAAGCTCCTCCAGCAGCGGCCGCGCCTGCGCGCCCGGGAGTGTGAGAGAATCCGTCCAGATTCATGAAGAGGTTTGCCGCCGCCATCGCTGCTGTTGTCACCCTGTGCGCCTGCTCGGGGCCGTACTCTAACGGAAAAGTCGCCGCTAAGGAGCAGTCCGCCCCGCTGCGCGTGAAGGTGGAGCGCGTCGAGCCAGGCGCCATTCCGGAGACCGTCGAGGCCAACGGCGAACTGTTCGCCGAAGAGATGGCCAACGTCAGTACGAAGGTGCCCGGACGGGTGGTGAAGCTGAACGTGGATTTGGGCAGCGTGGTGAAGGCCGGCGACATCATCGCCGAACTGGAGAAGACCGACTACGAGTTCCGCGTGCACCAGTCTGCCGCTCTGGTGGAGCAGACACGCGCCCGCCTGGGGCTGCAGGGCAAGCCGGATGACCGCGTGACGCCCGAGGAGGTCTCCAATGTCCGCGAGGCCGCCGCCGCGTTGAAGGAAGCCAACTTCATTCTGGAGACCACGGCGAGGCTGGCCCGGGAAGGCGTCGTGTCGAAGATCGACTTCGAGAAGGCGCAGGTGCGGGCGCAGGGTTCGGCGGCGCGCTACCAGGGGGCGCTCTCCGAGGTGATGGAGGCGCGCTCGCAACTCACCGAACGCCGCGCCCAGCTCGACCTCGCCCGCCAGCAACTGGCCGACGCCACGCTGCGCGCTCCCTTTGCCGGCGCCATCACGCGCCGCGCCGCCTCGCTCGGCGAGTTTCTTGCGTCCAACGCCACCGTCGTGACGCTGGTGCGGCAGCATCCGTTGCGCGTGCGCCTGGAGGTGCCCGAGCGCCAGGCCGCCCGCGTGCAGCGCGGACAGCGGATCGACATCCGCCTGGAGGGTTCGCCGCTGATTCGTGCCGGGCGCGTCGTGCGCCTCAGTCCGGCCATTGAAGCTCAGAACCGCACGCTGCTGATCGAAGGCGAGATACCGAACGAGGACGGCGCGCTGCGTCCGGGCTCCTTCGTGAACGGCGTCATCACGGTGAACGCCGCCGCGCGGGGCATCACGGTTCCGCGCGCGGCTCTGGTGAGCTTTGCCGGCATCGAGCGCGTCTTTGTCGTCAAGGACGGCGTGCTCGACGAGCGCGTCGCCCGCACGGGACGCCGCCTGGCCGGTGATCGCGTCGAGGTGCTGGAAGGGCTCAACGGCGGCGATCTCGTGGTGGCCGACGCCACCGGCCGGATGAGCAAGGGCAGCGCGGTGAAGGTGAACTAGATGCAGAAGCTCGCCGAAGTCTGCGTCGCCCGGCCCGTCTTCGCCGTAATGCTCATTCTCTGCCTCGTCGTGGTCGGCGCGGTCAGCTATGCCAAGCTCGGTATCGACCGGTTCCCCGATGTCGACATGCCGCTCATCTCCGTGCGCACCACGCTGCCCGGCGCCTCGCCCGAGGAGATGGAATCCACCGTGACGCGGTTCATCGAGGACTCCGTGGCCACCGTCGAAGGGATCGACAACATCCGCTCCACCTCTACCGAATCCCTCTCGGTGGTCACCATCACGTTTGACCTGAGCCGCAACATCGACATCGCCGCCCAGGACATCCGCGACGCCGTGGCGGCCACCATCGTCAACCTGCCGCGCGACGCCAAGCCACCCCTCATCAAGAAGCTGGACACCGACGCGAGCCCCGTCATGACGCTGGTGCTCACCGGCGGCAAAACGCCGCGCGAGTTGTATGAACTGGCCGACCGCGGCGTGAAGGACTCCATCGAATCGGTGGGCGGCGTGGGCCAGGTGGTGGTGGTGGGCGGGCAGCGCCGCGCCGTGAACATCTGGGTGGACGCCGGCCGCCTGGCCGCCTACAAGATTCCCATTCTGCGGGTGCGGGACGCCGTGGAGCGCCAGAACTCCGACATCCCCGGCGGGCGCGTGGACGAGGGCCACCGCGAGATGGTTCTGCGCACACTGGGCCGCTTCCCCGATCCGCGCCTGTTTAATGATCTGGTCGTCGCCACCATCAACGGCGCGCCGGTCCGCATCCGCGACATCGGCTACGCCGAGGATGGACACAAGGAGCAGCGCACGATGGCCACCTTCGATGGCCGCGAAGCCGTGGCGCTGGAGGTGCGCCGCCAGTCCGGCGCCAACACCATGCAGGTGGTGGCCAACGTGAACGCCAGGCTGGAGCGCGTGCGGCAGCTTCTGCCCGCCGGCGTGAAGCTGGAAACCCTGCAAGACCAGTCCCGCTACATCAACGCCGCGTTTCACGAGGTGCAGCTCCACCTGATTCTCGGCTCAATCCTGGCCTCGCTGGTTGTGTTCGTCTTTATGCGCGACTGGCGCGCCACGCTGATCGGCGCCGTCGCCATTCCGGCCTCCATCATCGCCACCTTCGGCATGATGCGCGCGCTGAACTTCACGTTGAACAACATCACCATGCTCGCCCTGGTGCTGATGGTCGGCGTGGTGATCGACGACGCCATTGTGGTTCTGGAGAACATCTTCCGGTTCATCGAGGAAAAGAAGCTGCCGCCGCGGCAAGCCGCCATCATGGCCACCAAGGACATCGGCCTGGCCGTCATGGCCACTACGCTCAGCCTGGTGGTCGTCTTTCTGCCCGTGTCTTTCATGTCCTCCATCTCGGGCCGTTTTCTCTACTCGTTCGGCCTCACCGCCACGGTGGCCATTCTGGTTTCACTGCTGGTCAGCTTCAGCCTGACGCCGATGATGAGTTCGCGCATGTTGCGCGCCGACACGGTGAGCGCCCACGGAGGCTCGCGCCGGGGCTTCTACGCCTGGATCGAAAGCGTCTATATGCGCATGCTTGGCTGGTCGATGAGCCACCGCGCCGCCGTCATCGTGCTCGGCGGTCTTACCATGGCCTCCACCGTGCCGCTGTTTCATCTGGTGAAGCAGGAATACCTGCCCACCAACGTGGACGAAAGCGAGTTCGAGATGAGCGTGAACTCGCCGGAGGGCACCAGCCTGCTCTCCATGCAAGGCGTCATGAACCGGCTGTACGAAGACCTGCGCGGACTGCCCGGCGTGCGCCACGCCGTCTCCATCGTCGGCACGGGCTACCTGCAAAGCCCCAACTCGGGCCGCCTGTACGTGCAGATGGAGGATGTCGAAAACCGCGTGTTTTCCCTGTCGCGCCTCTGGCGTATGACCTGGCAAGGCCGTCCGCTGGACGCCTTCCGCGGCGTCTATTCGCAACGCGACGTCATGGCCGCCGCGCGGGAATGCCTGCGCCGCTATCCCGACCTCCGCGGCCGTGTCGGAAACATTCAGGCGCTGAACCAGGGCTCGGCGCCGTACGATATCGACTTCGCCATCCGCGGTCCCGAGTTGATGGAACTGTACCGCTTCAGCGAGGCGCTGCGCGAAAAGGCGCTGGCCATTCCCGGCCTCACCGACGTGGACACCACGCTCCGCGTGAACAAACCCGAGCTGCGCGTCTTCATTGACCGCGACCGCGCCGCCGACCTGGGCGTCGACGCCAGCGACATCGCCAGTTCGCTCCGCCTGATGGTGGGCGGCGACGACGAGGTGTCCCGTTACCGCGACGAAAAGGTGGCCGAGGAATACGACGTCGAGGTCCGCCTCCGCGATGGCGACCGCAACTCGATGCTCACCGTCCAGAAGCTCTACGTGCCCTCATCCAAGTCCGGGCTGGTACGCCTGGACAGCGTCGTCGAGATGCGCGAGGCCAAGTCGGCCTACCGCATCGAAGGGCTGGACCGCCAGCGCCAGGTGAGCATCCGCGCCAACATCCTGCCCGGCTTCGGCCTGGGCGACCGGCTGCCGGAGGTGTTTCGCGCCGCCGGCGATCTGAACATGCCCCCGGCCTACTCGACGGCCATCATCGGACGGGGCAGGGAATTCGACCGCACGCTGAAGGAGTTCCTGCTCGCCTTCGCTCTCTCGGTGGTCTTCATGTACATGATTCTGGCTTCGCAGTTCGAGAGTCTGCTGCATCCGGTCACCATCCTGCTCAGCCTGCCGCTGGCTGTTCCCTTCGGCTTCCTCTCGCTCTACCTGTTCCAGGAGACGCTGAACCTCTATTCGGCGCTGGGCATCCTCGTCCTGTTCGGCGTCGTGAAGAAGAACTCGATTCTCCAGATCGACCACACGAACAACCTGCGCCGCGAAGGCATGCCGCGCGCCCGGGCCATTCTGCAGGCCAACCGCGACCGTCTCCGCCCGATTCTGATGACCACCGTCACGCTGGTCGCCGGAATGCTGCCGCTCGCGCTGGGCACGGGTCCAGGCGCCGAGGAGCGCCGCTCGATCGCCATCATCGTCATCGGCGGCCAGTCGCTTTCGCTGCTGCTGACGTTGATTGTCACGCCCGTCGTGTACTCGGTCTTCGACGACATTGGCGCCTGGGTTTCGGGCCGCCGCCACGCGGGCGAACCGGTCGCCGCCGCGGGCGATTAGGTCCGCTACTCGCCTGGTAGAACCATCAGTTCCACCTTGCGAAACTGCACCGGGTGGCTCTCGCTTTGCAGGGAGATCGTGCCGCCGGTCAGCAGCACGCCGTCCGCCGGCGCGTTCGGCCCCGTGTCCTTCACGTTGCCGCCGCCGGTCTGCGCCTTCTCATACCGCAACACCTCGACGCCGTTCACGCGGTGGATGATCGTTCCCGCGCCGTGCACCTCGGCTTCGACGCGCACCCATTGATCCCCGTGAAAGGTGGGCGAGGTGGAACTGGTGCAGTGCCTGGTCACCAACTGCCCGCCGATTACCACGTTGGTGCCGGGCGTGCACAGGTTGGCCGTCGTCCGCGGCGCCGTCCCGTTGCCGCCCAGCAGTTGCACCTCGATGGAAATCGGGAAGTCCTGGTTCAGGCCCATGTCCTGGGGCTTTTGGCCGTGCACCATGATGCCGGAGTTCCGCGTGGCCCAACCAGGCCCGCCCGGCGCCTGATCGCCGATGAACCGGTACTCCACGGCGATGATGTAGTTCGAATAGGGCGTTTGATAAAAAAGATGTCCAAAGCGCTCGCGCCCGTTCGCGCCCTGGAACTTGTCGTAGCCGTCGTAGGAGACCGTCAGCAGGCCGTCCACCACGCGGAAGGTGTTGGCGAAGTTCTCGCCCGCGGGGTAGCCGGTGATCTTGGGTGTCCAGCCGGTCAGGTCCTTGCCGTTGAACAGGGAGATCCACTGGCCCTGCGGGGCGCTGGCGGGGGTTTGCGGCCACAAGGGCAGCCCGGCGAAAAGGGTGAGAAATACAAGACGTGTCACGGCCTCAGTATAAGCCCGGCGGCAGGCGGGGCACTGGCGGGGCGTGCCAGGATTGGGGCTTCTCACCCATGAAGTGGCGGTCTCTGCCGTGAGATGCCGCAGACCTCCACGCGCGCATCGCGAAATGACGGCGAAATAGCCGGGTTACAGGCTTCCTCACGATGGAAATCAACGTGCGAAGTCACCTCCGACATGACCCGTCCCCAGGTTACGATCGATGGCAACGAGGCGGCCGCATACGTCGCCCACAAAACGAACGAGGTGATTGCGATCTACCCGATCACGCCCTCTTCGAACATGGGAGAGTGGGCCGACCAGTGGTCCAGCGAGGAGAAGCCGAACATCTGGGGAACCGTCCCTACTGTGATTGAGATGCAGAGCGAGGGCGGGGCCGCCGGAACGCTGCACGGCGCGTTGCAAGGCGGCGCGCTGGGCACGACGTTCACCGCCTCGCAAGGGCTGCTGCTTATGATCCCGAACATGTACAAGATCGCCGGCGAACTGACGCCCTCGGTGATCCACGTGGCCGCCCGGGCCATCGCCGCCCAGGCGCTGTCCATCTTCGGCGACCACCAGGACGTCATGGCCGTGCGCCAGACGGGCTTCGCCATGCTCGCCTCCTGCTCCGTGCAGGAGGTTATGGACATGGCGCTCATTGCGCAGTCGGCCACGCTGGAGTCGCGCATCCCGTTCCTCCACTTTTTCGATGGTTTCCGCACCTCGCACGAGGTGGCGAAGGTGGAGCAACTCAGCGAGGACGACCTGCGAGCCATGCTCGACGACGAGCTCATCCGCCGCCACCGCCAGCGGGCCCTTTCGCCGGACAATCCCGTGCTGCGGGGCACCGCGCAGAATCCCGACGTGTACTTCCAGGCGCGGGAGACCGTCAACCCCTTCTACCTCGCCTGCCCGGCCATCGTGCAGAACGCGATGGACCGGTTCGCGGCCCTCACCGGACGCCAGTATCATCTGGCCGATTACCACGGCGACCCCAGCGCCGAGCGCGTCATCGTGCTGATGGGCTCCGGCGCCGAGGCCGTTCATGAAACTGTGGATTATCTCGCCGCGCGGGGCGAAAAGCTGGGCGTGATCCGGCTCCGGCTTTTCCGTCCCTTCCCCACGGAGGCGTTCCTTGCCGCCCTGCCCGGCACGGTGAAGAAGCTCTGCGTGCTGGACCGCACGAAGGAGCCCGGCTCACTGGGCGAACCGCTCTACCAGGATGTCGTCACTGCGCTGCATGAGGCCTGCGCGGGCCCGCTCCCGGTGGTGACCGGAGGCCGTTACGGCCTGTCGTCGAAAGAGTTCACCCCGGCCATGATCAAGGGCGTCTTCGACGAGATGAACAACGAGCGGCCGAAGAATCACTTCACCATCGGCATAGTCGACGACGTTACGCACACCTCGCTTCCCTACGACGAGAGCTTTTCCACCGAGGACCCCGCCACGGTGCGCTGCCTCTTCTACGGCCTGGGCGCCGACGGCACAGTGGGGGCCAACAAAAACTCCATCAAGATCATCGGTGAGGAGACGCCCAACTACGCCCAGGGTTACTTTGTCTACGACTCGAAGAAATCCGGCTCGATCACCATCTCCCACCTTCGTTTCGGTCCCAAGCCCATCCGCTCCAGCTATCTCATTTCGCGCGCCAACTTCATCGCCTGCCACCTGTTCACCTTCCTGGAGCGCATGGACGTGCTGGCGGCGGCCGAGCCTGGCGCCACGTTCCTTTTGAACGCCCCGTTCCCGAAGGAAGAGGTGTGGGACAAGCTGCCGCGCGCAGTCCAGGAAACGATCATCCGGAAGAAGCTGAAGTTCTATACGATCGACGCCCTCGCCGTGGCGCGGGAAAACGGCATGGGTGTGCGCATCAACACGATCATGCAAACCTGCTTCTTCGCCATCAGCGGCATTCTGCCGCGCGATGAGGCCATCGGGCAGATCAAGAAGGCGATCCAGAAAACCTACGGAAAACGCGGCGAACTGGTGGTTCAGAAGAACTTCGCCGCCGTCGACGCGGCTCTCGCACACCTGCACGAAATTCAGGTGCCCGCGGCGGCCACCAGCAGCGTGGAGCCGCGCCCGGTCATCTCGCCCAAGGCCCCGCAATACGTCCGCGACGTGCTGGGCGTCATCTACTCGGGCGGCGGCGACTCCCTTCCGGTGAGCGCCCTGCCGCTGGACGGCACCTTCCCCACGGGCACGGCCCAATGGGAGAAGCGCAACATAGCCGCCGAGGTCCCGGTGTGGGACGAGGCTCTGTGCATCCAGTGCGGCAAGTGCGTGCTGGTGTGTCCGCACGCCACCATACGCAGCAAGGTCGTGCCGGAGGCCGCGCTGGCCGGCGCGCCGCCCACATTCAAATCCTCGGCCGCGCGGTGGAAGGAGATGGGAGACCAGAAGTATCTGCTCCAGGTGGCCGTCGAGGATTGCACCGGGTGCGGCATCTGTGTCGCGGTTTGCCCGGCCAAAGACAAGACCAACAGTAAGCACCGCGCCATCGACATGATGCCCCAACCGCCGCTGCGCGAAGCCGAGCGCGGCAACTGGGACTTCTTCCTCACCCTGCCAGAGACCGGCCGCGACGCCATCTCGCACAGCCAGGTGAAGGACGTACAGCTTCTGCAGCCGCTGTTTGAGTTCTCCGGCGCCTGCTCGGGCTGCGGCGAAACGCCCTACATCAAACTGCTGACTCAACTGTTCGGCGACCGCACCGTGATCTCCAACGCCACCGGCTGTTCGTCCATCTACGGGGGGAATCTGCCCACGACCCCCTACACGGCGAACAGTGACGGCCGCGGGCCGGCCTGGTCGAACTCGCTGTTCGAAGACAATGCCGAGTTTGGTCTCGGCATCCGTCTGAGCATCGACAAGCAGGCCGAATTCGCCCGCGAACTCCTGGCCGGCATGGCGGAGCGCGTAGGCGCCGGACTGGCCGCCTCCATCCTCAATGCCGGCCAGTCGAGCGAGGAGGACATCTTCGCGCAGCGCGAGCGCGTGAAGGAGCTTACCAGGGTTCTCACGGGCATCGGCACGCCCGAGGCCCGCAACCTGATGGCCGTTGCCGGCGCGCTGGTGAAAAAGAGCGTCTGGATTGTGGGCGGAGACGGCTGGGCCTACGACATCGGCTTCGGCGGTCTCGACCACGTCCTGTCCACCGGCCGCAACGTGAACGTGCTTGTGCTGGACACCGAGGTCTACTCGAACACCGGCGGGCAGATGTCGAAGTCCACTCCGCGCGGCGCCGTGGCCAAGTTCGCCGCCGGCGGCAAACCGGCGGGCAAGAAGGATCTGGCCATGATGGCCGTGACCTACGGCAACGTCTACGTCGCCCGCATCGCCATGGGCGGAAGCGACACGCAAACCGTCAAGGCGTTCCTCGAAGCCGAAGCTTATGACGGTCCGTCGCTCATCATCGCCTACAGCCACTGCATCGCTCACGGCTACGACATGGTCCACGGCATAGAGCAGCAAAAGAACGCCGTGCAAAGCGGCTACTGGCCGCTGTTCCGCTACAACCCGCAACTGGAGGGATCCGGAAAGAATCCCTTCCAGTTGGATTCGCGCGCGCCGTCGCTCGCTCTGGAAAAGTACATCTACAACGAAACCCGCTACACCATGCTCGTTCACAGCGCGCCCGAGCAGGCCCGGCAGCTTCTCGAAGAGGCCAAGCGTGACGTGGAGGACCGCTGGAAGCTTTATGAATACCTGGCCGCCAGGCCTGTGAACGCAGCCCCCCAGGGAGGTCAGCAATGAGTACGGCCGTAGGAAACCATCTGGCGACGCGCTACATGGGCTTCGATCTGAAGAGCCCCCTCGTCGCCTCGGCCAGTCCCCTGGCCAAGGAGATCGGCAATCTCCGGCGCATGGAGGACTCCGGGCTGGGCGCCGTCGTGCTCCATTCGCTGTTCGAGGAGCAGATCGAGTTGGAGAGCGCCGCGCTGGACCGCGGCCTTGCCAGCGGCGCCGGCTGCAATGCCGAGGCCGCGAACTATTTTCCCGAGATGAGCGGCTACAACATCGGCCCTGCCGGTTACCTGGAGCACATCCGCCAGGCCAAGGAGGCCGTGAGCATCCCCGTGATCGCCAGCCTCAACGGCTATACGCCCGGCGGCTGGGTTCACTACGCCAAACTGATGCAGCAGGCCGGGGCAGACGCTCTGGAACTGAACCTCTACTTCCTGCCCACGGACCCCGAGGTTACCGGCGGGCAGGTGGAAGACCAGTGTGTCGAACTCGTCCGGGCGGTCGCCGGAAGCGTCACGATTCCGGTTGCCGTCAAGCTGGGGCCCTACTTCAGTTCGCTCCCGCACACCGCGCGGCGCCTCGATGAAGCTGGCGCGGCGGCGCTGGTTCTGTTCAACCGGTTCTATCAGCCCGACTACGACCTGCAAACCATGGAGGTCGTGCCCGATCTCCATCTGAGCACCTCCGCCGAGTTGCCCCTGCGGCTCCACTGGGTGGCCCTGCTGAGCGGACGCATCCGCGCGGATCTGGCCGTCACCGGCGGCGTCCACACCGCCATCGACGTGCTGAAGTGCATGATGGCCGGCGCGCGCGCCGCCATGACCACTTCGGCCCTGCTTCAGCACGGCATCGGCTGCGTGCCCGGGATCTTGCGCGACATCACCGGCTGGATGGAGGCGCAGGAGTACGAATCCATCCAGCAGATGCAGGGCAGCCTGAACTATCTTTCCGTGCCCGACCCGGCGGCGTACGAACGCGCCAACTACATGCGCGTGCTCAGCAGTTATAGTCTCCGGCGCGGCACGGTATAATCGGCCTCAAGATATGCGCTTTCATGCCGTGATCCCCGCGGCGGCCGTAATTCTGCTAGCCGCCTGCTCCTCGACGCCTGAACCGAAAAAGGAAGCGGCCCCGCCGCCCGCACCCGCGCAAACGCCCGTCGAGCCCGAGGCCCCCAAGGCCAGCATCCCGCCTAGCAAGGTGGGCGCGCCCGACGTGTTCAAGGTAAAGATGGAAACCAGCAAGGGCCCCGTGGTCATCGAGGTTCACCGCGAGTGGGCGCCCATCGGCGCCGACCGCTTCTATGAGCTCGTCAAGGACGGCTTCTATACCGAGGCCCGTTTCTTCCGTATCGTGCCCAACTTCGTCGTCCAGTTCGGCATCGCCGCCGACCCCAAGATGACCAAGAAGTGGGACAAGCCCATCGCCGACGATCCGGTGACTCGCACCAACCGCGCCGGCTCGCTCACCTTCGCCACCAGCGGCCCGAACACGCGCACGGCCCAGTTGTTCATCAATCTGCGCAGCAACCAGGCGCTGGACAGCCAGGGCTTCTCGCCTTTCGGGCAGGTGATCGAAGGGATGGAGCACATCGAAAAGTTGAATCAGGAATACGGCGAAATGCCCGACCAGCAGGCCATCACCATGCGCGGCAACGCCTATGTGAAGGACAAGTTCCCGCGCCTGGACTACGTCAAGTCCATCACCATGCAATAAGCGCCCGGGCTTGCGCCGTTACCGCGCATAGTCCGCCGGCCGCAGTCCGCGCCGGTGCTTGCCGAAGCCGAAGAAGGTGGGTTCATAACGGCCCACGATCTCCACGCCGGCCCGCGCTGGAATTTTCGTCTCCAGCCCCAGCGCCCAGTACGAGGCGTTCACCACAAGCCGCCGCAATCCTTCGTTGGCGAAGTCCACCGATGCGCCCATGGTGGTGGTGAACACGCGGGCGCGCCGGCCTGAGTTCGTAACGTAGGTGCGCGTCCAGGCCACGGGCATCATCGGGTTGTTCTTCGCGCCCGCCACCGGCGGCGCATCGGGCGTCATGCCCGACAGCACCTGCCCCAACAGCAACGGCGTGGTTCCTTCGGGCAGCGGCAGCGTCACCGTGTAGACATCAGATGGCCCCCAGATGTCCTCCACGCCGCGCAGAATGGGATGGCCCGCCGCGCCGGGCGCGGGCAGGGCGCGCGTGCTCTCCACGCCGTGCTTGCCATGATGGCTGATCCAGGTTTCGCCCAGCACCTGCTTGCCAAAGCCCCCTGGCCAGGCGCCCTTGCCGCGGTTGTCCCACTCCCGGTACGACGTGGCCGTGTTCTTGTCGAAGGCGAAGGCGTGCGTCGCGGTCCGCAACCCGATCATGGGCCGCCCGGACTGCACATAGCCGGCAAACAGGCGCATCTGCTCATCGGGCCACTCGCGGTAGCGCGTCTCGATGATCATCAGGTCCGCCGTCCGCAGCGTCTCCAGACCGGCCACGCCGCGCCGGTTTTCCGGATTCACCACGCCGTCCGGGTCCACGGCGAACAGCACCGTCGTCCGGAAGCCGTGCCGCCCGGCGAGAATCCGCGCCAACTGCGGCAGGGCCTCCTCGCTGCGGTACTCCTCGTCGCCGGAAATCAGCACAATGTGCTTTCCCTTGCCCGGTCCTTTCCCGCCCGGAAAGCTCAACCATGCATCTTCCGCCCGCGCGGGTGCGGCCGTCAGAGCGCCGGTGCACGCCGCCGCCCATCCAATCGCTGTTCGTCTCGTCAAAGCATTCACAGCTTACACGACCACGCGATACACTGGTCCTCTTCCGATGACCACGCGCATGGCTCACACACGCCGCGGCTTTCTGGCGGCCGCTTTGGCGGCAGGCGCCGCGCCGGCCACCTCCCATGGCCAAACCGCCCGCCGCAAGCCCAACGTCGTCGTCATCCTCGCCGACGACTCCGGCTGGGGCGACTACTCCGTGCACGGCAACCACAACCTCCACACGCCGCGCATCGACTCGCTCGCGCGCGAGGGCGCTCTGTTTGAGCGCTTCTATGTTTGTCCCGTCTGCGCTCCCACGCGCGCTGAATTTCTCACCGGACGCTACCATCCCCGCACGGGCGTCCGCGGCGTCTCCACGGGCCAGGAACGGCTGAACCTGGACGAGACCACGATTGCCCAAACCTTCCGCGCCGCCGGCTACGCGACCGGCGCATTCGGCAAATGGCACAACGGCTCCCAGGCGCCGTACCATCCCAACTCGCGCGGCTTCGACGAATACTACGGATTCACTTCCGGACATTGGGCCTCGTACTTCGGCACCCAGATGGATCACAACGGGACGCTCACGCGCGGCCAGGGGTATATTACGGACGATCTCACCAACCACGCCCTCGCCTTCATCGGGCAGAACCGCGCGCGCCCGTTCTTCTGCTACCTGCCCTACAACACGCCGCACTCGCCCATGCAGGTTCCCGATGAGTACTACAACCGCTTCGCCGGGAAGGACGTCGCGCAGCGGGCCACCAACGCGGCGCAGGAAGACATGCTCATGACGCGCGCCGCGCTGGCCATGGTCGAGAACATCGACTGGAATGTGGGGCGCGTGTTGGACAAGCTGAAGGAGTTGCGCCTGGAGAAGGACACGATTGTTCTGTACTTCAGCGACAACGGCCCCAACTCCTGGCGCTGGAACGGCGGCATGAAGGGACGCAAAGGCTCCACCGATGAGGGCGGCGTGCGCTCGCCGTTGTTCGTCCGCTTCCCGGGACGGATTCGCCCGGGCGCGCGCATCGCGCAGATCGCCGGAGCCATCGACCTGCTTCCCACGCTCTCGGATCTATGCGGCGTCAAACTGCCCGCGGATAAGCCGCTCGACGGCCGCAGCCTGCGCCCGCTGCTCGAAAATCCCAAGGCTCCGTGGCGCGACCGCATGATCTTCTCCACCTGGAACAAACGCGTCAGCGTGCGCACGCAGCGCTACCGTCTGGACGCCGAGGGCGCGCTGTACGACATGGAGGCGGACCCTGGCCAGACCACCGGCATCGCCTTGCGCGAGCCGGCCGTCGCCGCGCGGCTCGGGAAGGCCGTTGCGGAATGGTCCGCCAAGGTGCTGCCCAAAGAGCCCGACGGCCGGCCCTTTTCCGCCGGCTATGCGCCGGTGACCTATCTGCCCGCGCGCGATGGCGTGGCGCACGGCGGCATCCAGCGTAGCAACTCGGCGCCAAACGCCTCCTACTTTACGCACTGGACCAGCGCCGGCGGCTCCATCACCTGGGACATCGAGCCTGGCCATGACGGCGGCTACGACATCACCATCCACTACACCTGCGCGGCGCCGGACGTGAACTGCGTCATCGAGGCATCCTTCGACGGCAGCCGCACGGCGCGCGCCATCACGGAAGCCTTCGACCCGCCCCTGCGCGGCGCCGAGGTTGACCGCGTGCATCGCGGCGTTGAGTCTTACGATAAGGATTGGAAAGCGCTCTCGCTTGGCGCGCTACGGCTGACGCGGCGGCGTGGTTTGCTCACGCTGCGCGCACTCTCCATCCCCGGCCGGCAGGCCATTGATCTTCGCTACGTCATTCTTACAAGGAAGTCCTGATACATGCGTGGCATACTTCTTCCGCTTCTGCTCTCCCTCACGGCCGCGATCAGCGGCGCCGCCGCGGATGTCCCGTTCACGGTGCACGATCTCGCCATTGGCGAAACGGTTCTGGCGCAGGGCGCGCACCTGAAACTGCTGGGCGTCGAAGAGACACGCGACCCCATTGTGCACGCCATCCGCCGCGCGCAGGCCACGCTCGACATCGATGGCCAGACCATCACGCTCGAGTGTGGCAATTACAACCTGCCGCGCAAAGCCGGCGCGGTGCAGGTGGACTGTTCGGTCACCGGCGGCTATCGAAAGGGCGAGGCCGTCGATCCGTGGAAGCTCGAAAAGGACGCCCGCATCCGTGTCTGGCCGGCGGATGCTCCGTGGCTGCCGCGCGGGGCCTGGAAGTATCCCGTCCGCCAGCGCTGGTTCGTCTCCGCCACGCAAATCGGCAACGAGCCCACTTACATCGACGGGGGTGACGTCGCCACGCGCAAGCAGATCTACTATCACACCGGCCTCGACATCGGAGGCGCAGAAGCGTTCACGCCCGTCGTTGCCGCCACCGACGGCCTCATCGTCTCGCTCGCCGGCGCGAAGCTGCCCGATCACACAGCGCCCGTCATCGCTCCGCGCTATGACGTCCTCTACTTACTCGATTCGCGCGGCTGGTATTACCGTTACAGCCACTTCCACTCGTTGGACCCCTCTCTGAAACTCGGCGCGCGCGTGATTCAGGGCCAACGCCTGGGTCTGTTGGGCAAGGAGGGCGGCAGCGGCGGCTGGAGCCACCTGCACTTTGAGCCTTACATGCGGTTTCCCAATGGGAAGTGGGGTTCGCTCGATGGCTTCCCGTTCCTCCTGCAAGCCTATCTGGCCGACTACCCCACGCCGCTGATCATCGCCGCCCGGCCGCATAAGTTCGTCCGCACGGGCGAAGCGGTTACGCTCTCGGCGCACGCGCTGCACGGCGCACCCGCCGCTCCCATCCCCGAAGTGACTCGCACTTACTCAAAGCCGGGCACCTATTCCGAACTGTTCGAAGCGCGGGACGCCGCGGGCAATCTTGCCCGCGATGCGGCCATCGTCAGCGTGCTCGACGCCGCCCACCCCGAGGCTCCCTACATCAGCCTCCACGCCACTTACTCGCCCTCGCTCGACACACACGCCGGCCAGCCTATCACCTTTCAGGCGCGCGCCTTCCTCATGTACTACAAACCCGTCCCTGCCACCGTTACGCAGCGCTGGGACTTCGGCGACGGTTCGGCCGGCGAATCCCACAGCGACGGCAATGAGGTGAAACTGGCGCGCAACGGCTACGGGCGCATCGAGCACACCTACGCAAAGCCGGGCCGCTATCTGGTTACCGTCGAATCCACCGCGCCCGATGGCGCCCAGGCCCGCATGTTCCTGGACGTCGTGGTCCACCCGTAGCCGCGCTACAAGGACCCGTACTTTTCATAGGTGGACCGCACCGTGGCGCCGCGCCGCAGATCCTCGCGCATTCCCTTTTCCCGCGCGAATGTGTCCTCGGCTTCGGCCAGCACATCCTCGGTTAAAGCCGCGGGCACAACCACCACGCCATCGGCGTCGCCGAAAATGAAGTCGCCCGGCTCGATGCGCGTCGCGCCAATCGTCACCGGCACGCACCACTCTTTGATCGCCCAGCGTCCGATGGACGACGCCGGATGCTGGAAGGCGGCGAATACGGGATAATCCATCGCGTTCACGAAGTCCGTGTCGCGCAGTCCGCCATCCAGCACGGCTCCGGCGCAACCCCGCTCGCGCGCCGCCGTGGACATCAACTCGCCCCAGTGCGCGCAGTTCCGGCTGCCGTTGCACGCCCACACGGAAACCGTTCCGGGCGTGATGCTGTCCAGCATCCTGACGCGCGCGTCCATGTCGCTGCCGGCGGCGTCCAACTCCGGAAATCCCTGCCCGGTGAACGCCACGCCAGCCACGCGGTTTGCCGTCGTGCGCGCCTGCAGCCACTCCGGCAGCGTCTGGTTCCGGTGGCCACGCTTGTCCAGCGCGTCGCCAATCACGCCGGAATACAGCCGCAAGTACCGCTCCCGCACAAGCTCGATGTTCATTCGAACGCAAGTCCTTTCACAATCCCGTCGACGCCGTGCGCGCCGGAAGGCTCATACCGGACCGTGACCATCTGGTTCTGCTGAGGCCCGCACGTCAACTCCACCGCCGACGCGTCCACGCCTGTCACCACCACCTGGCCCAGGTCAGCCACCAGAAACCGCCATGTCCGCCCGTCCGCCGCCGCCACCACCACCACCGGCGATCCTCCCGGGCAATCCAACGCCTGGAACGCGCCATGCACAGGCTCGCCCCGTTGCCTTGCCAGACGGCGCCGGAACTCTTCCTCCTTCATGGCCGGCGTCTCGTCCACCACCTCGCCCTCCGGTTGCACGTGACGCCTCATCACGGGAGCGCGCTCACCACTGGCCTCGGTTTCCCGCACGGCTTCGGCCACCTGCCGGGGCGATGCTC
This sequence comes from Bryobacterales bacterium, assembly GCA_020847045.1. Taxonomy (GTDB): domain Bacteria; phylum Acidobacteriota; class Terriglobia; order Bryobacterales; family Bryobacteraceae; genus JAFLBB01. The sequence goes on along the minus strand of JADLCT010000097.1, from coordinate 156,648 downwards.
TCAACTCGCGCGCCAGTTCCGCCCGCTGCTCGGCCCTGGTCAGGTACGCTTCCATCTTTTCCAGGAACAGCCGCCGCGGCTCCGTATCGGCATACTCGCGCGCCTTGGCCAGCGTCTTGCGCGCCTCGCCAAAATGACGCAGTCCCGCGTATGCCTGCGCCGTCACCTGGAATAGATCGAAGGCGTCGGCCGGACGCACGCGCTTGACTGCCAAAATCGCCGCCAGCGCCGCGCCGTGTTTGCTTTCCAGGTTATAGACGCTGGCCAGACGCACGCGCCCCTCCACCCAATGCGGCCGCAACTCGACGGCGCGCAGCAGAAGCGACTCCGACTTGGCCAGATCGCTCGATCCCAGCAGCATGGCGTAGTCGGCAAGCGCCCGTCCGTTCTCCGATCCGGCCGCCACAGCCTTTTCGAACTGTTCCAGAGCCTGCTGGTTTTTTCCCATGCGCCAGGCGAAAAACGCCGCCGTCTCGTGCGCCTTGGCCGCCCACTTCGCCGCAACGCCGCTTTCCCCCAGCAGCGCCGCCACGGCCTCTTCCGCCCGCCCCTCTTTGTTCCGCATCGAGGCGAGCAGCTCCGCCGTTACCAACCGCGCCTCGATCCCCTCCACCACGCGCGGCGTGGCTTCGCCCAGGCCTTTCGGCGCATGGAACGGGTAGTTGGCCGCCAGGAACGAACCCTGCCGCACATAGCCTTCCATGTCGCGGTTTACCTGCGCCGCCGTTTTGGCAAACACCTTGGCGAGCGCCTCCTCCGGCGGCGTCCCGGCCAGCACGGCGTGCAGGTACGCCGGCCGGGCCGTCATATAACGAGGGTCCAGAAACAGCATGTGCGCCAGCGCCCAGCTTTGTGAATAAAACTTACCGGCGTGGCGCTTCGTGGTGTACCGGTCCGAGGAGTGATCCACGCCGAACAACTCTTCCAGCGGCATGGGCTTGTCCTGCCGCATGGCCGCCAGGTGGCCCAACGGCGGCACGCCCACGCGCATCTTGTCCCCCGCCTGCGTCATCGTCGAGAACAACTCGGCCATGCCCTCGCCTAACCACAAAGGCGTCTTCGAACCCGAGTATTTCAGGAGTAAGTGCACATACTCATGCGTTGCCACGGGCCAGAACTGCTCGTCCAGATCTCCCACCACGATGAAATCCCGGTCCAGCCCCGGAAGATAGAAAGCCGCGGCCGCCTCGTTCGGCTTATAAGGTTCGAACTCCTTTGCCGACTGAAACAGAATCAGCCGTACCGGCGCCTCGGTGGATGCCACCACCTTCAGCGACTGCGCGAAGAACTCCCGCACCAGCTCAAAGCGCTTCAGCGCGTCCTTGGCCGCCCGTGGGCCCGCCGTTGTGTACACCTCGAAATTCGGCGTCGCCACACAGGTCCACCGCTCGGCCGCCGCGGCCGTTCCGGCCAGCAGCAGCGCCCCCAGCAGGTACGCTCCGCGCCGCCACGTCATTTGACGCCGACCCGCTTCATCACGGCCCGGACCGAGCCGAGGATCGACGCCTCGACATCCTCCGTGTAGGGTCCCGGCATTCCGTAATAGATCATGCTGGATTCGGCCTCGTAGCCTCCCTCGCGTAATACGCGCACGCTGGGAATGTAACTCATGACATCGTTCGAGTAACCGGCGGTGATCACCTTCGTCTTCGGGTAGGTCTCTTTGATTTTGAGTTGGTAGTCCACCACCACCTCGCCGCCCAGCGCCACCACGACCGGGCCGTTCCCCAGACGGATGGCCTGCACGGGGTAAGGCGTCGAGCGCACGGGCGAGCCCGAGTCGTAGGCCTGTAACATGGCTTTGGCGCGGTTCACCTCGTAGCGGTTTGTGCTCCGCGCCTCACGTTCGAAGTCCTCGCGTGTATGTGGCCGGAACTGTAACTGAATCGTCTGGTAGGCCGCGCGCAGGTTGCCCTTCACCGCCGTGCCGTGGCCCGCCATCGCCGCGCGCACGCTTTCGGCAAGCTCGTGGCCGTGCGCCCGGGCCGCCTCCTCGGTGCTGCGCGGATTGGGATTTTGATCGGCGCCGCACAGGATCATGAACAGCGCCGTCGCTCCTGGCGTGGCCTGTTCCAATTCGGCCTGGGCAAAGCCGGCATAGTCGCCACTGAACAGGTAGTGCTCGCCCGTCAAAGTCGTGTTGTGGCAGGTGTAGCCGAATAGCACGGCAAAGGGTTTGCCGTCTTCTCCCGTGGCCACCAGCACAGGCACGGTGTGATCCACCGGACCCTTCGCGTTCACACCCAGCTTCACGCTGCCCGCCGGTCCCTGGCGGCGGTTGATGGCGAACTTCGCCGTTCCCTCCGCGTAGCGCAGGTTGGCCGGCTTCATCTGTCCCAGGGCCGACGCGGCCACCATGTAGAGATTCGCGGTCAGTTCTCTGGCGTAGGCGTCCAGCTTCGCATCCATCTCCGGCGTCAGGTTGTACATGGTGGACAGGTTCGACCGCACCACGGGTCCGGTATGCGTGTGCGAGCTGTTGAACACCACGCGCGCCCGTTCGATGCCGTGCTCCTTGGCCAGACGCGCAGCCACGGCGTCGGTGATGACGCGGGGCAGACCCACCAGGTCCGTGGTCACCAAAACCACGCGCGTTCCCTTCTTGTCCTCGATGGCCAACGCCTTGGCGTGCAGAGCCTGCAACGTGCCTTCGGCGGGCTTGTTGCGGCTGGCATAGCCGCTCAGCCACACCTTCTCTTTTGGCGTAATGTCCACCGCGGCCACCCCGGCCCGGTACTCAGCGGCCAGAGCCGCGCAGGGAAGCAGAAACAGACTCAACCAGAGTTTCATCGTTCCCACATTGTGCAACACCGGCCCGGCCGCGTGCGCGCAGCCCCGGCCGCGCGTCTACTGCCAGACTTTTTCGGCCGGATGTCCTGGCGCGACGATGGCGCACGAGTCGCGGTCCTCGCAGTAGAGCGAGTCCAGCTTGGCCAGATAAAAGAAGGGCAGGGAGCCGAAGGTCGCGCAATGCGGATTCGGCTGGAACACCACCACGGCCAGGCCCATCACCTCACCTCCGCGCTGCTCCACCAGGCGTTTCAACTCGGTCAACTTCTGGCCGCTGCGCAAGATGTCGTCCACCAGCAGCACCTTTTCGCCGGGCTCCAACTCAAGGAACTGCCGGAAGCGCAGCGGGTCCTCGTCGTTGTTGCGCTCGGCCCAGTAGACGCGCCGGGCCCGCAGAGCTTCACACACGCCGTAAGCGACTGGCAGTCCGCCCGTGGCGGGCGTCACGATGGAAAGCTCCGGAATCGACGCCCGGATCTCCGGATCGGTCCGCACCAGCCGGCTCAACCCCACGCTCAGCGTCTTCTGCGCCTGGAACGAGCTCATCGCCAGGGCGACCTGCAGGTACTGGTTCGAGTACAATCCGCCCGGATACTCGAAGAAGCCGTCGCGCAGAGCGCCGGTCTTGCGCAGCAGCGCCACCACCTCATCCTGTGTCGGCACCAGATGCATAATCAGTGGGCTCCTTTTCCGCTCATGACGCGCGGAATGGTCAACAGTATGATCTTCCAATCCAGCCCGAGCGACCAGTTGTCGATGTACTCCATGTCCTTCCGCATCCACGTTTCAAAGTCCAGCGCGTCGCGGCCTTCCAGCGCCCACAGGCACGTCAGGCCGGGCCTCATCCGCAGGCGCCTCCGTTGCCAGAGCTGGTAGCGCTCCACCTCTTCGGGCACGGCCGGCCGCGGCCCCACCAGCGACATGTCGCCCTTCAGCACGTTCCACAACTGCGGCCACTCGTCGATGGAGAAGCGGCGCAGCCAACGCCCCAGCGCCGTCTGCCGCGGATCGTTCGGAATTTTGAAGGCCACGTCCTTCACGTTCAAATGCGCCAGCTCCGGCTTCATCTCCTCGGCGTTGCGCACCATCGAACGGAACTTATAGAACTCGAAACGCCGGCCATTCAGGCCGCAGCGCGTCTGGCGGAAGATGGCTGGTCCGGGCGAGCTGATCTTGATGGACAGCACGATAAGAGCCATCACGGGCAGCATCACCACCAGCGCCGTGGAGGCCAGCACGACATCGGTGGTCCGCTTCAGAAATAACAGAATCTCGTCGTGGGGCGCGGCGGAGAAGGTGAGCAGAGGCAGGTGCGCCAGCCGGTCCAGATAGACATCGCTGTTCACGTGCGGAAAGAAATCCACGGCGACGCGAGTGCGCACGCCCATCTCATCACACAGCAGCATCGTGTCTTCCAGCGCTTGCAGCCGTGAGCTCTCGACGCAGAAGATGATCTCGTCGATCACCTGCCGCTCCACCAGTGCGCGCAACCGTTCCGGCTCACACGCCGGCGCCTCCTCCATCGCCCCCGCCAGCCGTATTCCGAAGCGTTCGCTGCCCTGAATCAGCTCCTGCAGACGCCTCGCACGCTCTCCACTGCCCACCACCATGACATAATGAGGCGCGCCAAAGCCGCTGCGGATCCAACCCACCAGCCGTCCCGCGTTCAGCCGGAACAGCAGCAGGAAGAGCCAGCTGCTGGCCCCCAGCATGGCCAGGAACAGCCGGCTGAGGTCCATCCGCAACAGGAATTGAAACAGGATCAGGGAGATGATGCCAAAAGCGCTCTGCTTCCAGCTATCGCGCAGAATCACGCGGGGATGAGCGGAATCCAACCGCTCATACGCGCCCAGCCAGTATCCCGCCGCCGGCCACACCAGGCAGGAGAAGCCCACCAGCAGGGCCATCGCCTCGCCAGGCAGGAAGAATTCGCGCTCCAGCGGCAGCCATTTCCGCGCCTCATAAGCTGCCCAGAAGGCGAGCGCCGCCAGCGCCACGTCGGCTAGCGCAAACAACAACTTGACCTTGCGGTGGTGTCGGCTGAACACGCTCGATTGCAGTCTAACATGAGGACCGCGATATGCCGCGGTCCTGCCTTCTCAACGGGAGTTCGAAGGTCTTCTACCGCAGACGCGCGAAGGGAACCAACTGTACCTCGGCCTCCCCGCTGCCCAACACGACCGAATCGCCCTCGGCGCCCACGATCGTCAAGCCGCTGAACGGCGTGCCCTTTGACGATGGCGTCACATCGGCCCAGGACCCGCTGGCCCGGTCGAGGCGCGCCAATACCTGCACGGCCTTATTGGCCGCATCGCGCGCCGTTCCACTCAGATAAAGGCCGCCCTCCGGACCGTACGCCGCTCCATGCAGCCGGAACGCTTTCGGCTGCGCCAGCTTCCGGCGGAACACCTGTTCGCCAGTCTCCGTCGAGATCTCCACCCACTCGCCGTCCATGGTGACAAACCCCACGCGGTCCTTCCATCCGGCCATCACGGCCTCCTTCGAGGGATGGGGCCAATCGGGGAAGGCTGCCCTGGGAAGCACCGCCGCCAACTCGCTTCCATCCCGCGCATACTTTCGCACCATCATGTGCGGCTTGTCCTTCGTTTCGCCCCAGTCGCTGAACACCCGTCCGAACGCCCACAGCGACCCATCCTGCGCCACCGTCAGGTGTTGTGCGACAAACGGCGCGGTACAGACCAGCCGTGTCATCTCTCCCGTTGGGCTGATGAAGGCGAGAAAGGCGGTTCGCGCCCCGTCCGCCGAAACACCGCCACCGCCGGCAGCCACCGACCCATCGGGCCAGATCGTCACAGGGAAGACGCTGGCGCGCGCCGCACCCGGAATCGCCACCTTCGCGGTCCAAAGACGCTTCCCGGCGCGGTCATGCAGGTGTATCGTGGCGGTGTCGATCTCCCGGACGGCAACGAAGCCGTTTGACCAGAACTTGTGCCCCACGTTTCGCACATCGCCCGGAAGGACGACGGTCGTGTTCCCCCCGTCTGCCTCTGCGCCGCGAATACCCGGCGATCCCGCCACGCTCAGCAGGACACAAAGCGCCAGTTTGCAGCGGAGAGAAAATGTCAACGCGGACTCTGCATGGAACATCGGAAACTTCTCCTTTCAGATGAGGCCCCAAATCTCGCGCCCATGATCGTCAAATGTGCGGTATGCCCTGGCTGGCTGACTGGTAATGTGGAGAATGGCCATGGCCGTCACAATGAGAATGACGCCGACTGCCAGTAGACCGTGCAGTGAATAGCTCTTGCGGTTCAGGCGTGACCCTCGACGCGGACAGTATGCCCCCCCCCGCAGCATTTTTCAAGAGAAAATCATGAATCATTGCCGGGGATGATGCTGTCCAAATTGGTGCAATTTCAGGAACTGTAAGCTTTTGTTACATAGGCTAAATCTCGCGGCAGTACGAACGCCGTTCTGCGGCGTATCGTTTGTGTTCAGGCAGTCTCGGAAACGGTGGCGGATTCTGAAACAGTACCCCGTAGTCCATTTTTCTTACCTATTCCCTCTCGACAGTGGTGCCTAGTGCATGCTAACCTAGCAATTGCTAAGTTAGTGTTTGCTTAGCGCAGCATGACCGCCTCCCAAAGCCCAACTTCTCCTCCCAGCCACGCCCCCGCCACCCGAGCGCGCATGTCCTCGGCCGAGCGCCGCATGGCAATTGTCGAGGCGGCCACTGAGCTATTTGCCGCCAAAGGATTTCGTGGGACAACAACAAGAGAACTGGCTAATGCTGTTGGTGTTACAGAGCCTGTCTTATACCAACACTTTAAGACAAAAAACGATCTCTACAATGCCCTGCTGGAATCCAAAAGCCATCGCGGTCCCTCGGCAGCCAGCGAGGTTCTTGCTCCTTTCATCGAGGCCCGCGACGACCGTGGATTTTTCACTCAACTCGGCCTGGGCATCCTTGCCTGGCACCTGGATGACCCCCGGTTCTGTCGGCTCTTGATGTTCAGCAGCCTGGAGAGGCATGAGCTGAGCGAGCTTTTCTACGAGAATCACGTTCTTCCTTTTTATGAAGTGATCACCGGTTATCTCAACCTGCGGATGGAGCAAGGGGCCTTTCGGAAAATGGATCCCCTCGTCGCCGCGCGCTCATTTGCCGGGATATTCGCCCATCTGGGCATCATCCATTCCATCTATTGTCCCCATGGTCCCGTGTTGGACCGTGAAGCTGTCACCGGGCAGATGGTGGATATCTACCTCCGGGGCATTCAAGTCCCTGGTTCCTAGCCCCTTTTCACCGTTTGGAGCAACTCAATTCTTATGAAGCGTACAGTAGCTCTTGCCTTCGCGGCGGTCCTGTTCATGGCCGGCTGCACGAAGAAGGAAACACCCACCGAGGTGAAGGCCTCGGCCCCGGCGCCAAAGATCGAGGTCACGGCCGGTGTGGCCGAGGTCCGCAAAGTCGAGCGCATCGTGAACATCACCGGCTCGCTCGCTCCGGAGGAGACCACCAACGTCAGCACCGAGGTGTCCGGGCGCGTCGACAAGGTCTACGCCGACTTTGGCAGCTACGTCAAAAAGGGCCAGCTTCTCGCCGAATTACAGAAGACCGAGATCGCGTTCAACCTGGAGCGCGGGCGCGCCAACCTGGCTCAGGCGATGGCGCGTATCGGGCTCACGCCGAATCAAACCGGCGTCCGGCCCGAGACTACGCCGGCCATACGGCAGGCCGAAGCCCAGATGCAGGACGCGCGTTCCAAGTATGAGAGCGCCCGGAAACTGGTGGCCACCGGCGACATCGCCAAGGAGCGCTTCGAAGAGATCGAAAAGGCCTATCAGGCACGCCAGGCGGCGTTTGACGGCATGCGCGACGACCTGCGCGTGCAGTTAGCCAACATCGAGGCGCTGCGGGCCGACGTCGGCATCCTCGAAAAGAGGCTTCGCGATACGCGCATCGTTGCACCCTTCGACGGCCAGATCAGCGAGCGCATGGCCGCGCCCGGCCAGTACATCAAGGAGAACTCGCCCTACTTCACCATCGTCAAGAACTACCCGCTCCGTCTGCGCGCCGACATTCCGGAAACCGCGGTGATGGCCGTGCGGCCCGGCACCGAGTTGAACTTCACCACCGACGCCATTCCGGGCGCCACCTTCAAAGCGGTTGTGCGCGAGATCAACCCTTCGCTCGACCCGCGCTCGCGCTCGCTGCAGGCCGAAGCCAGGCTCACCTCGAACGACAGCCGCCTGAAACCCGGCATGTTCGTTCAGGTGCAACTGGTGGCGGCTCATGCCGTCGACGCCGTCATGGTCCCCAAGGAAGCCCTGTTCCAGGTGGCCGGACTCACCAAAATCTTCACCATTCGCGACGGCAAGGCCGTCGAACACCGCATCTCGCCCGGAGTTGAACTCGATGGCCTTGTCGAGGCCGGAGCCTCCTCGGTTCAGCCGGGCGACCTTGTTGTGACCAGCTCCCTTCCCATGCTGGTTACCGGCGCCGAGCTCGCCGTTAAGAATAGGCCCGCAAAGAAAGGCTGACCCATGCAGAAACTCGCACAGCTCTGCATCAAGCGACCCGTGTTCGCCACGATGCTCATCATGTTCCTCGTGGTGATGGGTCTGGACGCTTACGGCAAGCTCGGCGTCGACTTTTTCCCCAAGGTCGAATTCCCCATCGTCACCATCTCAACCACGCTCCGCGGCGCGGCCCCGGAAGAGGTCGAATCGCAGGTGACCAAACGCATCGAGGAGGCCGTGAACACGGTCTCCGGCATCGACGATCTCTCCTCGGTGTCGGCCGAAGGCCTCTCGCTGGTGACGATTCAGTTCGTGCTCACCAAGGATGCCGACGTCGCCGCGCAGGAGGTGCGCGACAAGGTTTCGCGCATTTTGTCGGACCTGCCCGAGGATGCCGACCCGCCCATTGTCGACAAGGTTGCCACCGACGCCTCGCCGGTGCTGAACGTCGTCATCAGTTCGCCGCGCGATATGCGGGAAACCACCAAGCTCGTGGATGACCTGCTGAAGAAGAACCTCGAGGTGCTCTCCGGCGTCGGCCAGATCCGCTTCGTCGGCGAGCGCCAGCGCCAGATTCAGGTGCAGCTCAACCCGGACCGCATGTTCTCCTACGGCATCAACGTCGAGCAGGTGCGCCAGGCGCTGGCCGCGCAGAACGTGGAGATTCCCGGCGGACGGCTGGACCAGGGACGGCGCGAGTTGACCGTCCGCACGCTGGGCCGCATCACCAAGCCGTCGGATTTCGAGAACGTCATTGTCGCCAACGTGGGCGGCTCGCCGGTCCGCGTCAGCGACATCGCCACCGTCGCCGATACCTTTGAAGAGCCCCGATCCATGGCCCGGCTGAACGGCTCGCCGGCCGTGATTCTCGAGGTCCGCAAGCAGTCGGGCACGAACACGCTCGAGGTGATCAAGGCGGTTAAGGCCCGCATCGACGAGGTCCGCCAGTTCATCCCCAAGGACTTCACGATCGCCTACTCGCGCGACCAGTCCGGATTCATCGAGGCCAGCTTCCACGCCGTCGAGGAGCACCTCGTGCTGGGCGCCATCTTTGCCGGCATCATCGTGCTCGTCTTCATCCGGAGCTGGCGCTCGACGTTGATCGCCGCCGTCGCCATTCCAACGTCCATCATCTCCACCTACACGCTCATGAACATGATGGGCTTCACGCTGAATCAGATCACCATGCTCGCCCTGGTGCTGATGGTCGGCATCGTGATCGACGACGCCATCGTCGTTCTGGAAAACATCTTCCGCTTCATGGAAGAGAAGGGCATGGGCCCGGTGGAGGCCGCCATCAAGGGCACCGCCGACATCGGCCTGGCCGTCATGGCCACCACGCTCAGCCTGGTGATCATCTTTCTGCCCGTGGCCACCATGCAGGGCATCGTCGGCCGCTTTATGTCCAGCTTCGGCTACACGGCGGCGTTCGCCATCATGGTCAGCCTGCTGGTCAGCTTCACGTTGACGCCTATGCTCTGCTCGCGTTTTCTTAAGCTCGGCGGCAACGGGAACGGCCATAAGCCGGGCCATGATCCCATTCACGACAGTACGCCGGAAGGCCACGCCGCCTCCACCAAGGACACCTGGATCTTCCGCATCATGGATAACAACTACCGCTCCATGCTGCTGTGGTCCATGAAGCACCGCTGGGCCATCGTGCTGCTGTGTCTGGGCGTGATGGTCTCCACCGTGCCGATCTCCAAAATGATCGGCTATGACTTCCTGCCCGCCGACGACCAGGCGCTGTTCGAGATCATCGTCAAAAACCCGCCCGGCACCTCGCTCGACGGCACCGCCGCGATTCTCACGCGCGCCGAAGCCGAGGTGCGCAAGCTGCCCGGCGTGCTCAACGTGGTCACCACGGCCGGCGCCGACATTCAGAAGCAGGTGGACCGCGGCTCGCTCATCGTCGAGATGACCCAGCCGGAAACGCGCAAGGAGTACTCGCAAATGAAGGTGATGGCCATGTCGCGCGAGCGTCTCACCCAGATCTTCCCCAAGGATGTCGTCATCTCCGTGCAACTGCCCTCGCTCATCCAGGGCGCGCAGAACTCCGAGCTTATGTTCTATCTGCAGGGTCCGGATCTGGACCGTCTGGAGAAGTACTCCGACGCTCTGCTGGCCCGGCTCGGGCAGCTCAAGGGCGTCACCGACCTCGACACCAATTTCGAGGCCGGCAAGCCCGAGGTGCGCATCAAAATCAACCGCGACAAGGCGTCCGATCTGAACGTCAACGTCGCCCAGATCGCCAACGGCATCCGTACGCTGGTGGGCGGCGCCGAACAGGCCACCACCTACCGCGAAGGTGACGACCGTTACGACGTCATGCTCCGCGTGGCGCAAAACTTCCGCACGTCGCCGGAAACACTCGAACGCCTGTTCGTGCCCTCCTCGACGCTCGGCAACGTGCCGTTGTCCAACGTCGCCTCGCTCGCCGAATCCACCGGGCCGTCGCAGATCAACCGGTACAACCGCAACCGCCAGGTGATGATCCTGGCCAACATTGACGAGGCCACAGGCCAGTCGCTGTCCAACGTGCTGGCGGAGTTGAACACGGCCGTCGCCGGGCTCAACATGCCGCCCGAATACCGCTCCGGCCTGATTGGCCAGTCCAAGGAATTCGGCCGCGCGGGCCAGTCGTTCATCATGGCGTTTCTCCTTTCCATCGTGCTGATGTACATGATTCTCGCCGCTCAGTTTGAGAGCTTCATCGACCCGGTCACCATCCTGCTGTCGCTGCCGCTCTCGGTTCCCTTCGCGCTGCTGTCGCTGATGATCGCCCGCGAAAATTTCTCCATTATCTATAGCTCGGTCGGCGTGCTGGTGCTGTTTGGCATCGTCAAGAAGAACTCGATTCTGCAAATCGACCACATCAAGACGTTGCGGGCCGAAGGCGTGGAGCGTCTGACGGCGATTCTGCGCGGATGCGAAGACCGTCTGCGTCCCATTCTGATGACCACGGCCGCGCTGGTGGCGGGCATGATCCCGCTCGCCTTCGGCTCGGGCGCGGGCTCCGGCTCGCGCCGCACGGTGGCCATTGTCGTCATCGGCGGCCAGACGCTTTGCCTGCTGCTCACGCTGCTGGTCACGCCGGTCGCCTACTCGCTGTTCGACGATCTGGCGCACTGGTCCATGTGGGGCCGCATCGCGGGCGTGTTTGGTTCGCTCGGCGCGTCGCTGCGCCGCGTGCCCGTGTTCCGCAGCTTCCTGTCGCTGCTGCTGGCCGTGATGTTGTTCGCCACCGGCGCGCAGGCCCAGCAGCCCGCCCCGCTGCCGCAAGCACCCGCCGATCCCTTCGCCGCTCCGGCACGCGTCGGCGTCGGCGTCGCGGAGCGCAAACTCCCCCTGCGGGATGCATTGGAACTGGCGCTCGAAAGCAACCTCGATCTCGAGATCGAGCGCAACACCGTGGCCACTGCCCAACAGGCGTTGCTCGCCGCACGGGGCGCCTTTGACGGCGTCTTCACATGGCAGCCGTCGCTTGAACGCCGCAATACGCCGACGGCCAGCATCCTTCTGGGCGCCAACGGCAATCTGCGGGAAGACCTGGTGGTTACCAACTTCGGCTATAAGCAGCGTTTTGAGAAGTACGGAACCACGCTGCAGCCCTTCTTCGACAATACGCGCGCCACCACCACGAACCCGTTCGCCGGACTCAGCCCCGGCACCACGTCGCGCATGGGCGTCAGTCTCATCCAACCTCTGGTGCGGAACCTGCGCCTGGACGCGCCGCGCGCCGAGATCCGCATCCGCTCGAAAAATGTGGACATCTCGGAATCCGATTTCCAGCTCCGCGTCATCGACATCGTCTCGCAGGTGGAGCAGGCGTACTGGAACCTGCTCGCCGCCCGCCAGGACTCCGCCGTCAAGGCCGATTACGTCGAGTGGGGCCGTGAGCAACTGGGCCGCACGCGCCGGCAGATCGACGCCGGAACGCTGGCGCCTATCGAAGCCTCCGCCTCGGAAGCTGAACTGGACCGCCGCCTGGACACCTACTACGCCAGCATCGGCGTCATCACGGAAACCGAAAACGCTCTGAAGCTGCTGCTGTCGGGCGGGCGCCAGAACGAGATCTGGAATGACGTGATCGTACCCACCGATGAGCGCCGCCAGACGGCCGGCGTGCTGCCCGAACTGAACGAAGCCGTCGCCGGCGCGCTCTCCCATCGCATCGAGTTGAAGGGGCTCGACCTGCGCCGCGACAACGCCGGGACGCGGAAGGAACTCAGCCAGAACCAGCTCAAGCCGCAGGTGAACCTGGTGGCCACCTATTACAGCTCCGGCCTGGGGGGCAAGGTTTCCAACGTCTCCAATCCATTCACATCGAGCAACGATCTGCTCTATACGCGCATCAACCAGCTTTCCGCGCTCGCCGGACTGCCTGGCTTCCAACCACCGCAGTTTGGCGGCATTCCGCCTTTTCTTGAAGGTGGTCCCGGCACGGCGCTGGGCAACATTTTCAGCACGCGCTATCACAGCATCTCCGGCGGAATTCAACTGGAGTGGAATCCCCGGAACCGCACCGCGCAGGCCGAGTTGCAGCAGGCCGTTCTCGAAGGCCGCCGCCTGCAACTGGAACGTACGCGCAGCGAACAGTTAATCGCCTCGCAGGTGCGCAACGCGCTGCAGGGCATCCACACGGCCCGCCAGCGCATCGAAGCCGCCGAAGCCAGCGCGCGCGCCGCCAAGGACAAGCTGGACAGCGAGGTGCGGCTGTTCCAAACTGGCGAGTCGACAAACTTCCTGGTCCTCACCAGGCAGAACGAGTACGCCGATTCGCGCCTCCGCGTGGTTGTCGCCAATCTCGACTTCAACAAGGCGCTCTCGCGCCTGCGCCAGGCCACGGGCGAGTCGCTGCAGCACTACTCGATCCAGCCCAAATAGCTTCTCTGCTGCACTGCCGCCGCATCGCCATTCGCGCGCCGGGACTCTCACGCCGGCGCGCACGCTCCGCAAGTAACCCGCGCCAAAACTGCGCGGCGCATGCGGTGTGCTACACTCCCGGTTAACCCTCCCCCACGCGGTTCCGATTCGTTTCCATGAGTGCCCGAGACCCCCTGTTCGAACGTGGATTGCCCGCCAGCGCCGAGGCCGAACGGCTGGTCCTGGGCGCGATCCAACTGGACGAGTCCGCCTTTATCATCGCGGCCGGCATCCTCACCGCCGACGACTTCTCCCTGGAGAAGCACCGGCGCATTTTTGCCGCCATGACCGCGCTGAATGACCGCGGGGAAAAGATTGACCGCGTCACAGTGGTTCACGAGCTCATGCGCCGCGGCCAACTGGAGTCCGTCGACGGCCTCGCCTATCTCACCTCGCTCGACGATGGTCTGCCGCAAATCTACAACTTCGAGTCCTATGCGCGGATCATCAAGGAAAAATCGGTCCTCCGCCGCATCATCCTGAACTCGCAAAGCCTCATCGAGCGCTGCATGCTCGACAACGAGGACCCGCAGGTGATTCTCGGCGACGCCGAGGAGTCGCTGCTCAAGCTCGGCGAGGCGCAGAAGCGCGAGGACCTGTTGAATCCCGGCCAGATTCTCGAACGCTTCCAGGGCGGCCTCAGCGCCTTTCTCGACCCTTCGCGCCGCGTCAAGGGACTCAGCACCGGCTTCACCAAGTTCGACGAGATGACCAGCGGCATGCACGCCGGCGAGCTGCTCATCCTGGCCGCCCGCCCCTCGATGGGCAAGACGGCGCTCGCTCTCAACATCGCTCAGCACGTCGCCACAAACCCGGAACTGCAAAAGACCGTGGCCGTGTTCTCGCTCGAAATGTCGCGCGAACTGCTGCTGACGCGCCTCATCTGCTCGGCCGCCCGCGTGGACCAGCAGAAATACCGTCTGGGCTATCTGAACCAGGAGGAGCGGCGCCGCCTCATGCAGGCGGCCACCGAGCTGGCCGAAGCCCCGTTATTCATCGATGACACGCCCGGCGTCAATCTCATGGACATCCACGCCAAGCTCCGGCGCCTGAAGGCCGAGCAGGGTCTTTCGTTGGTTGTCATCGACTATCTGCAACTGATGAGCGCGCGCGGCCGCGTGGAGAACCGCAACCAGGAGGTCAGCGCGATCTCACGTGGACTGAAGCTGCTGGCCAAGGAGCTCCGCGTCCCGTTTCTCGTCCTGTCCCAGCTTTCACGCGCCACCGAACAACGCCAGGGAGAGCCCATCCCCATCATGAGCGACCTGCGCGAATCCGGCTCCATCGAACAGGACGCCGACCTGGTGATGTTCGTCTACCGGCCGGAATACTACAAGCGCGACCGCGAAGAGCTGAAGGGCCTGGCCGAGGTCATCATCGCCAAGCAGAGAAACGGCCCCATCGGCAAAGTGCCTCTGGTGTTCCTCCACGAGTACACGAAGTTCGAGAACCGCATCGACGACATCGCCGGCGATGAGCCGCCGATGTAGGCGCGGCGGCCCCTGCGTTTAACTGGCGCGAACCTACTTTGCCGGGGCGGGCGCCGCGGGCGGCGGAGGCGCGTCGGAGTTGAACGTGTCCACGGCGCACTTCCATTTCCCGTCGGCCTGCTTCTTCCAGATTTCCAACAGCTTCCCTTTTTCCGTGTACGGCGGGCCGCCCTTGGGGTCCTTCACCACCAGATCGTAGGCGCCGTAGAGGTACGCCATGTCGCCGGATCGGGCCACCTCCACCTTGCCCACACTCCACTTCACGCTCGTGTTCGGCGTCAGCAGCCCCGCCCATGCCGCGCGAATGCCCGCCTTGTCCGCCGCGATGGGCGCATTGGGTGGCAGCAGCACGGCGTCGGCGGAATAAAACGCGAGTGCGCCCTCCAGATCATTCTTGTTCGCCGTGGCCGACCACTGTTCGTCCAATGCCTGAATTGCCGCCGCGTCCGCGGCTCGCGTATCCGGAGGAGCCACAGGACCGCATGAAATCATAGTGATCAGGGTGGGCAGCAGAGCCACCGCCCCCGCCTGCATTCGTGTTCTCAACATGGGGCTGAGAATAGCATCCGCTTATCTCCTTGTCACGGTCACGTTGCGCATGGCCCTGTTGCCGGCCGCATCCACCGCTATCAGTGTGACGCGGTTGATGCCCACCGCCAGCGGCACCTCAGCCTGCCAACTCGCCGTTCCGCTCGCCGCCCCGCCTGAGGCGAACATGTTCGAGGTCCAGCGCACGCCGGCCACCTCCACATTGTCCCTTGCCGTTCCTTGCAAGACGATGGCGCCCCGCGTGGTGAAGACGCCGGTTGCCGCCGGGTAGTTCAGCGTCAACACGGGCGGCGTCTTGTCGGCCGCATCCGGGTTGGTGGCCGGCGGCTTCCCAGGGGGCGGTGCGGGCGATGCCGGCGGCTCTGGCGTGGCCGGTGCCTCCGGCGTCCCCGCCGCCGCGCGCGGCGCATACAGCTCCCGCGCCGCCGCCACATCCCCCGCCGCCAGTTCGTTCAGCAGCCGGTAATAGGGGTACATCACATTCGCCGGATCGTCGGAATGCCCCAGCCCCAAGGCGTGCCCCAACTCGTGCAGCGCCACGCTGTACAGGTCCGTATGCGCGCCTGCCTGCCAGGGTTCGTCCTCGTCGAAGTGCAGGTCGCCCGCGATGGGCTCAGGGTTGGGCGGTGCGGGAAAAAAGGTGTGCGCCAGCGTCCGTCCCCGTCCGTCGAATGGATACGAGTCGCCATGCGCCCGCGCCCCGAACAGAATGTTCAGATGCCGCGTCGAGTGCGCCGCTCCTCCTTCACTGAAGTTCACCTGGACTACCGCCGACCACGCCGCCATTGCCCTGGCGATCTCGGTCCGCTGCACCTCCGCGGGCAGCCGCCGCGACAACGCCGCCAACCTGTACTGCAGGCTTGCCATCCCCAGTCCCGGCCCGTCCCATCCATCGCCCACTTTGGCGACATAGCTCCCCACCGGACCCGCCGCCGTCACCGCGCCCACACAGCCGTGCACCAGAACTCCTTCGCGCAGCTCCGGCGATGCGGGCCATACATAGGAGATCTCCTCCCATCGCGCCAGCGACTCCACCTGCGCGCGCGTCCCTCGCAGCAGCATCTGATTCTCCAGCAGGTCCGCATGCGCCAGCACCGTCATGCCTTCCCGCTGCGCAAGATCCAGCCCTTCGCCCCCAGTGACGCCAGGGAAGGTCTCGGCCACCACCGCCAGCCCGGCTTCACCTTCTTCCATCGCATCCACCAGCGGACTCACCTTCCGCGCCAGCGCGAACACCAGAGGGGCCTCATCCGCGCCGGACTGCTCCAACGGATTCGCGGCACCCACGGAGGGCGGCATCGAAACCATCACACCCCGCTCGGGCACGTACTGTACGGGCGTCATCCCCCGGCGCTCCAGCGCCTCCAGATCCGCCGCTTCCGGTATGTGATCGAACATCACCACGCGGTAGACACGCCCCGGCAGATTCGACTTCGCCGCGCCGCCGCGCGACAGTCTTTCTGAAAACCGTCCTCCGGCGGGCTGCAACCCCGTCTTCAACCCCACCGTCTTGAGTACCTGCCCGGTGACAATCTGCGCCGGTCCGGCCACGGCCAGACACACAGCGAAAAGAGCAATTCGCATCCGCATGTCCCCCTCATCGCACCCCGCCTGAGAGAGTTCCTGCGCGCCTTCCACTTACTCGAAGGAGAGAGATTCCTGCGTGATTCCGCCGTTCCGCCTTACCGCATTCGTGTTTCTGGCCGCCGCGCTCAGCCTGCCGGTGGCGGCACTCGAGGTATCTTACCCGGTACTTTCGTCCTCCCCCTCGTTTCAAATCAGCACGTTTGCAGGCGCATCTTCGCCCCCCGCGTCTCAGGCCCCTAACGACGTAGTGCTAGGGTCCATGGACGGCATTGCCACCTCCCCCACAGGGGCCGTCTACGTCGCGGATTCCACCGGCCACCGCGTTTGGCTCCTGTCATCCAATGGAACCTTCACGGTTGTCGCGGGCGACGGCAGCCCGGGACTGGCCGGTGACGCCGGTCCGGCCAACTCCGCACGCCTCAACTCCCCGTATGGTCTGGCAGCCGATTTCGCCGGCAATCTCTACGTGGCCGATTTCGGCAACGCGCGCATTCGCAGGATCTCGACGGACGGCCGCATCGACACCATCGCCGGAGGCGGCGCCCTCACCGCGATTCCCGCCACAGGGATCGGCCCGCTGCAGGTGAAGCTGAGCGGGCCCAGGAACCTGGCATTTGATTTCGCGGGCAACCTCTACTTCACTGACGCCCCGGCGAACCGCCTCTACCGCCTCTCCGCGGCCGGACAGCTCACGTTGCTGGCTGGCGAATCCACCTCCATCCCGCTCTCCTTTCCGGCGGGCGTGGCGGCGGACTACCTGGGCAACCTCTACGTCGCCAACACTGGCACAGGTTCCATCCTGATGCTGCAAGGCGGCGTGTCGCGGGCGCTCGCCATGCAACCCGCGCTGGACGGGCCGCCGCTGGATCTCGCCGCCGACCCCTATGGACGCCTGACCATACTCATGCAAGAAGGCGGGCTCTACGCGCGCGGTCTCGATGGCCAGCTCACGCCGGTTCTCTCCTCCAACGGCTTTGCTTCGCTGCGGGCGCTGCATCAAAGCGCCTCCGGCCAGCTCTACTTTTCTGAACCCAAGCGCCTGTGGTCGCTGAGCAGCCTCGGCACGCTCACGCTGCTGGCGGGGCCGTCCGGGAAGGACACAGCCTCTGAGGGCGTCGCTCCGCGGCCTTCGAGCGCGCAGCCACGCATTCTCGCACCCATGGGGGTGGCGCTGGACGCAGCGTCGAATCTCTACATCGCCGATGAGCAGGCGCTGCGCCTCTGGCGCGTCACACCTGCGGGCGTACTCGAAAGCGCCGCCGGGAACGGCCAGGCCCCTTCCTCGGCCGCCGCGAGCGGTGACGGTGGTGCGGCCGTCTCGGCCCTGCTGTATGACCCGGTCGCCGTGGCCATATCACCCACCGGTGAAATCGCCATCGCCGAGTACTCGGCCCACCGTGTGCGCGTCATCCTCCCCGGCGGCATCATTTATACGGCAGCAGGTACGGGCGCGCCTGGCTCGGCGGGCGAGGAGGGTCCGGCGCAACTGGCGCAACTGAATCAGCCGAGAGGGCTGGCCTATGACGCCTCGGGCAACCTCTTCATCGCCGACTCGGGCAACGGACTGATCCGCCGCCTGGGGCGCAACGGATTCCTTACGCGAGTGGGCCAGCCCGGGCTGAACAACCCCACCTCGCTCGCCTTCGACTCTGCCGGCGTGCTGCACGTGGCCGAATCCGGCGCGCACTCGATCCGCCGCCTCTCCGCCAACGGCGCGTGGGAGATCGTGGCCGGCACGGGGTCTGAGGGCGCGGCCGGCGATGGCGTCACCGCGCGGCTTGCGCAGTTCCGCTTTCCCACCGCGCTCGCTTTTGACGCCTCGGGCGGTCTGTTGCTGGCCGACGCCTACAACCATCGCATCCGGCGTATCGCTCCCTCCGGACTGGTAAGCACCATCGCGGGCACGGGCGCGGCCGGTCTGGCTGGCGATGGCGGCGGGGCCACACAAGCCCAGTTGCATACTCCGGCGGCTCTGGCGCTACACGCCGATGGACGGATCTTCGCCGCCGATCTGGACAACCATCGCATCCGGCTGCTGACGCCCTCCGTGGTTGCCCCGCCCGAGATTACCGGTCCCGGGCCCGGCGGCGCAGTGCGGCCTCTCGCCGTACTGCACGCCGCCACGGCGAAGCCAGGCCCGTTCGCCCCCGGCCAGCTAGTCTCGCTTTATGCCGAAGAGATTCCCGCCTCGCCGGAAGTCATCGTGAATGGCGAGCCTTCGACACTTTTCTACACCTCGCCCAGACAGATCAACTTCCAACTCCCCTATCTCGCCACTCCACAGGCCGTGGTGGAACTGCGCGCGAGCGGCGCGACGCTTGGACGGACCACCGTAGCCCTGGCCGGCGCCGCGCCTGGACTGTTCTCCTCCGAAGACGCCGTGCTGGCGGTGTCGCCAACGGGCGAGCTGCTCAGCCCTGGCCCCGGCATCCCTAGGGGCAGCGTGGTCACCTTGTACGCCACCGGTTCCGGAGCATGGGACGTCGCGCGCGTGGCCGGAGCGCCGCCCGCCGCGCCATTGGGCGCGCCGCTTGCCCCGGTGACGCTGCGCATCGGCAACTCGCCCGCTGAAATTCTGTATGCCGGAGAGGCGCCCGGACTGGCGGGCGTACTGCAGTTGAACGTGCGCGTCCCCGGCATCTTTACCGCTCCCGGCAAGCATGAGGCCGTGCTCCGCGTGGGCGCGGCGGCCAGTCCGGAGGGTTTCACGCTGCAATTGAATTGAGCGCGCGCGGCGTGGTAAAGCCGTTCGTGCCGCGCATTCATGCCAACATGGAGCCATGCCCTTTAGTTCACGCCGCCCCATCTGGCGCGAACTCTACGCCCGGGTCCGCCACGCCATTGAAGGCGGAATGCGCCAGAGGCTTACGCGCGCCGGCTTCTTCTTCTCCCTGCTGACCGCCTTGGCCGGCTCGGCGGCATTCATCACCGCGAACAACATCCTCTATCTCCTGTTTGCCCTGCTCATCTCTTCGATGCTCATTTCCGGCTTCATCAGCCGCCTCTCGCTGGCCGGGCTGGAGCTGGAATTTCTGCCGCCCGAACACGTCACGGCCCGCCGTTCCACACCCGCGCGCCTGCGTATGTCCAACGCGAAATCCTGGGTCCCGTCGTTCTCGCTCACCATCCGGGGCGTCCCTCTGTCGGTTCGCGTCACCGAACTCTACATTCCCTATCTGCCCGCCGCCTCTTCCGTGGAAGCCGGTGTCGATGTCCGCTTCGCCCATCGCGGCCTGCATGAAAAAAACAGCTTCCGGCTGGTTTCGCGCTTCCCCTTCGGCTTCACCGAACGGCGCATCGACCTGACGCTGGCCAACGAGGTTGTCGTCTATCCATCGCTTGAGCCGCACCCCGAGTCCGAACGCCGCCTGGCCGGCTTCGATGCCGGACTCGACGCCTTCGTGCGCTCGCGCGGCACCGACTTCTATCGCATCCGCCCCTACGAGATCCGCGAATCGGCGCGCCATGTCGATTGGAAAGCCACCGCCCACACGGGCGATCTGCAGGTGCGCGAGTTCGCCGCCGAACGCGAACCGCTCATCGAAATCATTCTGGATCCCAACGTGCCAGCCGGCTCGGAGCCTCTGTTTGAGCGCGCCGTGGAGTGTTGCGCGTTTCTCTGCTGGCAGATCGCCCACCGGCCCGCGCGGCTCCGTCTGCGCTGCGGCTCCTTCGATCGCACTCTGCCGGCAGAGTGCGACATATATACTGTTCTTAGATTCCTGGCCTTGGTGCAGCCCAGCGTTCTGTTTGGCACGCAGTCCAAGGCGATTCTAAACGCCTATGAGCCCGATCCCCCTTTGGAGGCCGACAGCCTCCGCCTTATCCTTACGGCCTCGCCTCAGCTGGCCATGCAAGCCGGCTGGCAACGCGATCATGTGCTTGATCTTCATACTCTCGACCCTGGGAGCGCAGAGCACGTCTGACCCGAGTCCGGCCATCGCGCCCGTGCAAACCTCGCTCACCGTGGTGGAGAAGGTCGCCGCCGAGGCGCCCGCTTCGCTGACGATTCTCGATTCGCGCCGCGTGCAGCAGACGCCCGGCATCAATCTCGATGACCGCCTCCGCATGATTCCCGGCTTCTCGTTGTTCCGCCGCTCCTCGTCGCTGACCGCGCATCCCACCACGCAGGGCATCTCGCTGCGCGGGTTGGGATCCACCGGAGCCTCCCGCACGCTCGTGCTGTGGGATGGCGTGCCCTTGAACGATCCCTTCGGCGGCTGGGTGTATTGGACGCGCGTCTCGCCGGATACGGTGGGCCGCGTCGAGTTGTCCCGTGGCGCCTCTACCAGTCTGTTCGGAGACCGCGCCATGGCCGGCGCGATCGCGCTCTTCACGCGCGAGCCCGAAAGGACCTCCCACACGCGCGCTTTGTTCGGCTCCTACGAAACCGGCAACCGCAATACGCACCAGGCCGAAGCAGGTTACGCCAACCTGTTCGGCCGCATTGGACTCACCGCTGCCGCACGCGCATACACCACGGATGGCTACTACATCGTCGGTGAGCGGTTCCGGGGCCCCGTGGACCGCGAGGCCAACGCCCGCTTTGTCGCGCCCACTGTCCGCCTCGATTATCTCGGCGCCGCCCAGCGCCTGTTCGTGAAGGCCGACATGCTCGTCGAGGACCGCATCAACGGCACCTCGCTACTCCGCAACTCCACCTCGCTCGGCACGCTGTCTGCCCATTACTCACGCGACTTTTCCCGCGACGGACTCTCCTTCACCGGCTATCACACGCGCGGGGAGTTCCGCAGTAACTTCTCCACGATTCCCGCGAGCCGGCTCACCGAACGCATCACCTCCATCCAGTCGGTCCCCTCGCTTGGAACGGGTGGCGCCGCTTACTGGCGGCACACGGCCACGCGCTGGGCCACGCTTGCAGGGACCGATTTTGCCCGGGTTTCCGGCCGCAGTCTCGACACCTTCTTTGGCGCCACCGGCCTGGTGACGGCCCGCACGGACGCCGGGGGAGATGTCTTCCACCGCGGATTTTTCGGCCAGTTTACAGGCAACGCCGGGCCTGTGAAGCTCTTCCTGGGCGCGCGGGAACACTTCGCGGGCTCCGGCCGGAGCTTCTTTTCCCCCAACGCGGGGCTTTCCACCGGACGCGGCCCCTGGCGCGCGCGCTTTTCCGCCTACCGCAGCTTCCGCGCTCCCACGCTGAATGAACTCTACCGTGAGTTCCGCGCCGGCAACGCCATCACGCGCGCTAACGACCAGCTTCAGCCCGAGACGCTGACGGGCGTCGAGTTCGGCGGCGACTACACGGGCGAGCGCGGACGCTATTCACTTACTTTTTACCGTAACTCGCTCGATAACCTCGTGGGTAACATTACCCTCTCCTCCTCACCCACGCAGATCATCCGCCAGCGCCGGAATATCGCCAGCGCCCTGGCCCGCGGCTTTGAACTCGACCTCCGCCAGCGGGTTCACTCGCACGTCGAGGTGGAAGGTAACTATCTGTTCGCCGATTCCCGCGTCGGCTCCGGCCTGCGCACACCCCAGGTGGCCAAACATTACGGCTCGGCGCAAGCCACTTACTTCGGCTCGCGCACTCTTGTCTCGGCAGGCGTCCGGTCGTCCTCGTTCCAGTTCGATGATGACCTGAATGCGTTCCGCCTGCCTGGCTACGCCACCGCGCATCTGACTCTCCGCCACCAGATCCGGGCCAATCTTTCGGCTCAGATGGTGTTCGAGAACATACTCGACCGCGAGATCCTCACCGGGTACACACCGGTTCCCGCCATTGGCGCTCCGCGCATGTGGAGGATCGGTCTGCGCTACTCCGGCCGCGTATTTTAGAGGCGGCGCTCCGCCGAGCGAGCGTGCTGGTCGGCCAGCTAGCGTGCGAACAGGGGCTGTGTCCAGGCGCTCGAGCCGAAAGAGGAATCCACGCGGGCCCGGACATAGGCTTCGGCGCCGGTCATCTTGTAGGCCGGCGTCAGGCTGTAGCTTTTGTGCAGCACCTTGCCTTCGGGACCGAAGAAATACGTGGTGAACTTCTCCGTCGGACGTTCCTTGATGTCCAAACGGTACTCGCCGCCGCCGGTTTGTACGCCGTTCAAGACAACTCCCGAACTCGCGTAGAAGTCGCCGCGCTCGATGGCCGCCGTGATGGCCGCCGCGCTCAACTCGTCAGCACGGACCTGAATCCATCCCCGCCCCGGATTGGAGAACTCCTGCCCCATCTTCTTGAAATGATGCGCGTCGTCCACCGCGATGCCCTGCATGCGCTTGCCCGCCGTCAGAAGCGTGTCCCACATCTCATCCAATGATTGGAAGCCGCCGCCGCCCGTGTTGTTCACCGTCGGGTGCCCATTGTACACTTCGAACAACCCCAGGTTACTCACCTTGAGTAAGTCATCCTTGCTGATCGACCAGTGAAAGTTGGGATGATTCAGCGAGGGCAGCGCCATGGCCTGCCGGATCATATCGGTATTGTTCTGAATCGTCGCGGCGACGCTGGCGCCGTGCCGGGGCTGTAGCTCGCGCCCCAGATTGTAGGCGTTCATGTGGATGGGTTGGCCGTCGTAACGGTCGCTCAACTCTTCGCCGGGGATGAGCAGGAACTTTTCCCGCGCCGCATGAACCGCGTTCAAGCCGGTCACATCGGTGAGATAGTTATGGTCGGACAGGGTCAGAAAGTGGTAGCCGTGCTCGCGGTACCAGGTGGCCACCTCGTGCGGCGTCGAATCGCCGTCGCTGTTCAGCGTGTGCGTGTGGAGGTTGCCTTTGTACCATCGCGGCGCGCGCGTCTGCGTGGCGGCGGGGCGGGGAAGCGTGATCGCCGCGGCCGCGGCCAGCAGGGTCAGGAATAGCGAGCGACCCAACCAGGACTTGGACATTACCGGCAGTGTAACCCAAGATGGCCGCCCTGGGCTGGGCGGTACACGCAAGCGGCTTTACCGCAAGCCGTAGCGCTCGCGCAGGATGCGCGCGTGGTGCTCCAGATGGCCGCAGATTACCCAGATCAGCGCACGGACCGTCACCGGGTTGCCGTTGGCGATGCCCTGGCGCGACCAGGCCTCGCCGGGCAGTAGCTTCACCAGCGACATCGTCGAGGCGCGGACGGCCGCGAACTCGGCGGCCAAGGCGGCCAATGAGATTGAGCCGCTGCCGGCGTGAGCGGCGCAGACGTCCTGATCCATCGATGCCTGATCGCCGTCCAGGCAGCGCGCGAACCAGAAAGCCCGGTGCGCAAACACACGTTCGGTGTCGGTGATGTGTCCAACGGTTTCACGCACGCTCCATTTGCCAGGTTCGTAGCGCGCCAGCGAAGCCTCTTCACTGACACGTCCCAACAGAGCGGTGAACTCCACAGTCTGGCGCTCCAGCGCCTCCACAACGCCGGGGCCCCGCACCTGGTTGATGTAGTCCGCAAAATGCGCGGATGCCTCGCCGGGTTCCGGTTTCCGTCTCATACGTTCAGAATAACGCGCGGGACGGCGGCGCTCAGGCCGCGTGCTGGCCCAGTTCGCGGAGGATGTCCTCGGGCGCAAGCCGTTCGCCGCCATTCATCCGCAGCAGAATGCCTTCGATGATTGCCTTCGCCTTATCCTTTTCAAAGTCGAGGATGAAGCCGTCGCAGAAGTGTTCCCCGGCCATGGCGCGGTTGATCTCGTGCTCTTTGTTGTGATCCTGGAGTTCGGTGAAGTAGACGACGCGGTATTCGGAGGCATAGGTCGTCTCGCGATAGATTTCGAACATGGTCTTGTCGGACTCAAATGCCATTGAATCGACGATAACATGGACGCTCGGGGCGCCGCGCCTGCGCAGCGGCGGGGGCGTGCGCTACTTTACCGGAAGGCTCTGGACGGGGGAGACGCGCGAATCGACGGCGACGGTGAGCATGTAGGTGCCCACGGGCAGAGCCGGATCGAGTTGCACCTGCACGCCATAGGAGCCGTCGCCGAGAAGCCCGGCCTGCAGCACCGTGAGCGGCTGGTCATTCACGCACACCCGGAAGCGCGAGGGTGAGGCCTCGGGTCCCAGTTCGCCTGCGCCGCCGACGGCCACGGTGATCACCTCTCCCGGGCGCGCCGGGCGGTTGAGGTCGATCCTGGTGCCGCCGGAATAGATGGCGGCCACTGTGGGCGGCGGCAGGTCCACGGACACGGCGATGGCGGGCAGCTCTTCGCCATTTACGCGAACCTTGAGTGGCGCTGGGCCGGTGGGCGTGCCGGAAGGCACCGTAAAGGTGAGCAGGTTGTCGTTCAAGGCGGGCGACTGCACGGGCAGTCCATTCAGCGTGACCGTAAGCGCGCCGGCGCTGGACAGACCGGAAAGCCGGGCGGCGGCCACGGAGCCGGGAACCACATCGGTGCGGCCCGAGCCGGCTTCAATCACCGCGCCGCGCACCGTGGGCCTGGCGCCGGGAACCACTGAGAGTCCATCGGGCAGCCCCGTCGAGCGGAGACCGTTCACAACCGTCACCATGGAAGCCGAAGGTAAGGCGTTCGCGGCCACCACAACATTGGCGACAATACGGTTCGGCGAGGTAACCCACAAACGGCGCACACTGACATCGGCCGAGCCGAGCGCCAGCGCCACTTGTCCCTCCTGAAACGCCGTGCCCACGCCCTGAACCTCAACCATGGCCTCTGTTCCCGCCGTGAGCTGGTTCGGCGTCACGGTGAAGACCGGCGCGTCGGTGGAGTCCAACTGCACCGAGGGAGGCTGGTTCGCCTGCAGGAAGAGACTGCTTTGCCCGTCCTTGTTCAGCGCGACGACCACGGCCTTGTGGCCGGGCAGCGCGGCGGGCGGCGAAACCACAAGTCCCGTGGCCGGCTGGAAGCCGCGCACCGTGGCCACGGCGCCGTCGAAGAGAATCCGGGTGTCGGCCGTCAGCCCCGTTCCGGCGATCCGCAGCACGGGCGCCCCCGAGGAGTCGGTTTCAGGCGTGATCGAGGTGATGGCGGGCGGCGTGCGGTTCACGATCCGGAAGCCGCCGGGCAGAACGTACATGTCGTTATCGGCGAAAAAGAGCAGGTGTTTGGCTCCCTCGCCGGGGAAGGGCGCCAGATTGAAGTCGGCCGTGATGTACCTCGTGTCGCTAGGATAGGGCCGGATGCTGCCGGGGGCGATGACCGCCGAGCCGCCAATGACACTCATCTGTAAGCCCGGCGTGACACCCGGACCCGTGATGAGACCGTAGCCCGCGGCGATGAAGTAATTGCGGCCGCCGTAGGTGTTCAGGTGGGCCGGCTTGACAGCGGCATTGCCGGGGTAGCTATAGGTTTGCACGGCATAAATCGCTGGCGCCGCGCGGCGGCGGACGTCGAAATTGACGCCATCAATCGCGGTCCCCTTACCCACGGGGAAGATAGTGGCTGCGGCCGGGTCTTTCACGCCCGGGTAGAAGAGGGTCTCAAAGGAGAGCGTGGCCGGGATGGGACGCCCCTCCAGGTCAGAAGGCGGCGTGATGTTGGCCGGGAACGATTCCACGGAGAGCTGCGGCGGCAGCGGATGGGCGTAGAGATAGTAAGAGCCCGGCGGCAACCCTTGCAGCAGGAACGTACCGTCCGGGTTGGTCAGCGTGCTGATCGCCGAGCCCTCGGGGGAGAGCGCCACGACGCTGGCCATGTTCACAGGCTCGCCAGCAATGCCCACACGGCCTGCGATGGAGCCGGTCGAAGACAAGTAGTCCGGCTTGGGATACAGCAGCGAGAGCCCCGCGGCATCGTCGGGACCGAGCGGCGCGGCTTTTGTCATGGCCCGTGTGATCTCGGTGGACATCACGCTGGAGGTCAGCGTGTGCTGCAATCCCAGCGCGTGGCCCATCTCGTGCACCATGGTCAGGAACAGAGCCTCGGACCAACTGGGACGGTCGGTTAGATCCCGCCGCAGGATCACGGTGGAGCGCTGGATGGGCACGAATGCGCCACCGGGACCGCTGGTCATGGTTCCGCGCGAGGTGATGCCCCCCAACGCCACCAGGCCCGGAGGAACCTCGTCGAAGACGATCTCCACCAGGGGCGAGCTTTGAAAGGCCCCCGGCTGCGTGAACCCGCCGAAGGCAAGACGCAACTCCGAGGTGGGTACATCGTTCCAGGCTTTGGCGGCCAGACGGAGCTGGCTGACGACGGCTTCCTTGCTGTCGCCAGCGGCCAGCGCGGCCGGTCCGGTTTCACTGATGGTAAAGAAAACGGTCTTGTTCAGCAGGGCTGAAAGATCAAACTTTTCCGGAATTGGCGTGAACGGACCCTGGCGCGAAACAAAGTGAACGAAATGGTAATAAGCCTGCGCCCCGGCGCTGAGCGCCAGCAGAACCGCCAAATACCGCAGGCCGCGCCGCATGGACTATTCGGCGCCTCCCGCCAGGCCCAGCGCGGACTTGAGTCTCTTGCGCAATTCGGCCAGGCTCATTCGCACCGGCACGTCCTCCACCTGCTGGCCCCGCTCATCCAGCATGGCTTCGCTGCTGGCCGCTCGCTGCATCTGCGGGCTTCCCTTGGCGTCCAGCTTCACGTCGAAAGCGCCCTGGGAGAATCCGATCACCTGCCGGTTTCCGCTCGAGCCGGCCCACAAAAACAGGACATATTCGCCCCCCACGGCGAGCGTAGGCGCGCCGGAAAAGGTCTGCCGGAGATTGCCGCTGCGGCCGCCGGGGATCCAGATTTCGACGGTGCGGCCCGAGGGGCCCTTCCAGCGCTCCAGCACCTCGACGCGAGCCAGCGTGTAAAGCACCGAGCCCTTCGTGGAGACCCCCAGCGTCATCACGCGTCCACGGACAATTTCGGTGGATTGCTGAATCATCTCATCCATGGAGAGACGTTCGAGCGTGGCCGCGCGGCCGGGGCCTGCGCTGAGTGCGCCGGCCAGAACCAGAATGGCGGGTGTCAACGGGCGAGGCATGACGTCACTAGATTCGATGCAACCAGGATGCCAATTGGTTGCACGGATTCTAAAGGGGTTACGGGCTCACGCGGAGGCCGGGCGGGTCAGACCGACACAGGTGTTCCGCCGCCGGTCCAGAGTGGAACGGTCCGCGCCGGTCGAGCGCCCCTAGTCGCCGCCCACTCCGCCCGCCGGTTTGTCGCCCCGGACAATGAACATCGGCACGGCGAGGTCGTGGCGGACGTCCTGTATGGTTTGCCCGAAGATGAGGTCTTTCAATCCGCGGTGGCCGTGCGCGCCCATGACAAGGAGATCGGGCTTCACGGCGCGGGCCACTCGCACAATCTCGGCGCCGGGGTGGGGCGCGTGCCGGATGATCAGCTCGGCTTCGACCCCCGTGGTGCGCAGATGGGCGAGAATCTGCTCGAAATAGCCGCGTCCGCGCTCGATTTCGGCCGTGGAAGCGAGATCGCCATACACCTGGCTGGTGACTCCTTCTTCAATGTGAACCAGGACGATTTTGGCGCCGTGCGCACGCGCCAGGGCCAGCGCGTGGCTGACCGCTTCCTGGTCGGCCGCAGTGTGGTCCAACGGTACCAGGAGGGTCCGATATTGTGGTGTTCCGGCCTCAGTAGCCGGAGCCGCCGGCGGGGGCAGGGGAACACCCGAGGCCCCCAGCGAGCGCCAGCGTTCGGGCAGCCACGGATGAAGCGTCACCCAGGCGAGCAGTATGGCCAGGGCGGCCGAGGCGGGCCCCAGGACCACCCAGAGCCATGCGCCGGAGACGGCCAGCCATTCGCCGAAGGTTTGGATGACCAGCCAGACGTTCAGACCGACGATGATGGAAGCCGCGATCCAGGCCAGCACACGGACCCAGGCGGCGCTGGCGAACTCACCCATGATCCTGCGGTCGCTCGAAAAGTGGATCAGCGGGATGACCGCGAAGGGAAGCTGCATGCTGAGGATAACCTGGCTGAGCAGCAGGAGCCGGTAGCTGCCGGCCTCTCCACTGAAATAGACGGTGAGCGCGGCCGGGATAATGGCCAGCATGCGTGTGATCAGGCGGCGGAGCCAGGGGCGCATCCGGAAGTTGAGAAAGCCCTCCATGACGATCTGGCCGGCCATGGTGCCGGTCATGGTCGAGGACTGTCCGCTGGCCAGCAGGGCGATGGCGAAGGCGGCGCTGGCCAGCGTGGTGCCAAGCAGCGGCGCGAGCATCTCGTGGGCCTGTTCGATCTCGGTGACCACGATGCCGCGCGTGTAGAACGTCGAGGCCGCCAGCACGAGGATGGCGCCGTTCACCAGCAGGGCGCCGTTCAGCGCCACCACCGAATCGATGAGATTGTAGCGGCAGGCCGTGCGTTTTTCCGCGGCGCTCTGGCCAATCCGGCGGGTCTGCACCAGCGCGCCGTGAAGATAAAGGTTGTGCGGCATGACCGTGGCGCCCAGGATGCCGATGGCGACATACAGGCTCTCGCTGTTCAGGCGGGGCACCACGCCCTTCACGACATCGCCCAGCACCGGCTGCGCAAACCACATCTCCAGCAGAAAGCAGCCGGCAATCAGGGCGATCAGCGACAGCACGATGGCCTCGAACAGGCGTATGCCGAAGCGGGTGAACCAGAGGATGAGCAGGGTGTCCAGGGCGGTCAGAAGCACGCCGGTCAGCAGGGGGATGCCGAACAGGAGCTTGAGGCCGATGGCCGCGCCAAGGACTTCGGCGAGATCGCAGGCGGCGATGGCGATTTCACACAGAAACCACAGGGCGTGCGAGACGCGGCGGGGGTAGGCTTCGCGGCAGGCCTGGGCCAGGTCGCGTCCGGCCACGATGCCGAGGCGGGCGCTGAGCGTTTGCAACAGGATGGCCATGGCGTTGGAGACCATGAGCACCCACAAAAGCTGGTAGCCGAAACGCGCGCCGCCTTCCAGATCCGTAGCCCAGTTGCCGGGGTCCATGTAGCCGACGCTGACCAGGTAGGCGGGGCCTGCAAAAGCAAAGATACGCTTCCAGATGGAGGGGTGGACGGTGTCCACCGAGGCGTGCACTTCGGGCAGCGAAGGAAGGGATGTGGGCCCGGAATTCATATAACCCAGGGTGAGCGAAACTATTTAACCACAGTTTACGGCCTGGATTCAGGCGTGAGGCGCGGTCTACTTCTTCTTCTCGCGGTTCCAGAGCTCGCGGGACAGCGAACGGCCGCAAAAGGGACAGTAATGCAGACCGGCGTAGCTGGGCCGCTCGCCGCCGAATTGGAAGAAGTAGTCGGTGTCGATTTCCGTCAGGATGCGGCCGTTGGCGAGCTTGTGGATGGGTTCGTGCACAACGAAGCCGCGGGAGGCCATTTCGCCCAGGAGATCGCAACAGAACATGGAGAAATTGTAGCGTGCCGGAGGCGGCGGGCAGCCTGGTAGTAACTTTGCGCGCTGGTTGGCGTCCAATCAGAGTCTGGCGTGATATGGTAGGGATCAGTTTGAGGGCAGGCACATGAGAATGCGCACATTCGCGACGGTGGCCGCCTTGAGTTTGACGATCTGGACGGGCCTGTTCGCCTTCCAGCGCGGCCGCGGAATGCGGTCCTTTCTCGAGGAGGAGGACAACCCGGCGCCGTTCCCCGCCGACGGGAACGACAAAACGGAGTTCCAGTTCGCGCGCCTGCGCTATTCTCCGTTGCGCAACGGGTATTGGGGCCGCGCCGGGGGCAGTTGGGCGACCGATTATCCGAAGGCCGACCGCCAGTTTGTGCAGGGCGTGCGCCGGTTGACGCGTCTCAACGTGCGGAGCGTGGAGCAGGTTGTGGACCTGGAGTCGGACGACATCTTCAACTACCCGTGGATCTACGCCACCGAGGTGGGGCGTTGGGGGCTGAACGATGCGCAGGCCAAGCGGCTGCGCGAGTACCTGTTAAAGGGCGGTTTCATGATGACCGACGACTTCCACGGCACCTTCGAGTGGGACGTTTTCATGAACAGCATGCAAAAGGTGTTTCCCGAGAGGCCCGTGGTGGAGCTGGAAAACAAGGAGCAGATCTTCCACGCGCTGTATGACCTGGATGAACGCTTCCAGGTGCCGGGCATTCAATTTCTGTTCACCGGACGGGTGTCCGAAAACGACGGCTACATCGGGCGCTGGCGGGGCATCCACGACGACAAGGGGCGTCTGATGGTGGGCATCTGCCACAACATGGATCTCGGCGACGCGTGGGAATGGGCCGATCATCCGCAGTATCCCGAGCGCTACGCCTCGCTGGCCTACCGCGTGGGGATCAACTACATCATTTACTCCATGACGCACTGAAGCGGCACACCGGGACCCGATGTTCGAACTCTTCTTCCGCTATCCACCATCGGCATTTGCCAAGGGCGAATGGGTCCTGCTGGCGCGGTGGCCGGCGTGGGTGCTGGCGCTGGCGATCCTGGCCTCGGCGGGTGGACTGGCCTGGTTGTGGTGGAGCCGGCAGCGTTCGGCCGCCGGGGGCGTGCGCGGGTGGCGCAGCGCCGTGTTGTGGAGCTTGCAGGCGGCTCTGGTGGCGGCGCTGCTGCTGCTGCTGTGGCAGCCGGCCCTGACGCTGACCACGCTTAAGCCGCAGCAGAACATCGTCGCCGTGGTGGTGGACGACTCGCGCAGCATGGCCATCAGCGAAGACGGGCGGCGGCGGGGCGAAACGGCTCGCGCGGCGCTGGACGGCGGGCTGCTGGCGGCGTTGCGCTCGCGGTTTCAGGTTCGTCTGTACCGCGCCGGAGAGGGCTTGGACCGTGTGGAGAATCTGCAAGGACTGACGATGGCCAGCCAGTCGACCCGCCTCGGCGCGTCGCTGCGGCAACTGGCGAAGGAGTCCGCCGGTCTGCCACTGGGCGCGGTGGTGCTGGTGAGCGACGGCGCCGAAAACGGCGGCGGGCTGGAGGCCGGCGCGCTGGCCGGTCTCCGCTCGCGGCGCATTCCGGTGCACACGATTGGCGTCGGGCGCGAACGGCCGCCGCTCGACGTGGAGATTACGGGCGTGGTTGCGCCGGCGCGGGCGCTGGCCGAGTCGCGCGTGCAGGCGCAGGTGAATCTGGTGAGCTTCGGCGCGGCGGGGCGGAAGCTTCGCTTGACGGCGAAGGACGGCGGCCGCGTGGTGGCGTCGAAGGAGGTGGAGGCGCAGGGCGACGGGCGCGTGCAGAGCGAGACGCTTTCGTTCAACGCCGGAGCGGCCGGGGCTCGTGGTTTCACATTTTCCGCCGATCCGCTGGCGGGTGAGGAAAACACGCTGAACAACGCCGTGCTGCGGCTGGTGAACGTCAGCGCCGCGCGGCCCAAGGTGCTCTACATCGAGGGCGAGCCGCGCTGGGAGTTCAAGTTCATTCGCCGCGCCGTGGAAGACGATCCTTCGCTGCAACTGGTCACGCTGCTGCGCACGACGCAGAACAAGAACTACATTCAAGGCGCCGACAGCGCCAGCCCGGGCCTCGAACAGGGATTCCCCGCGACGGTGGATGAGTTGTTCGGCTACCAGGCCGTGGTCATCGGCAGCGTCGAGATGAACTATTTCACCGTGGCGCAGCAGGAGCTGCTGAAACAGTTTGTGGACCGGCGCGGCGGCGGGTTGATTCTGCTGGCCGGGCGTTCGGCGATGAGCGAAGGCGGCTGGGCGCGGTCGGAACTGGCCGCGATGCTGCCGGTGGCCCTGCCGGACCGCAAGGGCGTCTTTCACCGCGAGATGGCCACGGTGGAGCTTACGCCGGCGGGCGTGGAGAGTCCGCTCTGCCGCCTGGAGGATGAGGATGCGGCCAGGAACGCCGCGCGCTGGAAGAAGTTGCCCGCGCTGATGGCCTGGCAGGAGGTGGGAGCTCCGAAGCCGGGCGCCTCGGTGCTGGCGGAGGTGACGGGCAAGCGCTCGCCGTTTCTGGTGGTGCAGAACTACGGCCGGGGTCGCACGGCTGTGGTGGCGGGCGACACCTGGCGCTGGCAGATGCAGCAGCCTCTGGCCGACATGACGCACGAGGTGTTCTGGCGGCAGTTGCTGCGCTGGGCGGTGAGTGAAACGCCGGGCCGCGTTGTGTCATCCACGCCGCGGCAGGTGCTGGTGGATGAGTCACGGCTGCCGCTGCACGTGGATGTGCGGGACCGCAACTTTTTGCCCGCGGCCGACGCCAAGGTGGAGGTAAGGATTCTCGGTCCGGAGGCCAGCGGCGGCGTGGTGGAGTTGCAGCCCGACCCTGTGACGCCAGGGCAGTACGCGGGCGAATGGACGGTGGATAAGCCGGGGCAGTATGTGGCCGAGGCCGTGGCGCGCCGAGGCGAGGAGGAGGTGGGCCGCGATGTATTCACCTTCCAGCGCCAGGACGGCGTGGCCGAGAACTTCCACACGCGCCAGAACCGCGACTTGCTGGAAAAGCTGGCTTCGCTCACCGGGGGCCGCTACTGGAAGCCGGACGATCTGAGCAAGCTGCCCGGCGAGGTGTCGCTGTCGGAAGCAGGCATCACGGTGCGCGAGACGAAGGAGTTGTGGAACCTGCCGGCCGTGTTCCTGGCTCTGTGCGGATTGAAAGCAGCCGAGTGGCTGCTGCGCCGGAAGTGGGGCGTCGTATGAAACGGTTGTTCTTGGCTTGCTGTCTGGCCTGGCCCGCGGCGGCGGCGACGCACTATCTGACCATCTCGGGGCTGGGCGGGGAGAAGGATTACGAGCAACGGTTCGCGGCGCAGGCCCGGGAAGTGGAAAAGCTTCTGGAGGGCAGCGGCGGCGAGGTGAACGTGGTGACCGTGTCCGGCGCCGGGGCAACGCGCGAGAAGATCAAAGCCGCGTTTGAGAGCATCGCCGCGGCGGCCAAGCCGGCCGATGCCTTCGTGCTGATGCTGATCGGGCATGGCAGCTACGACGGGTCCGCATACAAGTTCAATATTCCGGGGCCCGACCTGTCCGGCGCGGAGTTGGCCGCGCTCTGCGACCGCGTGCCGGCCGGGCGGCAGCTTGTGGTGAACACCACCAGCGCGAGCGGCGGCTCGCTCGAAGCCCTGCAGCGGCCCAAACGGGCGGTGATTCTGGCGACCAAGGCGGGCACGGAGCGCAACGCCACGGTGTTCGCCCGCTACTGGGTGGAGGCGCTGCGCGATCCGGCGGCCGACACGGACAAGAACGAGGTGGTGTCGGCGCTGGAGGCCTACCGGTACGCCGACCGCAAGACGGTGGAGTTTTACGAGACCAACAAACGGCTGGCCACCGAACATGCCGTGCTCGAAGATACGGGTGCGGGCGAGGCCGTGCGCGCGCCCTCGACGGCGAACGGACAGGGCCTTCTGGCGGCTTCGTTTCCCCTGCTGCGCATTGGCGGTGCGCAGCGCGCGGCGGCGAATCCGGCCAAGCGTGAACTGCTGGCGCGGAAGGAGCGCGCCGAGCAGCGCATCGACAAACTGAAGTATGAGAAAGCGGCCATGCCGCTGGAGGACTACCGCCGGCAGATGCAGGCGGCTTTGCTCGAACTTGCGCGGCTGCAAGAGGAGTTGGATAAATAAGAGATGGGAAGGCGGGTAGCCATTCCGGTGGGCGTGTCGGCGCTGGCGGTTGCCGCCGCGGTGTTCACGGCGGTGAGCGGGCAGCAAGCGGCGCGCGAAGGCGCCAGCCGTCCGGGGCCGGTGATGACGGCCGGCGCGAAGGACTGCTGGCGGGCGCGGCATCTGGGGAAAGCCGAACAGGCCGAACGGTGCTTCGAAAAGTTGCTCGATAGCCGCGATCCCGCCGAGCGCGCCGAGGGCGCCTGGGGCATCGGCGACTACAAGAGCGCTAACTCTCAGTTCAAACAGGCCGCCGCCGCGTCGCCGAAAGACGCCAACGTGCGCGTGCGGTGGGGACGGCTGTTTCTGGAGCGCTTTAACGCCGCCGAGGCCGCCGGGCTGTTCCAGGAGGCGCTCGACATCGACGGCAAGAATGCCCACGCCCTGCTGGGCATGGCTCTGGCCATGGCCGAGAGCTTCTCGCCGAAAGCCCTGGAGATGGGTTTTAAGGCGGTGGAGGAGGATCCGGACCTGGTCGAGGCGCATGAGTTGCTGGCGAACCTGGCGCTGGAGGATTCCGACACGAAGCGCGCCGAGGCGCAGGCCCGACAGGCGCTGGCGCTCTCGCCGGAGGCCTTCGACGCCGTGGCCGTGAAGGCGGCTATCGAAGCGCTCGCCGACCGCTCGCCCGACGCTCTGCTCGAACAGGTGTGGAAGGTGAACCCGCACTACGGCCAGGCGCATGCCATCATCGCGCACCACCTGGTGCTGAACCGGCGCTACCTCGACGGCATCGCCCACTACCGTAAGGCGATAGAGCGCGATCCGCGGAACTGGGCGGCGCGCAGCGAACTGGGCGTCAATCTGATGCGCGTTGGCGAGGATGCCGAGGCGCGCCAGCAGTTGGAGCTCTGCTTTCAGAACAAGTACGACAGCAACCCGACGGTGAACTCGCTGCGCCTGCTCGATAGCTATGCGAACTTTGAAACCTTCGAGACGCCGAAGACGATTTTGAGGCTGCACAAGAAGGAGGCCGCGCTGCTGCGTCTGTACTTCCAGCCGGAGTTGGAAAAAGCGGTGGCCACCTTCGAGAAGAAGTACAAAATGACCATCGGCCAGCCGGTGCGCCTGGAAGTGTACCCGGACCATGAGGACTTCGCCGTGCGCACCATGGGCATGCCGGGGCTTGGCGCCCTGGGCGTGACCTTCGGCCACGTGGTGGCAATGGACTCGCCCTCGGGACGCAAGCCGGGCACCTTCCATTGGGCCAGCACGCTGTGGCACGAGTTGAGCCACGTGTTCGTCCTGACGGCCACCCGGCATCGCGTTCCGCGCTGGTTCACCGAGGGCTTCGCCGTGCACGAGGAGACCGAGGCCGCGCCGGATTGGGGCGACAGGATGACGCCGGAGATCGTGGCGGCCATCGCGGCCAAACAGTTGCTGCCGGTGGCCGAACTGGACCGCGGCTTCATCCGTCCGAAATATCCGCAGCAGGTGGTGGTGAGCTATTTCCAGGCCGGGCGCATCTGCGACTACATCCAGACGAAGTGGAGCTATGACAAGCTGCTCGACATGATGCGCCTGTTCGGCCAGCGCAAAACGACGCCCGAGGTGATTCAACAGGCTCTGGGCATGACGCCCGAGGCTTTCGACAAGGAGTTCCTGGCCTGGGTGGAGAGAGAGGCGGGAACGGCCGTGTCCAAGGCGGTCGAGTGGCGCAAGGGCATGACCGGGCTGGCCACGTTGAAGCGCGCCTCCGATTACGCGGCCATCGTGGAGCAGGGCAACCGGCTCATCGCCATCTATCCGGACTTCGTCGAGCCGGGCAGCGCCTACGAGGCCGTGGCCGAGGCCTGCCTGGAGTTGAAAAACAAGGACGGGGCACGGCGCGCGCTGGAACAGTACGCGAGCAAAGGCGGCAAGACGCCGGAGAGTTTGAAGAAGCTGGCCGGCCTGCAGGAAGAGGCGGGCGGCAAAGCCGAGGCGGCGCGCACGCTGGAAAAGATCAACTACATCTACCCGATGAACGGCGAGGCGATGCACCGCAAGCTGGGCGAGTTGAGCCTCGATCTGGGACGGACCCAGGCGGCCGTGCGGGAGTTTGAAGCCGTGGTGGCAGGCGGTCCCATGGACGCCGCGGCGGCGCATTACGATCTGGCGCGGGCATATGTAAAGGCGGGTGACAAGGGGAAGGCGGCCGAGCAGGTCTTCCTGGCGTTGGAGGCCGCGCCGGGTTACAAACCGGCGCAGAGGTTGATGCTCGAGTTGAACGCGGACAAGGGCGGACGGAAGGAGAACGAATAACGACATGTCGACGATGGCTGACGTGAATCTGGATAGCGCCGAACTGAAAGCGCGCGTCGACCGGTTCCAGCAGTGCCACGCGGACATCACACGGCAGGTGCGCCGCGTGATCGTGGGCCAGGAAGAGGTTCTGGAACAAATTCTCATCGCCTTGTTCGTGGGCGGACACTGCCTGATCACGGGGCTGCCGGGCACGGCCAAGACGCTCATGGTGCGCACCATCGCCACCACGCTCGGACTCGAGTTCAAGCGCATTCAGTTCACGCCCGATCTGATGCCCACCGATATTACCGGCACCGACATCATTGAAGAGAATCCGGCCACCGGCCACCGCACCTGGACCTTCGTACCCGGACCGATTTTCGGCAACATCCTGCTGGCCGACGAGATCAACCGCACGCCGCCCAAGACGCAGTCGGCGCTGCTGGAAGCCATGCAGGAACGCTCCTGCACCGTGCGCGGCAATCATTACAAACTGCCCGCGCCGTTCTTCGTGCTGGCGACGCAAAACCCGATCGAGCTCGAAGGAACCTATCCGCTGCCCGAGGCGCAGTTGGACCGCTTCCTGTTCAACACGGTGCTCGACTATCTCAGCGCCGACGAGGAGATGGCCGTGATCGGGCTCACGACCACCACACACGAGGCGGATCTCGACGTGGTGACCAACGCCGCCGAGATCTCCAGCTTCCAGCAACTGGTGCGCATGGTGCCGATCGCCGATTCCGTGGCGCGCTATGCGATCTCGCTGGTGCGCGCCACGCGGTTTTCCACCGCCGAGGCGCCCGAAATCGTCAAGAAGTATGTGAACTATGGCGCCAGCGTGCGCGCGGCGCAGTTTCTGGTGCTGGCGGCCAAGGCGCGGGCGCTGACGCGGCAGCGCTACCACGTGGCCTATGAGGACATCACCTCGCTGGCGATTCCCGTCCTGCGCCACCGCCTGCTGCTGAACTTCCATGCCGAGAGCGAACGTCTGACGCCGGACGCTCTGCTGCGCCAACTGCTGGACCAGATGCCGCCGCCCAAGGCGTGAGGAGGCGGCCGGGGGGGCGACATGCTGCAACGTTACCTGGAACCAAGAGTGCTCGCGGCCGTGAACGGCCTGGACCTGGTGGCCAAGACCGTCGTGGACGGCTTTGTCGCCGGCCTGCACCGGTCGCCCGACTTCGGCTTCTCGCAGGAGTTCGCCGAATACCGCAGCTACACGCCCGGCGACGACTTGCGGCAGGTGGACTGGAACGTGTTCGCGCGTTCCGAGCGCATCGTGCTGAAGCGCTACCGGGGCGAGACGAACTCCCAGTTGACGGTAATGCTGGACGCCTCGAATTCGATGGCCTACGGCTCGCACGCTGTGAACAAGATCGACTATGCGCGGTATCTGGCTGCGTCGCTCTGTTACATGGCCTCGCAGCAGCGCGACGCCTGCGGTCTGATCGTGTTCGACGACGAGGTGCGCAACTTCATCCCGCCCTCCACGCGGCAGGGCCAGTTGCACCGTCTGCTGCACGGCATCGGCGGGGCCGAGCCCGGCCAGCGGACCGACTTCCGGCGTCCCTTTGAACATTTTCAGGAGTTCCTGAAGCGGCGCGGCATCGCCGTGGTGATCAGCGATTTCTGGGCCCAGCCTGACGTGGTGGTGAAGGCGATCGCTCCGCTGCGCTTCCGAGGCAACGAGGTGATCCTGTTCCACCTGCTCGATCCGCGCGAACTGCGCCCCAATCTGAATGCCCCGGCGATTCTGATCGACATGGAGACACAGGATTCGCTGGAAGTTTCGCCCGAGTACGCGCGCGAGGAGTACCGCCAGAAAATCGACGCCCATATCCGCGCGCTGCGCGAAGAGGCCAAGCGCGCGGGCATGGACTATTTCCAGGTGGCCACGGACCGTCCGCTGGACGAGGCGCTGCGCGAGTATCTGAGCATCCGGCAGGGGAGGTTCTAGCGCATGGGCTTTCTCGCACCCTGGTTTCTCGCCGGGCTCGCCGTTTTAGGACTGCCCATCTATGTTCACCTGCTGCGGCAGCACAAGACCGAACCGCTGCCCTTCAGCTCGCTCATGTTCTTCGAGCAGCGCACGCAGAGTTCGATCAAGCACCGCCGCCTGCGTTACCTGCTGTTGATGGCCCTGCGGCTGCTGCTGCTTCTTCTGCTGGTGCTCGCCTTCGCCAATCCGTTCTGGAAGCGGATGGCGGCCATGAACCGCGGCGAGCCCCTGCTGGTGGTGGCCGTGGACAACAGCTTCAGCATGAGGGCGGGCGAACGGCTGGCCGAAGCCAGGCGGGAAGCGGCTGCCGTGATCGCCTCCAAGGGCGGACGCCGCGCGCAGGTGGTGGCGCTCGGCAATCAGGCCGATGTGCTGACCAAACCGGAGCAGGATGCGGGCCTGCTGCGCGCGGCCGTGGAAGGCATCCAGCCCGGCGACGGCCGGACGAACTATGGCGAATTCACGCGCGCCGTGCGCAGCATCGCCAACGCGGCGCGCTCGCCGCTGGAGGTCCACCTGTTCAGCGACTTTCAGCGCAGCGGACTGCCGGCGGGATTTCATGACCTGCAAATGCCGGCGGGCGTGGAGTTGAAACTGCACCCGGTGGCCAGCCGGGGCGTGGCGAACTTCACCGTGGAGACGGTGAGCGCGCCGGCAACGGTGTGGGACACCAAGAAGACCCGCGTGCAGGCGGCCGTGGCCGGCTATGAAACGCCGGCGGCGAAAAAGACGGTGTCGCTTGTGGTGAACGGCCGCGTGTTGCAAACCAAGCCCGTGGAACTGGCGGCCAACGGACGGGCGGCCGTGGAGTTCATCGGCCTGGAGGCAAGTCACGGCTTTGCCCGCTGCGAGGTGCGGATCGACGGCAACGATGAGCTGCCGCAGGACGACCGCCTGCTGTTCGCCGTGGAGCGCGCCGACCCGAAACGGGCGCTGATGCTGCACGAGAGCCGCGATGCCCGCTCGCCGCTCTACTATCGCGCGGCGCTGGGCGCGGCCAGCGAAGCGGCCTTCACGCTGGACGCCGTCCCGGTGGAGCAGGCGGGCGGACTGAACCTGTCACGCTACGCCTATGTCGTGGTGGCCGATGTGCTGTCGCTGCCAGCGGCGGTTGAGGAGTCGTTGACAAAGTATGTCCGGACGGGCGGCAGCGTTCTGCTGGCGCTGGGTCCTTCGTCGGCGCGGCGGAACCGTCTGCCGGTGACGGGCGAGCCGGTGAGCGAGGGGCGTTACTATTCCCGCGATGGCGCGCGCTTCGACACGGTGGGTTATGTGGATTCGACGTTCGCGCCGCTGGCCCGGGCCTCGGGCTGGCAGGGCGTACGGTTTTACTACGCGGTGCGGACACCGGCCGAAGGCGCACGAGTGCTGGCGCGGCTGACCGACGAAACTCCCCTGCTGTATGAGAAGCGCGTGGGCGAAGGGCGGGTACTCGTGTTCGCCTCGGGTCTGGACAACCTGGCCAACGACCTTCCGCTTTCCCCGTCCTTCGTGGTGTTCGCCGAACAGTCGGCGCGCTATCTGGCGGGCGTCGAGGGACGGCAGAGCGCGGCCGCCGTGGGCGCGAACATCGAGCTGCGGGCGCAGCGGGAGACGGCGCTGGGCGTCGAGGTCATCGGCCCGGACGGTAAACGGGCCATGCCGCTGGCCGAGGCGGCGCGGGCGGCCAGCTATCGCGCCGAACGGGAAGGATACTACGAGGTGCGCCGGGCCAACGGCCGGCATGAGATGATCGCGGTAAACGCGGACCGCCGCGAGTCGGACCTGGCGCTGATCGCCGCCGAGACGCGCGCGCTGTGGGCGGGGCAGTCCGGTGATGTGGAACAGCCCGCCCCGGCGTCCGCGGCGGGCAAGAAGCCGGCGTCCGCCGCAAGCAGTAAGGAAGAAGAGCAGGTGCATCCGTTCTGGTGGCCCCTCTTGCTGGCCGCGCTTCTGGCGGCGGTCATCGAGACGCTGGTTTCCAGCCGGTATCTGGGAGTGGAGCAGGAGGCATCATGAGGCCGCTCGACGAACTGAACTCGTACTTGGACAGAATGCAGAGGCGCCTGCGCACGGGCACGGCGCTGCGCGGGGCATTGCTGCTGGCGGCGGCGGCGCTGGGGGTGACGCTTGTGCTGGTGGCGGCGCTGAACGCGCTGGCCTTCGCCAGCGGCCCGGTGACCGTGGCGCGGCTGCTGCTGTGGGCGGTGCTGGCGGCCGTGGTGGTGCTGGCGTTGTGGCGGCCCATCAAACGCTTGAACCGCTTCGTGGCGGCGCGCCGCACCGAGCAGACCTTCCCGGACTTTCAGCAACGGCTTCTCACAGTGGCCGAGCGGGAACGCGAGAATCCGGATGATCCGTTTCTAAACCTTCTGGCCGCCGACACCATGCGCGTCGCCGAGCGCAGCCAACCGGAGGAGCTTGTGCCGGCGGGCCGCCTGGCGGCCTGGCTTTCGGGCGCCGTGGCGGGCGTGGGCGTGCTGCTGTCTCTCATCGTGGCCGGGCCCGGCTATTGGGGGCACGGCGCATCGCTGCTTTGGGCGGGCGCGCCGAAAAACGGAAGCGCGCCTTTCTATGACCTCGCCGTGCAGCCGGGCAACGCGGCCGTGCGGCGGAACTCCGATCAATTGATCAAGGCGCAGCCGGTTGGCTTCAGCCCGCGCGAGGTCCGCCTGTTTGCCAAGTACGCGAGCGGCGCCAAGTGGGAGCCTGTGCCAATGAACCGCGCGCCGGGCGCTGACGGTTTCGAGTTTCTCTTCGCCGGGCTCGCCGAGAATGTCGAATATTACGTCCGCAGCGGGGCCGTGCAGTCGAAAACGTTCACCATTCGCGTGCTCGATCTGCCCAGGGTGAAGAGCATCCGGGTCAGCTACAAGTTTCCCTCCTGGACCGGTATGCAGCCGGTGGTGGAGGAGCGGGGCGGCGATTTGCGCGCCGTGGAGGGCACGGAGGCCTCGCTTGAGGTGTTCACCGACAAGCCGGTGGAGGAGGGCGCGATTATCCTCGACGGCCAGAACCGTCTGGCGCTGGAGAGCCTGGGCGGCAACCGGTACCGCGCGCTCGTGCGCATCGCCAAGGACGGCATGTATCACGTGGCGGCCATCGACCATGGCGAAGCCGTGCGTCTGACGGAGGACTTCTTTATCGAGGTGCGCAGCGAGAATCCGCCAGAGATCCGCATCTCCAAACCGGGCCGCGACTACAAGGCCAGCCCGATTGAAGAGGTGGCCGTGGCGGTTGAGGCCAGCGACGATTTCGGATTGAACGAAGTGAACCTGCACTACTCGGTGAACGGTGGCGAAGAACAGACGCGCACCGTACTCGGGCGGCGCGGCGAGCGCAATGCGTCGGGCAGCATACTGCTGGCCCTGGAGGATTTCAAGCTCGTGCCGGGCGACCTGGTGAGCGTGTACGCCACGGCCAAGGATGCGCGCGCCACGGCGCGCACGGACATGTACTTCATCGAGGCGCAGCCGTTTGAACGCGAGTACTCGCAAGCGCAGCAGGGCGGCGGCGGAGGCGGCGCGGGCGGCCAGCAGGACCAGAACAACATTTCGGCGCGGCAGAAGGAGATTATCGCGGCCACCTTCAATCAAACGAAGGACCGGAAGCAGACGCCCGCCGAAGCGGCCGAAACCGGGAAGTTCCTGAGCGACGTGCAGGCGAAGTTGAAGGATCAGGCGCTGTCGCTTTCCACGCGCATGCAGCGCCGCGAGTTGACGGGCGAGAACCAGGAGTTCGCCGCGTTTCAAACCAACATGAAGGAAGCCGCGGCGGCGATGGGCGTGGCGGCCGGAAAATTGAAGGGCAGGCAATGGAATCAGGCTCTGCCCGACGAGCAGAAAGCACTGCAGCACCTTCTGCGGGCCGAGGCCATTTTCCGCCAGATTCAGGTGGCCTTCGGGTCGCGCGGCGGAGGCGGCGGAGGCGGCGGCGCGGGCCGCGACCTTGAGAACCTGTTCGACCTCGAACTGGACACCGAGAAGAACCAGTATGAGACCGGGGCGCAACGCTCCGGCCAGAACCAGCGCGAGCAGCAGGTGGACGAGGCGCTGCAAAAGCTGGAGCAGTTGGCCCGGCGGCAGCAGGAACTGGCGCAACAGCAGCAGAAAAACAAGCAGAGCTTCCAACAGCGCTGGCAGCAGGAGATGCTGCGGCGCGAGGCCGAGGAGTTGCAGAAGAAGATGGAGCAGCTCTCGCGTGGCCAGCAGGGACAGCAATCTCAGCAAGGCCAGCAGGGGCAACAGGGCCAGCAAGGCCAAAGCGGCCAGCAGCAGGCTTCGGGCCAACAGGGTGGACAGCAGGGCGCGCAGACGGC
The DNA here is from genome assembly GCA_020847045.1 of Bryobacterales bacterium. GTDB lineage: Bacteria > Acidobacteriota > Terriglobia > Bryobacterales > Bryobacteraceae > JAFLBB01. The sequence goes on along the minus strand of JADLCT010000097.1, from coordinate 113,938 downwards.
TCAGCAGCAGTCTGGCCAGCGTGGCCAGCAACAGGGGCGGCCGCAGGCCAGCCGCAACATGCAGAACGACCGCATTGATCCACGCGTCGAACGGGCGCTGGAGCGCCTGAAGCAGGCCACTGAGGACATGCGCCGGGCCGCCTCCTCGCAGGCCGGACAGGAACAGAGCGGGGCGGGCAGCGAAGCCGAGGCGCGCCGCGCGGCCGAACGGTTGCGGGAAGCCGCTGAGTCGATCGCCGGCATGCGCCAGCAGGAATCGGGCGGGAAGATGGACCGCATCGCCGGACGAACCGGAGAGTTGGCGCGCCAGCAGCGCGAGTTGACCAACAAGCTGCGGCAGGCCTACGGCTCGCAGGAGGCGCTGGCGCGGCAACAGGCCAACCCGCAAGCCTCGCGGCGGCAGAACGAAGATCTTGCCGGCCAGCGGCAGGCCATGGCCGACGAGCTGTCCCGCCTGGAAAAAGAGATGCAGGAGACAGCGCGCAGCATGGCCTCCAGCGACCGCGCCGCGGCGACGAAACTACGCGAGGCCCTGGGCCAGATGCAGCAGGACGAATTGGGACTCCGGCTGAAGTACAGCGCCGAGGCCATTCGCGGCGGCATGGGACAGTATGCCTACATGCGCGAGGCGCCAGTCACCCAGATGCTGGACAAGCTGCGTGACCAGGTGGAGGAGGCGCGGAAGCTGCTGGGACAGGGCGGCAAACAGGACCCCAAGCAGCAGGGCCTGGAAAGCGCGCTGGACCGTGTGGAGCGTCTGCGCAGGCAGATGGAGTCGGCCGGACGGCGCGGTGGACAGGAACAGGGACAGGGCCAGCGTTCCGGCGACGGTCAGCGCGGGCAGGGCCAGGAGGGCAACACTCCGGGACAGAACCAGCAGGGACAGCCCGGCCAGCAGCCGGGACAGGGCCAGATGGGCCAGCAGGGCCAACCGGGGCAGAGCGGCCAGCAATCCTCCAGCCAGCAGAGCCGGCAGGGGCAGGGCAATCAGGGAGGCCAGCAGCAGGGCAGCGCCGCGGCAGGCGGCCAGGGCGGACGCCAAAGCGGGCAGGGCCAGGGTGGCAACGACGGGTTCCGCACCTTTTCGGGCGGCGCGCGCGGGATGGGCAACAACGATTCGGCGATGAACGACGGGTCGTATTCGCCCACCGCTCCGGGCGGCCGTGGCGCGGACCCGAGGGCCGTCGAACAGACCTTCCGCGAGGGTATGCGCGACCTGCAATCCATGCGCGGCATGTTGGGCGGAGAAAGCCCCGAGATGTCCAAGGAGGTGAACGATTTGATTCGCGACATGCAACGGTTGGATCCGGCGCGCTTCCGCGGCAACCCTGAGCTGGTCGAGCAGCTGCGTTCCCAGGTGCTCTCCGGTCTGGAACAGATCGAACTGCGGCTGCGCCGCGAGTTGGACGGCAAGAACGGCGGCCAGGTGCGGAGCACCGCGGCGCAACCCGTGCCGCCGGACTATCAGGAACCGGTGGCCGAATACTTCCGGCGGCTCAGCAAGGGCCAGAAGTAGGCCCGGCGGCGTTAAGCGTTGGCGGGTGAACGGCTGATCAGCCGCTGCGCCTCGTTCTGGCCCAGCGGCTGATAGAGGAAGTAGCCCTGCGCGTACTGGCAGTTGGCCTCCCGCAGCAGACGCATCTGCGACTCGGATTCGACGCCTTCCACGATGGTGCGCATATTCAGGTCGCGGGCCAGCGTGAGCATGGCGCGCAGCACCACGGGGTCGGTCGTGTTGCCGCCGATGGACTCCAGAAAACTGCGGTCGATTTTCAACGCGTCGATGGGCAGGCGGCTGAGGCGGCTGAGGGAGGAGAATCCAATGCCGAAGTCGTCCAGCATGATGCCGGCGCCGCGCTCTTTCAGCAGGCGCAGCACGGCGGCCGCCTCTTCCAGGTTGGCGGAGATCGCCGTTTCGGTGATCTCGAGATGGAGCGCCATCGGGGGCAGGCGCGTCGCGCTGAGCGTGGCGTCGATGTGTTCGAAAAAGTCCGGCTGGGCAAACTGCCGGCCGTCGATGTTCACGCTGAGATAGATGGCGGGGTTGATGCGAAGCCAGCCGGACAGGCGATCGCAGGCGGTACGAAGCACCCAGGCACTGACGCGCTCCATGAGGCCGGCCTCCCAGGCGTGATCGAGAAATTCGGCGGGCGAGAGCAGTCCGCGTTCGGGATGCCGCCAGCGGAGCAGACATTCAAATCCGGCCACCGATCCGTCGCCAACGTGGCAGATGGGCTGGTACAGCAGCTCGAACTGGTTCGAATGATAAGCCGCGCGCAGTTCGGATTCCAGACGCAGGCGTCCGGCGGTGCCGCTGTGTTCAGCGGCATTGAAGACGCGGTAGCAGCCGCGGCCCGCCCTCTTGGCGCTCGAGAGAGCCATTTCGGCCTCGCGCAGCATCTCGCGCGGGTCAGCGCCGGAAGAGTGTGAGATCGAGATGCCGGCGCTGGCCGACAGCAGCACCTCCTGGGGCTGTCCGTCGATAGGCTGGCCGACGGTGGCCAGCAGGCGTCCGGCCACCAGATGCGCTTCGGCGGGCGATTGCAGCCCCTCGATGAGCACGCCGAACTCGTCGGATCCGAAACGCGCCACGGTGTCGCCTTCGCGCACGCAGAGCTCCAGCCGGCGGGCCAGGGCGACCAGCACGGCGTCGCCCGCCTTGTGGCCAAGACCGTCGTTGACGCGCTGAAAGCGGTCCAGGTCCAGCAGCACGACGCTGACCACCTGGCCAGGGTCGCGCTGGCTGCGCCGGGCGGCCTGCTCCAGACGCTCCTCGAACAGTACGCGGTTGGGCAGTGAGGTCTGGCGGTCATGTAGAGCGCTGAACAGAAGCTCCTGCTCCAGCCGTATGTTTTCGCTGATGTCGTGGGCCACGCCGAGAATCTGTTTGGCCCCGCCGGAGAGACCGCGCTGAAACACGGTTTCGCGGCCGCTGTACCAGCGGTAGCCGCCGTCCGGCTGTCGTAAGCGGAACGACGTGTTCACGGGCCCGCCCCCGCCGGCCAGTTGGCGGCGGACGACACGGAGCTTAACCAGGTCCGATGGGTGAAGCGCGGCAACGGGGTCGCGGCCATCCTCCCCTTCACCGGCCTGAAACATCTCGCGCGAATACTGGTTGAGCAGCGTGATGCGGCCGTCCTCGATGTCCCACAGGTAGAGCAAAGCGGGTAGAGCATTGGCCACGGTGAGCACCAACTGCTGGCTCTCCCAGATGGCTTCCAGCCCCAGCTTCTCGTCGGTAATGTCGCGGCAAATGCCGATGATGCGCCCACCGCCGCCGCCCGCGCTCGAAGCCGGAAACGACCGGTCGCGGATCCAGCGCGTGGAACCGTCGGCGAGCGTGATTTGGAACTCGCGCGTGAGGGGCGTCTTATGCAGCAGTCCGGCCTGCGTGGTGAGCAGCACGCGCCACGGCGCTTCGGCGAGGGGCGTTTCCAGCGCGCCGCCCCAGATGCGTAGAAACGCCGGACTGGCGTAGGAGAGCCGTTCCCGTTCGGCGTCCAGAACCCAGAAACCGTCCTGAATCGTCTCGGCAATCTCGCGGAAACGCTCCTCGCTTTCGGTCAGACGGCGTTGCTCCCGCAGACGCTCGAATTCCAGTACCGTGCGGCTGGAGACCAACTCCACCATCCCGCCCAACTGGTGAATCCCCGCCTGGGGCTCCCGGAACAGCAGCGCCAGAAGGCCAACCGGTTGGCCGGCCGAGCCCTTCAGCGGATAACAGTAGTAGGCGGCCCAGCGTCCGGCGCGTACGTGCGGGTGCGCCGCGCAGGTGGCCGCCGCTCCGGAATCCTGAAAGCAGACCTGGCCCCGCAGGGCCTGCTCGAAGGGACTCCCCGTAACGGGGAAGGAAAAGTTCTCCGCCGCGCGGCCGTCTTCTCTCACGGCGAAGGTTTGCAGGACGGGCCCTTCGGGCGACGCTTCGAACTCGCCCAGAAAAGCATAATCGGCGTGGCTGGCCGCGCTGAGCGTGGCCAGCGCCTGGGCAAAAAAGTCATGACCGGCGCAAGACCAGGCATCCCAAACTTCGTCGCGAAACCGGAACAGACCTGCCGTAAAGTCGCGTCCGGAGACAAAGACGCTGCCGATGGCACTTTCCTCGCTGGAGGGCGCGGCCTCGCGCTGGAAGTATTCGTGGATGTCGTGACGGTGGCCAGTGGCGTCGGAGAAGCTGTATTGCAGCGATGCCCACCCCTCTCGCATCGCGCGGCCAAGGGCGTCGAGGTAAGCCTCGCGACTTTCAGCGTCTAGCAGGCTCAGCCAAAAGCCCGGCTCGGACTGCCGGGCGGCACTCCAGCCATAGATGCGCTGGAATTTTTCTCCGGCAATGATCGATTTCCTTTTGCCATCCGCACTGATTACGGAAGAAAATAGATGGCTTTCCGAGGATTGGCCGCCTGTTGGCATCGGTTCTTCGTGTATGCCTTTCTCCAAGTTGCAAGACGGAACCGATCTGTCCGCAGAGTCACCGCGGCAGCCGCCCATGTCCCGATGCGGCAGGCGCCAACGGGCCTGTCTCCCGGCGCGCCGCGCGAACCGGCCGCCGGGTCCTCCTGGAAGGAATAGCCTCCGTACAGAAACGTATTATACGTTTGTATTCCCTCCTAAACATAGGTCCAGTGGATCAATAATTCCTCTTCTGGTACCGGACCCACGCGCTCTTGCTCAGGCCGGCAACGGCTGCCTGGATCGCGGCTAGGGCCGCCGTGCGGGACGCCCGATCAGGCAAAGATGCCAGCCCAGTGCGCGTTCCAGCGCGCGGAAGAGGAAACGGGGCATCCAGCGAAAGTACCAAACGCGCTTGTACTCGTAGCGGACGTACTCGGGGATGGAGTACGGGAAGATGTGCTCGGCATAGGCGCGGAGGACCTGGATGCCGTGGCGCTCCAGCCATTGCCGCCCAGAGGAGCGGGAGTAAGAGTAGGTCACCGGGCAGCCGGTTTGCGCCTCCGATTGGTCAGCGATCAGGCGGTCGAGTTTCCAGAACTGAAACCTGCCGTAGGTGGCCAGAATCCAGAGCACCTTCCAGGACCAGCGGTTGTACACCATGATGCGGATGGAGGTCTCCGGCTTCATATAATGCCGCAGCTCTTCCAGAACACGGTCCGGTTCCGGCGTGTGGTGGATGACGCCGAACGAGTAGATGAGGTCGAAGGGTTCGGCGGGCAGGAACTCGCGCAGCCGCTCGGCGTTGGCGCATACGAAGCGGATGCGGTCCTGCAAGCCGAAGACCTCGGCGCGCTGCCGGGCCACCTCGATGGACTTTTCCGTGAGGTCCACGGCGGTAACCTGGGCCCCTGCGCGGGCGAAGTTGATGGTATCGGTGCCGATGCCGCAGCCGATTTCGAGCACGCGTTTGCCCTTCCATTCGTCGAAGCAGGCGAAAGCCGGAATATGGGGTTCGACAAAATACTTGCGAGCCTCGACCTGGTCGAAGTATTCACGCGTTCCCACGGGGAGCGGCGAATGCCGGATGTTGCAGGGGCGGCTGTTCCAGTAGCCCGCGACGCGGCCGATGGTTTCCGAAGCGAATTCCTTGGCGGCCGCGCTCTTACTCATCTTATTCAGGATAGTATTTCCAGGCCGTGGGAGTGGAAATGGGGGACAAGCGGAGGTGTGAATTTACTGTACCAGTTCCCAGTCGATGAGAATGGCAGTGACGGGCTGCGAGCCGGCGCGCAACAGGATGCGTTGCCAGCCATTGCTGGACGACGGCGGCTGCGCGACCACCACGTTGCGGGCGCGTTTGGGGTCATAGGCGAACGTGGTGGGCTGCCAGCCGTTGCCGGCGCCGGCGGGCTCGGCGGCGCCGCGGCTGTGGCGCGCATGGCTGCTGTAAGCGATGAAACCCTGCGGGCCAAGCTCGGCCGGATATACGCCGATGCGGACGGGTTGCGCGGGAACGGCCCCGGTGACGGTGCCGGTGGTGGCTTGGCGGCCAGTAATGAGCACGGTGCCGCCGGGGGCGAGCCGTCCGGTCCAGATGATGCGCCCGGATCGGGCGGGGGCGGCCGCGGGCGTCTGCGCCGGGGCCTGTGCCGGGGCTGCTGGGGTGGTTGCCGGGGTGCGGTCAGCAAAGCTGGGCGCGAGCGAATCGGAGGGTGGTGGAGCCGAGGGCGGCCGCAAACCCTGTGACTGTAAACCGAGCGGCAGAACTCCGGTGGGGGCCGCCGAGGAGACGGCGGCTTGCGGTGGCGCCGGGAGCGTCTGCTGCACCGGTACCTGACCGGCTTCGGGCAAACGGACCTGCGGGCGCGGCTGTTCGGCGGCTTCCGGCGCGGTTGAGTCCAGTTGCTGGCGCACCAGGGCGAGCATGGCTTCGCGCTGCGCATCGAGGGTGTTGTTGGCTTCGATGAACTCCTGAAGGCGGCGCTGCTTGTCGTCCAGCCGGGTTTGCCACTCAGTGGAGAGGGCATCGCCGGCCGCCGGCGCGCCCGCCGTGTGCAAGCTGGCGCCGGGGGCGACATAACGCGCGGTCTCGACAAACTCACCCTTGCCGCCGAGGCGCAGTTTCACCATCACGTTGCCGGCGGTGGTGATGATGCGCCACTGGCCATCCTGCAACAGCGACTGGTTCAACATGTAGCGTCGCGGCTGGCCATCGTACACTTCGAGCGCCCCGGTGGTGCGGCCCTGCATGGGCTTGGCTTCGCTGTCCCACAGGGCTAATAGGAAGCCGTTCCGTTCCAGCAGCCGCAGGCCCACGGACTGGCGTGGGGCCGTGCCCCACCCGCCGCGCATGTAAAAAAGGAAGGAGCCCAGCAGGGCCATGCAGGCGATGGCAATGGCGGCTTCCTTCCAGGGCAGCGGGCCACGCGCCGGACGGTTCAGGACCTCCTCGGGCGCTGTCCAGGCACCGGTGGCAGCGGCCCCTGCGGGTCCATGTAAGCCAGTTTCGGCCAAGCCGGGCTGGGCGCCGGCGGGCGCGGCGTCCGCCTCTCCGGAGGCAATGGCTGCCGGGACGGGCCGAGCCGGCAGCACGGCCTCACGCTCCGCCTTCGACATCACGCGTAGGCCCGACTCGGATGCCGGAGCGGCTTCAAACTCCTTGTGGGACCGCCCGGCAATCAGGCTACCGTCGGGCTCGCGCAGGAAGATGCCGGCACGGGCCGCGCGGCCGCGCTCCACCTTCACTGCCAGAACAAGCTGCTGCGCCAGTGGGAAATACTTCTGGAGCAACGCTATGTCGGACTCAAACAGCGACAGGGCCCGGCGGGTGCGGGAGACATAGAAGCCCACCGGAGCCAGGCCGCCTAGCAGGGGGTCTTCTTTGTAATAAGTGAGCAGACGGTCCAGGCGCGACTCGTCGGCCTCGTTCAGAATGAAGTTCGCGCCCAAGGCGTGGGAGCACGCCAGCTCGCGGGCGGCCGTGATGCGGACTTCGCTTTCGTCGGCGGTGCCGAACAGGACGCCGCCTGCCTCCAGGCCGCTGCCCGGCAGGGCGTGCAGTCCATCCAGCGCCTGCACCACGATCTCGTGCAGGACTACCTCGGAATAGACCACTTCCAACTCGTGGCCGGGGGCCTGCCAGGAGGTGAACGCCGCTTGCCTTTGTGGATGCGCCATACAGCCCTGCCCCGCGCCGGGGAGGCGCGAGGCGTACCCAACATCCTACCGCGATGAGCAACGGAAACGCGTCCCCGGCGGCGTACTGGACGGCTAGTACCTTGGCCGGGGCGGGCCGGCGCTTCAAAAATCGAAGCGCATGCTGAGCTGAAGCTGGCGTCCGGTGCCGATGGTGGAATTCACCCTGCCAAAGTCGCCGCGGCCGCGCACCGAGGCCGGCACGGCGAAGTTCGGCCGGTTGGGAACGTTGTAGATGTCGGTGCGGAACGAGACGCCGTATCGTTCGCCGAAGGACCAGCGTTTGGTGATGGAGGCGTCGATGCCGACGTAGCCGGGGCCGAAACCGAGGTTGCGCGCCGCGTTGCCGAAAATGCCCGTGCCGGGCGCCGAGAAGCAGGATGTGTTGAAATACTGTCCCAGCAGATCGGCGCGCGAGCGGCCGCTGTCCAGGGTTGGATCGCAGCTCAGGTTCGGCCTCTGCGATGCGGAGTAAGTGTTGGAGGTGTTGGTCTGCTCCACCACGCCCCAGGGCGCGCCGGCGCGAAGTTCGGCGATGGCCCCGATGGACCAGCCTCCGGCGATGGCGTTGGCCACCGGGTGCGCCAGGTTCACGGCGCGTCCTTTGCCGATGGGCAGTTCGTAGACGCTGCTGGCAATCAGGCGGTGGCGCACGTCGTTGCCGGAGTAGCTCTTGTCCAGACGCCGGAGCTCGATGTGGGTGTAACCGTTGCCCTCGGCGCCGGCCAGTTCGTTGTTGGCCTCGACGTCGTCGAGAAACTTCGACCAGGTGTAGTTGGCCAGAAAATTCAAACCACGCGAGTAGCGCTTCTCCACTTTCATGTTCAGGGCGTGATAGGTGGAGTTGCCCCAGGGCGGAAACAGCAGCGTGACGTTGTTGAAGTGCGGGAAGGGACGCGCGGCCTGGCTTTGCGCGGCCGGACCCCGGCCGTTCACCAGCGGAATCTGGTTGATGTTCAGATTGGGCCCGCCCAGCTTGTGGCTGAGATTCGCCACATAGGCGGCCTCATACAGCATGTTGCCGGGCAGTTCCTTCTGAATCGTGAAGTTGTACTGATGCGAGTAGGCGTTCACATGGTTCTGCTGGAGGAAGTCCGGCGAGAAGCGCGGCGCCGCGCCCACGGCCACCGCGCCGAAGCCGGGACCCAGCGGTTCGCGGGCGATGGAGGGCATGCCGTCGCTGAGTGCGAAGGCGCGCGTGAAGCCCCCGTCGATGGAATTGAAGCTGCCGTTCAAACTGAAGCCGGCGATCAGAGGGTTGGCCGTCGCGCCGTTGTATTCGCCGTTATAGGCGACGGCATAACCGCCGCGGATGACCATGCCGCGCGGCGCTTTATAGGCGAAGCCAAACCGCGGGCTGACGTTGTTCTTGTCGAAGTTGTGCGCGTATTTCGAGCGGCCGTCGCGGCCGGAGAAGGTGACGATGCCCGGACGGCCGCTCACGGGATTCACCGGGTCGATGGCGAAGCTGCTCTGACGGTTGTCCAGCTTCTCCCAGCGGGGCGTGTCCATCTCCCAGCGAAGCCCGAGGTTGAGCGTGAGGTTCTTGGTCACCTTCCAGTCATCCTGCAGGAAGAGGCCGAAGTAGTCGGTGCGGGCGATCAGCGGATCCACCTGGTTGTATGCGGCGCCCGTGACGTGGCCCAGCAGAAGCGAGGCCAGTCCGCTGCCGGTGGCGCGGTCGCTGAAATTGAACGAACCGTTCACGGTGGGCCGGAAGAGGTCCTTGTTGCTCGAATAGCGCCATTCGCCGCCGAATTTGAGTGAATGGTTCCCGCGGATGACGGTGAGGTTGTTCACCCATTGGTGCGTGAGAATGGGCCTCTGGATGCGCTCGACGGGTGTGGCGCCCAGGTTGCTCTGGCCGGTGGGAACGATCTGGGCGAAGTCGTCCGCGGAGACGCCTTTCAGGCCGATCTCTCCGTTCTTGCGGCTATCGGTGCCGAGCGTGCGCGTAAGGTAGCGGCGCGTGGCGTAGTTATAGCGGAACTCGTTCAGAAAGGCCGCCGAGAAGGAGTGGATCCAGGTGCCGACGACGTTGTGGATCCGGTGCTCGCGCGGGCCACCGCGGAAATCGGCGAAGGCGTTCGGGTAGACGGCCGCAAGCTGCTGTTCGGCTTTGATGATGGTATACCGGCCGCTGATGCGGTCGGCCGAGCCGATGTTGTGGTCTACCTTCAGCGTGCCCATGTCCTGGGTGAGTTTGTCGCTGACGTTCACGATGTAGTTGGCGGCCGGGGCGCGCGCCGGGTCACTGGCGATGTTGGGTGCCGGATAGAGGGAGGCAAAGGCGCGGCCGGCGGCGTCGATGCGGCTTTGCGGCAGGATGTTGCCGGCAAAGGGCTGGTTGTTCAGAGGGTCGAGCAGGCGGAAGTTCGTCCGGGCGGAAAAGTTGCCCGTAACCTCGACCGGGTGCGGAACGATGGTGTTGGCCACGGTGGAGCCGTCGCGGCGGCGCGCGCCTTCGTAGTTGGCGAAGAAGAAAGTCTTGTCGCGCCGGATGGGACCGCCGGCCGAGGCTCCAAAAATGTTGTAGCGCAGCGGCGCTTTGCGCGGCGCAAAGAAGGTGCGCGTGTCCAGGGCCTGGTTGCGGAGAAACTCGTAGGCCGCGCCATGGAACTCGTTGGTGCCCGAGCGCGTGGTCATCTGGATGAGACCGCCCCCGGTGCGGCCGAACTCGGCCGAATAGTTGTTCGCCTCGGCCTTGAACTCCTGCAAGGATTCGGCGGGCGGGTTCAACTGAAGCTGTGGCACGCCAAGCGTGGTGTTCTGGACGTTGCCGCCGTCGAGCACCCAGATCTGGTTCTGGCTGCGCCCGCCGGCCATGCTGAACATCGGCACCTGTTCGGCGCCGGACTCGTCACGGAAAACAACCATGCCCATCAGCTTCACCAGGCCTGCCGTGCGCCGGCTCTCCAGGGGCATGTTCAGAACCGTCGTGCGTTCAATGAACTGGCCCACCGACGAGGTCTCCGACTCCAGCAGCGGGACCGTGGCGTTCACCTCCACCGTTTCGCTGACCGCGCCCACTTCGAGCGCGAAATCGAGGCTGCGCGTGGTGGCGGTTTCCAGCACCACACCGCCACGGACCGCTTTCTTGAACCCCTGAACCTGGCATTCGACCTCATATTCGGCCGGTGGCAGGAAGGGGAACAGATACACACCCGAGGCGTTCGTGGTGGCCTCGTTGGAAACGCCGGTGGCAATGTTGCGAGCCGTCACCTTGGCCCCGGCCACCACAGCGCCGGAGTTGTCCATCACCGTACCTGACAATCTGGCAAGCGATTGCGCCCCGAGCGGGGCGGTCGCGGCGAGTAACCCAAGAAGCAATACGAAACGGTACATGTGAGGGATTCTACATATATTCGGGCAGAGGGGCAATCCGGGGCAACGACAAGTTACACTCTGCCGTTGACACCGGTCCAGCTTCTGTTCCTAGTTGCCAGGAGATTTCCGTGTCGCCCGCGCCCACTACTCTCTCAGGAGACTATGTGCTGACCGGTCACTGTAAGAAGATGCGCCGCGCGGCGGGCCTGCTGGCTGTCTGCGGCCTGTTGGCCACCTGGCCGGGCGATCGGCTACTGGCGTCTTCCGCCCTAGACCTCCGAGTCGAGGTGGTGGAAGGCGATGGTGCGATCAACAATATTACAGCCGGACGGGCGCGTGACCCGGTGGTGCGCGTGACTTCGGGCGAAGGCGCGCCGTTGGCGGGCGCGGCCGTCACCTTCCTATTGCCCGAATTGGGGGCGGGCGGAGCATTTCCGGCCGGGAGCATGGTAACGGTGACGACGGCGGGCGATGGCCTGGCTTCGGCGCGCGGACTGCGGCCCAACAATGTGGCCGGACAGTTTCAAATTCGTGTGACGGCCTCCTACCGGTCGCAGGTGGCGCGGGCATCCATCACACAGACCAACGCCGAGGCGCCAGGGCAGGGAATGAAGCGGTCTGGCGCAAAGTGGATGGCCGTGGTGGCGATTCTGGGGGGCGGCGTGGCGGCGGGGGCGGCGCTGGCGTTGACGGGCGGGCGGACTGCGGCGGGCGGGATAGCTCCCGCGCCCGCGCCTACGCTGCCGGCGGCATCCATTACGCCCGGCGGCGGCAGTTTCGGAGCGCCGTAAGCGGGAGACCTCATGCGAGATCGCACCTGCCTTCTGCTGCTGGCGATGGCCGTGGGTACGCCGCTGGCCCGCGCGGCCGCACCGTCGATCGCCACGCTGGTGCCCGCCGCCACCACGGCCGCCGCGCCCTCCTTCACGCTGACGGTGACCGGCGCGGGCTTCCAACCGGGCGCAGCCGTGCGTTTGGGCTCGCAGTTGCTGCCCACCAACTTTCTCTCCTCCACTCAGTTGAACGCGCTGGTGACGCCTGCGCAGATTGCCGCGCCGGGCGCCGTCATGGTGACCGTGGTGAACCCTGGTCCAGAAGTCTCCCTCACGACGGCGTTGCAGGTGAACACGCCGCCGCAGCTACTGCCCACGCCCCTGGCGCGGGGCGCGCCGGGGACCGCCTATACGCAGGCGATCGCGGTCAGCGGCGGCACTCCGCCGTACCTGTTCGCCTTTATCTCGGGCTCCTTTCCGCCGGGACTCTCGCTGGCCGGGGCGACGGGCGCGATTACGGGCGTTCCCGAGGCGGCGGGCAGCTTCGATTTCACGCTGCGGGTCACCGATGGCGCGGGCGTGGCGGCGACGCGAGCCTACACCTTGACTGTGACGGCGGCGCTGGCGGTGGCCGCCTCGGGCTCTCTGCCGCCGGGCGTAGTGGGCAAGGCCTATTCGCATACGTTGACGGCCACGGGAGGCGTGGCGCCCTATTCCCGATGGCGGCTGGCCACGGGCGCGCTGCCCGCCGGTGTCGTGCTAAACGAGATCACGGGCGAACTGGCCGGCGCGCCCTCGCAGGCCGGTTCGTTCGCATTCATCGCGCAGGTGCGCGACGCCAGCGGCCAGACGGCGCAAGGAGCCTTCACTCTTACGGTGGAAACTGGACTGCGCATTGAGACACCCTCCGCGCTGGGCGATGCCACGGCGCGCACGGCCTATTTGGTGCGTCTGACGGCGGTGGGCGGCGCGCCACCGTATACCGGCTGGCGTGTGGTGGCCGGGACGGTGCCGCCGGCCCTCGTGCTGAACGCCCTGACGGGCGAACTGGCGGGCTCACCGGCGGGCCCGGGCGCCTTCGCTTTCACACTCGCCGTGAGCGATGCGGCCGGGCGCACGGCATCGAAAGCCTTCACGCTGACGGTGCTTCCGGCCCCGCTGGCCATCACCACCGGCGAGCTGCCCGAGGCCACGGCGGGGGCCGCCTACTCGTTTCTGCTCACGGCGGATGGCGGTACGCCACCTTACCGCTGGGCGGCCGGACCCGATTCGCTCCCCACCGGGCTGGCGCTCTCACCGGGCGGTACCCTCACGGGCGCGCCGGTCGCAGTGGGCACGTCCCGCGTTGGCTTTACTCTGCACGACTCGGCCGGGCGCACGGTGGCGCGCGAGTTCACGCTGCGCATAGCCGCGCCGCCGCTGCCCTCCTACTCGCTGACAGGGTTGGCCGGCGAGGCCGGGCCGGGCGTGCAGCCAAGACTGGCCCTGACACTGGGCGCCCCCTATCCCGTGACGTTGACGGGAAACGTGACGTTGAGCTTCACGCCCGATGTGGCGCACTCGCCCGGCGGCGACGCCACGGACCCGGCGCTGCGGTTTGCCCAGGGCGGACGCCAGATCCAGTTCACGATTCCGGCCGGCGCGCTGGTGGCCGTTTTTGAAAGCTCGCCCGCGCTGCAAACGGGAACCGTGTCGGGCGCGATCACCCTGACGCCGAGCTTCGCGGTGAACGGAACGGCCCTGGCCGGAGCCTTGCCACTCAGTGTGCGCGTGCCGCGCGGAGCGCCTGTGGTGCGCTCGGTGGCCGCCGTGCGCACGGCCTCCGGCTTCGAGGTGTCCGTAAACGGTTTTGCCACGCCGCGCGAGGTGACCCAGGCGAGCTTCCGGTTCACTGCCGCCAACGGCGCGACGCTGCACACGGCCGAGGTGACGCTGCCGCTCGCGCAGCCCTCGGCGGACTGGTTCACCAGCGAAGCCTCGCGCGCCTTCGGAGGCCAGTTCACCTACCGGCAGACCTTTACGCTCAGCGGTGATGCGTTTGCTGTCGAGTCTGTGAGCGTGACGCTGGCTAACGCCTCGGGCGCCTCCCCGGCCGCCACGGCCAGCCTGCCGTAGAGTCCGGGGCTCGCAGGGTAAGGCGCGGCAATTTTTCGCCACACTTTCCCCGGCCCCGCCGATACGGATTACTTGAGGAAAGATCCGTTGCCCACGGCCTGGCCCGATCTGCTGCTGGCGATTGGTCCGGACGGAAAAATCGAAATATTGAGCGGCTCCGCGCGGCCGCTGCCTCCCCGTCTGTTCCGTCAACTGGCCGAGCAGGCCGGGACGGTGTTGGCCACGGGAAAGCAGTCGCGGTTTCGTTACGCCGAGGGGCGTGGGGCGAAGTCGCGGCTGTTGGAAGTGACGATGATGCCCGTGCAGGCGCCGCCGGTGCCGGCTCTGATCCGGGACATCAGCGGGGAACGCCGGGCCGACGCCGAGGCGGCGCGGATCCGCCTCAGCCTGAGCCGGCTCAGCGCCGCGCTGTCGCTCACCTCGCACCGGCTGGTGGAGCATGAGGATTTCAACCAGGCGCTGCGGGAGATCTGCCACTCGGCGGCCGAGGCGCTCCAGGTGCGCCAGGCGGGCGTCTGGTTGCTGTCCGGCGACTGGTCGTCGCTGCATTGCCGCCAGCAGTACAACCGCGAGTCGGGGCAATATTCGCAGGGGGCCCGCATTGAAGCGCGCGATCTTCCGGCTTACTTTGACGCCCTGCGTCAGGACCGCCCCATCACGGCGCACAATGCCCTGACCGATCCGCGCACCGCGGCGCTGAGCGACGGGTATCTGCTGCCGTTGGGGCTGGCTTCGATTCTCGACACGCCGCTGCGGCGCAGTGGCCGGGTATGCGGCGTCATGAGCTTCGAGCACAGCGGCCCGCCGCGCCGGTGGACGGCCGAGGAGGAGGTGTTTGCCGCCTCCATCGCCGATATGGCCGCCATTGTGCTGGACGACGAGGAACGTCTGGCCGTGCTCCGGCGCCTGGAGCGCGAGGCCAACGAAGATTCCCTGACCGGGCTGGCCAACCGCGCCGCGTTGTTGCGCCACATGGAGGAGTGCGAGGACGGCCGGGAGGGCGCCTACGGAATGTCAGCCTTGATGATCGTGGAGGTGGACCGGCTGGAGGCGGTGAACCAGGCGTTGGGTCATGCCGCCGGCGATCAGCTTCTGTCCGGGTGCGCGCGCACGTTGCAGGCGGCCGTGCGCGAGCAGGACATGGTGGCGCGCATAGGCGGAAGCCAGTTCGCGCTCTTTCTGGAGAACGTTTCTTCCAGTGAGGCCGTGCTCGCGCTGGCCCACCGGACGCTCGATCTGCTGCGGCATCCGCTGGAGGTGAACGGCCGCACGATTCAGGCGGGCGCTAGCGCCGGCGTCGCCTTTTCAAGCGCGGATGCTCCGGTGAGCCCGGAGGATCTTCTCCGGCGCGCCTCGCTGGCCACTTCGCGGGCGGGCAAGCGCGCGGGCAGCCGCGTCGAGGTCTTCCGCCCCTTCATGCATGACACCGCCATTCAGCGCCTGAACCTGGAGGACGAGATCCGGCAGGGGCTGCAACGGGGCGAGTTCGAACCGTTCCTGCAGCCGATCGTCGCGCTGGCCGATGGCGGCATCGTCTCCTTCGAGGCGTTGCTGCGCTGGCGGCATCCGGACGGAAAGCTGCTTTCGCCCAGGGCGTTTCTGGCCAGCGCCGAGGAGACCGGTCAGGTGATTCCCATGGGCTGGGCCACGCTGCGCCAGGTCTGCTCGTGGATCAAGAAGGTGCACGCGGCCACGGGGCGGCCGGCGCGCATCTCCTACAACCTGTCGCAGAAACAGTTCCAGGCGCCGGACCTGCTGGACCGCATCGCCTCGATCGTTCATTCGGCGCACATCGATCCGTCCTGGATTCAGATTGAGATCACCGAGTCGGTGGTGTCCACCTATAACGACACGGCGGCCCGTCTCGCCTCGCTGAAGGCGCACGGCTTCGTGCTGGCCGTGGATGACTTTGGCACCGGCTATTCCTCGCTCTCGCTGCTGCATTCGTTTCCCTTGGATGTTCTGAAGATCGACCGGAGCTTCATCGCGCGGCTGGATTCGGGCGGCGAGGAGATCGTGCGCGCCATCGTGGCGCTGGCCCGCGCGCTGGGCATGCGCGTGGTGGCCGAAGGCATCGAAACCCTGGAGCAGGCGCGGACCGTGGCCGGTTTGGGCTGCGAATTTGGCCAGGGTTACTGGCTGGGCAGGCCGGTGGACATGCACGCGGCAGCGTCGCTGCTGCTGCAGCGCGGCGCGCATGCCACACCGCGCGCGCAGCGCAAGGAACTAAGCGGAGAGGCGCTACCGGACACGGCGCCGGTGCACTAAGCTTCGTGGGCCAGGGCGCGGGCCAGGATGCGGGCCGCCAGCGAGGCAACGGTGTGCACACCGGGCGGGAACTCCACCGGACGAGGCGCCAGCCACCGCAACCCCACCGCGCCCAGCAACATGCCCAACACACCGCCCGTCATCGTGCTGCCGGGCACGTGAATGCCCACGGTGCGCAGCGCCGAAAACAGGAACAGGGCCACCACAAAGCCCCCCGCAAACCAGCTCATCTTCACGGAAAAGCGGTGGTCGAGCACCGGGAGTGCGACGCCGGCCTGGCGCTCCCAGGCGCTCCATAGCTCGCGGCGCCGCGCCACGGGCAGCAGTTCATCCAACCGCGCATCGGACCGGACCGCGCCTGGCGCAAGACCGAGCGCCTGCGCGAGCGAGGCGCACAGCTTCGTTTCCAATGTCATGAGTGCCTCGGCGCTCTGGTCCATTTCCTTCACTATAGAATGACGGCCGCGAGCCGCCGGGAAGAGAAAAGCCGCCCCGGGGAAGGGCGGCTCTTTCAGGAAGGCGCACGTGAACTACAGCAGTTCCGACGAAGAGAAGAAGAACGGAATCTCCACGGCCGCCGTCTCCGGCGCGTCGCTGCCGTGCACGGCGTTGCGTTCAATATTCTGCGCGAAACGCTTGCGCAGAGTGCCCGCGTCGGCCTTCTCCGGGTTGGTGGCGCCCATCAGCGTGCGCCAATCGGCGATGGCATTCTCTTTTTCGAGCACCATCACCACAACGGGACCCTCGGTCATGAACTTCACCAGGTCGTTGTAGAAGGGCCGCTCCTGGTGCACGGCGTAAAAGGACTGGGCAAGCGCCGTGCTAAGGCGCGTCTTTTTGAAGCCCACCAGCTTGAAGCCGTGCTCCTCAATGGCCGCCAGGATGGCTCCGGCATAGCCTTTGGCCACGGCGTCGGGCTTGATCATTCCGAAGGTACGTTCCATATAACTCCAATATGTGAATTGCTGGGACTACAGTAATTTCTTGACCGTTTCGCCGATTACGGCCGGCGTGTCGCACACGTGGATGCCCGCCGCGCACATGGCCGCCATCTTGTCGCTGGCCTTACCGGAACCGCCGGAGATGATGGCGCCGGCGTGGCCCATGCGGCGTCCCGGAGGCGCGGTCTGCCCGGCGATGAAGCCCACCACGGGCTTCCGTACGTGCTCCTTGATATAGGCGGCGGCGGTCTCCTCGGCGTTGCCGCCGATTTCGCCGATCATCACGATGACGTGGGTATCGGGGTCCTCGTTGAACAGCCGGATCGAATCCAGGTGCGTGGTGCCGATGATGGGGTCGCCGCCAATGCCGATGCAGGTGGACTGGCCGATGCCGAGCGCGGTCAACTGGCCCACGGCCTCATAGGTGAGCGTGCCCGAGCGCGTCACCACGCCTACGTTGCCCTTCTTGTGAATGTGGCCCGGCATGATGCCGATGCGGCACTCATCCGGCGTGATGATGCCCGGGCAGTTTGGCCCGATCAGGCGCACCTTCCGGCCCGAGGCGGCGCGCTCGTCGATGATGCGCTTCACCGGAATCATGTCGCGCACGGGGATGCCCTCGGTGATGCAGACGATCACCTCGATGCCGGCGTCGACGGCTTCCAGAATGCCGTCGGCGGCAAACGGCGGCGGGACGAAAATGACGCTCGCGTTGGCCGCGGTCTCTTGCACGGCCTGCGAAACGGTATCAAACACGGGACGGTCTAAATGTTTTTGGCCGCCCTTGCCCGGCGTGACGCCGCCCACCACCTGCGTGCCGTAGTGGATGGACTGCTGCGCGTGAAACGTGCCTTGCGAGCCGGTGAAGCCCTGCACCAGCAGGCGGGTGTTTTTATTGATCAGTACGCTCATCGATGGGATCTCCTCGCCTGCTTCCTATTTGCCGTTGGCCGCGGCGACCACCTTTTCGGCGGCGTCCTTCATGCCCTCGGCCACCGTGAAGTTCAAGCCGCTCTCCTTGAGGATGCGCTTGCCCTCCTGCACGTTGGTGCCTTCCATCCGCACCACGATGGGCACGGCCACGTGCAGTTCGCGCGCGGCGTTCACCACGCCCGCCGCCAGGATGTCGCAGCGGAGGATACCGCCGAAGATATTGATCAACACGGCCTTCACGGCATCGTCGCTCAGCAGGATGCGGAAGGCGTTCTTGATCTGCTCCTCGCTGGCGCCGCCGCCCACGTCGAGAAAGTTCGCCGGCTCGCCGCCCGCGTACTTGATGATGTCCATGGTGGCCATGGCCAGCCCCGCGCCGTTCACCATGCAGGCGATGTTGCCGTCCAGTTTGATGTAGTTCAGGCTGAACTTGGAGGCCTCCACTTCGAGCGGATCCTCTTCGGCCAGGTCGCGCAGGTCGATGAACTCCTTGTGGCGGAACATGGCGTTGTCATCGAGGTTGATCTTGGCGTCCAGTGCCAGCGTGCGGCCGTCCTTCGTGAGCAGGAACGGGTTGATCTCGGCCAGCGAGGCGTCGGTGTCCTCATACGCCTTGGCGAGCAGTTGCATGGCCTTCACGGCGCCGTTCACCGACGCCGCCGGGATGCCGATGCCAAAGGCCAGCTTGCGGGCCTGATAGGCCGAAAGGCCCAGGCCCGGTTCGAGCGTCTCTTTCAGGATCTTTTCCGGCGTCTTGGCGGCCACCTCTTCGATATCCATGCCGCCTTCGCTCGACGCCATGAACACGTTCCTGCCCGTGGCGCGGTCCAGCGTGATGCCGAGGTAGAACTCTTTTTCAATCGGCAGGGCCTCCTCGATCAGAAGGCGCTGCACCTTCTGGCCGGAGGGTCCGGTTTGGTGCGTCACCAGTTGCATGCCGAGGATGGCTCGGATGTGGCGGGCGGCGTCGTCCTGCGTCCTGGCCACCTTCACACCGCCGCCTTTGCCCCGTCCGCCGGCGTGGATCTGCGCTTTCACGACGACGAAGCCGCCCAGTTCCTTGGCCGCCGATTCCGCTTCTTCCACCGTGAAGGCAACGCGGCCCTTCGGCACGGGCACTCCATATTGAGACAGAATTGTTTTGGCCTGATACTCGTGGATTTTCATTCAGAGTCCTCAAATCCTCCCACACTGGACATCCCATGCCGGGCGTGGCCGCAAGGGGCGTGTGAGACCGATTTTTCCGGCTGTGCTAGGATGCGGAGACAGTCGAAACTTCAATATAACATGCCCTTTCTCGACTACCTGCACCAGGCAGCCGACCGTCTCTCCCTCTCCGCCGCGCAAGCCGAAGACGCTCTGAACCTGGTTCTCGCAGGCGAAGCCACCATCCCGCAACTCACCGCGCTGCTCACGGCTTTGCGCGTGAAGGGCGAAACCGCGTCCGAGCTCACCGGGTTTGCGCGGGCCATGCGCCAGCATGCCGCCGTGATTCCCACCGAGGGCGTGCCGCGCCCGCTGGTGGACACTTGCGGCACGGGCGGCGACGGCCAGGGCACCTTCAACATCTCCACCGTGGCCGCGTTCGTCATCGCCGGGGCGGGAATTCCCGTGGCCAAGCACGGCAACCGCAGCATCTCGTCTCGCTGCGGCAGCGCCGACATTCTGGAGTCGCTTGGCGCGCGCATCACTCTCACGCCGGAACAGATGGGCGAGGCGCTTCGCCAGTGCGGCATCGCATTTCTGTTCGCGCCCGCCGTGCATCCTTCGATGAAGATGGTGCAGCCGGCGCGGCTGGAGTTGAGGATGCGCACAATCTTCAATTTTCTCGGCCCGCTCACCAACCCGGCCGGCGCCGACGTGCAACTGATTGGCGCGCCCTCGGCGGCCAGCGCGGAGTTGATGGCCAACGCCTTGACGCGTCTGCCCGTGCGGCGCGCGCTGGTGGTGCATGGCTCTGATGGTCTGGACGAGATCACCACGACCGGGTTGACCATCGCCTTCGAAGTGTCGCAGGGACAGGTGCAGCAGCGCTCCATCATGCCGATGGAGTTCAACCTGCCGCTGGCCACGCTGAGTGACCTGGTGGGCGGCGGCGCCGCGGACAACGCCGCCATCGCGCGCGTGGTGCTGTCGGGGCGCCAGGGCCCACATCGCGACATCGTGGTCGCCAACGCCGCCGCCGCGATTCTCATGGCGGGCCGCGCGGACTCCTACTCGAGCGCCGCCTCGCTGGCCGCGCATTCGATCGACGCGGGACTGGCCGCGGCCAAACTCGACGCGCTGGTGGAGTTCACGCGAGCCCTGCCATAGCCGGGCGGTGCGCTACTCTCACAGAGACAGGTTCCGCTTCGTGCGCATTCGTCCGTTTCTTGCTTCGCTGCTGATCGCCGGCTTCTCGTTCACCGTGGGATTTTTCGCCCGGCCCCGGTTGAATCCTCTCGCCGTGCGCGTCTACGAGCGGGTGAAAGGACCACCGCGTCCGCGCGAGGTTCCCCGGCCCGCCAGCATGCTGTCCGGAGCCGAACCGCTCACCATGCCCGCGCCGCGCTTCGAACCCGGCGTGGCCGTGGCCGGCGGCCGCCTATACCTGTTCAGCGGCTTCTACGATGAAGGACTGCACGCCACCGAGCGCAGCGACATGTTCGACCCTGCCAGCGGCGTCTGGACGCAGATGGCCAGCGTTCCGGTGGCGGTGACGCACGCCGGGCTTGCCGTGTTGGGCGATGAGATCTGGATCGCGGGTGGCTTCACAGGACATCATCCCGGGCCCGCCGGACGCGCTGTTTGGCGCTATCACATACCGGGCAACGAATGGCGCGCCGGGCCGTTGCTGCCCGAGGCGCGTGGCGCGGGTGGTCTGGTGAATGCCGAAGGTACTCTGCACTACTTCGGCGGTTTGAAGCCCGACCGCCAGACGGATTCGTCCGATCACTGGTCGCTCGCGCCAGGGGCCGCCGTCTGGGAGCACCGCGCGCCGCTGCCTGTTGCCGTAAACCATTTCAGTGCGATTTTGTTGGATGGCCGCGTGCACCTGCTGGGCGGCCAGCACGGCCATGACGTGAGCTTTCAGGACGTGGCCTTACACCAGGTGTACGATCCCGCGCGCGACTCCTGGAGCAGCGCCGCGCCGCTGCCACGGGCGCGCTCGCACACCGAGCCCGGCACGTTTCTCCTGGACGGGCGCATCGTGCAGGTGGGCGGCCGTTCCAATGAGATTCCGGTGCTGTACGACATCGCCGCCTACGATGGCAAATCCGATACCTGGCGCACGCTGCCGGGCCTGCCCGTTCCCATGCGGGCGCCGGTGGCGCGCGTGCTGGGACCATGGTTATACGCGGGCAGCGGCGGGGTGACCAGCTCCGGCATTCAGCCCACGCCCTTGTGGTACCGCTTCCCGGCGAGCGCGCTCGGAGCGTCCTCGCGGTGAATCGCCGCCGTCTTCTGCCCGGACTGCTGCTGTTGCTGGCCGCGTCGTGGTTCGTCTGGCGCATGGCGCTTCCGTATCTGCTCGCCATTCGCACGGGCGTGATGTACGATGCCAGCCTCTACCGGCTGCACCGCTTCACGCCGCCGTCCGTGGTGAACCCAACGGTGCTGCGCTTTGGTACCGATGGTGCACTGTACGTGGCGGCGCGCGCGGGTCTGATTCACCGTCTGCCGGTGCGAAGCGATGGCGGGCGGCTGAGTCTGGGGAAGGGCGAGGCCATCGGTCTGGTCGCGGATCTGCCGAACCACAACGATCATGGCCAGCCGGAGCCGCGAGTCCGCGGCAGGCTGATCACAGGACTTGCCGTCGCAGGGAGCGCGGCGGCGCCGGTGCTGTATGTGTCCTCGTCGGACCCGCGCATCGAACGGCCGGAAATCGACACTAACAGCGGCATCCTCTCGCGGCTCACTCGCAATGGCGCGGGGTGGCGGCGCGACGACCTGGTGCGCGGCTTGCCGCGTTCCCGTTACGACCATGCGCCCAACGGTGTCGCGCTCTCCCTGGACGGCCGCACGCTCTATCTCTCCACCGGCGCCATGACGAACATGGGCGCGGCTTCCGCGCCATTTCTCCATCTGCGGGAGTACCCGCTTGCCGGCGCCGTGCTTGCGATTGATCTGGAGCGCACCGGCGCGGCGCCTTTCGACCTTCCCACGCGTGGCGGGAAGCGCGTGCTCGGCGGCGAGGGCGGCGCGAACGCCGCGTTGCTGCCCGCCGATGGCCCGGTGCGCCTTTATGCGGAGGGTTTGCGGAACGCCTATTCGCTACTGATGACGCCCGTTGGGCTGTTCACGGTCGACAACGGCTCGAATGCCGGATTCGGTGGCCCACCGCGCGCGGACAACCCCAACGCCGAGGTGGAAGGCGGTGTGCAAGCGCTCAATCCCCTGTATTGGATTCACACGGGCGGGTTGAATTTTGGCCAGGCCAACCCGGCGCGTCCCCGTCCGGCGCGCCCGCCAGAGGCCGCGCTGCGCACCTTTGAAAGTTCGACGAACGGACTGGCTCTGTCTTCCTACTCGTCCGCTTCCGGCCGTCTGGAACTGGTGGCGGTTAGTCTAGATGGCGTGCTATATAAGCTCGTCGTGGATACTCGCGCACGGCGGCTCCTGGGACGCCGCGCGTTGGCGGTGAATCTGGGAGGCATGCCGCTGGACGTGGCCATTGCTCACTCGGGCGCTGGCTTGGATGCGGCCTCACCCGGTTGCCTGTGGATTGCTGACATGGGCGGCAGCGCCTTGTTCGCGCTGGAGCCGCTGCAAGATGCCGGGCTCCGTAGCACTGCCTGGCGGCGCGAACCCATCCGCACGCTGGCCACGCGCGCCCTGTTGTGGTGGATGCCCGTGCGGCTCGATCTCGAAGCCTGGTATGCTGGCGAGCCCAGTCTCGGCGCCGCGCCTCCGCGCGAACGGTAACGGCGCGGCTTAGCCGGTGGCCATCCGCGAGGCGTTCGTCCGCAGCCACTGCTCGAAGGTTTGCAGGCGCGGATTCACCGTGCGCGAGAACTCCACGCTGCGCGCCGCGCAAAAGGCATCGGCGCAGTCGTGGTTGAACTGGAACATATTGCCAAGGTCATCGGCGCCCGGAAAGCCGAGCCCCCGATAGACGTCGAAGGGGGGCGAAACATGGGTGACCGTTTCGCCCAGCGCACGCCCGAGGCGGGCGCACATCTCGGCGCCCGTCAAATGCTCACCCGCGATGCCCACGCGCTTGCCCGTGAACTCCTCGCCGCGCTGGAAGATGCCATACGCGCAGCGGCCAATGTCGGCGGCGGCGATCTGCGGCAGTTTGCGATCGCCCATGGGGAGCGTGAACGTAAGCCGGCCATCCTCGCCCCGGCGCGGCGCCATGCCGAAGTGAATCAGGTTGTCCCAATAGAAAGAGGTGAGCAGATAGGTCACAGGCAGCCCGGCGAAGTAGGCGTCAGCTTCGGCCTTGGCGTCGAAATGCGGCACCTTGTAGCGGCCCATGAGCGTGGGCATGCGCGTGTCGTCGAGCGGAATGTACTGGCGCGAGTCATCGAGCGTCGACCAAATGACATGGCGCGCTCCCACCGCCCGCGATGCCGCGGCGATGGCCGACGCCTGCGCCTTCTCGCGTTCGGGCGAGAAGTGGTCCCAGAAAAACGTGACGCCGTACACGCCGTGCGCGCCTTCGAATGCGCGGCGCAACGAGGCTTCGTCATCCACGTTGGCGGCCACCACTTCGGCGCCCATTGCCGCCAGCGCGCGCGCCTTGTCCGAATCCGTTGAGCGGGTGATGGCGCGCGCCGCGAATCCGCCGCCGGCATCCTCGCAAATCGCACGCACCAGACCGCCGCCTTGCGAACCGGTGGCGCCAACCACTGCGATGATCTTTTTCGACATTGTGGGACCTCCTCAAAAGATGCTAGCGTAGCCGGACGCCGCACCGGCTCAGGTGGAACGAACGGGCGGGCATGCCGTTATCCTGGGAGCGTGAACGCCTCTCCTGACTCCGCCACGCCCAGCCCGGAGGGCGAGCCCGCAGGCCGCCCCGTGCGCGATTCCTACTCCGAATATGTCGAGATTACACTGCCCAACGACGCCAATCCACTGGGTACGTTGTTCGGCGGCAAGCTGATGCAGTGGGTCGATCTGGCCGCCTCCATCGCCGCGTCGCGGCACGCGCGTTCGGCCGTGGTGACGGCCTCCATCGACTCGCTCACCTTTCTCCGCCCGGTGCACATCGGCCAGTTGGTCACTTTGCGGTCGGCGGTAAACCGTGTGTTTCGCACCTCGATGGAGGTGGGCGTGAAGGTGTTTGTGGAGGACCTGCGCACCGGCATGGTGCAGCATGTCAGTTCGGCGTACCTGACCTTTGTCGCGATCAGCGGCGAGGGCAGGCGTGTGATTCCGCCGCCCGTGCTGCCGGAAACGGCGGATGAACTGCGGCGGTTTGAACAGGCGGGTCAGCGCCGGGCATACCGCCTGGCCAATCGCGCCGCCCGTTAGCGCCGCTTACTTCTCGTCTTTGTACATCATGCGGATGCCGGCTTTGTAAATCATCACCGCCGGCTCCTCCTCGCGCGCGACGCGAATGGCGTGCTTGTCGTACCATTCAATGCGCCCGCGCACCTCTTCGCCGCCCTTCAGCAGCACCACCATCGGCGTCTTCTGCTGAATTTGTTTGGCGTAATAAAAATTCTCGGCGTTGGTGTGCTCGTTGGGCGCGGACTTCGGCTTGTCGCCTTGCGGCTTCCGTTCCGGCGGGGCTTCGGCGGCGCGTTTCAACGGGGGGCGCAACGTCTTTCGTACCATTTCCATCTGTGCGTTCCTCGATCCTGATTCCTCAACGGGCGGCGGCGGGCTCGCCGGCCATTGCGCGTGCGATGTCGGCCGCGGTCAGCGTCACCAGCGGTTTCTCGACGTCCTCGCCGCTTTCCACCATGTGGCGCAGATGGCTTCCCGCGATTCGCATGCAGAGGGCATCGCTCAACGTCCCGCCAGACTTGGACATGGCTTCCAGCAGCAACGGATGCGGCAGCGCAATCACCTTTTCGTCAGTGTAGCTGCCGTCGTTGGTAACGAACTTCACGTCGATGGTGTCGGCATGGCGGATGGAGATGCCGGTCTGCAGCCAGACAAATTGAACCTTCCAGGTCCGGCCAAACGGATCGGGGCCAGCCTCGAATTCGCGGTGGTTGGAGAGCATTGCCCTCATTGTAGCGAAGGCGCGGCGGGGCGGGCGCGGCGTGGGCCCTCGCCCACGCTGGCTCAAGCCAGGTTCTTGTGCACCAGGCTCAGAAACTCCTGCCGTGTTTCGCGCGCGCGCTTGAAGGCCCCACGCATGGCGCTGGTGGTGGTGGAGCTGTTCTGCTTTTGCACGCCGCGCATCATCATGCAGAAGTGGCGCGCTTCGCAGATGACGCCCACGCCGCGAGGCGCGCAGATCTCCTCGATCGCATCGGCCACCTGCTGCGTCAGCCGCTCCTGCACCTGTAGCCGCCGGGCGAACACGTCCACGATGCGGGGAATCTTGCTCAGCCCGATCACCCGGTCCTTCGGCAGATAGGCCACGTGCATCTTGCCGAAGAAGGGCAGCATATGGTGTTCGCAGAGGCTATAAAACTCGATGTCCTTTACGATCACCATTTCGTCGGTCTTGACATGGAACAGCGCGCCGTTGACGATCTTCTCGATGCTCTGCTCATAGCCGCTTAACAGGAACTTCAGAGCCTTCTCGCTGCGCTCAGGCGTTCGCAGCAGCCCTTCGCGCGAAGGGTCTTCGCCCAGGTTCCGCAGCACGTTCTCCATCGCCTCGGCAATGGAGCCGCATTCCCGGGACGGACTGATCACCTTCACCACGGCATTCCTCTTCATACTCGTTCCTTATGCTTCAAACTCATTCTTGCTGGTTTCCAGAATGCGCACGGCATCCAACTCCGCGCCGTTTTCGCCAAACGTCTCGCGCCAGGCGCCGCTCAACCGTCTGCGCGCTTCCTTAGCCACGTTTTCCGACGTTGGCACCTCGCGCGCGAACGCCTCCACCTGCGTGTTCAGATCCTTCATATGAAAGCTGTCGAGCACGCTCCGCCGCACAAGTGCGTCCAGGGCTCCCTGATCGACCACTAGCCCCGTACGCGCGTCCACCCGGCCGCGCACGCGCACCTCCAGGATGAAGTCGTGTCCGTGCCCGTAGGGGTTGTTGCATTTGCCGTAGAGTTCACGGTTGGCCTCCTCGCTTAACGATGGCGCGTGCAGGCGGTGGGAGGCGGCAAACCGGTAACGCCTGGTCAGCCTCATCTTTCGTCCTCGCCGCCGTAATCCACGTACACGTCCGCGGTTTCCCATAAGCGCACGTTGTGCAGACGCACGCCGGGCGGGCCGTCTTGGAACCGCCGCGCCAGACGCCGCCAGATCTCGCGCGCCACGTTCTCCGTCGTGGGAACAACCCGGTCAAACGGAGGCACTTCGTGATTCAAGTGCCGGTGGTCGAAGGGGTGAACCACCTCTTCGTTTAGAATCCCCTTCAGCTCTTTCAGGTCCATCACCATGCCGGTGACCGGGTCGGGCTCGCCGCTCAGTGTTACCTCGAGCTCATAGTTGTGCCCATGTCCGTGCGGATTCGCCGATTCGCCATAGACCTCGGCGTTACGTTCGGCGCTCCAGTCGGGACGAGCGGTACAGTGCGACGCCGAAAACCCGGCTTTACGCGTGATCAACATAATCCCAGTACTAATTAGATGATGAACCGCCCAGTTCGATTCCAGCTAAAATGATAACTTCCATGGCAAACGGAAAGCATGACCGCATTCTGACGGGCATCCTGGCGATTTCGCTGCTCGCGCTCACGGCGGCGGTGGCCGATTCGTTGCGCGACCGCGTGATTCAGCGCGGCGACCAGGCGCCCGATTTCACCGTCCGTGCCGACAACGGCTTAACGGTTACGCCCACGCAGTTCGGCGGCAAGGTGTTGATTGTAAATTTTTGGGCCACATGGTGCCCGCCGTGTGTGCAGGAGACTCCTTCGATGGCCGCCTTCGCCAACCAGTATCGCGACAAGGGCGTGGTGGTGCTGGGCATCTCGGTGGACAAGTCGCAGAAGAACTATGAAAATTTCCTGCGCCGTTTCAACGTGAGCTTCCTCACCACGCGCGACCCTGAAGCCAGAATCAGCGACAGTTTCGGCACCTATGTCTACCCCGAAAGCTATGTGATCAACCGCGAAGGCAAGGTGGTGCAGAAGATCATCGGCGGCACGAACTGGGCCGATCCGAATCTGGCGAGTTTCATCGAAGGCCTGCTGTAGCCGCTCACGGCTCCGGCGGAATCACACGCGGCGAGGCCATGGCTGGCCTGCCCGGGTTGTTGGCCAGGTCCCAACTGGTTTGATACACGAGCCGGGCGATGCGCTCCATCTTCGCGTATTCGATCTTTTCCGGCCGGTCGCCCGAGCGGTGGTAGTCCGGATGCAGGCCGGTGTGGAAAAAGACGGCCGGCACGCTGCCCATCAGAAACGGCCACTGGTCACTGCGCCGCACCAGGTTGCTGCGCGTGTTGTCGTAGTCCATGCGTAGATTGAGGTCGATTTCGCGGTTGGCCTGCTTCACAATGGCGGCCAGGCCGGGCGTGAAGCTGTAGCCCATGATGTGCACGCTGTTGGCGTTGGCGGCGGCCTGTTGCGGTTTCAGGCCGAAGAAGCGGCGGCCGCCGTGTTCGGGCACCTCCTCGCTGCGCCCGATCATGTCCATGTTCAGCGCCGCCACGGTCTTGGTGATGGGCCACAGCGGGCGCTGCAGCCACGCATAGGATCCCAGTAAACCGCGCTCCTCCGAGCCCCAGAGAGCGAAGATCACCGTGCGGCCGGGACGCTTGCCGGCGTGCGCCGCCAGCGCATAGGCTTCGGCGATGTCCAGCAGCGCCACGGTGCCAGAGCCGTTGTCGTCGGCGCCATTGAGCACCTGGCTTCCGTCGGCGCCGTCATGATCGTGATGCGCGGAGATGATGACGGCCTCGTCCTTGCGCGGGCCGTCGCCTTCGATTTTGGCCAGCAGGTTTCGCTCGACGATGGTGGTGCGCGTCACCGCCGCCGCCATGTCCACCTCTTCGCGGCCCTCGGCCAGCGCGGAACCCGCCTGGCGGTTGGCTTTCTCGCGCAGCGGCGCCAGCGGCTGGCCCAGAATCTGCGCGGCCAGCGGTTCGCACACGCGCAGCGCCGGTATGCGCACCTGATTCACGCGGGAAGCCAGGTCATAGCGTTCGATCCGCGGCGGCGTGGCGGGCCAGTCCGCTCCGGCGATTGTGGCGAAGGCGCGTTTGCGCCCGCCCGGACCATCGCCGGGCACCAGCAAAACACCAGCTGCGCCGTGTTCCTGCGCGGTCATGATTTTTCGCCAGGAACTGGCATACTCCGACGTCACCACTCCCTCGAACACGCTTTTGGGGTCCTCTTCCTGCGGGTCGCCTTCCAGCACGATGACGACCTTGCCCTTCACGCTGGCGTCGCGATAGTCGTCCCAGTTCCACTGCGGCGCTGTGACGCCGAAGCCGGCAAAAACGGCCTGCGCGCGCACCTCGCCATTGGCCGAAGCCAGCACGGGCGAAAACTCATCATGCAGCCGCGCCGCCCGGCGAGCCTCGCGAGGCCCCACACTCAGCCGGTTTCCCTCGCCCAGTCGGCCGTAGACCAGCTCGAACTCCTGCGCGTACTCGCCGTCATCGCCCGCCGGGGCCAGACCCAGGCGGCGGAAGCGCGAGAGAATCCATTCGGCGGCCAGGCGGTACTCCGGTGTGTTCGTCAGACGGCCGCGCATCTCGTCGGAGGCAAGAAAGAACAGGTCGGCCTTCATTTCGTTCCGCTGTATCGACTCGATTTCCGGAGCGCGGCTCTGCGCCCACAAAGCCCCGGCCGCAAGCAAACCCGCAAGAATCCGCATGGGCGCAGGGTAGCATGAGGGACCAGGCCACGCCCGGCTGTTACAATCCCCTCGTGGCCACAACTCCCGCATCCACGTCCGCGATGAGCGGCGCCGCCCGCGAGGAGCTTGCCTCGATCGTCGGTTCGCGCCATGCCCTGACGCGGCCCGAGGACCTGACGCTGTACGAGTACGACGGCGGAGTGGACAAGGCGCGTCCGGAGATGGTTGTTTTTCCCTCCAGCGCCGAACAGGTTTCCCAACTCGTGCGCGCCGCCGCACGCCATGGCCTGCCCATCACCGGGCGCGGCGCGGGCACGGGGCTATCGGGCGGCGCCATACCGCGCCGGGGCGGCCTGATGATCGCTTTTGCGCGCATGAACCGCATCCTCGAAATCGACCTGCCGAATGAGCGGATGCGCGTGCAGCCGGGCGTTGTGAACCTGGAGATGTCGAACGCCGTGGCGCGCGAGCGTTTCTTCTACGCGCCCGACCCTTCTTCGCAGCGGGCCTGCACCATCGGCGGCAACGTGGCCGAAAACGCGGGCGGACCGCACACGCTCGCCTACGGCGTGACGACCAATCATGTGACCGGCGTCGAGATGGTGCTCGCCAACGGCGAGATTGTCCGCACGGGCGGCATGGCCACCGACGCGCCGGGTTACGATCTCACCGGGCTGTTCACGGGCTCGGAAGGAACCATGGCGTTGATCACCGAGGTGACCGTGCGGCTGATGCGCATGCCCGAGGCGGTGAAAACAATTCTGGTGATTTTTGATTCGGCTACCAGTTGCGGCCGCGCCGTCTCCGGCATCACGGCGCGCGCCATCACGCCGGTCGCCGTGGAGATGCTCGATGGCGTCATGCTGCGGATGGTGGAGGAGGCGACGCGGGCCGGCTTTCCCATGGACGCCGAGGCCGTGCTGCTGATCGAATTGGAAGGGCTGCGCGAGCAGGTGGAGGAGCAGGCCGGACAGATTCGCGAGGTGTGCGGCGAGTGCGGCGCGCGCGAATTCCGCATTGCGCGTTCGGCCGAAGAGCGCGACCTGCTGTGGAAGGGCCGCAAGAACGCCTTCGGCGCCGTGGGGCGCGTCAGCCCGTTCTACTACGTGCAGGACGGCGTGGTGCCGCGCACCAAGATCCCGGCTGCGCTTGAATTCATCCGGGAAACCTCGGCCCGCTTCGGCCTCACCATCTCGAACATCTTCCACGCCGGCGACGGCAACCTGCACCCCATCATCCTGTTCGACATGCGCAAACCGGGCGACCTCGAAAAGGCGCAGCACGCCGGCGAGGCGATTCTCGAGTTCTGCATCTCGGCCGGCGGTTCCATCACGGGCGAGCACGGCGTGGGCATGGAGAAAATGGAGTTGATGGCCCAGCAGTTCCCGCCCGATTCGCTCGGCATGATGGCCGCGCTGAAGCGTTTGTTCGACCCCGATTGCCTGCTCAACCCCGCCAAGGTGCTGCCCACCGGGCGTGGTTGCGTCGAGATCCGCCAGCGCCCGCTGAGCGCCGCCACCGAGATCTGACGCGTTTTACCGCAAGGACTCGGCCGGATACCCTTTCTCAGTCCAATCCTGCGCCAGACGCGTGGGCAACTCGAGCAGGCGCACCTTGGTGAACCCCGCGCTCTTCAATGCTTTCACGGCCGGGCGGATGTTCGGGCACACGTTCATCGGGCAGCAGCCGCAATAGAGGATGATCTCCGTGCCGGGCGCCTTGCCTTTCACCAGCGCAAGCAGAGACGTGATGCCTTCCGGCTTGGACGCCATGCCGCCGTCGAGCGAGCCGGCAATGTGCTTGGCGCGGTACAGATACTGCGGCCCGACGAAGATCACCAGCGGTTTTTCGCCCGCCGTGAGCCGCTTGGCCAGATGCGCCGGCGGCAACAGTTCCGAGGCCGTCCAGGGTTCGGCGGCAGGCAGCGCCGCCGTCATGGTCAGGGCGGCAAGAATCAAGGCGGGGAAGCGGTGTGTCATCGTGTAGTACCTACGATGTTGAGTCTACCGGGACCGGAGCTCGCGCGCCAGCGCCGCACCGGGCAGTGAACTCTCCGGGCGGTCAGTAGTCCCGCATGGGCACCACGCGCCATGTTTGCGCTCCTTCGGCGCGATTCAACTCGTCCACCATTTTTTGCGCGTAGTTCTGGTCCACCTCGCCGCGTCCGCCTGTCGGCATGTGCTCCACCAATTCGTTGCCGCGAATGTAGAGGCTCCAGGCCCGGTTCGTACGGTCGTAGGTGGCGCTGGCGCTCTGGTTGGCCGAACGGTAGATTTCACCGGCCTGCCTCATGCTCTCGACAGCGCTGCGCAGACGGCTGGCGATAAGACGCCCGCTGATCTGCCAGGTGCCCCAAATCTGCAGCAGCGTGCCAAATTCCCGCGCGAAGTTCTCCCTCGGCGCACCCACCACGGACTGGTAGTACATCCACATCGACTGGTCGATCATGCGCGTCGTGCTCATCTCGTACCAGCGGTAGGCGCGCCCGTTCAGCACTCCGTCATAGAGCGTGTAGGCCGCCGGAACGCCCTGCTCGCTGAACTCCTGCGATTCGAGGATGCGCTCCAACTGTTTGTGATAGCCAAGCCGCGCCGACTGCCGGGCCATTTGCGGATAGAGATACTGGAGTGCCTGCACCGGCCTCATGTACGGACCCACCAGGTAGCCGCTTTGCGCATACCAGGAGTTTGTGTTCACCAGGTAGGGACCGCCCAGGCCGATCGCCTCGCCGTTCGGCCCCATGGCGTCCACCGCGCCTTTGGCCGCGCTCAGCATACGCCAGTCCGAAGGCAGTTGAATGGCGCCGCTGCCGTCGGGAAACTGGTGCTGCACCCACTGGATCTGCCGCCGGGCAGCAGGGGCTTCGCCCGCCCCTCCTCCGCCGGCCATGCGCGCCAGCGCCGGCAGCGAGGAGCGGAACCGGGCCGCCGTGTCCAGCAATACGGTGGCGCGGCCGTTGCCCTCCGTGAGTTCCACAACCAGCAACCCGGCCACTGGCGCCGAATCCAATGACGTTTGAAACATCGCCTGCGAGCGCTGATCGTCCTGGCTCGCCACGGCGCCGGTCACGCCGAGCTTGCCGTCGAAGTACTGCGCGCGCAGGCCGCCGAGCAGTGCCGTCATCACCATCTGCGCGCTGCGCGCGTTGCCGGAGAACGTGGCGCGCAGCAGCCGGCCCGCGCCGCCTGGGCCTTCGGACGATGTGTAATTGGCGGGCGCGCGCCGTTGGGGAAGGGCAGCGTCTCCTCCTTCGCTTCCCCCGCCTGGCAGGTTGGCCGCCGGCGGCTGGCTTCCAACGGGCACACCGCGAATCTCACCTTCTGCCTCGCCGTTGGCCGCGCTCCGGCGAACGCATCCGGCGCTCCAAACCGTCAACGCGGCGGCCAGCAGTACGGTGGTTTTCATCGCGTCCTCCCACCACGCTCTGCGTAACGCTGTCTCCGGCTGTGTCAGTCCGTGGTGGCATTTCTTCACAGGGCATGGCCGCCACCGCGCTTCACGCGCTACAGCGCCAACGCGCCCTGGTAGATCATCTCCTTCAATTTGAATTTCCGCTTGATCTCGAACGGACCGATCCGCGTGACGAACTCCACGTCCTTGTCGGCCTCGACAATCGGGTCCGCCTTGGGGAATTGGAACAAGTAGCTGCCCTGGCCCGGTTTCGGCATCTCAATCGATTCGGGTCTCAGGGGCGGCTTGCCCTTGCGCGCCAGCGACGTGCTTTCGCGGAGCAATGCCGCCCGCTGCTCCAATTTCTGGTCCGTGTGTTCCGCCTTCCCGCCGCCGCCCTGCGCCGAGCCACGCGCCGGCCCCACAACCGCCACAAGGTAGTGCGTCTCCTGCCGCGCGATGTACTGCCGGGCCTGCTCGGAGGCCCCGGCCTCCTTCCCCAGGCGGGCGAGCACGAAGGCCTGCTTCACGGGCAGCGCGCTCATCCAGCGCACCACGTAGGTGATGGTCCGTGCCTGCGCGCCCATGCCCGCGCCCATGCCGCCCCCGCCGCGCCGCCCGCCACCGCCCATGCCACCGCCGGGACCACCGCCGGGACCGCTCAATCCGCCCTCGGCGCCGGCATCGGCGTTCATGCCGCCGCCGCCCATACCGCCGACACCGCCTCCGCCGCCAAAAGCAACTTGCACCTTCCGCGCCCACGGCGAATCGGTCAATATCTTCTGGACGTCGTGCTCATCCCAACTGGCGGGATCCTTCGTCCAGGCATCGGACGCCTGCGCCGCGGACGTAAACGCTCCCGCGGCTAGCAGCGCGGTCATAGTCCGCCGGTTCATACGCACGCCTCCTTGACGATCATCTCGCCCGGCCTCAAAATCCAGCAACTCTCGTGCCGGCTGAAACCCACGTGCGGATAATACTCCACCGCTTTCGGCGCCGCCAGCAGGATCAGCATGGCCTGCGGTGCGGACGCCTGCGTGCGCCGCATCAACTCCATGCCAATGCCCTGGCGCTGATGCGTGAGCCGCACGGCCAGGTCCGACAGGTAGGTGCAATAGACGCCGTCGGTGACCGACCGCGCGATGCCTACCAGCGCGCCGTCCTCCCACGCCGTGATCACCAGGTTCGCCGCGGCCAGCATTGTTTCCATCCGTTTCCGGTCATCGACGGGCCGGCGCTCTCCGAGCGTCGAGGCCCTGTAGAGTTCGATCACCTGATCCAGATCGAGCTCGTTGCCTATGCGATAGTCCATCCGCATAGGATCGCGCAACCTGACCGCCCGCGCCGCGCCGGAGGATCCTCCGCCGGGCGCACCCTCCCCGCCTTGATACACTGGTAGTTTCATCCTCCCTTTTCAGGGACATTCAGGAGTCATCATGGCAAAACGCATCGGCATCCTCACTGGCGGAGGAGACGTCCCGGGCCTCAACTCTGTCATCAAAGGCGTTACCTACCGCGCCTCCGAGGCCGGCTTCGAAGTAACCGGCATCCGCCGCGGTTGGGAAGGGCTCACGCACGTCAATCTGGCCGATCCCGGTTCCCGCAGCCGCTATGTTCTGAACCTCACGCGCGAGAACACGCGCACCATCGACCGCACCGGAGGCACGTTCCTGCACTCCTCGCGCACGAACCCCGTCAAGATGAAGGCGCTGCCGCCCTTCCTGCAAGGCCAGCAGTTCCCCTGGAAAGAGGTCGAAAAAGACGGCAAGAAATCCGTCACCTATGACGTCACCGAGCAGGTGAAGAAGAACCTGAAGGAACTGAACGTCGACTACCTGGTGGCCATTGGCGGCGACGACACGCTCTCCTACGCCGCCCACCTGAACAGCGCCGGCGTGCCCGTGGTGGCGATTCCAAAGACCATGGACAACGACGTCCGCAACACGGAGTACTGCATCGGCTTCTCGACGGCCATTTCGCGTGCCATGGACGCCATCAACCGCCAGCGCTCCACGGTCGGCTCGCATGAGCGCATCGGCATCTTCCGCGTCTTTGGCCGCGACGCCGGTTACACCTCGCTCTACACGGCCTTCGTCACCAGCGTCCGCTGCGGCATCCCCGAATACAAGTTCGATCTCGACAAGATGATCGACCTGCTGGTGAACGACAAGCGCAACAACCCCTCCAATTACGCGCTCGTGGTTCTGAGCGAGGGCAGCGAGTGGCAGGGCTACCAGGTGCAGCACTACGGCGCCGAGGACGCCTATGGCCACCGCAAGAAGATGAACGTCGGCGAGGTCTTCTCCGACAAACTGAAGGCGGCCACCGGCGAGGAGACCATCGTCAGCGACCTCACCTACGATCTGCGCTCGGGCGAGGCCGATTTCGTCGACAAGATGGTCGCCTCCACCTTCGCCGGCATGGCCTTCGACTGCATTTGTGAGGGCAAGTCGGGCCTGATGACCGCCATTGTGAACGGCTGCTACGCCCTCTCGCCGATTCCCGATCCGCGCCTCGGACCCCGCCGCGTCGACGTGGACACCATGTACAACACCGAGCGCTACCGCCCCACCTACAATCACAAGCTCGGACTGCCCATCTTCCTCACCAAGGCCTGAGCGGAGCCAGGGTGGCGCTGCTGCACACGCTGATCCGCCGCTTGCGGCGCCGGGGCGCGCTCCCCCAGAACGCGCCCCACAAAGCCGCGCCCCCGCTGACGCCCGCGCTGGAACGCCGCATCCGCGACTCCTTCGACGAGGCCGCCGCCGACGAGGAGCACTTTCCGGCCACCGTTGATCCGCGCTTGGAGCATGTGCGTCTGCTGGTGCGTGAGTTCACGCCGCTTGGCGCGCCACGCATCGCCGACATCGGCTGCGGCAAGGGCCGCTTTGCCCGCGTGCTGGCGGGCGAGATCCCCGGCGCGCGCCTGGTGTGTTCCGACGTCTCGCTGAAGATGCTGGCCCATGTGCGCCCGCCGTTGAGCGCCTGCGCCGCCTCCATGACCGCGCTGCCTTTCGCCGACGGCTCCTTCGACGCCGCCTACGCGATCGAGAGTCTGGAGCACGCCGTCGACATCGCGGCCGCGGCCGCCCACATCTGCCGTATCGTGCGGCCCGGCGGCCGCATCGTCATCATCGACAAGAACGCCGAGCACTGGGGCCGTTTGCAAACGCCCGAATGGGAGCGCTGGTTCTCACGCGGGGAGCTGGAAGCCCTGCTGGCGCGCTCCTGCCGGCGCGTGCGCTCCCAGCCCATCTCCTACTGGGCCGATGTCGAGCCCGACGGCATGTTCCTCGCCTGGATCGCCGAACGCTAGCCCGCCTTGCGCACCGGGCCATCCTTACGCCGCGCCGCTTCGTGCAGCACGGCCACGAGCGCGTCCATCATCACGGGCTTGGGCAGATAGCCATCCATGCCATGCGCCAGGCACCGCTCGCAGTCGCCCTCCAT
Source organism: Bryobacterales bacterium (assembly GCA_020847045.1). Classification (GTDB taxonomy): domain Bacteria; phylum Acidobacteriota; class Terriglobia; order Bryobacterales; family Bryobacteraceae; genus JAFLBB01. The sequence goes on along the minus strand of JADLCT010000097.1, from coordinate 78,289 downwards.
GGCGTTCGCCGTCATGGCCACGATGCGCACGCGCTCGCGCGCCTCGCCCGCCTCGGCTTCGCGGCGCCGGATCTCGCAAGTGGCCTCGATACCGTCCATCTCCGGCATCTGCACGTCCATCAGCACCAGGTCGTAGGCGCTCCGCTCCACCGCCTCCACGGCCGCCTGGCCCGTGCCCGCCACGTCCACGTCGTGCCCGCGTTTTTCCAGCATCCTCCGCGCGAGCACCTGGTTCACCGCGTTGTCCTCCACCACCAGCACCTTCATGGACGCTTCGCGCGGCGTCTCGTTCCCGTTGCCGGCGGCGGGCTGCGCGCCGGGAGGTCCAGCCACAGGGAAGGGAACCCGCACGCGGAACGTGCTCCCGCTGCCCGCATGAGACTCCACGGTGATCTCGCCGCCCATCAGCTTCACCAGTTGCCGCGAAATCGTCAGACCCAGTCCCGTGCCGCCGTACTTGCGCGACATCCGCTTATCGGCCTGCGTGAAGGCTTCGAACACCACCGCGGCCTGTTCCACGGTCATGCCGATGCCCGTATCGCTGACGGCGAACTCCAACTCCACAACCGGCCGCTCCTGCCCGGCATCCTGGCGTCCGTGCACACGAACGTGCAGCGCCACCGTGCCCGCCGGCGTGAACTTCACGGCGTTGCCCAGCAGGTTCAACAGCACCTGGCGGAGCCTCTGCGCGTCGCCCTCCACATAGTCCGGCACCTCGGGGGCGCACTCGTACTCCAACACCAGGCCGTCCCGCGCCGCCATCACGGCCACCGCCCCCGTGGTGGCGCGCATCAGTTCCCGGACGGCGAACGGCGCCCGGTGCAACTCCACCCGCCCGGCCTCCACCTTGGAGAAGTCCAGTACGTCGTTGATCACGCTCAGCAGCGCGTCGGCCGAGGCCTTGCTCATTTCCAGCAGTTCGCGCTGCCCCGCGTCCACGGGCGTGGACAGCATCAACTGCGTCATGCCCAGAATGCCGTTCAGCGGCGTGCGGATCTCATGGCTCATGTGCGCCAGAAACCAGGTTTTGGCCTCGTTGGCCGCCTCGGCCTTCAGCTTGGCCGCCTCCAGTTCGGCCGTGCGCTCATGCACGGCCAGCTCCAGACGCGCCCGCGCCGTGCGCAACGCCTTCACGCTCGCCCTGTGAGCCAGCCATACCAGCGCGGCGCCCGCCAGCGCCGCTCCGCCCAGGAACCACCCCGTCTGCCACCACTCCGGACGCACGGTGAAGCTGACGCGCGCGGGCGCCTGGCTCCACACGCCTTGCCCGGTGCGCGCCTTCACCTCGAACACATACGGGCCCGGATCCAGCTTCGGATAGCGCAGCACACGCTCGGAGGTCTCCTCCCAGGCCGTGTCCGGCTCGCCCAGTAGCCGGAAGGCGAAGCGCACCGCCTTCGGATTCTCAAACGCCAGCGCCGAGAAGGTAATCGCCAGCGGCTCGCGACCCAGGCGTAAGCCATCGAGGCCGGCCCCGGTGGCGCTTTCGAAGCCGCGCTTGCCCGCCTCCACACGCTGGATCAGCGCCACCGGAGAACGCGCCGGAACCGGAAGCGGATAAAACTCGCCCAGTCCCTGGCTGGTCCCCGCCCAGACGGCTCCCTTTGGATCCGCCCAGAACGAATTGCCGCTCGTATCGTCCCACACAAAGCCGTCGGCCGTGCCGTAATGCGTCCACCGGGCTCCGTCGTAGACGTCCACGCCGTTGTCGCTGCCGTACCACACCCAGCCGCGCGCATCCACGCCGGTGAACATGCAGTAGTCCGAGGCGAGCCCGTCCCGCCGCGTGAACTGCCGGGCTTCGGTCTTTCCGCCGGCCAGCAGCCGCAGCCGCGTCAGGCCCACGGCCTCGCGATAGCCGATCCAGTAGCTGCCATCCTTCCCTTGGGCGATCGAACCGGTAAATTCCGCCGCCAGCCCGTCGCGCCGGCCGAAGACGCGCCACCGCTTGCCATCCCACCGCGCCAGTCCGTGCCGCGTGGCCGCCCACATGGCGCCGCCTGAGTCCAGTAGAAGCCCCACGCCCCATACGTCCGGAGGCAGCCCCGGAATCTCCACGCGCGTCCACCGCCTGCCGTCTGCCGGCATGTGAAAAATTCCCCGCTGCGTAGCCGCCCAGATCCAGCCGGCGCGGTCGGCCTGGAGCGCCATCACCAGGCCTTCCGGCAGCCCTTCCCGTGCGCGGAAGCGCCGCACCGCGCCCGTCGCCGGGTCCAGCCTGACGATGCCCGCCATGTAATACCCGGTCCAGATCGCCCCGTCCGCCGTAGCCGTCACCGCCCGCGCCCGGTCGTCCGGCAGGCCGCGCCCGGGACCGTACACGCTCCAGCTCATTTTCCTCGCCGAGAGCTTCCGGCGGCGATGCAGACCGCCGTTGGTGGCCACCCACAGGTCCCCTTCCCGCCCCTGCGTGATCCCCCACACCACCGGGCTCATCATTCCCGTAGCTACCGTATGCCGCATCCACTGGCCGAACCCCAACACGCGCGCCATGCCGTTGCCCGCCGTGCTTACCCACAGATGGCCGTCACGGTCGCGCAGAAGCGTCGTCGCCACGCTCGCGCTCGCCCCCCGGTCCTTGCCGTACACCACCCACTCCTTGCCCCGCAAAATGGCGCCGCCCTCGTCTGTGGCCGCGAACACGTCCAGCCCGTTGATCGTGCGGACCTCGCCGTTGGTGGAGGTCGGCGGCAGATTCCACGTCATGTTCTCCCAGGCTCCGGTCTCCGGCCGCACGCGCAGCATCCCGGTCCGGCTGCGCAGCCAAACCGCGCCGTGCTCGTCCTCGGCCAGGGACACCCACCAGTCCGCCGGCAGCCGCCATTCCTGACTCAACACCCGTTTCCGCCGCTGCGCAGGATTCCATTCGCACACGCCCTCCCCGCAGCCATACCAGACGGCGCCCCTCAATGTGGCCAGCACTGCTCTGGCGGCCACGCCCTCACCTCGCGGCCCGCCCACCGCGGTTACTTGAAGCCCTTTTTCGGGCGGCTCCACCTCCACCAGCCCCCGCACCGTGGCCACGTAGAGCTTCTCCTCCGGCGCGCAGCCCAGCACGCGAGCCGGTTCCAGTTCAAACCCCGGCGGCAGCGCCACCGCGCGAAATCGCCCCCCGTCCAGCACCGCCACTCCGCGCGACGTGGCCACCCAAACGCGCCCGCCCGGCGAGGAGCACATGTCGAAGGTGAAGGTGGACGGTAGGCCCTCGCCGGTTCCGTATTCCACGAACAGACTGCCGTCGAAGCGGAACACGCCGTTCTCCGTCGCCACCCACAGAAAGCCCGTCGCATCCTGCGCCATGTCGTGCACGGACAGGTTTTTCAGCCCCTCCGCCGTTCCGTAGAACTGTACGGGCACCCGCTGCGCCTGCGCCAGCGCCGCGCAGGCGAGCAGACCCATGGCGGCCCGCGCGAACACCCCGCGCACCGCCGCCGTCCCGTCTCTACATGGAGCCGTCATCCTCATCGAGATCGCACGCTCTTTGTCTTTATCGGCTGGAAACCGCATCCAACCACCGGACTTGCCGCCTCAGGCCGCGCAACGCTGTGATAGCATGACCCCTTTCCCATGAAAATCACCCAAGTGGAAACTCTGTATCTTCGTCAACCCGAAGTAAAGTTCCAATGCGATTCAGGCCAGGATGCTCTCATTGTCCGCGTGCATACCGACGCGGGTATCATTGGCATCGGCGAGGTCGATTCAGCCCCCCTCGCCGCCAAAGCAGCCATTGATGGACCATTCTCCCATACCACGGCCTGCGGGCTTGGCCAACTGATCCTGGGCGAAGACCCGTTTGAAACGGAAAAGCTCTGGCACAAGATGTACCGCGGCAATATCTATGGCGGCCGCCGCGGCGTCGGCTTCCACGCCATCTCCGGCATCGATATGGCTTTGTGGGACATCAAGGGAAAAGCTCTCGGCATGCCTGTCTGGAAACTGCTGGGCGGCGGGTTTTGCTCGAAGATCCGGTGCTACGCCTCCTCCCTGTGGGGGGCCACGCCGCAGGCCACCTACGAGCTGGCGGGCCGCTACCGCGACCAGGGCTTCACGGCCGTCAAGTTCGGATGGGATCCCATGGGGCGCGACGAGGCCACCGACATCGCCCTGGTCCGGGAGGCCCGGCGCGGGTTGGGCGAGGCGAACGACCTCATGATTGACGCGGGGCTCGTCTGGGACGCCAAGACGGCCATCCAGCGCGCCCGCGCCTTCGAACCGTACCACCCCTTCTGGCTCGAGGAGCCGCTGCGGCCGGATGACTACGAGGGCTACGCCAAGCTTTCGGCGGCCACCGACATCCGGATCGCCGCTGGCGAGGAGGAGTCTTCGCGGGCCACCTTCGTCGAACTGATGGACCGCGGGCGCGTCGATCTCATTCAGGTGGACCTCACACGCTGCGGCGGCTTCACCGAGGCCATCAAAATCGCCGCGCTGGCCTGGGACCGCGGACTTCCCGTGGCCAATCACGGCTTCACCACCTACGTCAACGTCGCGGCCGCACTTCATTTCCTGGCAAGCATTCCCAACGCGCTGATCTGCGAGTTCGTCGCCGAGGAGGAGACCAACCTGCGCGAATCGATCACAAAGCAGAAGTTGCGGGCCGCCGATGGCTGGCTGGCCATTCCGGATGCTCCGGGGCTGGGCGTTGATCTGGACGAAACGGCCATCGAGCCGTTCCTGGTTCGAACCTGAAGACGCAAAAAAAGGGGCCGCCCGTTTCCGGACAGCCCCTTTTGCTCTTGTATGGATGGCTTCTACGCCCGGCGCCGCATGACCCCGGCCAGGCCCAGGAGCGCAGCCGCTGTCAGCGTGAAAGTCGCCGGCTCGGGCACCTCACTCGTCGCCTCGATGTTCAGGCTGCGCACAAACGGCACGACGAAATTGGCCTGGTCGTTCGCCGTCGTGTAGCCGTTGGCGCCGATATCCAGCGCCATGTAATAGAAGTAGCCTCCATTCGCGTAGGTGCGCACGGCGGCAATGGCGAACGGTTCGTCGTTCTGGCCCAGGAAGGTCGTGTCGGTCCCGGGCAGGAACCCCGTCATGTGGTATGTGGCGCTATTATTTTCGAACGTGTAATCGTTGGGCAGAAGCGACGTCAGCGGATGAGGCCCGGCCTTGTGCCAGTCACCATCGGTGTGCCAGCCCGAGGCGGTATCGGTGAGGTTGAAGTACCCGGACAACCAGGTGCGAAAGGCGTCGTCGTTGCTGCCGCCGGTCATCACCAGGCGTCCGCCCGCGTTTAGAAACGCCGTGTAGTCCGCGCCGGGGTCCAAGCCGCCGTCGTTGCTGAGAATAATGTAGTCACCGGCGCCCAAGCCCGACGGATCCGGGAACATGGTGCTCTCTTCCGAATAGGTAATCCCCGCCGTGTCCAGGGCCGCCTTCAAACCGTCGTGGTTCGTGCCGCCCAGGATCACCGCCGCCTGCGAAGCCGTAACCATGGCGAACAGGGCAAGAATCAGTCTCATTTACTATCCTCCATGAGAAACCATAACACGATCCGGCGCCTCGCAAAACATTTTTCTAAGAAAATGTTGTATTTGTCCGGGCGCGCCCGTGCGGGCGGCATGGATACCGGATCCGCCGTTACTGCAGGTCCAGATCGGCCTGGCCGTTGCCGTTCTCGCCTTCGCCACCCGCGTCGGGCACCAGGCTCGCCGCGGCCACCGCGTCGCCTTCCTCCATGCGCACCAGCCGCACGCCTTGTGTCGAGCGTCCTGCCTGGCGGATGTTGTCCGACTCGATGCGGATGATCTTGCCTTCCTTGGTGATGATCATCAGGTCGGTGGTCTCCTTCACTCGCAGCACGGCCACGACGCTGCCGGTCTTCTTGGTCGTCTTCATGTTGATGACGCCCTTGCCGCCGCGCGTCTGCAGACGGTAGATGCCCACCGGCGTCCGCTTGCCGTAGCCGAGTTCGGAAATGGACAGTACGAGATCCTCGGTGTCCACGATTTCGGTGGACACGACATGATCGTGAGCGGAGAGCGAGATGCCGCGCACGCCGCGAGCCGCGCGGCCCATGGGACGCACGCCGTCTTCGGGGAAGCGGATCGCCATGCCCTCGCGGGTGGCGATGAACACCTCCTGCGCGCCGGTGGAAAGCTGCGCCGAGATCAACTCGTCGCCCTCGTCCACCGACAGGGCGATGATGCCCACGTTGCGCGGGTTGTCGAACTCGGACAGGGCGCATTTCTTGATGACGCCGTTGCGGGTGATCATCACCACGAAGACGCCTTCGGGGAAGTCCTTTGTCATCAGGAACGCCTTCGGCGTCTCGTCGGCCTGCAGGTTCACCAGGCCGTTGATGTTCTTGCCCTTGGATGCCGTGCCCGCGTCGGGAATCGTGTAGGCCTTGGTCCAGTAGACGCGGCCCTTCGAGGTGAACGTCATGACGTAGGCGTGGGTCGAGCCCACCAGCAGGTGCTCCACCACGTCCTCGCTGCGCGTGGACATGCCGATGCGGCCCTTGCCGCCGCGCGACTGCCGGCGGTAGGTGTCCACCGCGGTGCGCTTCAGATACCCGCCGCGCGTCACTGTGATGGCGACGTCCTCTTCCTGCACCAGGTCCTCGAGCAGAATCTCGCCGGGGTCCTCGACAATCTGGGTCCGCCGCTCGTCGCCGAACGACTTCCGGACCTCCTTCAACTCCTCCACGATCACGCTGCGCAGCTTCTTCTCCGAGCCCAGAATCTCCATGTACTCGGCGATGCGGGCCTGAATCTCGGCCAGCTCGTCGAGAATCTTCTGCTGCTCCATGCCGGTCAGCCGCTGTAATTGCAGCTCGATGATGGCCTGCGCCTGCCGCTCGCTGAAGCGCGGGCCGCGCGCATCGGCGCCCACCAGCTTGGCGTACTCGGCGGCCTCGGCCGGCGTGATGAACTCCATCAACGCCTCGCGCGCCTCCTTGGGCGTTTTCGAGGCGCGGATCAACGCGATCACCTGGTCCAGGTTCCGCAGCGCCCGCTGGAAGCCCAGCAAAATGTGCTCGCGCTCGCGCGCCTTGCGCAACAGGTAATCCGTGCGACGGCGGACCACTTCGATGCGGTGGTCGATGAAGCGCTTCAGCATGTCGGCCAGGCCCAACTCGCGCGGCTGGCCATTGACGATCGACAGCATGATGATGCCGAAGTTCATCTGCATCTGCGTCTGCTTGAACAGATTGTTCAGCACCACTTCGGCGTTCTCGCCCCGCTTCAACTCGATCACGATCCGCATGCCGTCGCGGTCGCTCTCGTCGCGCACGTCGGAGATGCCCTCCAGCTTCTTGTCGCCCACCAGCTCGGCGATCTGCTGAATGAGACGCGACTTGTTCACCTGGAACGGAATCTCGTTGACGATGATCGCTTCGCGGTCCTTGCCCACCTTCTCGGTGGCCGCCTTGGCGCGCATCTTCACCGAACCGCGGCCGGTCGTATAGGCGCTGAGGATGCCCTCGCGTCCCAGAATGAATCCGCCGCCGGGAAAATCGGGCCCCTGCACGTGCTTCATCACCTCGGCGAGCGAAGTCTTCGGGTTGTTCACCAGGTCGATGGTGGCGTTTACGATTTCGGTGAGGTTGTGCGGAGGAATGCGCGTGGCCATGCCCACGGCAATGCCTTCGGCGCCATTGAGCAGCAGGTTGGGCAGCCGCGTGGGCAGAACCTCGGGCTCCTGGGAGGAATCGTCGTAGTTTGGCCGGAAATCGACGGTTTCCTTGTCCAGATCCTCGAGCAGAGCCGCCGCAATCTTGGCCAGACGGGCTTCGGTATACCGCATGGCCGCCGGCGGGTCGCCGTCGATCGAGCCGAAGTTGCCTTGTCCGTCGATGAGCGGATAGCGCATCGAAAACGGCTGCGCCAGGCGCACCAGAGTGTCGTAAATCGCCGAATCGCCATGCGGGTGGTAGTTGCCCATCACCTCGCCCACGATTTTGGCGCACTTCCGCGTGGGCTTGTTCGGCGCCAGGCCCATCTCGTCCATGGCGTAGAGAATCCGGCGGTGCACCGGCTTCAGTCCGTCGCGCACGTCGGGCAGGGCGCGGCTGACGATCACGCTCATCGCGTAATCAATGTAGGAGCGCCGCATTTCGTCCTCGATATTGATCGGGACAATATTTTTCGCGTCTGGACCTAGTGGTAGCAACCCGCCATCGGTTGGCGGCACGGGAGGATCTTGCTCGGCCAAATGGACTCCTTAGGACGCGGCCGTGAAGGGAGGGTACACGGAACAGGGTAGCCCTCCGGCAGGCCGCTGAATCCTCTTATTCTAGCAGTTTCAGCCGTTTCCCGCCGCCGCCCGCAGCCGGCCGCTCAACGCCCCGGGCAGCTTTCGGCCCGGATCTTCAGAGCCTCTGGCATCCATTCCTCGAACTGGCGGATGCGGGTCGAGTGGGACGGGTGCGTCGACATGAACTCGGCCGGTGAGCCGCCGCCGCCCATCTCCGACATCCTCTCCCACAGCTTCGGCGCCTCGCGCGGATCAAAACAGGCGCGGGCAACGTAGATCAGGCCCATGTAGTCGGCCTCGCTCTCGTGGTCGCGCGAAAACGGCAACAGGATGCCGAACTGCGCGCCTACGCCGAGCGCCCCCAGCACAAGCTGCCGCTGTTGGGGCTCCATCTCACCCACCGCCACCGAAGTCGCCATGGCGCCGATTTGCACCAGCTTCTGATGCGCCATCCGTTCGGCGCCGTGACGGGCGATGGCGTGGGCGATCTCATGGCCCATCACCACCGCCAGTCCGTTTTCGTTCTGCGTGATGGGCAGAATGCCGGAATACACCGCCACTTTGCCCCCCGGCAGACAGAACGCGTTGGCCTGCTGATCGTCGATCAACTCGTACTGCCATTCGAAGCCGGGGTCCTCGCTCACCTTGGCCAGCCGGGCGCCAATGCGCTTCACCTCTTCGGCCTCCGGCCCCTGCCGCACCACGGCCGACTGCCGCAGAATCTGCTGGTAGCTGGAAAGCCCCAGCGCCGCCTCCTGCTCGCGGCTGATGTCCACCAGCTGCTTGCGTCCGGTAAGGGGCACCGTCTCGCGGTTGGCCAGGAAGTAGTAGCCCAGGTACAGGCCGAACAATACGATGGGCAGCAGCCGGAATCCGCTTCGCCTGTTCATGCGCGTTTACTTCAAGAACATGCGCGACACAAGACCCATCACGTCGTCGGCCGCCGAGCCGTCGCCATCACGGTCCAGCATCGGACCGATCATGTCGAGAATGCCGCCGCCCCCGCGTGGCGCCGCCGCGGCCGCATTACCGGAAGCCTGCTTGCTGAGTGCGCCCATCGCCATGGCGGCCACCACGGGCAGCATCTGTTTCAGAATGTCTGAGCCGATGCCGGTCTGCGCCGATGCCGCGCCGGCCACCTCCCGGCTGACCTCTTTGCTGCCGAACAGGTGCCCCAGAATTCCGTTGCCATCCTGCCGCATCTCCTCGGCGTCCACCGCGGCGGGGTCGTCCATATACCGCTGATGATTGCCGCCCAGCAACGCGCCGAGCAGGGACTCCATGCCGCCCTCCTGCTGCGCGTTCCGCTGCAGTCCGCCGGCAATGGCGGGCAGAAGCGACTGTAGGGCCGACATCGTCTCACCCTCGCCCAGTCCGAACTGGCTCGACAACTGCCGCACCGCGCCGCCGCCCTGCGCGCTCATGATTGCTTGCAATAAGTCCATCTGTCGTCCTCCTCAGGAATCTGCATCATAGTATAGAGTGGTAAGCCGGGGAAAGACGTTCCCCGTTTCGGAAGGAGATTCATCCATGAGCGCTGACGCACTCAAGGCCAAATACAAGCCAGTGATCGATTTTCTCAGCTCCCGCGGCGCCCAGATTCCGCACCTGCACGAGGAAGGAGGCAAGCTCGTGCTGTCTGCCAGAGTTCATGACGAAGCGGAAAAGAACCGTGTCTGGGATCAGATCAAAGGCGTGGACGGCAACTACGACGACCTGAAGGCGGACATCCAGGTGGACGCCTCCGTGCCCGCGCCCGCCGTCACCTACACCGTGCAGAGCGGCGACACGCTCTCCAAGATCAGCAAGCAGTTTTACGGCAGCGCCAACCAGTACATGAAGATCTTCGAAGCCAACAAGGACCAGCTTTCCGACCCCGACAAGATCAAACCCGGCCAGGTGCTGAACATTCCCAACGCTTAGCATGCCCAGCGCCTCACGTGCGCTCCTGCTGTGAAAACGGGACCGGGGGTTTCCCGCCGGTCCCATTTCCCCCCGATCATCCCATCTGGCTACTTTGCCTCGGGCATGTAGCTGAACTCAGGCCGGTACCGCGCCAGCGTCCGTTCGCTTTTGGCCAGCACTTCACCCAATTGCTTGACAAAAGTGTCGTACCGGGCCTCGCCCATCGCCTTGCGAAAGGCGTCCGGATCGGGGATGTCGGCCAAACTTGCGTATCCGGCGATGGTCGTGAATTCGTAACCGTCTCCTCCGAAGGCCGTCCGGTTGGCATGGAAACTCTTCGCCGCGCCCATTTTCTTGTAAGTCGCCATAACCTCCTTCATCATCGCCGTATACTCACTTACCTTTCCCGGCTTCACACTGTCCACGCGTACGGAAGCGAATGCCTCCGGCGCGCCGTTGGGCGTGTCGTCCCAGGTCAACTCGGGCAGCGTGCGCGTGATGCGGATCGTCGGGCTCGCACCGGTGCGCGCAAGACGGCTGGCGCGCGCCACGCGCGGCAGCTCCTCGCCCTGCTGGGACAGCCAGGTCCGGTCCATGAGCTTGTCAAGGCCCGTGAGCGGCACCCACATGTACAGAGCCGGCGGTCCGGTCAGGCTGGTCCAACACAGCCTCGGAAACGGCGCCTTGTTGGTCTTGTAGATCTCCGCCGTATCGCGCTGCAGGTCGTAAAACTCGGCGGCGGCATCCGGGGGAATCTCGTAGGAATACAAACGAGCCAACTGCGGCGCGGATTGAGCCAGCAAGGGCACGCAACAGGCGGCGGAAAGGCAGAACAGGGACACGAAGGGCTTCATGGAAGGTCCTTTTCCTCTCAAGCGACATTGGTTAGAATTTGTCCATAAATGGACTAAATCCAAGGAGAAGCGCTTCTGATTGGGTCAAGTATACGGACCTTCGCGAGGAAAGCAAGGGGTTTCCGGGACCGGCCGCGCCGCAATCGCTTTCGTGCGAAGAGTACACTGGTAGCTAGATGCTCTCCATCGTCGTACCCATCCACAACGAAGAGCCGGCCATTCTTCCCCTCTACGACCGGCTTACCTCCGTCCTGGACCGCGTGCAGAAACCCTACGAGATCATCTTTGTCGACGACGCCTCCACCGACCGCAGCTTCGAGCTGCTGGCCAACTTGGTGGAGACCGACGCGCGCTTGAAGGTGATGCGCCTGCGACGCAACTTCGGCCAAACCGCCGCGCTGGCCGCCGGGTTCGACGAAGCGCAGGGCGCCATCATCATTTCGCTGGATGGTGATCTGCAGCACGACCCCGAAGACATTCCCACGCTGCTTGGCAAGATCGAGGAAGGCTACGACATCGCCTCGGGCTGGCGCAAGAACCGGATCGACAACGCCATTACGCGGAAAATTCCGTCGCGCGTGGCCAACTGGCTGATGGCCAAGGCCAGCGGCATCGAGCTGCGCGACTTTGGAACCACCTTCAAGGCCTACCGCGCCGAGATCCTGAAGGACATCAATCTGTACGGCGAACTGCACCGCTTCATTCCCGCGCTGGCCAGCTTCTATGGGGCACGCATCGCCGAGGTTCCCATCCGCAACGTGCCGCGCCCGAGCGGCCATTCGCACTATGGGCTGAGCCGCACCTTTGCCGTCCTGTTCGACATTCTTACCATCAAGTTCCTGCTGAGCTACTTCACACGCCCCATGCACTTCTTCGGGAAACTCGGCCTACTGGGCACCACGCTGGGCGGCGCCATCATGCTGTACCTGGCCGGGTTCAAGCTGATGGGTGGCGAAATCGTCACCGACCACGGTCCGCTCATGATCGCGGGCGCGCTTCTGCTGCTGGCCGGCATCATGATGTTCTCCACGGGACTGCTGGGCGAGGTGATGATCCGGACCTACTTTGAATCCCAGGGCCGCCGCATCTACGCCGTGCGTGAGATTCGCTGCCGCAAGGAATCCAAGGACAAGTCGCGCGGCACGGTGGCCTGAACGCCTGGCCGCGCGGCGCCGCTGCCGGGGCGCGCTTAGATATCGGCCGCATGACCGGCCGAGTAGCCACCGTCCACAGGCAGCGCCACGCCGGTAATCCAGGCCGCGTCGTCCGAGGCCAGGAAGACGGCCGCCCGCGCCACATCCTCGGACTCTCCCAACCGCCCCAGCGGGTGCAGCGCCGTGAATGCCGCCTCGCGCTCGGGGTCGGAGAACAGGTTTACGGTGAGCGGCGTGCGCGTGAAGCCCGGGCAGATGCAATTCACGCGGATGCCGCGCTGGGCATAGTCCAGCGCCATGTTCCGGGTCAGCGACACCAGGGCGCCCTTGGTGGCGGCATAGACGGCCCGGTTCCGCGTGCCCATCAGGGCGACGCAACTGGCCATGTGCACGATGGCGCCGCCGCGCGGCATGTGGGGCAGGGAATACTTCGAAACCAAAAAGACGCCGCGCAGGTTCACCGCCATGACGCGGTCCCACTCGCCGGCCGTTAACTCGTCCAGCGGTTTGCGGATGGCGATGCCGGCGTTGGCCGACAGGATGTCGATCCGGCCCAGCCTTCGCACGGCTTCCTCGACGGCGGCGGCCACCGCGCTATCCCCGGTGACGTCGGCTTGCAGGCTAACCTCGCAGGCCGAGGGGTTCACGTCCAGGCCGGCCACGCGCGCACCTTCGCGAGCCAGCGCGGCGGCAATCGCCGCCCCTATGCCTGATGCCGCGCCGGTCACCAGCGCCGATTTTCCGCTTAGCTTCATCTCTAGCAGCGTAGCCCACCAGATGGCCCCGCGCCGTGCTACCCCAGATAGTCGAGCAGCGTCTTCCGGTTCTGCAACTGTCCCTGCGCGCCCAGCGCCGCCGACTGCTGCAACTGCGCCTGGTTCAACTCGAGAATCGCCGCCGTCAAGTCGGCGTCCTCAATCGAGGAGATCTGTGCCTGCAGCCGGAGTTCCTGCTTGGACGACAGATCCAACGCATCGGCCACCTGATTTTGCGCCGACCCATAGAACGCCAGTTGGTTGTTCAAGTGCGTGGAGGATTGCCGCACGCGCCCGAGCGCATCCTTGATCTGATCGAGGCTGCCGCCGCGCAGCGCGTTGCGAAGGTCGTTCACCGAGGCGAACACGTTCTGCTCCGGCGAGGCGTCCTCGAAGATCTCCGCCGCCGTCAGCGCGACGCCGATCCGCGAACCGCTCGGGTGCTCAATGCGCCGCGTCGAGGCCGTCCCCTGGTAGGTGCTGAAGGGTGGATCGGTGTTCGGGTCGCTTGTATACGGCGGCGTCGTATCCGCATCCCCGGAAAACAGATAGCGCCCATCGACGCGCGTTCCGGCGATATTCACCAGCTGTTCCAGCAGCGAACCGGCCTCGTCCGCCAGGCTCATCCGGCTATCAGCGGTGGCAGTTGTGGTGGCGCCCTGCGCGCCCAGGCTCAGGATGCGGTCCATCACCTTCACACCCTGCGACAGCGCACTTTCGGCCGCGTCCACCTCGCCCTTCACCCGGTTCAGGTTCGTGTGGATCTGCGTGGTGGCCGCCAGTTCGCTGCGCGTAGCCAGCAGATGCGAAATCTGATCCGGCGCATCGGAGACGGCATTGATCCGCCGTCCCGAGGTCAATTGCTGCTGCGCCTTTTCCAACCGCGACGCAATCCGGTCCATGTCGTTCAAAAACTGCGTCGTCCTGGCGTCGAACACTCCGATGGCCATCCGGTCCCTCCTCGTTCCCGGCCGCGCCCGCCGCGCTACCGCTTCATATTGATTAGCGTCTCGGTCATCTCGTCCAGCGTCCGGATCAACTGCGAGGCCGCCTGATAGGCCCGCTGAAACACGATCAGGTTGGCCGCCTCCTCATCCAGCGACACGCCGCTCTGATCGGCCCGCAGCGCCTTGGACTGCGCCACCATTTGCGTCTGCGCCCGCGCATCCTGCCGCGCCACGTCCAGCAGCTTGCCCACGCGCCCCGAGATCTCGCCAAAGTACTGCGTGAAGGTGAAGTTGTTCACGCTGCGGGATTGGAATAATCCGGCCAGTTGCAGAGCGTTTCCGTTGCCGCCGGGGGCCTCGGGCGGCGCAGCGGCCAGCTCCCCGGCGCCGATATCGGTGACGCTCAGCGTCACCGCCGCTCCGCGCGACGGGTCGTAGGTGAACAGGTCGCGGACCGGAGGCTGTCCATTCAGATCCACGCCGGCCTGCAACTGGCCGTTCACCGCGTCCGTGATGGCCACCGCCAGTACGTCCAGGTCCTGCTGCAGCCCGGTCAGCACGCCCGCGTGAAAATCGATCAGGGCCTTTAGTTTTCCTCCGCCGATCTGGCCGGTGACGTCCTCGCCCTGTCCGTTTAACAGCACTGGCGACCCCGTCGACAAATCGGATGAGATCTCGTACAGGTTTTCGCCCATCACCAGCGGCGTCTGCCCCCCCAGCAACACCGTGAACGTCCCGTCGCCGCCGCGAATCACGTTGAAATCCACGATCGAGGCCAACTCGTCCATCGCCGCGTGCACCTGCGCGTCCAGGCCCGGGTCGCTCAGCTTGCGCGCATCCGACCGGAACTCCACATTCAGGTTCCGCAGCAGCTTGCCGATCCGGTTCACCGTGTGGACCGATTGCGTCAGCTCCGAATTCGTGTTCGTGGCCGCCGTGGCCAGCGCCTGGCCCGTCGAGTTGAAGGCATGAGCCAGATCCTGCGCCCGCCGCAGCACGTTCTGCCGGGCCGGAATGTCGTTGGGCGTCACCGAAAGCTGGGAAAATGACTGCTGCAACGCATCCACCGCCCCGGCGACGCCGGACGCGGCGCCAATGTCAAAGACCGGCTCCACCTGCTCCAGATTGGTGGCCTGCTGCCGGAAATAGCCCTCGCGCTGCAACTGCGCCCGCACGCCCTGCTCCAGATAGGCCTTCCGGCTGCTCAACACCTCGCCTGCCGCCACGCCGCCGGGCAGACCCAGCTCCGGCACCATGCGCTGCGCCACCAGATCGAGGCTCTGCCGCGCAAAACCAGGAGTTTGCGCGTTCGTAATGTTATTGCTGGCCACGCCCAGGGCCGATTCAAACGCCTTCAGCGATCCGGCCGCCGTGTTGATCGTGGCAAATAGGTTCCCCATGCTGTCGTTTGCTTCCCTTCCGGTTCGCTCACCCGGTCTGCGCGTACGCGCGCGCTCAGCCCCTGCACTCCCACGAGGGCCCCGTCTGCCCGGCCGGCCGGCCTGTCACCGTATACCCGCATTCCACGGCCAGCAGATGCCGCGCCAGCCCCATTCTCCGCCGCGCCGCGTGCTCCACAAGCGCCTCCACACGGCTCAGTGCGCCGCGCAGGGCAAGCAGTTCCTCCAGGCTCAGGCCAGCCGCCTCGCCAGGCCATCGCGCTTGCGCCTCCTCCAGGCGCGCCCGCACCTCCTCCAGGCGCCCCGCCACCTCATCCATGGCCCGCGCCGAGCCCGAAACCGCCTGCTCGCCCGCCTCGGCGAGAATCGCCTGGAAGCTCCGGCCCACCTCTCCGCCAGGCATTACGGTTTCAGCAGGTCGTCCACGATCGACCGCGCAAGATCGGCGGGCGCCGGGTTGTACTCGCCCGCGTTCACCTGCGCCTCCAGACGGGCCAGATGCGCGGTCCGCTCCGGCGTATCCTCGGTTTGCATCCGCAGGACCTGTCCCAAATTGGAAATCTGTGCCGAATCGGTTCCCGCTCCGGCTGCCGCAGCGCGGCTCCGCGCCCCGTCCCCGCTGGCCGCACCGGTTTTTTCCGTCTCCTGCGCCTGTCCCGTCCTGCTTAACTCCACGCGGTCCTGTGGCGCCGGAACGCCGCCCATCTGCCCCAAGTTCGGGTTCGGTGAGTCAATCTTCATTGCAGTCCTTTCCGATGGCAGCTCTCATCCTACGCTGGTTCGCAACAACCGGCTCCCACGCCGGCCGCGATTCTCCGCGTTCGGGCTGCCACTCTCGGCCCTGGCCGTGCTTTAGCACGTCAAAGGCCATTGTTTCCTGCCCGTTTTCTGTTCCTGTGCCGTTCTCATCGGCCGGTGGAACCGGAATATGACCGGTTTCCGCCGCTTCGCGCCAACCTTTTGTCACACACGGCCTGCCACCCCTCTCCTCTCTTGGTGCCCGCGCCCGCGCCGTCTTCTCCCCGATTTCCCATTTCGGCTCCCGCGCCGCCGATTTTCCCGCGTATGGTGACAGGAGGAGTCCGCATGCTTCGTTTTCTGGGCGCGGCGACAGCCGTGTGTCTCGCAGTCATGGTCCCATGCACGAGTATGGCCGCGTCCTCCACCCCTGCCACCACCACGCCAGTCACCTTTTACCAAGACGTTCTCCCCATCCTCCAAAAGCGCTGCCAGGGTTGCCACCGTCCCGGCGAACCGGCGCCCATGGCTCTGCTCACCTACGAAATGGTCCGGCCCTGGGGCAAGGCCATCCGGCAGGCTGTCCTGCGCGGGACCATGCCGCCCTGGTTTGCCGATCCGCATGTGGGACGGTTCACAAACGACCGCTCCCTGCCACAGTCCGAGATAGGCACGCTGGTCTCCTGGATTGACACTGGCTCGCCGGCCGGCGACGCCCAAAAGGCCCCTCCGCCGCTCGCCTTCACGGACGGCTGGACCATCGGCAAGCCCGATCTGATTGTCGAGATTCCCGAGGCCATCGCCGTTCCTGCCAAAGGGACCGTCGAGTACACCTACGTCATCGTCCCCACAGGTCTCACCGGGGACAGGTGGGTGCAGATGGCCGAGGCGCGTCCGGATCAGCGCGCCCAGGTCCACCACATCATCGCGTTTGTCCGCCAGCCCGGCAGCAAGTGGTTCCGCCAGTACCCCACGGGGAAACCTTTCATTCCCGCCGCGGGCGGCGAGGACCGCGGCCGCGGTGAGTTTCTCACCGGTTATGCCCCGGGCTCGCCTCCCGAGATTCTCCGCCCAGGCCAGGCCAAACTGCTGAAGGCGGGCAGCGACATCGTCTTCCAGATGCACTATACGGCCAATGGCAAAGCGGTTTCCGACCGCAGCCGCGTGGGCATCGTTTTTGCCACTGCGCCCGTCCGCCAGCGGGTGCTGACGCTGGCCGCCTCCAACGACAGGTTTGTCATCCCGCCCGGCGCGCCCAACCACCGTGTCGATGGCGCCATCACGCTCCACAGGCCCACCGAACTGGTCAGCCTGATGCCGCACATGCATCTTCGCGGCAAGGCCATGGAGATCAGCGCCGTCTATCCAACGGGCGAGCGGGAAGTGCTGCTTCGTGTGCCGCGCTACGACTTTAATTGGCAGCTCTGGTACCAGCTTCCGCCGGGCAAACTGCTTCCGGCCGGCACGCGCATCGAGGCCTCCGGCTATTTCGACAATTCGCCCAACAATAAGTCCAACCCGACCCCACCGCCGCCGTGCGCTATGGCGACCAGAGCTGGGAAGAGATGATGTTCGGCTTCTTCGACGCCGCCATCGACGCCGGCATGGACCCGGCCAGTCTCCTCCGGGAGCCGGAAGGCTCCGCCGCCCGGCCAGCCGCACGGTCCAACGGCGGCCGGTAGCGCTTCTTCCGCCCGTTCCGCCCTCGATGGCCGGGCATCTTCGGAGAACCCGTTTTTTTG
Organism: Bryobacterales bacterium; assembly: GCA_020847045.1. Classification (GTDB taxonomy): domain Bacteria; phylum Acidobacteriota; class Terriglobia; order Bryobacterales; family Bryobacteraceae; genus JAFLBB01. The sequence continues at coordinate 60,589 of JADLCT010000097.1, read as the reverse complement.
TGCGCCACCCTCTGGCAGGGGCTGACTTTGTATGTTATATTCGCCTTATATTCTCCCTGTGTCTGTGTTCTGTTGATGGATGGTCGCCGTGCGAGCTGCGGAGCGTTTGGAAACCCTGTACCTGGATTTTGACGGCTTCTTTGCGTCTGTGATGCAGCAGGCCATTCCCGGCTTGCGCGGCCGGCCGGTCGGGGTGATCCCGTTCGATACCGAGGCGGTGACCAGCATGACGGTGATCGCCTGCTCGCGGGAGGCCAAGCGCCACGGTGTGAAGAATGTCATGCGCGTGCCGGAGGCGCGCCAGCTCTGCCCGGATCTGGTTCTGGTTCCGCAGCGGCCCGATCTGTTCCGGCGGGCGCACATGACGTTGTTGAATGAAATCGAGTGTGAGATCCCCATTGACGCCGTGATGTCGATTGACGAACTCACCTGTACGCTGGACACGGCCGCCAGCGCCGGGCCGCATGGGTTGGCGCGGCGGATCAAGCGGCGGTTGCGGCAGAATCTGGGGCAATACATCACGTGCAGCATCGGCTTTGCGGCGAACCGTCTGCTGGCCAAGATCGCCTGCAAGGTGAACAAACCGGACGGCGTCACGGTGTGGCCGCCCGGAGCCATGCCCGGCCCGTTGTTCGATCAGCCGTTGTCGGCCATTCCGGGCGTGGGGCCGCGCATGGAGAAGCGTCTGGCGCGGCGCGGCATTGTCACCATGGCCGGTTTGTGGAACACGCAGCCCGGGCAGTTGCGCGCCATCTGGGGGAATGTGCATGGCGAGCGTTTATGGTACGCCTTGCACGGTTACACGCTGCAGGCCGAGCCGGTGCGGCGCTCCATGTACGGCCATGGCCGCGTGCTGCCGCCGGAGTGGCGCGACGTGGGCAAGGCGCGCGACTGCTGCCGCCTGCTGCTGGTGAAGGCCGCCCGGCGCATGCGCCGCGATGGGTTTTATGCCCGCCGCTTGTTTCTATGGATCAACGGGTATGACGACGGCTGGGGAGGCGACTGTGCTTTGGCCAGCGTCCACGACGACCATGCCTGCCTGGCCGGTCTGGAAACCCTGTGGGCGAAGGCGCGCGCCGCGCTGCCGCCGTCCTACAAGATCATCCGTTGCGGGGTTACGCTGTGCGATCTCACGCCGGACAACGCGCGGCAGATGGGACTGTTCGAGCAGGACGACGCGCAGCGGCGGAAGTGGGAGCGTCTCACGGCCACCATGGATGAGTTGAATCTTTCCCATGGCCGCCGCGTGGTGACGCTGGGCGCCTGGACGCCTCCGCCGGGCGGATATGCGGGCGGCAAGATTGCGTATACGCGGATTCCCTCCGCCGAGGACTTTTTATGAGCTGGTTGGATGACACGCGGCTGCGCGATCTGGACGATACCGATGTGATCGAGGCCACCTGCCTGTGCTGCGGCCATGCCTGGCTGCAATCGCCGGCGCAACTGCTGCTCAAGGTGGACCACCGCAATATACGCCTGTCCGAGGTGGCCCGCCATCTGGCCTGCGCCCGTTATAAATGCCGTCATGTGGGCGTGCGGATCAGCCTCATCCGCAAGCGCAAGGCAAGCGGCTTTGTGGGCGGCATGCCGTGACGGACAGCCGCGGGCGGCGGCGCTTCCCGCTGGTAAAATGAACTGTGACCCTCCGGTTTTCCGTCTGCCTGCTCGCCGTCTGTCTGTTCGCCGTCCGCCAGGGCCCGGCCCAGCAGCTCACCATACGGCCCACGCTTCAGACGGGCGACTCTTTCCAGCTCGAATATACGCGGATCGTCGAGGATTCCCGCCGCCCCCAGGCCAACGGCCGCATCCGTGCCGTCGTCACCGTGCGTGTGGCCGAGGCCAACCCCAAGGGATTTCTCCTTGCATGGACCTCGGGAGCCAGTTCGGTGGACAATCCCGAGATCGTGAAGAACCCTGTCGCCGCGGCCGCGGCCAATGCGTTGAAGGATTACACGCTGGAGGTGCAGCTCGGCCCCGATGGCCAGTATCTTGGATTGCGCAATGAGGCCGCCACGGGCGCCAAGCTCCAGTCGGATATGGACGCCATGATCGAGTCGCTTGGCCGCCAGCTTGCCAACCCCGCCCAGCGGCAGAGCGCCGGAGCGCTGGTCCGCCGCCTGATGTCCCCTCCGGTGCTGCTCGGGCAGGCCACGCGCGACGTGCGGACCTACTTCGCGTTGAACGGCGTCGAGGCCACGGCCGGGAAACCCGCCGTCCAATCCATGGAGCAGCCGGCTCCGTTCGGAACCGGTTTGCTGGCGGCCACCTATACGCTGGTTCTGGATTCCATGGACGCGCATTCGGCGCGACTGTCCAGCACGACGGCCTATGATGGCCAGGAGCTCTCGCGGCTTGCCGCGCGGTTTTTTGCCCAGCTTGCCGGCGGCGCCCCGGCCGCCGCCGCATCGCCTTCGCTCGAGATGGCCGACTCGGCGGCATATACCTACAACCGCGCCTATGGTTTGATGAGCGACATCGTGGTGCGCCGCCGCCTGACGGGCTCCGGCGGCGTCAACCGGCTGGATGGCTGGGACGTGAAGCTGATTCGCCACCCCGGTGAGGAAAGCCGGCCGTAGCGGCAATGGAGTTGATTGGTCGGGGCGGGGCGATTTGAACGCCCGACCCCCTGCGCCCAAGGCGGATTGCGTTGCGCCGATAAGCTGTCCTATTTTCAGGCGCTTACGTTTCATGCAGATACGGGCAGCTTGTTGAAGCCCGTGGAACCCGCTTGAACCCGGAAGCACCGGGCAGCTACAAAATTATCTACCGTCGCTCAGAGCCTCCAAGAGCGACCGGGAGGGCGTGGGGGTATACTGCAAGCATGACGTTCCGAGTGGTCTTGGAGTACGATCCGGAGGCCGATAGCTTCTCCGCAGTCTGCCCTGAGTTGCCGGGGTGCACCTCGGCTGGTGAGACGGAAGATGAGGCGAGACTGGGAATCGAGGAAGCAATTCGACTATACCTCTCGCCCGCTGAGATCGAGATGCCGCCAACCGCGAAGTTGGTCGAGGTAACGGTTGGGTGACCGCGGAACACCGCGCCTGACTGCGGACCGGGTGATCTCAATTCTCCGTCGGCATGGGTTCACTCTCGCCGGTTCCGCTGGCAGCCATCAGAAGTGGCGTAACGATTCAACCGCAAAGCAAGTGATCGTGCCGTACCACCGTGGGCGAATCCTGCCGCTGGGCACGATGAAAGCGATCATTGTGGGGAGTGGAATAGACGAGGCGAAATGGCACAAGTAGCTGTTGTGTTGTTTCAATAGGCGAACCGTGAAGTTTGAACTTTCACATGATCGACGAAATATCTCGGACCTGGACCTTCTGTCCGAACTTCAACGGGTCGCTGCGGAGCAGTCAGAGCAGATTGTAAAGCAGCGCACTTACAAACTTTTCGGGAAATATGGGGTGACTACTGTCATACGACGATTCCGCTTTTGGAATGCGGCGATCGAAGCAGCCGGGCTCGCCAAGAGTGTTGTGCGGAACGTGCCTGATGAAGACCTCTTTGCCGGCCTGTATGACTTGTGGGTTGCCTTGGGGCGCCAGCCCAACTACTCGGAAGTGCGAAGTCCCCATTGCCGGTTTCACGTAGCGACATATGAGCGCAGGTTCGGTTCATGGCGCGCAGCATTGGAGGCGTTTGTGCGCTACGCCAATTCCTCGGACGTTGCGCCCCCTGATGGTCTTCAGCAATCTCACGCCCCCGCCCGTCGGACGTCTCGGTCAATTGACCTCAGACTGCGCTTCAAGGTTTTGAATCGAGACTCGTTTTCCTGCCGCTCTGCGGCGCGTCCCCTGCAATTCAGCGCGGCGTTCAGCTCGAGGTTGATCATATCCTCCCCTGGTCAAAGGGCGGAAAAAGTACAATCGACAACCTGCAGACGCTTTGCTCCGCGTGCAATGAAGGCAAGAGCGACGTGCTGTAGCTTAGATTGAAAACCTGGCGCGGCAGCAAGGGCCACGCACCTGCCTTTTGTGCAGGTGACCTGCCGACGACCCGTTGAAAACACTCGCTCGGGCGCCATCACCGTGCGCCGCGCGGCACCAGTTGTGGATCGTCGCAGCTACAAATTCATCTACAGCGGGACTCTTGAGGGAACCGGAAATGGACGTATCTGCTTGATTCTATTGGTCGGGGCGGCCAGATTTGAACTGGCGACCCCCTGCGCCCAAGGCAGGTGCGCTACCAGGCTGCGCTACGCCCCGACATTTGCTGCTCATCTGATTTTAGAACATCTGCCGGGCAACGTCAGTAAGCGAACAGCATCCATCCACGCCGCCCGCTCCCCATGCGCCTGTCTCCGCAACAGCAAGCATTGCGTGCCGCCGCGCCTCGATCGTGGGTATGATCCGCGGCTCGCTAGCGCTGCGCCGCCTGCCGGTCGGCCACCACCGTAACCTGAATGTCGCGGGCTGCGCGAATCACCTTCATCACCAGTTGCTGTTTCGCGGCGAAGAGGCGGAACGTGGGCCGCACCGGCTTGGCCAGGAAGATTTGCGTGATCCCATTCGTGTGGGCGAATCCGGCGAGTGCTTCCGCCGGGTCCTCCGCATCCAGCACGCGGGTGTCGATGTGGAGCCTGCGCGCGAAGTCCAGGTGGCGTTCCAACGCCTCCCGCTGCTCCGCCGGCAGGCCCGCCAGCCCCGCGCCTCGCACCACCGAGACGGCGAAACAGTCGGCGCGCAGATAATCCGCGACGCGCCTGCCGCGGCGGATCAGTCCTGCCGTGCTGGGAGAATCGGTGATGTGAATCAGAATGCGTTCCCGTTCCGCCTCGGCAAGCGGCGACACTTGTCGGCGCAAGAAAGGTTCGGGCGGCTCGTCCGGTTTCCGCAGGTCAACTTCGTGCGCGGCCTGGCGGAGCGCGATCTCACGCAGCGCGGCCAGCGTAGGTTCTTTGAAGAAGTTCTCCTTGGCGTGCCTCGCCTTGTCTGGCGCATAAATGACTCCCCGGTCGAGGCGGTTCAGCAGCGCGCCCGGCGTAAGATCCACGAAGACGACCTCATCGGCGCGCTTCAAGACCCAGTCGGGGACTGTTTCTCTGACCTGAACTCCGGAGATGCCGCGTACATGATCGTTGAGGCTCTCCAGGTGCTGGATGTTCATCGTCGTAATGACATCAATGCCCGCGTCCAGCAGCGCCAGGACATCCTCCCAGCGTTTGGTCCGCGGCGAGCCCGGAATATTCGTGTGAGGGAATTCGTCGACAAGACAGATCTCCGGGTGCCTGGCGAGGATCGCCTCCGTGTCCATCTCCTCGAACGGCCGGTCCCGGTATGCCATGACGCGCCGCGGAATCATCTCGAGACCCTCGGTCTTGGCGATGGTGTCCTTTCGGCCGTGCGGCTCGAAGTATCCGACAACGACGTCGCGCCCGCTGGCCTTCAACTCCTGGCCCTCTTCGAGCATCCGGAACGTCTTGCCCACGCCGGCCGCATAGCCGAGGATCACTTTGAGTTTTCCCGCCGTACCGGCCATATACTCAGGCTAACGAATCTTCCTTCCCGGCACTCGTGGCTTGGGGGAACACGCGGATGTCGATGCTTCCCGATTCCAGAATGAGACGCTCAACCGGATTGGGCCGGAAGCGCTGCCAGAAGCCTGTCCTCTGGCTGTGCCCGGCGAAAATCTGGGTAATGCTGTGTTGATTCGCGAATTGCAGAATGGCGTCCACTACATCCTCGCCGTGCAGGATGGCGAGAGTTGCATTCGCCTCGCGCGCCGCTTGCAGGTTGCGCTCCAGCATGGCCCGGTCTTCGCCCGACAGCTCCGGTTGCTCCACGTAGGCGACGAAGAGCTCCCCATGAAACCGGTCCGCTTGGCGGCGTCCCAGGCCGATCATCAACGACGCATGGGAGCGCGGCGTGACACAAACCAGGATGCGCTCATGCGCGCCATAAGACTGCTCGATGCCATACCTCTTCAGGTAGTCGAGCAGTTGCGTGTCGACTACCTCGGCCGCCAGCACCAACGCGATCTCCCGCAACTCGGACAGTTGTGGATCCAATGCGGGCGCGTCGACTACTTCAATCTCGTCCGCCTGGTGCAGGAAGCTCTCCGGAACGGAGTCGTCCACGTGTTTGCCGCGTATCTGCTCAACGCGCTCCTGCTTCTCGGCGATGTACTGGAGGTTGACCGTCGTGATCACCGAGATTCCGCGCGAGAGCAACTCCTCGACGTCCTGCCATCGGTGCTCGCGCACGGCGCCCGGAGGGTTGCGGCACGCAAGGCCATCGATCAAACATACGCCGGGTCTGCGCCGTTGAACAGCCGCAACGTCCACAGCTCCGCCCGGAAACGGCGGAACGAATTCAAAATTCCGGACCAAGGCGGCCACGGACTCATCCTGCGAGTGTTGCAGCGCGGCGATGATCACATCCTGCCCACGCTGTTTCCGCCTCCGGCCTTCATCAAACATCCGGTACGACTTCCCCACGCCCGGCGCGTAGCCAAGAAAGATCTTCAATCGTCCGCGCCGCTCATGCGAGGCTTCCGCCTCGACACGGTGCAGCAGTTCTTCCGGACTGGGCTTGCGCCGTTCCCATTCAGTCATGGTCCGCCCGATGCCTCAAAGCGTCAGTTCTCTTGCACGGCGCGGATCACCCAGCGGTCCGCTTCGTGTTCCAGTTCGCACTGATAGGTTCGCACGCTTCCCATCCGGCCGCCCTGCCCTCGAATTGTGACGCGTACAATAGCCTGTCTGTTCTCGATGCGAACCTCCTCGATTCGGATGTGCGCTTCCGGAATGTGTTCCTTCTGCATCAATTCGGCGATCACCAAATGGCGGAGAACCTGCTGTCCGTTGTCCGTCTGACAAGCCACGAGCAGGAGCGCCAAGCTGACGGTTTGACACACCCGCCACAATCGCGTGAACACGTGTTGGCTCCTTTTTACCAGCCACCCTGCTTGCCGCCGAACCACCACAGGAAGCCAACCGTGAATGTGCTCTGGTGTTTTGCGAGCCGCCCTGGCTCGCTGCGAAAGAAGAAAGGGGTGTTGGAGAAATCGCGGCGGTACTCCAGCCTGGTTTCGAAGCCTTCGGCAAGCCGGAAGCCGGCCGTCGAAGTAAGATCGTTCAGATTCTGCGTAACACCACTGAACAGTCCGGCGCGGTCGTTCAACCGAACATACCGCTGGCCAAAGTACACCTTGGCCGTCACCTGGTAGCGAAGGTAGGCCGCGCCCCCCACGATGCGCTGCGGGGCAGCGTCCGGCTCAGCACGATTGACCACATAGTCAAATTCACCACCCAGAGTAAGCCTCTTTACCGGATTCCAAAAGGCGTACGTGTCGATCACGTGGAAACGCCCACGGGGAATGGGCGTTATGCGGGTGGTCGAAAGTCCTGGCTGCGTTGGCGCCGGCGGCAACCCCGGGTTCAGTGTGGGTGCAAGGTCGCGCTGCTCCCGGCCAACATAGTACTGGAGAGTCCAGGTCAATTTGTTTGTGGGCTTGACAACGGCCTGCGCCATGTGTGATTTGAAGCCGTTGAAGTCCTCGGTTTGGTTGGCGCCGTTCACCAGCCAGTAGGCGAGGCTGATCTTGTCATTGACGGTGTAGGTATTCCGGAAGCCCATGTGATAAAAGGGCAGGAAGTTGAAGTAGTAACTGCGAGAATAATTGATCTGGTCCTTCGTATAGTTGCCCTCAGCGCCCATGGAGCTCGCCCACTTGCCGAAATCCACCGTGAGGCCTTTGCCGAGAGGCGCCACATACGTACCATATGCCTGGAACAGATTGCGGTACGCCTGTGGACGGTTTTCGTTCTGAGCGCCGCCTTGCAGAGTTTCCGTTGCTTGTCCGTACATGAGGTCCAACCGGTAACCCCAGCGCCTGCCCGATGCCACGTCCACCGGCCGCTCGACGATCATTCCTGTCTGATTGATGCTGAGGTTGTTCGCCGTGGCATCATAGGCGCGCAGCAGGTTGATTCGTCCCAGGGGGCGGTTCGAATTCGCGGCGTAATAGCCATCGAAATAAAAGTTCAGCGTCGTGTCTTTCCACCACGCGCCCGCTGGTTCTCCTGTTGCGGGCGTTACGGACGCGGCTGTAGCTGGCTCCGCTAGAGGCGTGGAGGGAGCGGCGGCGGGCTCCGGACGCGCGGAGGGCGCTGGTTCCGCCGCGCGCCTCTCGATCGCAGTCAATCTCTCTTCGAGCGCGGCGATTCTTTCGAGTAACATCTTTTCGCGCTCCGAAAGAGGAGACACGCCCGTCTGTGCGCTTACAGAGGAAGACAGGAGGAGCGCGGAGACCGCCAGTGCGGCCAGGAAAGTGAATTTCATGATAAGTGCTCTTGTGGCGTGATCCGTGACTGCTATTGGTTCGGGTACTGCTCATCGAGCGCCAGGTTCAACAGCAGGACATTGACGCGTGGTTCTCCCAGGAGGCCAAACTCGCGGCCCTGGGTGAATTGATCGACAAGCCTCCTCATGCCGCTTTCTGACACACCACGCGCCGAGGATACCCGCGCAATCTGAAGCCTGGCGTTGGCGGGACTGACATGCGGATCGAGTCCGCTGCCGCTTGCGGTCAGCATGTCGGACGGCACGGCGTTCGTGAGTCCGGCCGCCTGTTTGTCAGCCTGCACGCGTTCGGCAAGCTTACGGCTGGCGGGCCCCAGGTTGGACCCGCTGGAACTGGAGGCATCGTAGCCGCCCGCGCCAGCCGCGGAAGGCCGCGAGTGAAAGTAACGGGCGCTTTGGAAGGTCTGTCCCAACAGTGCGGAACCGGCCACCTTCCCGTTGCGCATTAGTAGACTTCCGTTGGCCTGCTTCGGGAATACGGCCTGGCAGATCGCGGTTACCAGGCTGGGATACACAAGCCCGGTCAGGACCGTGAGTAGAATCATCATTCGCAACCCAGGAATCATTTGCTTCCACATATGAGAGCCCCCTTACGCCAATCCAATGGCGTGCACAATCTGATCGATCGCCCAGATGCCGGGAAATGGCGCGAGCAGGCCACCTAGGCCATAGACAAGGAGATTGCGGCGAAGCAGAGCCCCCGCGTCTCCGGGGCGGTACTGCACGCCGCGCAGCGCCAGCGGTACAAGGACGATGATGATGAGCGCGTTGAAGATGACCGCCGAGAGCACCGCGCTTTGCGGGCTGTGCAAGCCCATGATGTTCAGTGCGCCCAGAGCGGGGTAAGTGGCCATGAACAACGCGGGGATGATGGCGAAGTACTTCGCGACGTCGTTGGCGACCGAGAATGTGGTGAGCGCGCCGCGCGTGATGAGGAGCTGCTTGCCGATGGCGACGACCTCAATCAGCTTGGTGGGATTCGAATCCAGATCCACCATGTTGCCAGCCTCTTTCGCCGCCATTGTGCCTGTGTTCATGGCCAGGCCCACATCGGCCTGCGCCAGGGCGGGAGCGTCGTTTGTGCCATCTCCCGTCATGGCCACCAGGCGTCCGTCGGCTTGCTCCTTCTTGATGTAGTTCAGCTTGTCAGCGGGCGAAGCCTGGGCCAGAAAACTATCCACGCCCGCTTCGTTGGCAATGGCCGCAGCCGTAAGAGGGTTGTCGCCCGTGATCATCACCGTGGCGATGCCCATCCGCCGCAGTTGGGCCAGCCGCTCCTTCATTCCGCCCTTGACAACGTCCTTCAGGTGGATCACACCCAATGCCCGGCGGCCATCGGCGACGGCGAGCGGGGTTCCACCTTGCCGCGCGATACGTGCGGCCGTTTCCAACAGATCCTCGGGGATGGTTCCTCCACTCTCCTTCACGAACTGCACGATGGAATCGGCCGCACCCTTGCGGAGTTGGCTGCCGTTGATGTCCACACCGCTCATTCGCGTGTGCGCGGAGAAGGGAACAAAGCTGGCTTCATGGTGGGACAACTCGCGGCCCCGCAGACCGTATTTTTCCTTTGCCAGAACCACAATCGAACGCCCCTCGGGCGTCTCATCGGCCAGGCTGGAAAGCTGCGCGGCTTCGGCCAGTTCGGCTTCTGTGACCCCCGCGGCGGGAATGAATTCGGAGGCCTGGCGGTTGCCGATGGTAATCGTGCCGGTCTTGTCGAGCAGCAGGGTATTCACGTCACCCGCAGCCTCCACCGCCTTGCCGCTCATGGCCAGGACGTTGTGCTGCATCACGCGGTCCATGCCGGCGATTCCAATGGCCGAAAGAAGCCCGCCGATGGTAGTGGGAATCAGGCAGACCAGAAGCGACACCAGCACGGCGACACCCGGAACAGCGCCCGCGCCCGCCGCCGCCACGCTGTACGACGAAAAAGGTTGCAGCGTCACCACCGCCAGCAGGAAGATCAATGTCAGCCCGGCGATCAGGATATTCAAGGCAATCTCGTTCGGTGTCTTTTGACGTTCAGCCCCTTCGACCAGGGCGATCATGCGGTCAAGGAAGGTCTCACCGGGGTTCGAGGTGATCTTGATCTTGATCCTGTCCGACAGAACGCGCGTGCCTCCGGTCACCGCGGAACGGTCGCCGCCCGATTCGCGGATCACCGGAGCGCTCTCGCCGGTAATCACGGACTCGTCCACTGTGGCGATTCCCTCGATCACCTCGCCATCGCCAGGGATGGTGTCGCCCGCTTCGCAGATCACCAGATCGCCGGCGCGGAGTTGCGAAGCGGACACGGACTCGATCTTTCCTTTCGCGGTTACGCGTCTGGCGGCCGAATCCGATTTCGTCTTCCGCAGCGTGTCGGCCTGCGCTTTGCCGCGAGCTTCCGCCATTGCCTCGGCGAAATTGGCGAACAGTACGGTGAACCATAACCAGAGCACGATCTGTGCGGTGAAACCCGTGTCCGCGGCGCCTGCCACAAGATCACGGATCAGGAGAATCGTGGTTACCGCGGCGCCTGCTTCCACGACAAAGATGACGGGGTTCTTCCACAGCCGGGCCGGGTTGAGTTTGAGGAAGGCGTCCCGCACTGCGCGGCGCAAGATACCGGTATCGAACAGGGGCCGCGCGTGAGCCAGTTTCTTCGGCAATAGCTCGGTGGGATCCACCGGCGGTTTCGGATCGGAAGCAGAGTAAGTCATGTTAGAAGAGTCTCCCTTGGAGAATCAGAAGATGCTCGGCAATCGGGCCCAGGGAAAGCGCCGGGAAGAAGGTCAGGGCGCCAACAATCACCACCGTTCCCGCCAGCAACATCACGAACAACACCCCGTGTGTGGGCAATGTTCCCGAGGTGGCGGCGAGCTTTTGCTTCGCGGCCAGACTACCAGCCACAGCCAGAATCGGGATGATGATAAGGAAACGCCCGAACATCATGGCCAGCCCGATGGTCAGGTTGTACCAGGGTGTGTTGGCACTAAGCCCCGCGAAAGCGCTCCCGTTGTTGCCAGTGGCGCTGGTGTAGGCATATAGAATTTCGGAAAAGCCGTGTGGGCCTCCGTTATTGAGATTGTTTATTGCGGAGCCAAAGCTTCCATTCCAATAAGCGTCCTTGGTGAATTCGATGACCGCGCTCGCGCCCGTGAACAGCAGGATCGTAGCGGACGTGGCTAGCATGGCGAGCATGGCCATCTTGACCTCCTTGCCTTCGATCTTCTTGCCGAGGTACTCAGGTGTCCGGCCAACCATCAGCCCGGCCAGGAAGACGGCTAGAATCGCGAACAACAGCATGCCGTAGAGCCCGGCGCCCGTGCCGCCGAAGATCACCTCGCCCGTCTGCATGTTGAAGAGTGGAACCAAGCCTCCCAACGCGGTGAAGCTGTCATGCATGGCGTTCACGGCGCCGCAGCTAGCCCCTGTCGTCACGGCGGCGAACAGAGAGGTTGCGGCAATGCCGAAGCGGACTTCCTTGCCCTCCATGTTGCCGCCGGGTTGCAGAGTGGTGGCGCTGGATTCAACCCCCAGCCTGGCCAGATGCGGGTTGCCCGCCTGCTCGGCGCCATACACGATCAGCGCGCCAAGCAGGAACAGAAGGCTCATCGCCGAGAAGATCGCCCAGCCTTGCCGCTGCTCTCCCACCATGCGCCCAAATGTATAAGTAAGGCTCGCGGGGACGAGGAAGATCATCAGCATCTGCAGGAGGTTTGTGAATGGCGTGGGGTTTTCAAACGGATGCGCGGAGTTGGCGTTGAAGAAGCCGCCGCCGTTGGTGCCGATCAGCTTGATCGCTTCCTGAGAAGCCACCGGGCCCTGGGCGATGACTTGCGCCGCACCTTCGAGCGTGACGGCCTGCGTGTAGGATGACCAGTTCTGAATCACGCCTTGCGAGCAGAGCAAGAGGGCGCCGGCCAAAGAGAGCGGCAGAAATACATAGGTAACGGCGCGCACCAGGTCCACCCAGAAGTTACCAACGGAGTTCGCCTCCTGGCGCGCAAATCCACGAATGAGCGCCACAGCCACGGCGACGCCGGCCGCGGCCGAAACAAAGTTCTGAACCGTCAGGGCGGCCATCTGCACGAAGTAGCTCACGGTCATCTCGCCGGCATACGACTGCCAATTCGTATTGGTGACGAAGCTTGCGGCCGTGTTGAAAGCGAGATCGGGAGTAATTGCCGTCGCATTCGACGGCCCGTGCGCCGTGCCGAATCCCATTGGATTCAAGGGAAGCCAGCCTTGCAGGCGCTGGATTCCGTAAACGAAGAGAAAGCTGAAAAAGGAGAACGACAACAAGCTGGCGGCGTACTGCGTCCAGCGCTGCTCGCTATCCTCGCGGACGCCGGCCAGTTTGTAACAGAGCCGTTCCAGAGGGCGAAGGACGGGATGGAGAAAGGTGCGCTCACCCATGAACACGCGCGCCATGTAAGCGCCCAGGGGCTTAGTCACGGCGGCCAACAGGCCGAAGTAGGCGATGATCTGAAGAATGCCATTTGTTGTCATAAGGATGTCCTAGAACCTCTCGGGCTTTAACAGCGCGAAAAGCAGGTAGAGCAAGAGAAAGCCGGCGCATGCCGCGCCGAGTCCGTAATCCATAAGGGAATCCTTTCCGGGGTACTTACAGCTTTTCGCACGCTCTGGTGAGCGCCCAGCAGAGAACGAAAAACAGAAACGCGGTAGCGATGTAGAACAGGTCAAGCATGGTGGAGCCCTTTCGCGCCGGAGTGGAGAATGGCGGACGAAGTTACTCCGGCGGTGCGGATCACATGGTGGCCCTCCGCGCGAAGCCTACGCGCCAGGCGGTCCGCGGCGCGTTGCCACCAGTGGCTGCGTTTACCGATGACGACGACCGAGCCACGCGGAAGCCTCGCCCGCAAGCCCTCCCAAGCATCCCTGCATAGAACAATCTCCGCGACCGTTTCCACGGGGCGTCTTGCGCCGTCCGCCGGATAACGATCCACCAGAGTCTGGAACTGTAGTTCGAAAAACCGCGGGTGTCTCCGGGGTTCGTCCAAGGGCAGGGGATACGGAACGGTTTCGATCAGCAGTAATCGGATGCGCGCCGAGAGCCCCTGAGCCAGTTGGGCGGCGGTTCGCAGCGCGCCGAGCGTTGATGGGACATCAGTGTACAGCACGAGCACTTCGACCGGCGCCGCGCCTTGTTCCCGCGAGGGAACGGCAACGATTCCGGTTTCCTTGAGAAGCAAGCCCATATCTTCGTCTCCAGAAACGAGAGTAGGGCGTAACTCATAAGGAAGTCATAAAGAGAGGCTAAGGATTTCGTCAAGATGCGGCAATTAACGCGCCGGCGGATCAAACCGGTAGCCCACCCAGGGTTCCGTCAGCAGATAGCGCGGCCGGGACGGATCCGGTTCGATCTTCTTCCTTAGCTGGTTCACAAATACGCGCAGATACTCCACCTGATCGCCATAGTCCGGCCCCCAAACCGCCTGCAACAGCTTCGTGTGTGGAATGGCGGTGTGGGGATTGGCAGCGAGGTAGTGCAGCAGGTCGTACTCCTTGGGCGTGAGCCGGAGTTCTTTGCCTGCTTTTCTGACGCGGCGCATGTTCAGGTCGATTTCCACGCCGTCGAGACGGATGAGTTCGTCTTCACTCCCTTGCGCGGCCGGCAGCCGGCGCAGCGCGGCGCGAATTCTGGCGGAGAGTTCCGGAACGCCGAACGGTTTGGTGATGTAATCGTCGGCTCCCGCATCGAGAGCGGTCACCTTGTCCTTTTCGGAATTGCGAACGGTGAGCATGATGATGGCCGCATCGGAACCGGAGCGGATCTCACGGCAAGCGGCCAGTCCACCCATTCCCGGCATGTTGACGTCCAGCAAGACGAGATCGAAACGCTGATCGCGAATGGCAAGCAGAGCATCCTCGCCCGTCTTCGCATCGAAGACTTCATAGCCTTGCGCGGACAGCGTGGTGCGCAGAACGCGCCGGATTTGCGGTTCATCATCCACAACCAGAATGCGGCCCGTGCTCATGCGCGCTCCCCACTCTGGAGTGGGAAGCGGAAGCAAAACACGGCGCCGCGGGGCGTGTTCTGCTCCACCCAGAGATCGCCGCCGTGCATCCGCGCGATCTCCCGCGCGATATGCAGTCCCAGCCCTGTGCCAGGAACCTGCTCGCGCGTGCCGGAGAGCCTGTGGAACTTATCGAAGATGCGTTCGCGATCCCGGTCCGGTATACCTGGCCCACAATCCGCGATGCGGAGCGTGAACACGCCGGAACCACCTTCCATCGAGCAGGAGACAGACGATCCGGAAGGGGAGTACTTGAGGGCGTTGTCGAGAACCTGACGGATGGCCAGGACCACGAGGTCGTGGTCCACAACAAGATCCACGCCGGGCGGGCCGTTCACGATGATGCGGTCGGCGCCACGCCCCTCGAAGCCGCTTCGCACAGCCGCAAGGAGATCCTCGGACGAGACACGAGAGGGATGAATGGCCACCTGGCCGGCGTCAATTTCGGCCATCTTCACCGCTTCCGTCACCAGCGTGCTCAGACGGTCGGCTTCCTCCTCGACGATGGACATCAGTTCCCGCTGATCCGCGATGTTGGCCGGATCAATGGTGCGAAGGCCTGTGGCCGCAGCTTTGATGGAAGTCAACGGAGTCTTGAATTCGTGTGCGATCGCATCGAGCAGTGTGGACTTGAACTCCTCGCTTTGGCGCGCCGCCTCGGCGCGGTTGGCGGCTTCTTCCATGCGCACACGCTCCAGCGCGATGGCCACCAGGTTCAACATGGATTGAACGGCGCCGTCTGAGGCTCGAACCCCGACGGCCGCCAGAGCGCCGACGGGGCTGCCGCCCAGCGAGACCGGCCAAATATCCAGATCCATCTCCGGCTGCCGTTGGTGACTGCCCACCCGGGAAACCTCTTCCAATTGCGGCTCCCAGTTGGCCACCTCCCCGGAGCCTCCGCGATAGCTTCGTCCGGACTTCGCATCGAGGATCACGACCGAGGCCGAATCGAAGATCTGCGCGATGGCCTGCGCGGCTTGCGCGCCAATGGGGCGCGATGATTCCGTCAACAGGATCGCACGGCTGAGCGAGTATAACTGCTCGGTCTCGCGTTGATGCCGCCTCGCGTCCGCCGCCCGCTTTTGCGCGCGGTCCGATAGATGGCTCGCCACCAAAGCCGTCAGGAGAAAGGTGAACAGCGCCACCCAGTTCTCCGGATCGGCGATGGTGAACCGGCCCACCGGAGGCAGGAAGAAAAAGTTGAAGCTGAGCATCGCGGCCAGCGCCACGGCGGCCGATGTCCAGAAACCGCTGGTTGTGGCGATGCCGAGCACCACAATCAGAAACGAGAAACCAACGGTCGAGATGTTGACGCCGAGCAACCGCGCGAATACCAGGGTTACGAGACCCACTCCGGCCAATCCCAACGCCAGTCCGGCTGCCGAGAGCGATTTGCGTGAGGTGGGTTCCATGGCTTGTGACCGCGCACTCCCATCGAAGCACATCGCAGGAGGCGGGCGCACCTGAAACCAGCTCGCGCATGGCTCCACCGCGCACGAATCCGCAAATAATGGGCCGGTGTTCCTGATTGCGGAGGAAGCCGGCCCGGAGTTCAGACTCTCAAATCCGTGGGCTTGCCAGGCCGCTTCCGGTCAGAACATAACCTTGAGCGACAGTTGCCAGTTGCGGGCGTCGCCGGCCGTGCCGGTGATACGGCCAAAGGCGGTGTTGATCGGGCTGGTGTTCGGAGCGTTGAAATTCGTGTGATTCCAGGCGTTGTAGGCGTCCGCCCGGAACTGGGCGCGGACAGAGTCCCTGATGGGGAAGGTCTTCACGATGGAGAAGTCCCAACTGTTCTGGCCGGGGCTGCGAATGCCGCCAAAGCGCAGCGGGAACTGACGGTAGTTCGATGCAAGCTGTTGATTGGCATTCCGGTTGAAGCCGGCATTGACGTTGAACCACCGGTCGACGTCCTGCTGTCCGGCCGGGAGCGGGATGCTCTTGATATCGCCGTTGAAAATGGCGTTGCCAAAGCCGAGCGGGCCGCCGGACTGCAGCGCGACGATGGCGCCGATTTGCCATCCGCCGAGGACAAAATCGAGCGGGCGCGCCAGGTTGGCGGCAAACTTGCGGCCCCTCCCGACCGGAACTTCCCAGATGCCGCTCGAGGCGATCCTGTGGGTCCGGTCGAATGAACTGATGCTCTCGTAAGGCGCCGTGTCCGCAACGTTGAGAAATTCGAGAGCCTCCATCGACTTGGACCATGTGTAGGCGAGTTGGAATGTGAAGCCCTGGAGAAACCTGCGTTCGGCGCGGACCTGGAGCGAGTGGTACCAGGAGTAGCCGATGGGCTGTTCCACCATCAGATCTCCGAAATGGGGGAAGGGCTTGAGCAGGTTGGCGCGGCTGATGTTGGCGCCATAAATGGGATTTGTTCCGGCGAAGGGGCTGGGGAACTGTTGCGAGAGAAAGTCGATACGCGGCTGATCGCGAGTAGGCGAGAGGCTGAGGTACTGGTTGGGCGTGGCGTTCATGTTGCGTTCGGCGTCGAGGCGGATGCTCCGGTTGGCGACATAGCTCGCATCGAGCAGGAACTGCCCGGGCAGCATGTGCTGAACGCCAAAGGACCAGCGCTGCGCGTAACCCTGCTTGTTGGGACGAAAGTAAGTGGTGAGGCTCTGGCCGAGGTTGGTGGCAAGTCCGCCGTCCGGACCCTTAGGCTGGAGCAGGCCTGATGGGAACGGGTTCGCGGTGGTGGCGCGATAGCTGACGCCGCTATCGAGACTGGCCTGAATCGGAGTGGACTGTGTGAAACCGGTTTGGAGGGGAAGGATGGTATTCACCCCGAGGGTGTTGTAGTAGATACCGTAGCCGCCCCTGAGGATGGTGTCTTTGCCAAGTTGGTAAGCAAAGCCGATGCGGGGCATGAAGTTGTTCTTTTCGCCGAGAAACGGGCTGCGGCCATATCCGTTGGTGTTCACCCACGTGGCGCCGCCGAGGGCGCGGAACTGGCTCACGGGAAGCTCGGGAATGGGATTCCTGGCGTAGTTGGCGCGCGCCAGAGTGTCGATTGGATTAGGAGTGGTGGCGTCAAATTCGGATTGCAGGCGGTTATAGCGCTCGTTGACGGGGGTTTCGATTTCGTAGCGGACTCCGATATTGAGTGTCAGGCGGCGGTTCACCTTCCAGTCGTCGTGGATGAAGAGGCCGAGGTACTGGTTTTGCAGGGCGGAATTGGCGGTGATCTCCATGCTGCCGGCGGGAATGCCGAGGAGCATGGAGGCGAGATCCTGGCCGATGGGGGCGGCCGGGGAGTTGTCGAGGGGGCCGCGCGTGTACGTGTTGGTGAAGGAGAGATCGGGTGAGACGCCGATGGGGCGGCGGTTATTAAAGCTGCGGTAGACGCGGTATTCGGGACCAAAGCGAAGGGTGTGGCTCCCCTTGATGCGTGTGATGCTGGCCATCGCCGAGTGAGTGAGCGATGAGTTCACGCCGTCGCCGGGGTCTTCCCACCCCGAAAGTGAGGAGTAAGCGCCGGGTGAAATACGAGGCAAAGGGGCTTGGCCCACTTCGGTGAGAGCGATGAGACGAGGTGAGAATCCGAGGCTGGCCAGGTCAAAGCCGCGCGAAGTGCGATACTGCCACCATTTCGTGCTTGTGAACCCATAGCGCATGTTCAGCACCGTGGTGGGGCTGAGAACGACGACGTCGTCGAGAGCGAGGCCGCGGTTGGGGCGGTTCTGATGAATGCCGTTGATCTCGTTCAGGAAATCGTGATTCTTGTTCTCCTTCCAGAAATCGTAATGGGCGCGCAGAAAAACGCGGTGGCTTTCGTTGATGGAGTGATCGAAGCGGAGGAGGTTGGAATAGGTCTTCTGAATCGCCTTGGGGGCGCTGAAAAAGTTGTTGCGTCCATCGGCGGTAGCGGTGTTGGGGGCGTTCGGCAGCGGGTACAGGTTCGACAGGTTCACGCCAAGGCGGTCCAGGCGCGATGCGGGGATGATGTTTCCCGCGAATGGCGTGCGTGAGAACCGGCCGTTGGCGGCTGGGGCCGTGGTGAACGGATCATAGATCTGGTAGTTAGCGCCGGAGACCGGGAGCAGCGCCGAAAAGTCGCCGGAGCGCTGAGCGGCGGTGGGAACCGTGCGGGAAAACTGCGTGGGTACGCCGAACTGATTTCCTTCAAAAGCGTAGAAGAAAAATGTGCGGTTCTTGCCGTTGTAGAGCTTGGGAATGGCGATGGGGCCGCCGGCGGAGATGCCGTAGCGATTGTCCTGATAAACGGGACGCGGCGTGTTGTTCTTATTGTTGAAAAAATTGGGGGCGTCGAGCGCGGAATGCCGGAGGAACCAGTGGGCCTCTCCGTGCAATTCGTTGGTGCCCGAAGCCGTGGAGACGTTCACGATGGAACCCATCGTATGTCCGACCGATGCGTCGTAGGCGGAGGTCTGCATCTTGAATTCGCGTACGGCTGAAGCAGGCGGCGCGTAGGCGACGCGCGCGTAACCACGGCCGCGGTCGGCGGCGGTGTTGGAGATGCCGTCGATCTGGAATTCGTTGTTGTAGCGTCCTGCGCCGTCGGCGGCGAAGTCGGAGGTGGCTTCCGGGGCCATGGATTTGCGAAGCCGGAGGTTCGTCGTATTGGCGACGCCGGGCGCAAGCAGAGTCAGTTCGAGTGGATTGGCGCCACGTTGTGGAAGCTCGCTGATGCGCCGCTGATCCATGACCATGCCGAGCGAGGCGCTGGCGGTTTCCAACTGCGGAGTGGTGTCGCGGACCTCGACCGTTTCGGCGAGAGAACCTACTTCGAGCGTGATGGGAACCTCGGTGGTTTCCGAGACGCGGACCTCCACCTGGTTCCGCACGAAGGACTTGAATCCCGTCTGTTCGATCGTGAGTTTGTAGAAGCCGGGGATGAGATAAGGAATGTTGTAAAGCCCAATCTCATTGGTTTGGGCAAGGGCGGCGACGCCGGTTTCATTGGACGTGGCGCGCACCTTCGCGCCGGGAACTGCGCCACCGGTGGCGTCGGTGACGGTTCCGCGAATGAAGCCGCGGGGGTCCTGCGCTTGCAGGCACGAGAAAGAGCACACGAGCATCAAAGGGGCGAGAACAAACCTGCGCATACTGATCACTCCTTTTGTCCAACGTACATTGGAAGACCGCTGAATGAAGCCAGTATACACGCGAACCCAGATCAGGCTTCGCGCCCGGTTCAGCTGAAACAAGCCGCCTGGCACGGATGCTGGATGCCCGCGGAAGTGATGTCATCAGAAGCCGTTGGGCGGGCCGGCTGCGCGGCAAATGGGCTGCCCGTCAGCGGCGGGAAGGCTGCGTCCCCACGTTCTCCCACCATTCGATGACTGAGGTTCCACGCCAGTTGGCGCCGTACAGATCCATGTCGCCGTCGCCGTCAAGATCGGCGATCTTCATGCTGTGGGATCCGCCGGTGGCAATCACGGCCTTGGTCCACGACTTCCCGCCGCCCCGATTCAGGTAGATCTTGACTTCATCTGGGTCAGCCCCTTGCCGCATCTGCGCCGCGGCGATGTCGGTGGCGCCGTCGCCGTCGAAATCGGCCGCGCCCACGAAGTGGTGGACGGCCTCGGCCTTGGCATCCACCACATGTTCGCGCCAGGCTCCGGAGCGCGGCTTCGCCGGAGCTTCGAACCACGAGATGCGGCCCCACTCACCGGCCTTCTCGGCGGGTGACAGCACGATGTCCAGCCGCCCGTCTCCGTTGATCCGCCCCGTCGCAACAAAGGCGAACGGGTGCTCCCAACCTGCTCCATACGAGTGTGGCGTCCAGGAGCGCACGAAGGGGTCGCCTGTGTTTTCGTACCAGACCTTCTCGATCACCAGGTCCCGGTCTCCGTCGTTGTCGATGTCCGCCAGATGAAGTCCCTCACCGGAGGAGATGCGCATCGAAGTGTGCGGCCACTTCCCGCCGGGCGCCTGCAGGAAGAAATGGATCTCGTCGCCCCTGGCGCCGAACGAGCCCTGATCGCGGGCCACAAGATCAGGGCGGCCATCCTGGTTCAGATCGCAGACCTCCACATCGTGGAGCTTACTGTCCGCGATCGCGTGCCGCTCCCAACCCGGGTTCTCAAACCAGACCAGTGACGCCGGACGGGTGGTGATCGCGGCCACGTCCATGTCGCCGTCGCCGTCCATGTCCACCGCCTCGCCGTCCGTGCTGAAACTGCCTTCCGCGATAGTCTGCTTCCCCCAGCCGGGATTGCGGTACCAGACCAGCCCACCATTGGCTGCTCCGCCCGCGATGAGGTCGGGCTTGCCGTCTCCGTTCAAGTCGCCGATCGCTTTCAGCCACGGATCGGCCGGTCCGTCCGCGTCAATCACATGGTGCAGGAAACCGGCGCGGGGCGCCTCGCGAGCCGGCGCCCATCCGGATGCAAGCCAAGCCGCGCAGATTGCGCCGCACACTCCCGCTACCCGCCAGTCCATGCCGCTCCTTTCGCAAACCCCACAGTAGCCGGCGCTGGCGCTCCCGTCCAGCAGCATCGCACCGCCGTCTGTTGACAGTGCACCAACGGGCGGCGAATAATCGGCATTCATGCGTATTGTGTGTCTCGCCCTGACGCTGCTTGCCGCTCCACTTCTTGCCGCGACTTTTCCGGTCCGGGCCGGCGACACCGGCCGCTACCTTGTGGACCGCACGGGGGCGCCATTCTTCATCCATGGCGACGCGGCATGGTCACTGTTGGTGGCGCTCGACGCCGGCGGCGCGGAACGCTACCTGGAAGACCGGCGCCGCCGCGGCTACACAGCCCTTCTTGTCAATCTGATTGAGCATGAGTTTGCGCCGGCCGCGCCGCGCAACCGCAATGGTGACGCTCCTTTTCTCACACCGGGCGATTTCGCCGCGCCCAACGAAGCCTACTTCCGGCATGCCGATGCGATTCTGCGCAGCGCGGAAAAGAAGGGCATCCTGGTGTTCCTCTTTCCGTGCTATTTCGGCTATATCGGCGGCAGCGAGGGGTTCTGGAAGGAGTTGAACGCGGCCGGCGCAGAGAAGGCGTACGCTTACGGCAAGTTTGTGGGCGCGCGGTACCGCGATTTCAAAAACATCGTTTGGGTGCATGGCGGCGACTACAGCCCGCCGGAGGACTCCGCCGGTGTGCGCTACGCGCTCGAAATCCAGCGCGGCATTGCGGAGGCCGCTCCCGGGAAGCTGCACACCTATCACGGCCGCCGCTCCACCACGGCGCTCGATCACACGAGCTTCGCGCCGCGCCTGCAACTCAACGGCGTCTATACGGGCGACGAACTGGGCGGCAAGAACACCTCGCCAGCGGAGCCCTACACGATGTCCCTCCGCGCGTATGAGCGGCCGGCCTTCCTGCCGCACTTCCTGATTGAAGGCCGCTACGAAAGCGTCGCGGGTTCCAAGTTCGCAGGCGACTACACCGCCGAGCGGCATCGTTTGCGCCGCCAGCATTATTGGGCCGTGTTGAGCGGCGCCGCGGGCCACTTCTTCGGCAACTACCCGGTTTGGCCGTTCGGTGCGGGCTGGGACGGAGCAAAGGGCATCGATTCGCCGGGCAACCGCGACATGGGCTTCCTGCGCGAGGTCTTCACATCGCGGGCGTGGCAGTCGCTTGTCCCGGACACCGGCCATCGCACCGTGACGGCTGGGTATGGCGCGTTCGGCGCGACCGGCTATGTAACGGCGGGACGCGCCGCTGGCGGCGAACTGGCAATGGCCTATGTTCCCCACACGGGCAAGGGCGCCAGGACACTCACGGTTGATCTCGGGCAATTCGCCGGCCCGGTTCGCGCCCAATGGTTCAATCCCGCTGACGGCAGTTACTCGCCGGCCGCCCGGTCACCACTGTCCAACTCCGGCTCTCACGATTTTGTTACGCCCGGCGGCAACGGCTCGGGCACTGATGATTGGGTCTTGATTCTGGAACGGCCGCGGCCATGACAGAATCGGACTCGACCACCCGGCTCCTCTAATTATTTCTATGCGTATCACAGCCCTTCTCGCAACGCTTTCCCTGACCGCCGTAGTCCACGGCACGGCCCAGAACACAAACCTTGGACCCGACCCCGCCGGCTTTGAGCGCGGCTCCCTTTCCGTGGAGCAAGGCCGCGTCTCCTATCTCCATCGTCCCGGCGCCGGACCGGTGCTCTTCCTGATTCCCGGCAGCTTCTCGGACGCGCATCAGTGGGACGAAATTGTGCCGCTTCTGCCCGCGTCCTGGCGTCTTGTACTGGTCGATCTCCGGGGCCATGGCCATAGTTGGCCGCCTCCGGCGGATGGCTCCATCGAACAGTTTGGCCGTGACGTGGCCGCAATCGCCAGTCAGCTCCACATCCAGCGCTTTTATGCCGGAGGCCACAGCATCGGCGGGATGGTCGCGCTGGAACTGGGCCGCGCCTACCCGGATCGCATACAAGGCATCCTCTCGCTGGAAGGCTGGACACATCACCAGGTGATCCCGGATGCCTTCGCCGGCGCCGCCGGAACGCCTCTCTCCCCGAAGCAGGAGGAACTCCGCCTGGCCGACCGCAAGCGGGTCACCCGCGGCTGGAGCGAGCAGCAGCGCCGCGATTTCGCTCAGATCTACAAACGCTGGGACGGTTCGGAGTTCCTGAAGGCCACATCCATTCCCGTGCTCGAGGTCTACGGCGACCGCGGCCGTCCCCGGCCTCCGCTTTCCGCGCTGCGCATCCCGCAACGTGCCAATATCGAAATGCATTGGCTCGCCGGCGCGACCCATAACATGCTGATCGAACGCCCACGCCAGATCGCCGGCCTGATGGCGAACTTCGTTGCCGCGATGGATGCCACATCCAGGTCCTTCGATGTCGTGGTCGTAGGCGCGACACCGGGCGGCATCGCGGCTGCCATCACGGCCGCTCGCTTGGGCCACACGGTGGCTCTCACCGAGTACCATCCTTGGATCGGGGCCATGTCCACCAGCGGTCTCAGCCGTTCCGATGTGGACACGCGCGAGGCCATCAGCGGCATCTTCAGCGAATTCACCCGGCACATCCGCGGCTACTATGCCGGCAAATATGGCGAGGCATCCGAGGAGCTCAAGGCATCCAGCGACGGCTACTTCTTTGAGCCGCACGTGGCGCTGGAGACCTTCGACCGCATGGTGGCTGAGACCAGCGGCATCACGCTCCTCCGGAACCATGTTCTGGAAACAGTCCAACGCACGGGCAAGGCCATCACCGGCGTCACCGTCCGCGACAGAACCAGCCAGGCCCTTCGTGAAATCCGCGGCCGCGTCTTCATCGACGGCACCTACGAGGGCGATCTCGCCGCCTATGGCGGCGCGCCCTACCGCTTTGGCCGCGAGGCGCGTTCCGAGTTTCATGAACTCCACGCCGGTGTCGTCTTTCAGGACCCGCGCACCAAAGCCTTCCTTGCGGGCACGACAGGCGCGGGCGACCACCATCTTCAGGCCTACACCTATCGCCTCTGCCTGACGGACGACGCAGCCAACGGCCGCAAGCTCGAGGCGCCGCCGGAAGGTTACGACCGCGCCCTCTACGCGGGCTATCCCGAAGACGTGAAGGCAGGCCGCATGAATTCGCTTCGCCACGCCAACACCATCGTCCGCTCCTTCACGCTCAGTACCATCCCCAACCGCAAGTTCGACGCGAATATGTATCCGCTCGCTTTGAGTTATCCCTTCGCCGGCATGAACGAGGGCTACGCGGATGCCGGGTGGCCACGCCGCGAGGAGATCGCCCGGAACATTCGCAACGTCACGCTCGGCCTTCTCTGGTTTATGCAGAATGATGCGGACGTGCCGGTGGAGCAGCGCGCGCTTGCGCGCCGGTACAACTTGGCCAAAGACGAGTTCACGGACACGGACAATTTTCCGTGGCAGCTCTACGTCCGGGAGGCGCGCCGCATCGAAGGCGAGTACATGCTGTCTGAAAATGACATCTGTCCCGCGACCGGCACGCCGCGTCCGCCCATCCATCGCGACTCCATCTCGGCGGGCGAGTATCCGTTCGACTCAATGCCCGTGCAGCGCATCCCCGACGTGAGCAACACGATTCTCGAAGGCTACGTTCTGCGCCAGAAGGCGCTCACACGGCCCTATCACATTCCGTACCGCATTCTGGTGCCGCGCCAGGTGGAAGGCCTGCTGGTGCCCGTCGCCGCCTCGGCAACGCACATCGCCTTCTCCAGCATTCGCATGGAACCGATGTGGATGACGCTCGGGCAAACCGCGGCCGTCGCGGCCCACCTCGCCTTGACGCGGAACGAGCGTATCCGTGACCTACGCCCGGAACTGATCCAGCGGCTGCTTCTCAAGCAGGGCCAGGTGCTCACCTACTTCGAGGACATGGACCCGGCCGCGCCGTCGCACGCCGCGATCCAGTATTTCGGAACCAAAGGTTTCTTTCCTGGCTACCGCGCGAACGCGAACCAACTGCTGGATGCCGAAACATTGCATCTCTGGACACAACGCCTTGCCGAGTTGACTCACAGCTCTCCCGAACAGTGGCGCACCCGGTTTGCAGGCAAAGCCGGCACGGTCACGCGCGGCGACTTTTGCATGACTCTCTTCCAGATCCTGGAAAGCGAAGGCTACTAAAGACGTGGACCGGCCATCATGAAACGTCTTCTCATCCTGGTACTGGCCATCCCCGCGATCGCCTGCCAGCAAGACCCTTCGCTGCTAGCCGCGCCCTCCATCGCGGGCAAGGACCCATTTACTTTTCCCGAGGCAAAAGGCCGGCATAGCCTTGTCTTTCGCGGCGTCGCGCAGCGGTCCGGCTTCAACCTGCACTCCTATCTCTTCCACCACGACGGCCACTTCTGGGCCATATGGTCCTCTTCAGGCGTCCACGAGGAGGATCCCGGCCAGCAGGTCCTCTACGCCACCAGCAGGGATGGCCACGCATGGACAGAATCGCGCGTACTTGCACACGACCCCGACGGCCCCTCCGGCCCCGCGCGGTGGATCGCCCGCGGGCTCTTTCTTTACGAAGGCCGCCTCACGGCGCTCGCCGCCTATCTCGAATCCGCCGATTATGGGAATCGGGGCAGGGGAGCCGTGTGGAAGAACCTCCGCCTGATCTACCTCCAGTGGGACAGCCGCGCATGGAAGGAAGCCGGTGTGTTCGCGGAGGATTGCATGAACAATTTCGCGCCCGGCCGTCTCGGCGCGCGCCTTGCCATGGTCTGCCGCGACCGCAACATGGACGTCAGCATGGCGCTGCTCGAAGATCCCGCCAGGCTTGCGTGGAAGCGTGTGGCGCTGGCCGCGGGGCCTCCTTTCGACCGTATGGACGAGCCCACCTGGTATCAGGATCCGTCCGGACTCGTCCACATGATCGTCCGCGACAACAACCGTTCTCGCAAGCTCATCCGCGTGCTCAGCCGCGATGGGGGCGCAACATGGTCGCGTCCGGTCCTTACCAATTATCCCGACGCAACCAGTAAAAACTTCACCGGCCGGCTCTCCAACGGCTGGTATTACCTCATCAATAACCCCAGTCCCGAAAAGCGCGACCCCATCACCATCTCGTTCAGCCGCGACGGCTGGCTTTTCGGCCATCCGCTCATCCTCCGCCGCGGCGCCGCACCGCGCCGCTATGAAGGACGCGCCAAGCCCAGCGGCAGCTTCCAGTACCCGCACGCCGTGGAGCACAACGGCTCGCTTTGGATCATCTATTCGACGAACAAGGAAGATATCGAGATCTCGGAGTATCCCGTGGCCACGCTCACGCCCCGGCAGTGAAACGGTTGTGGGCCGCTGGCGCGCGCACCTGGCAGGCGGCCGCGCCTACCAGGTATGCACAGCCAATATCTTCGGTGGTCCCGGCAACTCCCGAATCACCTTCGTCTCCAGAACGATCTGGCAGTTCTTTCGATCCCAGCCTTCCGGCGCCAGTTCGGTGAAGCGCGCCCAGTATTTCGGATCGGTGAGAAACTCGGCCGCCACCTGCGTTCCGAAGCCGTTCAGTCCGGACAGCGCGATCACCATTTGGCCGCTCGACGGATCGAAGAAGCGCGAGATGATCGCGTAGTCCGCCGTCTGCCGGCCATAGGGCCATAGATCAGGCACCACCCAAACCGGATCTCCCTTCGCGTTGCTGTCCCGGATCCAGGAGGTTTCATGACTGCCTTTGAATGATGTTTCAAACCGGTAGCGCATCTGCTGGTTCAGCGCGTCGGCCCAGGGGTTCCGGAATCCACCAATCAGCACCACTCTGCCGCGCCGGATCTGTTCGAGAGAAACCTCGGAAGTCAACCCGACCTGCAGCGGCTTGCTGTTCTGGGACAGGTAGGTGACGATGCTTAGCGTCGCGCGCATGTTCTGCACCGACATCTGCCCGTTCGGAACCACGCGAGCTTCGGGCGGATGCAAAAGGATGCCCGTTTTGCCAGGAGCAGCCGCGCTGGGGTCTTCCAGTTGCGCAACCACCGTTTCCGGCAGAAAGATGCGGTTGCTGGCCGGGATACAGACCACAACCGGAGGTCCACTCTTGAAGAAGGGAGCCCAGAAGACATCCATCGGATGAGGAGTGCGGAGATGCGGCCAAACCGCCCAAATCCCCAACGGAACCAGTGCGGTCAGAAGCAGCCACCAAAATCTGTAACTGGTGCGGGCAACCTCAGGTGCAACAGCAGGTGGAGGTGGTGGCGGAATCTGGGCCGGGGCTTCCTGACACGGCGGAAACTTTCCTACGGCGAAAAAACGGGGAACATAGGAGCCTGTAGGCAGATTGATCCGCAGGGCATCGTCCCGGCCTGTCTGATCGTAGTACTGAGCTAACCGCTTCCGTAGTTCGTTGGCCTTCACGCGAACGATGGAGTCGCTTGCGGTGTCATAGCCATACTCCCGCCCGAATACCTCGGAACCGATCAACCGCTCCTTAAGGTTCGGGCCATCGCCCTCAAGGGTCTTCGTAACCAGATGGAGCAGCAGTTCCTGGCAGCGCTGGCTGCCTTCAAAGGCTCGCGACTGGAAAATCCGCGCTAACTGTTCCCGGATCTGCGCCCTGTCACTATCACTCATCTGGGTCTGGAAGGAGTGTTCCTCGTCTCCCGCCACTCGTCCAGCCATGGTCATGATCCTTGCCTTACAGCTTAGCGCAATGAACAAATAGCCTGCAATCAATACGGTAGGTGCACGTTATGGATGTCTGTAACGTCTTCAAACCACAACAAACGTTGCCCGTGGGTGCCACTTGCGCGTACCATTCTGGGAGCTATCCGGGGAGGTTCGCGGTTTTCTAGTACCTCGGACACGGGAGAAGATCAATGAAAAAAGCCATTGTCTTGGCGTCCTTCATAATAATGGCATTGACTGTGCCGATGTTCGCACAGCAAAACTTTGCCACAATCGTAGGTGTAGTGAGAGACGTATCCGGCGCTGTGGTGCCGGATGTAGCCATCACGGCCGTCGGTCAGGCCGACAATATTAAGAGAGAGACCAAGAGTGACGGCTCGGGCAACTACTCGCTCCCGTTCCTCAGGCCCGGCGTCTATAGTGTCAGCGCCGCCAGCGGAGGGTTCCAAACCCAGCAGGCCGACGTTACTCTGGCCACCCAGCAGACCGCGCGTGTGGACTTTGCTTTGAAGGTCGGCGATGTCAGCGAGCATGTGACCGTCGATGCCTCGGCCGCCGTTCTCCAAACCGAAAACGCCACCGTGGGCACGGTCATTGACAGCAACAAGATCACCGATCTTCCGCTGAACGGCCGCAACTTCGTGCAATTGGCCCAGTTGGTGCCTGGCGTACAGGGCGCCACTCCCGGTTCCATGGCCGCCCGCTCGGCGCGCGGATCGATTGGCCAAAGCGATCAGTCCTACGGCAGCACGAACATGTCGGCGAATGGAAACCGCGATACCTTCAATCGCTTCTATTTGGATGGCATCGAATTTTCCGTCGGCCAGGTCTACTACCCGTTTTCTCCGTCCGTTGATTCGCTGTCCGAATTCAAGGTGGAAACCAGCACCTATTCCGCGGAGATGGGCGGCGCGCCGGGCGCGCACGTGAACCTCACCACGCGCCGGGGCGGCAACCAGTTTACGGGTGCGCTGTGGGAGTTCAACCGCAACAACAAGCTGACCCAGACCTATGATGCCGTCGCGGGTAAGAGCGTCGCCTCGCCGCGCCTCAACCGTAACCAGTACGGCGCGCGCATCGGCGGACCACTGCTGATTCCGAAACTTTACAACGGCAAGGACAGGACCTTCTTCTTCTTTAACTGGGAGAGCGGCAAGATTGCGCAGGGCGCTCCGGCGCGCTATGCCATCGTGCCGACCGAAGCCGCGCGGAACGGCGACTTCCGCGGCCTGGTGAATGCCCGCACGGGCGAGCCGATCACGCTCAAGGATCCGCTGAAGATCGGCATCGTGAACAATGTCATTCCGAAGCAGTTCCTCAGCAAGCCGTCTCAGGTGCTGCTCGGCTTCACGCCCCAGTCCAATATTAGCGCCGGGAACTTCAATTTCCTGGCGGGCTCACCCAGCGTCATTCCATGGCAGAACAACTACCTGGGCCGCATCGATCACTCCCTGACCAAGAACGACACCCTCTTCTTCCGCATTGTGATTGACGACCGTCTCTCGGCCGGCATTCCTTTCTGGGGCCACGACGAGTACAGCCCCGGCCAAACCTCGCGGCACATGGTCGGCTCCTGGATCCGCACGTTCTCGCCGCGCATCGTGAACGAGTTCCGCGGCGGCTTGAACAGTCTCGAGGCGTTCCAGAAGATGGGATCGAGCTTTGACCCGGCCTACGACGTCGCCAACCTGATGGGGATCCCCATGGCCAGCAAGGACCCGCGCACGTTCGGTCCGCCCACGGCCACCATCAACGGTCCCGACGGCAACTACAGCGTCTTTTCGATGTTCCGGAACATTGGTCCGCAGGACGGCTCGGAAGACAATTTCGAGTTCGTGGACACGCTCTCCTGGCAGCGCGGGAGCCACTTCCTCAAGTTCGGCGGCGATGTCACCTACCGGATCGAGACGCTCGACCACGCCAACTCGCCGCGCGGCGTCTTCAGCTTCGACGGCCTCTACACCGGCTCGGCGCTGGCCGACTTCGTTCTGGGCTATGTGAGGACCGGATCGATCAACCCCAATCCGTCGCAGCACAGGATGCGCACCTGGTGGCACTCCTACTTCGTGAATGACGACTGGAAGGTGACGCAGAACCTGAGCCTCACCATGGGCATCCGGTACGACTATTTCCGGCCCTGGACCGAGGTCAACAACAAGATCCTGAACATCGAGCTGAATGGCTTCCTGCCCACCCGGCAGGTGGATCCCACCACGGCCACCTGCGGCTTGGCCACGCAGTGCGCGGACCGCAAGAATTTCAGCCCGCGCCTGGGCTTCGCCTACCGGCCGTCATTCCTGTCCGACGCGGTGGTGCGCGGCGGCTATGGCATCTACTACATTCCCATCACCACCTCGGAGCTGGACAACCTGCCGATCGCCTACAACTCCACCACCTCGGCCAGCGTCACCGGATCGCTCACCGGCGTGCCGGACATCATGTTCAACAACCCCTTTACCGGGGCCGGCGTGGCGTCCAACCGCGTCAGCAACTTCGCCGTGGATCAGTACATGAAATCGCAGATGGTGCAGCAGTGGAACCTGACCCTGCAGAAGAAGCTGCCGGGCAAGCTGCTGGTCGATGTCGGCTACGT
Organism: Bryobacterales bacterium; assembly: GCA_020847045.1. Taxonomy (GTDB): domain Bacteria; phylum Acidobacteriota; class Terriglobia; order Bryobacterales; family Bryobacteraceae; genus JAFLBB01. The sequence continues at coordinate 30,651 of JADLCT010000097.1, read as the reverse complement.
TGGCTCCAAGGGCAGCCGTCTGATCTCCACGATGGGCGATGTGAACCGGCCCATCGACGTGGTGGATCCGCGCACGCCGGGACTGGCGTCGCTGAACGCGCGCCGGCCGAATCAATCGTTCCTGCGTCCCATCACGGGTGAAAAGACGGTGGGGCAGTCCAATTACCACTCGCTGCAGGTGAAGGTGGAGCGGCGTCTGGCCACCGGCCTGACGTTCCTCCATGCCTACACCTGGTCGAAGGCCCTCGACGGCCCGACGGACATGGGCGGACTCTACGGCGTGGGCGTGCTTCCTGGCGGCCTGCAGGACATGTACAACTTCTCGAATGAGAAGGCGCTGGCGGCCTTCGACGTGACGCAGCGCTCGGTGTCCACCGTGCTCTACGACCTGCCCTTCTTCCGCGGTTCGAAGGGTCTGACACGCACGCTGCTGGGCGGCTGGCAGGTGTCCACGATCTTCATGTTCCAGAGCGGATTCCCCGCCACCATCGGCGCCAACCGCGACACCACGGGCACGGGTATTCTTTCGCGCCCCGACTTTGTTTCCGGCCAACGCGCAAACCTGGCCGGTGGCGAAAGAACCTGGAGCCGCTGGTTCAACACGAGCGCCTTCACGTTTGCTCCGTATGGCCGCTTCGGCAACATGACGCGCAATGCGATTCGCGCTCCGGGCGTCACCAACTTCGACTTCTCCGCGAACAAGTCATTCGCCATCAACGAACGGACCCGGTTTGAATTCCGCACCGAGTTCTATAACATCCTCAACAACTACAACCCCGATCCGTACGCACTCGATCGCAGCATCACCTCGGCCAACTTCGGCAAGATCGGCGGCGGCGTGACGGGCGTCACCACGCGCATACTGCAGTTGGGCGCGAAGCTGTACTTCTAATTCGCCTCCACCAGGCGTGACGGAATTGCCACGTTAGCAAAGGATGCACGGCCTCATGCGCTGGATTTGTCTACTGGCCGCCGCGGCGGGAGTCGCGGCGGCGCAACCGAATCTCTCTCCCTGCCCGCCCGAGCGGGTGCTCGAGCTACTGGACCTGAACCGGCCCGGCCTGGAAGCGGTGCGGGAGGCCGCGGGCAACCCGTCCGTGGCCATGGAGAGGCTGCTCGATTATTACAAGAAGCGGACCTCGGTGCGTTATGACACGCCGGTCACGCCCGCTGACGCCGCCAGCATGGCTTCAGCGCGCGCCACACTGACCCACGTCCTTGATGCGGGCCTGGGCTATCCGCCGCAGAAATACGCCGCCAACATTGATTGGATGGCCGATCCGGTGCGCGACATCGAATGGGTGGCCGGCGTCCAGCGCTTTTACTGGCAGGGGCCCCTGCTGAGCGCCTGGGCGGCGACGCACGATCCCATCTACGCGCGCGGCTGGATGGATCTGACCACCGACTGGATCGGCAAGCATCCTGTGGATCCCAAGCACTTCGCCTGGCTCGACATCCAGGTGGGGATCCGCGCCATGCGCTACGCCGAAGCCTTCGACCTGTTCCGGACCGGGCCAGAAATGGACGCCCGGTTTCTGCAAACGCTGCTGGCCAGCGTCTACGATCACGGCAGCAAGATGTACTACTACCCGAGAATGACGGCGCACAACAAGGCCGTCATTGAGGCCGTGGGGCTGTTGCGGCTGAGCGTGATGTTTCCCGAGTTCAAGGAATCGACGCGCTGGCGCGAAAAGGCGTGGGAGGTGATATCGAGTAACATGCCGCGCCAGGTAACGCCCGAGGGGGTTCAGCGCGAGTGGACGCCGGCTTATCACCAACTGGTGGCGTCGTTGATGTTCGGTTCGCTCAAACTGACGGAAGAAAACGGCCTGGCCGCGCCTGCGCCGATGCGGGATCTGACCTCCAAGATGTTCGACGTGTGGTTCGCCATGACCGCGCCAGACGGCTGGATGCCCATGTTTGGCGATGCCCGGCGGCTGCCTGACACCAAGCCGGATCAATCCACGTTGCTGGCTGCCGGCCGGTTCTTCGGCAAACCGGAGTTCAGCGCCGTTACCGAACAGGGCCGCGCGAACGCGCCGCACTGGCTGTCGCGCGCCTTCCCGGAATCGGGAATGTATATCTTCCGCTCGGGCTGGGACCCGAAGGCGGTCTTTCTGGCGTTGCATTCGAGTCCGCCCGCGATCTCGGCGCACGATCAACCGGACAACGGCACCTTCGAACTGTATGCCGGGAACCGCTGGCTGATCGAGGACAGCGGCTCATTCGCCTACCCGGACACGCCGTTCGCCAACGAACGCGACTGGTTCGCCCGCACAGCCTCGCACGCCACGATGACGCTGAACGGCGCCAACTCGACCAACGCGCCGCGGCACCTGCTTTGGCAGACGGCGGACAACGGAGACACGCTGGTGGTGGAGAACGAATCCTACCCGCGGCTGACCCACCGCCGGACCGTTTTTTTCGTCAACCGGCGCTGGTTCGTGTTCGTGGATGAGGCGCTCGGCGATGCGCCGGGCAAACTGGACCTGCGCTTCCCGTTGCCTCCCGGCGAGATTCGCGTGGACCAGAAGGCAAACTGGGCGCGCACCGGTTTCGCCACCGGGACCAACCTGCTCGTGTGGGCCCCCGCGAAAAGCCAGGCCCGCGTGGCGCTGGAAGCCGGCCAGATCAGCTACACGCTGAATCGTAAACAACCACGCCAGGTGGCCGTGTACTCGCACCGGAAGTCCGCGCCAGCCGTCTTCGTGACGGTGCTTGCGCCGTATGAGGGCGCGCAACCGCCACGCCCGTCCGTGAAAATCAAAGGCAAGTTCCAACCCGGCCAGGATCGCGTCGAGTTGGAGTTGGCCATCGACGGAACAAGCTGGCTCGTGGGCAGAGAGCTTGGCCAAAAGAGCGCCTGGATTACGAAGACGGGCCAGTCGAAGTAGCCTCGCGTAACCGCGTCGAAGCGGCTACCTGCTCGCCATGAACTCCGCGGCCACCACCGCGGGATGCTTTGTCCGGGCGTTCCGCATGGTCCGCAGAAGGCGTGCTTCGCGGAAGCCTGCCGCGTGAAATTCATCGAGAAAGGCCCCGCCTTCCCTGGCGCCGGCGATTCAAGCAAACCAGTTGCTCTCATCCGCCCGCACATCGTGCGGCAAGGGCTCGCGCAGGATCAATTCCGCGCCGTACACGGCCCCGCCCGGGCGAACGCAGCGGGCCAGTTCGCGAAAGATCGAGGCCCGCGCGGGATTGAGATTGAAGATGCCGTTGACGGCGGCAACGTCCACCGCTCCACCGGCCAGAGGCAAGCGGGTGGCTTCGGCCTGGCAGAACAGGACGTTCGTGATGCCGCTTTGGCCGGCCGCCTGGCGCGCCCGTGTGAGCATCGGACCGCTAAAATCAGCGCCGATTACGCGCGCCTGCCCTGCAAAGCGGCTGGCGAGCAGCAGCGAATCCAGCCCCGCGCCACACCCCAGGTCCAGCACGACGCTGCCTTCACGCAGCGCAACCAGCCCCGGCACATAGGAAACGCCCGCGAAGGCATCGGTGGCCGTGGACGGCATCTGCTCCAGTAGCTCCGGTGGATACCCCAGGCTGGCCGCGAATGCGCGGCCCACGGGGAACGGATGCCGTGCGTCCGGGTTCATGGCTGCGGCGGAATAAGCCTCGCGCACCTTCCCGCTTAGCCGCATCGAATCCATCACACCAGTTGTAGCATGCGTTCGCGCCGGCACACGGTTGCTCTTGACGGAAACATGCGCCCGATGTATAAGGCCACTGCCGGGCGGGTGCATCGCTGTTCGAATAGTGAATGCGCGGCGGCACGCGGCCATTCCCGGCCACGAGGCGGAAGAGGTGAACCAGGATGCTTTCGAGAGTGTGGATGGGTGGTCCGCTGTGTACGGCGTGGGTGTGCGTGCTTGCCGCCTTCCCAGGCATGGCGCAGGAGGCGCGCCGTCCTATGACGGCCGCGTTCGAGGAGGGCGCGGCGTACAGGCTGCTGCAGAAGCCGGTGATCGAGTCGCGTCTGCTGGATGACATGGAGAACCCGGCCACCTGGAGTTTCAATGGCAAGGGCGAGATGACGTTCACGCGCGAGCGCGCCGTGGATGGCCGGCAGTCGCTACGCATTCAGACCGTGGCCGGTCCGACGCATGAGGGCGGCAGGCGCTGGATCTCCGCATACGCGGCTCGCGCGTTCCCTGACGAGGACTGGACGCGGTTCAACAGGCTCTCCTTCTGGGTGTACGCCGATGTGCCCGGCTTTCCAGCCGTGGCGCTCACGGCCGCCGTGAAAGGGAAATCCTCAATCACCGGCTACAACCCCTTTGGCCGCGAGGCTCTTCACTACTTCAACGTCGAAAACGGCCGTTGGACCAGAGTGGTGTGGGAGATCGCCCACCTGCCGCGCGAAGCCATGTCCAGCTTCACGATTCAATACATCATGAAGGGACGGCTCGAAGATGCGAGCGGCCGCGTGGTGATCGACGTTGACCGTCTCGAATTGCAGCGTGTCGAGCCCGATCACTACGAGGGATGGAGCGTGGCGCCCGGCCGGATCGCCTTCAGCCATGCCGGCTACCAGAGCGGCGCGGTGAAGCGCGCCATGGCGAGCGATCTCGATGCGGCGGTTTTTGAACTCGTGCGTCTCGATACGGGGCAGGCCATCCTTTCCAAACCGTTGGAGGCCGTGCAAACACCACTCGGCCGATTTCAGGTGATGGACTTCTCCGAGGTGCGGCGGCCCGGTACATATTTGTTGCGCGCGGGCGGCCGCCAGACACGGCCGTTCCGCATCGGCGATGACGTGTGGCGCGACAGTCTGAGGAAAGCTCTGAACTTCTTCTTTGCCGAGCGCTGCGGCATGGAGATTCCCGGCGTGCATGGGGTCTGCCATCGTGACTGGCAGGCCGTGCGTGGCGACAAGCGCATCGTCATGAATGGCGGCTGGCATGACGCCGGCGATCTGTCGCAAGGGACCGTGAACACATCCGAGGCGGCCTACGCCATGCTCAGCCTGGCCGCGCGTCTGCAGACGAGCGGCGAGGATCCCGAACTGCTGGCGCGCGTGTTGGATGAAGCGCACTGGGGCATACGGTGGCTGCTCAAGACCACGTTCGGAGAGGGTTACCGCGTCTCGTTCAGCGGACAGTCCCATTGGAGCGACGGCATCCTCGGCAACGAGGACGACACCGTTGTTCAGGCAGCCAACAGCCCCTACGAAAACTTCCTCACCGTCTCGGCCCTCTCCCTGGCCGCGCGCGTGTGGAAGGAAATTGACCCGGATCTGTCCTCGCACTGCCTGCGCGTGGCGCGTGAGGACTGGCGTGCGGCCGTTGAGGCCCTCGATGCTCCGTCGCGCAACCGTCTGGCCAGTCCCATCGACATTGCCTCTTCGGGCGCGCTGGCCTCGATCGAATTGTTCCTCTCAACCGGTGACGAACCGTACGCCGCCAAGGCGCGCGCGCTGGGCGGCACCGTGCTGGAATGCCAGCGCCGGACGTTTCTGGCTGGCTCGCAGCCCGCGCTCACGGGTTTCTTCTACACCTCGCCCGCTCAGGATCGCATCCTGCATTTTCACCACAGGGGGCATGAGCAGACGCCACTGGTGGCTCTCGCCCGGCTGATCGAAACCTTTCCCGATGACGCCAACTGGATGCGCTGGTATTCGGCCATGGTGCTGCATTCGGAGTACCTGAAGACGGCCGCCGCGTTCAACCGGCCTTATGAGATGCTGGCGGCCTCCGTCTATCAGGAGGACGAGTATCTGAAGGCGGCGGAGAACCTCCGCGAGAGTTACCGGAACCAGATCCTGAACGGAATCGCCGTCGCGCCCGGCTACCGGTTGCGCCGGTTCCCGGTGTGGTCGAACATGCGCGGCAACCATGGCACGCTCTTGTCGCAAGCAAAGGCGCTATCCACGGCCGGCCAGCTTCGTGGCGATCTGGAGTCGGTAAGCCTGGCGCAGAAGCAACTGGAATGGGTGATTGGCCGGAATCCGTTTGCCCAAAGCACGATGTATGGCGAGGGCTACGACTTTCCACCGCTCTACACGATCTCATCGGGCGACCTTGTGGGCGCGCTCCCCGTGGGCATCGAAACCCGCGGCGACAACGATGTTCCTTACTGGCCGGGTTCGATCTCGCATGTCTACCGCGAGGTGTGGGTGCATCCCGTGTCGCGTTGGATCTGGCTGATGCGTGACTTGGCGGGCCCTGCCCGGATCTCCGGCCACGCCGCGCCGGACGCGGGCGCGGTGACGCTGAAGGATCTGGCCACGGGAGAGGAGATCATGATCAACCCGGAGACCGGAAGCGGAGCCTTTCACGCCAGCGTTCCGCAAGGAAGATACCGGGTGCGCTCGCGCTCCGGCGAAAAAACGATGGTGCTGCTACCCGGGGCCAGTGGCTACGCCGACCTCCGGCCCGGACGGGCGTTCGAGCTGAGCATGACGGCTGTGACGGACAAGGACGGGCAGGTGGCGATTCGCGTCACGCCGAAGGGGCAGGGAATGCACCGCCTCTCGTTGCGCGTGGACAACCTGGCGGCGCCCGTGCCTGACGCGGTGGCCGACTTCGCCGCAGGCAAGCCGGTCGAATGGAAGGCGCGGATGAAGGCCCTCGACACGCCCTGGGTCGCCGTGGTGGTTTGTGATGGCGATGTGACGCAGCGTCAGGAAATCATGGGGAGGCTTCCGGCGGGCGGCACGGCGGCGCCGGCGAATCGGTGACGGACTTTATCCCTCATTATTTTTTCTACTTGACCGTGGCGGATTCCACTGTTATAAGACCGTGTAGATAGTGGACAGGGGTGTTCGTATATCGAACGTAATCTCGACTACGGTAAGGGAGGTCAGATCATGGCCGCAATTGGAATCCGCGGTTCCCGCCTCGCAAAGCTGCTTGGTATCTTGAGCCTGGTGAGTGTGCTGGTGGCCACGGCCCTGGCGCAATCCGGCACGGGAAGTGTGCGCGGCACGGTTCACGACCAGACGCACGCCGTCATCCCCGGCGCAACGCTGGAACTCGCCAGCAAGGCCACGGGCATTGTCCTGAGAACCTCTTCGAACGAGGCGGGGCTCTACGTTTTTCCATCGGTCAACCGCGGCGCCTATGTATTGAAGGTGGAATCGCCCGGTATGCAGACGCTGGAGGTGGCCGTGGAGGTGCAGGTGCAGCAGTCCACCCACTTCGACGCCATCTTGCAGACGGGCAGCACGGATACCAAGATTACGGTGTCCGCCGAGGCGGCGCCCCTGCTGGTGGTGGACAACGCCACGCTCGGCAACGTACTGGAGCGGCGGCGAATCGAGCAGTTGCCGATCAATGGCCGCTCGATTGAGAACCTCCTTGTGATGGTGCCGGGGCTGGAGAGCCCGAGGCCGGGTTCGAACACGCAGGTGCGCTCCTTCGGCATGATGGCCGGCGCGCACAACTACTATCTCGATGGCGCCGTTCTGGAGCAGTCGATGTGGAACGAAGGGACCATCCAGCGGCCTCCGGGGCTGGACACGATACAGGAGTTCAAGGTGGAGAACAACGCCCACTCGGCGAAGTACTCCCGCATGACCAGCATCGTGATGTCCACCAAGAGCGGCACCAATCTGATTCACGGCGCCGCGTTTCTGACCAACCGCAACAACGCGTACGGCAAGGCCCGTTCGCGCACGGACTTCGGCCTGATCCCCGAGCTGAACCGCAATGAGTGGGGAGCGAACCTGGGCGGCCCGGTGGTGCTGCCCAAGCTCTACGACGGCCGCAACCGCACCTTCTTCTTTGGCGCCTACGAGGGTTACTACGTCAAAGCCCCGACCTCGCTTTCTACGCGCGTTCCCACCACGGCCATGCGGAATGGCGATTTCAGCGGTCTGCGCGACAACCAGGGCCGGCTCAACGTGCTCTATGATCCGCTCACCACGGGGGGCCAGAGCTGGAACCGGCAGCCGTTTGCTTTTGGCGGAAAAGTCAACCAGATCGACCCGAAACGCATGAGTCCGCTGGCCGGCTACATCTTCAAAGTGGTGCCCGAGCCGACGTTTGGCAACCGGAACCCTCTCCTGGAAGACAACTGGTTCGGCCCGGCGCCCAACGACGCCAAGGAATTCACGGTGACCACCCGTTTTGACCACCGCATCACCGACCGCGACCAGTTCTATGTCCGGCATACCGAGGGGCGTCACAGCCGCCTCAGCGCTTCCTATGCCAGCCTGGGCAATGTACCTACCCTGGACGAGATCGGTAACTTCGGCCGGCAGGATGGCTCCAACCGCAGCACGGCCGTCTCCTGGGTGCACACAATCTCACCAACGCTGTTCAATGAGTTTACGGGCAGTTACTCGCGCGCATTCCGCCTGTCCAGCACCGGCGCTCCGGGCGTCAGCTATGCCGACGAACTCGGCTTGCCGAATCCGTTCAAGTTGACCGGCTTTCCTTTTATCGCCGATGTCGGACTGCCGCCTACACAATTTGTGCGGGCCAATCACACCAACCGCTACGATCACCAGTACTTCATTTTCGACGACAACATGACCAAGATCGTCGGCAAGCACGAGCTTCAGTTCGGCGTGCATTTCCGCTTCGATCTGTTGAATACCCTGCCGCAGCAAACCTTCGGCACCGGCACCACATCGTTCAACACAGGCGCCACGGCTCTGGTGGACCCGGCCAGCAACCCCGCGAACCCGCAGGCCACCGTGCTCACCGGGCACAACCTGGGCAACCTGTTTCTGGGTGTCGCCAACTATGCTTCACCCAGGCGCCGGGGCGAGTATAACCTGCGCCGCCAGGAGCACGCGTTCTACTTTCAGGACAACTTCAAAGTAACTCCGCGGCTGACGCTGAACCTGGGCGTGCGCTACCAGTTGACTCCATTCCCGGGCGAAAAGAACGGGATCTATGTTCCTGGATTTGATTACAACAACCGTTCGATCGTACTGGGCCAGCCGATGGACAACCTGTATGCGGCAGGCGTCACCACGCCCCAGGAGATCCGCATGTTTGAAAACATCGGCGTGAAGTTTGAAACCTGGGACAAGGCTGGACTTCCGCGTAAGGGCGCGCGCAACAACTGGCACGACTGGGGCCCGCACCTTGGCATGGCCTACCGCGCCGGCGACGGCCGCCGCAGCTTCGTCATCCGTAGCGGCTACAGCGTTTCTTACTTTAACGAGGGCCTCTATTCCTGGATGGACCAGTCCACCGCGGGAACGCCCTTCGGCGTGAACTTCCAGAATTTTTCCAACACGCTGGCCGCCGAATCGCCAGACGGCATCGCCAACTGGGGCATGCGTTCCGTGCCCACCGTCTTTGCTGGCTTGAATAGTAAGAACGCCGTCTCCCTGGAGCGTCCCGTGCCGCTGACACCGGGCCAGACCTCGAACTACTTCTTCAATCCGGAGCAGCCGACTCCCAAGGTGCAGGACTGGAACTTCACCCTGGAGAAGGAGATCATGAACAACACCGTCCTCCGGGGTGGCTATGTCGGCAATCACGGTACGAACCAGATGCAGATCTGGCCGTTCAACGACGCCACGCCCGCCTATGTCTGGTATGCCACGACGAAGAACCCCCTGCCCACGGGCCTGTTCTCTGGCGTGGCCACGCGTCCTTATGACCAGCGGACCTACGGCAGCCTGGTGGAATACCGCAAGACAGGTTGGTCGAATTTCCATGGCGCGGAGTTCCAGGTGGAGCGCCGCTACAGCCGGGGCGTGGGCTTCCAGGTGAGCTATGTTCTCAGCAACGCGCTGCGCGCCGGCGCCGACAATGGCAACTCCGGCTACGGCTCCATCATTCCCGCACTGAATAACTTTCTGCCCGGAACGGTTCCCGCCGATGAGGCCGAACGCAACCGCTTCCTGAATTACCGCCGCGACCCCTCCATTCCCAAACACCGCGTGCGGCTGAACTGGATCGTCGATCTGCCCATCGGGCGTGGTAAGTGGATCGGCCGGAATGCCGGCGGCGTGCTGGATAAGTTCATCGGCGGCTGGCAGGTCGCGGGGCTTGGCACCATTTACTCCACTTACACCGATCTGGCCACATCGAACTGGAACATTACCGGCGAACCGGTCCGCCAGTATGGCTACGACTACCCGGTTGAGGATTGCCGCAGCGGCACCTGTTATCCCGGCTACCTGTGGTGGAACGGTTACATTCCGGCCAACCGCATCAACAGCCACGGCCCCGACGGCAGGCCCAACGGCGTGATGGGCGTCCCGGCTGATTACAAACCCGCCGTGACGCCCCTGATTCCCTGGGGCTCCACCGCGCTGCCGCCCAACGCGCCGGCCAACACCAACGTCCAATCCTTCTGGGATACCGACAACGTCTGGATTCCGCTGAATAACGGGGCCTCCCAGCGGATTGCGTATAACAACAACCTGCATCCGTTCCGGTATCAATACATCGGCGGCCCGCGCCAGTGGAACATCGACGCTTCGCTCTTCAAACGGGTTCACATCACCGAGACGAAGGAGCTGCGCTTCACCATTGACGCCTTCAACGTGTTCAATCATCCGAATAATCCCAACAGCGGCAGCGCGGGCGTAATGCGCACCGACGGCCAGTCGGGCCTTCCGCGGGAGATCCAGCTCTCCCTCCGCTTCTCCTGGTAGGGGCGGATGCCGCAGGGCAGGGGATGCCGTGTGGTCCGGTCACGGCATCCGGAACCTGCGCTACCTTGAGTACTATGTTTCCACTCACTACGGCGCCTTGGGTGAGCGCCGGCCGGGCGGGTGTCCCGTGAGAACCCGGATGAAGGACATCGCCAACCGCCTCGGCGTGTCACTGATGACGGTATCCAAGGCGCTGCGCGGGCACAGCGACATCAGCGAAGCCACGCGCGCCCGCGTGTTGGAGTGCGCCAATGAGCTGCATTACAGGCCGAACTGGGTGGCCCGCAGCCTGGTGCTGCAGCGCACAAATCTGATCGGGCTGGTGATTCCCGATCTGATGCACTCTTTTTTCGCCGAGATTGCCCGAGGCGTGGCGCGCGTGCTGGAGCCGCACGCGTATCAGATGGTCATTTTCAATTCGGATGAGAATCCGCACACGGAGATGAACCAGGTGCAATTACTCGTCGAACGCAGCGTGGACGGGCTGATTATCGCCTCGGCGCAGTCGTCCGGAAACCATGGTCTGTTTACGCTGTTGAACCGCTACCGGACGCCGTTTGTGCTGATCGACCGCGAGCCGCCGGGCGCGCCGGCGAACTTCGTGGGCGTGAACGACGCCGAACTGGGCGAGATGGCGACCATGCACCTGGTGGAACAGGGCTGCCGCAACATTGCGCACTTGCAGGGCCCCGCGTCGGCCACAGGCTTGGGGCGGTTCAACGGGTACTCGCGGGCGTTGCAGCGGGCGGGTCTCGTGCAGCGGCCGGAGTTCGTCGTTCCGGCGCGGCACGACGACGCCTCGGGCTATCAGGCCATGATGAAGCTGCTGGCGCTGCGGCCACGGCCTGACGGAGTTTTCTGCTACAACGATCCGGTGGCCGCCGGAGCGATGAAGGCCGTGCTTGATTCCGGACTCGATGTGCCGCGCGAGGTGGCCATCATCGGCGCCGGCAACGTGCACTACTCCGACCTGATGCGGGTGCCGCTGTCCACCATCGATCAAAGCAGCGGCGCGATTGGGGAGTCGGCGGCGAAGCTGTTGCTGGGAAGCATGAAGCCATCGGAGGACACGCAGCCGCACCGGATTCTGATTGAACCGAAACTGGTGGTGCGAGCCTCGACGCAGCGAACCTAGTGGCCGGGCGTCAGCAGGCGCGCAGCGTGCGCTCGAGGTCGCTCGAAAAGCTTCGCAAGGCGGCCACCTGCTCATCGGTGGCCGGCTGCTCGCTTGATCGCGTGACGAAGTAGGCCTTGCCATCGCGCCAAACCAGTTGGGACAGTCCCGAGCCGGTCATGAGCCCGGCGGCGCCCACGCGGCCAAAGCCGGTGGCGGTGCGCTCCACCAGGGCGGCGAAGCCTGCGCGCGCGAACACCACATGGCGGTTCATGCCATCGACGGGCGCAGCCTCGATACCAAGCGCGAATAGCCGTTCCAATTGCTCCCGCATGGCTGCCCCGGCTACATTTTGTAGCGGCCCAGGTCCTCGTCGTTCAGATTTTCCAGCCAGCGCCGCAACTCATCGTTGTTCACGCGGTCGGCGATGGTGTTGACCATCTTCGAATTTTGCAGCACGGAATCGTCGACGTAGATCGGGCAGTCCAGGCGCAAAGCGATGGCCAGAGCATCGGAAGGACGCGAGTCCACCGAGATCAGCTTGCCGTCCCGCTCCAGCCAGATGACCGCGTAGAAGGTATCCTCCTTCAACTCGTTCACCACGATCTTCCGTACGCCAGTGCGCAGGCCGCCGAGAAGCGTCTTGATGAGGTCGTGCGTCATGGGGCGCGGCGTGACGACCTTTTCGATTTCCAGCGCGATGGCGTTGGCTTCATACACGCCCACCCAGATGGGCAGTATGGAGTTGCCTTGCGCGTCCTTCAGGATGACGATGGGCATGTTGGTGACCGGGTCCATCATCAGGCCGCGGATCTTCATCTCAACTTCCATGGCGTCTTCCCTCCTCTCTCATTAGAACAGACCGCCCGGAGCGGCGCGAGGGAACCGGCGGTGCTCATGCGCAGGCTTCGCCGGCCAGCGAATTCGGGCCCGACCTGGTCACCAGCACGTCGAGATACTGGCCGGGCGTGGGCGCCGGCCGGCCGCCCAGCAGGAAGTTCAGCGTCTTGTTTTGCGCCGTGCGGCCCACCCATTGGCCGGTGGCCTGGTTGAAGTATTCGGCCATCACCTCGTGGCGCTCACCGATGTAGGCCGCGTTCCGCCGCATCTGAATGCCGCGCTGCTTTTCCTGCAGAATCGACAGGCGGCGTGCTTTTTCCTCCTCCGGAACGTGGTCCGTCAGGGACAGGGCCGGCGTGTTGGGCCGCTGCGAATACTTGAAGCTGAACATGGAGTCGTAGCCGACCTCCTCGACCAGCCGGATGGTCTCCTCGAAATCCTCACCCGTTTCGCCGCAGAAGCCGACGATGATGTCCGTGGTGATGGCGATGTTGCGGTGCGAGTGCTTCATCCATTCGATGCGGCGCATGTACTCGCCGCGCGTGTACAGCCGCTGCATGTTCGACAGCACCCGGTCCGATCCGGACTGCACGGGCAAGTGGACGTGATTGCACAAAACGGGGTTGCCGTCCATGGCCTCGATGATGTCGCGCGTGAAGTCGCGCGGGTGCGAGGTGGTGAAGCGGACGCGGCGCAGTCCTTCGACCGCGCCCACCTCGCGCAGCAGTTGTGCGAAGCGTGCACCACCGGGCGAAGGATCGCGGTAGGAGTTTACGTTCTGGCCGAGGAGTTGAATCTCGGTGTAGCCTGAGGCGGCCAGTTGGCGCGCCTCGGCGAGAATGGAAGCCGCGGTCCGGCTGCGCTCCGGCCCGCGCGTGCGCGGCACCACGCAATAGGCGCACGCCTTGTCGCAGCCTTCGATGATGGTGATGTAGGCGCGGTGTGGATTGTCGCGGCGCGTGAAGCTGGTTTCAAATGTCTCTTCGGTGTCGAGCGAAAGTCCGGTCACGCGCCGGCCGCCGGATTCGATCTGCACCAGCAACTCTGGCAACTTCGGATAGCTGGCCGAGCCCACCACGAGCGAGACATGGGGGGCGCGTTCGAAGATCCTTTCGCCCTCCTGCTGCGCCACGCAGCCGAGCACGCCATACACCTTGCCGCTTTTGCCGGCTTCCTTCTGGAACTGCTGCAGGCGGTGGAACACCTTCTGTTCCGCTTTGTCGCGGATGGAGCAGGTGTTATAGAGCACCAGTCCGGCTTCCTCGGGCGTGGCCACCTGGGAGTAGCCCTGCTGGTTCAGCGTGCCGATCACCTTTTCCGAATCGTGGACGTTCATCTGGCAGCCGAACGTCTCGATGTAGAACGTCTTCATGAGGGGATCTCACCATTATAAGGTGGGCGCGGCCCGGCCGGTCCGCGCGAGCGCTGGACTAAGGCGCGGACGGCGCTTCTCGGGTCTTCGCCCCATTGAATCGCATGCGGAAGGGCCTTACGCTGAAGGTTATGATCGCGCGCGGGCTCGGATTGTGTGTTTTTGCCGCTGGGGCGTTGTGGGCGCAAAGCTCGCAGACGTTTGGAACCTACACCTACGACGTGAACGGACGGCGCGTGCTGTCGTCGCAGTCCGGCGTGACGGCGGGCGCGGGCACTTCGGCCTCGGTGCGCACGACGCAGACGTTGAACGGGCGGAGGGTGCCCGCCGAATCGGTGGACGAGAAGGTGGTGAGTGACGGGCCGGGCGGCAAGGTGGTGGAGCGCGTCGTGAAGGTGTACGACGAGGATGGCCGCGTGGTGTCGAGTGAAAAGCAGGTGATCACCGAGCGCAAGCTGGGCGAGGGGCGTTCCGAACTTTCCACGGCGGTGTACCGCTCCGACTTGAATGGCCGCATGACGCTGGCCGAGCGGTCGCGCACGGAGAGCACGGCGTCGGGCGGGCAGACCTCGTCGCAAACCGTGGTGGAGCGCGCGTCGTTGAACGGCGGGATGGAGGCCGTGGAACGCCGGCAGAGTCTGCAGCAGAGCTCGAATGGCCGCACCGGCACGGACACGACGATTTACCGCAAGGACTCCAACGGGAGCTTTCAGGCGGCAGCGCGCGAGGTGGTGAACATCACCAAGAGCGGTGCGACGACGACGGAGAACGCCACCCAGTACAACACGGCGGCGACGGGCCAGATGGAGCTGACCGGGCAGCGTGTGGTGACCACAACCGAGCGCCCGGGCGGCGGGCAGACGCAGGTGGTGGATGTCTACGGCATGTCCGCACCTGGCCGCGCCGTGCCCAACTACGCGAGCGGCCCGCAGTTGCGGGAGCAGCAGATTATCGACAAGAGTCCGGCCTCCGGGGGCGGCTTCGTGGAAACCTACTCCATTCGCCGGCCGGGCCTGGAAAGCGGCGCGTTGGGGGCGCCGGTGAAGATCAGCGAAACCGTGTGCACGGGCAGTTGCACGCCGCCGAAGACCCCGCCGCCGGCGGAAGCCAAACCGGCGCAGCCCTAGGAAAGGCCGCTACAGATAGCGCGCCAGTTCACCGCGAATCCGCGACACCTCGTAGGTGCGCGCCGCGCCTTCGCCGCCGCTGGTGGAACCCGCAGCCCAGGACTGCCAGCAGTCCAGCGCCTGCCGGGCGAACCACTGGGCCGCCGCGAAATGGACGCCACCGGCCTCGTGCGCCGCGTGCAACAGCCAGCTTCCCAACTTTTCCAGGTGGTAGTCGCCGAGAGAATTGCCGCACAGGATGGTCCGGTACAACGCGTCCGCCCGGTCAAACTCCAAGCGCATGGCGGCGGCATGAAGCTCGTCGAGTGCAGCTGAGGCCTGCGCCGTGGAGTGGGGCGGGGCTTCGGGTGGTGGTCCCGCGGGCGAAGGATGCGGCTCCGCGCTGGCTTCCGCCTCAGTCCGGGGCGCCGGACGCGGTGCGGGCTCGTAGCTGACGGCCTCGAAATACTCTTTCAAATTTCCGGGGCGCGGACCATCGCCGCTCGCAAACTCGAAGAGCCATTCCGTCTGCACGCCTCCCACAGTCACGCGGAGCGTCAATCGCCTGGCCGGCAGGTTCAGATGCGCGCCGCGATACAGGAAGCCGCCGCCCGCCGCATGGAGTTGTCCGGAAGCATCGGTGAACTCGCGCAACACGCGGTAGCGCGTTTCGCGCAGCATGTGGTCCACCTGTACGTTGTCTAAGTTCGAGAGGTCGAACACGGCCCGGCTTACCCGTGGCCGAGGTACATCAGCCAGCCGAGTCCGAAGACGGTGCCCGCGAAGTAGCCCAGGCACTTCAGCCCGTAGCGAAGCTGCTCGCTTTGGGTCTTCTTCGTGGTGATGCCAAGCACGACACTGATGAGCAGCGCCATCAGCAGGCTGGTTTCCAGGTGCGAGAGTCCCATTTTCGGCATGGCGTCAGTCCTTCTGCCCCGTGGCGATTTCAAAGGCGTCCACCATGGCCAGAATGTTCATCAGCCCGGCGCACACCAGGAACTTGGTTCCGTAGTCCACCATGTGGCCGGCCACGTCGGGTTCGTTATAGCCCACCCAGCGCGCGAGCAGGAAGGGAATTCCGCTGGCCAAATTGGCAATGTAGCCGCCGCAGTAGATGATCGTCGTGAACAGGTCGCCCGTCTGCCACTCGAACATATAGCCGCGCATGAGCAGACCGGTGAGGAACGAGATCATGACGCAGGCAAACAGCAGCGCCGCGCGCAGGCGCTTGCCCATGAGAAAATGGCCGCCGCCGGGGACAATCCACGCCAGCGCCACGACAGGGCCCCACTTGCCCGCCGTGCTCAGAACGGCAATGGCCTCTTTTCCTTTTTCGGACATTTCTCTTTGAGAGTAGCATTCAGCGGCGTCCCCGGTGTTTTCCCCGCATGCCGCTCGCGGACGCCCACGCTATAGTGAATGGTGTTCTCATGCGGAGGAGGGCCCTGCTGGCGGCGTTGACGGGAGTGGCGTGCCGCCGTGCGCCCGAATCGCGCCCGCCGGCCGGCGCCCCTCCAACAGGCCTGTTTCTCGATTCCCCGGGCGACCGCCGCGCCTTCAGGGCCTGGTTCACGTTTCTGGCCGAAGCCATGTACGCGCGGGAGACGCCTTCGCTGCCGCCCGCGGTTTCCGACTGCGCCGGGCTACTCCGGTTCTGCTTCGTCGAGTCGCTGCGCCGCCATGACATCCCCTGGGCGCGTTCGCTCGGGCTTCCGTTTCTGCCGCCCGCCGGCCGCGTAGAGCGCTTCGAGTATCCGCGCACGACGCCTCGTGGTCCGCGCGTCTTTCAAACCTCGCCTTCCGATGCCGACTGGGCAGAATTCGCCGATGCGCAAACTTTGATGCGCCACAATGCCCATCCGCGTACGCGTGATCTCCAGCAGGCCGAACCAGGCGACCTGCTTTTCTATGAACAGTTGGGCGCGCGCTCTCCCTATCACGGCATGGTGTTCCTCGGGCCCAGCCGTCTGGAAGACGCCCCCGGCCCGTTCGTTGTGTACCACACCGGTCCGAGCCACTCCGCTGGAGCGCCGCCCGAGCCTGGCGAAGTGCGCCGTCCCACGGTGGCGCAACTGCTGGCGCATCCATCGCCTGAGTGGCGGCCGGTTGAAGGCAATTCAAATTTTCTGGGCGTGTTCCGCTGGAACCTTCTGGAAGAGGCATCCTAAATGAGACTCCGCATCCTACCGCTGCTGCTGCTGGCGCTTGCCTGTTTCCCCACCGTCGCCCAGGAGGAGGAGGGAGAAACCTATTTCTCGATCTCCTCGACCTCCACTTTCTCACCGGACGATGAACCGTCGGTGTCGTTTTCGGCGCGTGGCGTGAGCCGCATGGAATTCCGCCTCTACCGTGTGAACGATCCCGTGGAGTTCTTCGAAAAGAAGCTGGAGGACGACCACAACTTCGGCGGACGCGCGCCACGCAACCCGAAGGAACGCACGGCCATTGAACGGTTTCATTCCTGGAAACGCGGACTCCGGCTGCGCTGGCTGAACCTGTTCCGCGCCCAGTATTCCGAGGAGTCGCGGCATCGTATCCGCGCCATGATGACGCCCGAGCCGAAGCGCGAGGCCAAGGCCACAACGCCCGCCGGCGCGGCCACGAACTTCGCGGCCATTCCCCTGCTGAACCAGCAGCAATTGGTGTCCCGCTGGACGCATGCCTTCCCCGAGCAGGAGTCCTACTACTCCGAGCAGGTGAAGCTTCCCAAACAGGAACCCGGCTTATATGTTTTGGAGGCCACCGATGGCCGGCAGCAGGCCTACACGATTCTTTCGGTCTCATCGCTGGCGATTCTGGCGAAGGGCTCACCCGGCCGTGTGGTCGCGCGCGTGCTCGACCGCGCCACCGGCGAGCCCAAGCCGGACCTGCCCGTGGTGGTGCTCTCCAAGGACCAGAAGAGGCGCTTCTTCACCGGAAAAACCAACGCGCAAGGCGTGGCCGAGGCCGAGGTGCGGGAGGAGCGCATCGAAAACGTGCTCGTGCTGGCGGGCCAGGGACGGCAGTTCGCCGTGGCCGGTATTTACGGCTACAACATCTCAGAGCGCGGCTCGCGCGAGTTGTCCGTCTACATCTATACGGACCGCCCCGTCTACCGTCCCGGCGACACCGTGCGGTACCGCTTCATCGTCCGGCGGCGCGGCGCGAGCGGGTATGCGATGCCGGAGATGAAAAGCCTGCCTGTGGAGGTTCACGATGGCGAGGACAACGTGGTGTCGCGCACCACGCTGAACCTGTCTTCATTCGGGACGGCGCACGGCGAGTATAAGATTCCCGCGGCGGCGCCGCTGGGCTACTACAGTCTCCAATACCACGTGGATGAGGATTTCCATTCGGGCGGCTTCCAGGTGGAAGAGTACAAGAAGCCCGAGTACGAGGTGAAGGTGACGCCCGCGGCGCGGCGTCTGCTGCAGGGGCAGGCCATCAGCGCCGTGATCGATGCGCGCTACTACTTCGGCGAGCCGGTGGCCAACGCGAAGCTGACCTACGTCGTGCACCAGTCCCGCTACTGGCCGCCGTACTACGAGATGCCCGACGAGGACGAACGCGATCCGGACGATTCCTATTCGGGCGAACAGATTCTCGAGGAGGAAGGCCAGTTGGATGCCGAGGGCAAGCTGACCGTGCGCATTCCCACCACGGCCAAGGAACACGACGTGCGCCTGCGGATCGAGGCGAGGGTGACCGATGAGGCGGGGCGCGAGATCTCGGGCGCGGGCAGCGTGGTGGCCACCGTGGGTAACTATTTTCTAAACGCCAGTCCGGCCAAGTATGTGTTCACGCCGGACGAGGCGGTAGAGATCATTGTCGAGTCCAAGGACTACGATGGCAACCCCGTCGCGAACACGCCATTCCAGGTAGCGCTGGGGCGCCAGAACTACCGCGAAAAGCGGTTTGACAGCTTTGTCACCGCCACGGGCCGCACCGGCGCCGATGGCAAGGGACGCGTGTCGCTGGCCGGGCAGGGCGGATCGCTGATGGCGCGCGTCACCTCGCAGACGCCCGAGGGCCGCACGGTGAAGGACGACGCCTATGTGTGGGTGTCGGGCGCGTACAGCTACGAGGAGGGCGGCAGCATCCGGCTGGTGCCCGACAAGCGGTCGTACGCGGCAGGCGAAACGGCGCGCATTCTCGTGGCCGGACTGCCCGAGGGCGCGCATGTCTGGTTCACCACCGAAGGCCGCACGCTCACATCGAGCCGCTATCTGCGAACCGGCAAGGGCGCGCTGATGGTGGACATTCCGGTCACCGGGGCCATGGCGCCGAACTTTTTCATCGGCGCGGCGTCGATCCTGAAAGGCCGCCTCTATTCGGCCAGCAAGAGCATCAAGGTGCCTCCGGCGCAACACACGC
Source organism: Bryobacterales bacterium (assembly GCA_020847045.1). Taxonomy (GTDB): domain Bacteria; phylum Acidobacteriota; class Terriglobia; order Bryobacterales; family Bryobacteraceae; genus JAFLBB01. Next base: position 11,302 of record JADLCT010000097.1, on the reverse strand, counting down.
TGAACGTGGCGCTGGAGACGTCCAAGCCGCAATACCTGCCGGGCGAGCCAGGCGTCTACACGTTGACGGCGCGCGATGCCGCAGGGCGCGGCGTGGCGGGCGAGTTCAGCATCGGCATCGTGGACGAGGCCATCTACGCCATCCGGCGCGAGCCGCAGCAGGAGCTGCTGAACTTCTTTTATGGCCGCGAGTACAACCGCGTGGGTTTGGAGACCTCGCTCAGCTACTACTTTTCGGGTGAGGCCGGAAAACGCCGCATGCAACTGGCGAGTATCCGCCCCTGGGCCACGCGGGCGCAGTTGAAGCCGGAACGGTTGATTGAACCAAAGGTTCGCAAGGCGTTCCCGGACACCATGTTCTGGTCGGCCGAGGTGCGTACGGACGGCGCGGGCAAAGCCAAAGTGAACGTGCAGTTCCCCGACGCCCTGACGCTGTGGAGGGCCACGGCGCGCGGCATTACGGCGGACACGAAGGTGGGAACGGCGGTGCTGAAAACCGTCGTGCGCAAGAATCTGATCACGCGGCTGGCCGCGCCGCGGTTCCTTCGCGATGGCGATACGGTGACGCTGGTGGCCATTGCGCAGAACTTCCTGCCGCGCGAAAAGAAGGTGCGCATGGTGCTGGAAGCAACGGGCGTGGAGTTTCTCGACGCGGCCACGAAGGAGGTGACCGTGGCCAGCCGCGGCACGGCCACCATGAACGTGCGCGTGAAGCCGAAGCCAGGCTCGGAAGCCGTGCTGGTGGTGAAGGCGCTCACCGACGAGGAGAGCGACGCCATGGAGACGCGGCTGCCCGTGGTGCCGCTGGGCGTGAAGTTGAACGAATCCAGAGCGGGCTCGCTCAACGGAGGCGGCTCTGCCACGGCCACCCTGAACTTCCCCGCCGGAGCCATCGCCCATTCGCGGACGCTCGACATCAGCGTGTCGCCCTCGGTGGCCGGCGCCATTTTCGGCGCGCTGGAATACCTGACGGCGTTCCCCTACGGCTGCACGGAGCAGACGATGTCGAGCTTTCTGCCGAACGTCCTGGTGGCGGAGTCGCTGCGCACTCTGGGCGTGGCGTCCAACGTGAACAAGGCCGATCTCGAAAAGAAGATTCGCGCCGGCGTCGAGCGGCTCTCCGACTACCAGCATGAGGACGGCGGCTGGGGCTGGTGGCAGACCGACGACTCGGCCACCTTCATGACCGCCTATGTCGTGGCGGGCCTGGCGCAGGCCAAAGCAGCCGGGTATGCGATTCCCGAGGAGCGTCTGCGCAACGGCGTGGCCTGGCTTGCGAAAAACACGCCCATGGACATTCAGGCCGATCTGCGCGCCTACTCCGTCTACGCCATGACGCTGGCCGGCGGCGCGCCACCAGAGATGGTGAGTTCGCTGGCCGCCAATCCATCCAAGCTCTCGCACTATGGCCTCGCGCTGTACGGACTGACGCTGGACGCCCGGAACGACAACCGCGCCGCCGAGGTGGCGCAAGCGCTGGCCGCGCGCGTGACCGAGTCCGGCGCCGAGGCCTATTGGCAGTCGGATCAGGATCCGTTGATGGAGTTCACCATCGACGCCAGCCCCGAGGCCACGGCCTACGCGATGAAGCTGCTGGCGCGCAGGCTGCCAGCGAGCCCCCTGCTGCCCAAAGCCGCGCTCTACCTGGTGAACCACCGCAACGAAGGCTACTGGTGGTCCTCCACCAAGCAGACGGCGATGGTGATCTATGGCCTGCTCGACTATCTCAAGGCGTCGGGCGAATTGAAGCCCGACTTCACCGTGAAGGTGGAGGCGGGCGGACGCACGCTCATCGAAAAACGCTTTACCGCGGCCGACGCTCTGAGTCCCGTGCCCGCGTCGCTGCGCCTGAAGGCCGGTGAACTCGCGGCCGGCGAGCAGCGGTTGACGATTTCGCAAACCGGCAAGGGGCGGCTCTACTGGTCGGCGCGCGCCGAAGCCTATGCGCCGGCGGTGAATCTGCAGCGCACCGGCTCCATTGCGCTGAATGCCGTGCGGGAGTTGTTCAAGCTCGTGCCGGAGCAGTCGGGCGGCAAGATTGTGTACCGTTTGCAGCCGCTGAGCGGCCCTGTGACGAACGGAGATGTGCTGGCTTCGCGCGTGACCGTTTCGGGGGGAGAATGGCGCTACCTGATGATCGATGACCCGATTCCGGCCGGGTGCGAGAACATTGAGCGCGACAACCTGTATGAGGTCACCAACCGGCCCTCGTGGTGGCGCTACGGCTACACGCGGCGCGAACTGCGCGACGACCGCGCCGTCTACTTCGAGACTTACTTCAATGGCCAGCAGGAGTTCTTCCATCTGATGAAAGTGGTGAACGCCGGCAGTTTCGGCGTTTCGCCCGTGCGTGTGGAACCGATGTATCAGCCGCAGCGCTTTGCCACCAGCGGCAGCGCCAGCGTGGAGGTGCAATGATGTTCGGACAATTGACGGCGGCGCTCTCGGATGCGCGCGCGCGGCTCGACGTGGTGGCGCTGCAACTGGCGGGCAATCTGGTGCTGCTGGCGCTTGCCTGGTTCTGGCTCGGCATGGGTGTGGGATCGCTGTGGGCGCTGGCGGGCCTCGTTCTGCTGGCCGTGGTGATGGTGTGCCTGTCGGCGCTGCTGCATGGCAGCGGTCTGGCCGCCTTCCGGCCGATGACGCTGCGCGAGGCGTTCGGCGCGGCGCGCGCGCGCCTGCCCCGGCTGGCCTGTTACACGCTGCTGGCGCTGGCGCTTCTTCTGGCCTGGGATCTGGCTGGTTCCTATGCCCGGCAGGCGGGGCAATGGGCGGCCAGCGCGGCCACGTTTTCGTCCCAATCACCGGTGAAGCCTGAAACAATGGAAGGCGTTTATGTTTGGGCGCTGCGCATTGCCTTCGTCTGGCTCGCTTTGTTGCTGCATCCCGTCGCCGGACGCCTGGCCGGAGGCATCGACTCGGCGGTCCGCGTCTGGAAGCAGCCCGCTTATTGGCTGGGTGGTCTGATCTTCTCCGTTCTTGGGCTGCTGCTGCCGTGGTGGCTCCTGCGTTGGGTTCCGGTGTTCACGACGATTGGCATGGAGACGGCGAGCGCGCTGGCGCGGTTTGGCGCGGCTTATGTGCTGGCGGTGGTGAGCTGGGCGGCGATGGCGGCGCTTATGGCCCGGCTGGGCCGCGAGGCGTAGTCAGCGGGCCGCGGCCGCGGGCAGGCCGCGCTCCAGCCAGCTCATGACGGCGGCGCGTCCGTGGCGGAGCATCAGCTCCTCCACGCGCTTCTGCGCGGCTTCGTAGCTGCGCGTTTGAGACGTTCTGGTCAGCGCCAGGGTCAATCCCTCCAGAAACCAGGCGGGCAGTCCGGGCCGCGCGCGCGACTCCAGCGCCACGTGCGTGAACTCGTGCAACAGCGTGGACTCAAGTACGCCGCGAGCCTGCAACACGCCCGCTGGCTGCATCCGCACCACGAGACCGCGCGTGGCCGCCGCCACCGTGCCCGCCTGCCCCGTGGCGTCACGGTACAGCTCCATGGTCGGGTAGACGCGCACGCGCGGCCGCACCGCCAGCGGCGCCCCGGCCAGCCCCTCGGCGCGTTGCAAAAGGCGGTCGGCCAGCGGCACCAGCGCCTTGTCCTCGGACGGACGGGTGGACCACAACTCCACGCGCTCACCCCCCATGCGGGTCCAGGCGATGCCCTGCGCCGAGACGCCCGTGGCGGCGCCGGGAAAGTAGAACGCGAGAATCTGCCGTGCTGTCGCTCCGCGCTCGGCGCGCACCTCCGAGCCAATCTGGCACAGCCCGACGCCATGACCCGAGCCATAGCCCTGCAGGCGCAGCGTGTCGCCGGTGTCGGAGATCTGGAACAACGTGCTGGGCACGGTGGTCCAGCCGAAGGCGCGGCTGAGGATGAACCGGAAGTCGCCTCCCTCGATGCGCCGCGTCTCCGTTTGCAGCGCATTCACGCGGCCTGAGGAGGTGCGCGACTCCACGCGCAGATGGTCGAGCGAGGCGACTCCCAGCGCGCGCGCGGCATCGGCTTTGGAGATGGTGGACGACCACGCGCCCCGCTTTCGGGCCACGCAGGCATCGTCGGTTTGGGACACAAGATACGGCGTCCGGGGCGCGCCCCACACGCTTTTGGCCGTGGCCGTCACGCCTCCGCAATGTTGATGGTAGAAGACCTCGGCCGGCCGGCCTTCATACCAGACCAGCTCGGCCTCGGTGTCCTCGACGGCTTCGGCAATGGCGCGCGGGGGTGTTTTGAAGCGCAGGTCCTGGCAGTGTGTCGTGTCGCAGTAGTCATAGCCCTGCGAGGAGTGGCGGCCGCGGTTCTTCACGGCGAAGGTGCGCGCCAGGATGGCCATGGCGCGCAGAGCCTCGCGCTGTTTCATGGAGTAAGATTCGCCCGACAGCGTGTAGTAGACATAGTCTTCCAGGCGCAGCTCGGCGATGGCCAGCACATGGCCGCCTGAGGCGCTCAAGGTTACCGTGGCCGGCACACGCACGGGCGCCGCGCCCGGCGCGGCCAGCAAGGGCGAGGCCAGGCGAACAGGCGTCCGCAAGCTCTCGGGCGCCATCTCACGGCCGTTCACCGTCAGCGAGGCGGGCCGCTGCTGCGCATACAGCGCGACGCGGACGGTTGGGCCCGTTGAGCTGTTTTTGATGGCTTCGGCCGCGCCCGTGGAGAACGTGTGGAAGGCCGCTTCGGCAACCGGGGCCGCGTTGGCCGCGCCGCGTCCTTGTTCGAGAAAAATCACGACGGCAATCTCCGGGTTGGCCGCCGGAGCATATCCGGCGAACCAGGCGTGCGTGTACGCGCCGCCCGGCGCCGCCGTGGTGCCGGTTTTGCCGGCCACCCCCAGGCCCTTGACGCCCGCAAGCTGACCGGATCCATACGCCACCGAACCTCTCAGCCCGTTCGCCGCCTGGCCGTCGAGCGTGCGGCGCCTGGCCGCCAGCGCCAGCATCCGGTAGGCCTTGGCCAACTCCAGCGGCGTGACGCGAATGCCTTCTTCGCCAATGGCGCCCAGCGTCAGATTGCGCGCCGCGTAGGCCGTGAAACCGTAGCGTTGCAGAAACGACGGCGGAGGGGCAAAACGCAACTGATCGAAGAACGAGTTGCAGGAATAGGCGATCGCCTCGGCTGGACCCAGCGGAATACCCGCGTCCGGATGCGCGCAATCGAAGGCGTGTCCATTCACCTGCAACCGCCGCCGGCAGGGCATGCGCGGAATGGCCGCGCCTTTGTGCGCCTCGGCCCAGGCAAGCCACGTAAAAGGCTTCAGTGTCGAGCCGGGAGCGGCCTTGCGCGTGCGCGCCTCATCCAGATGGTAGCCGCCCAGCACCTGGCCGGATGACACGTCGAGCACAACGGCTGAGCCGGCCTGCCGGCCAAAGGCGCGTTCGAGCGCCGCGTCGTACGGCGACGCGGACAAGGGCATGGCGAATGCCGCGGCCAACAGGATGGATCCCGGTTTCATCACGGTCTGGTGAGATGATCGGGCGGCTGGCTGGCCAACTGTACAAGAGCTTCCAGGGTTTTCGCTTTTTGTTCCGCAGTCAGCGTCAAGTGGCGGTGCTGGCCGCCCGCCCTGGCCTGGAAATAAGACTTGCCCTCGCCGTCCAGCCTGATCACGCCCTCCTCGGAGAGCCCGAAATAGCCGCGTAAGGGACGCACGGCATACAGCACCGAGGTGAGATCGTAGGTGGAGCGGTCGTAAGGCATCTTCCGGTAATTATGATAGGCGGTGGCCACGGGATGATGCTTCACATACGCGAAGTCGTGCAGAATGCTGGCGGCCGGAAAACGCATGGCGTCGCCAATCTCCCAGCCCGAGACAACGACCGGCGACGGCCAGTCGCGGAACAGCGCCTCCGCCGAGGGTAGATCCACCTTCACGTTGTACTCGGCCTGGCGCGCGCCGCCGGGGGCGGGGAAGTGCCCTGCCATGGCCGAAAGCAGACGCACCTTGCGCGCGGCCAACTCGCGCCCACCCGGCGAAGCCAGCAGACGTGCCAGGTTTGTGGAGAAGCCCACCTGCACGATCACCACCGAGCCGTCGGGCTGCGCCTCCAACACACGGCGCAACAGTCCCACCGCCTCGGGCGCTTCCTTGCCGTCGAAAATGCGCCGGGGATAGATCAGCACGCCATCCTCGCCGCGCTGCTCCACAGTCCCCGTCAGCATGGGCGCGTCCTGAGGGGCCGGGCCATTCTTCACAACGCCTACGGGGATGCCGCCACGGCCGTAGAAGTGGTTCACGAGATCCACATAGGGCGCGGCGTAGCGGTTGTCCTTGGTGAGCGTGACGGCGAGCAGGCGGGCTTCGCCCCGCGATTCGAAGGCGTGAATCAAGGCCAGCGCCAAGGCATCATCCACGTCGTTGCCCATGTCGGTGTCGAAGATGATCCGCACGGGTTCGGCCGGAAGCAACATGGCGAACGGCAGCAGCACGGCGGCCAGCCCCAGAAGTCGCATACGACCATGGTACCCATGCCTGCCGCGCCGGCGGTGTTTCGGCCGCAACCCAAACGCCCGCGGCCGGCGTCCAAAGAAATGAAATGGATCGCGGCCCTGGCTGTGCCCGTTACCGGGGGCCTGGCCCGTACGCCGTGCTAAACTAGGGGGCGTTCATGTCCGTAGGCTTTGGCGGCATCATGCGCAGGCTGTTTCTGTGGGAGTTTTCCCGGGGAAGCCGTGGCTATGACGCCGTCGTCATTCTGATTCTCGGCTTCATCTTCCTGACGCCGCGCGAGGTGTTTCGCGACCAGCCGCGTCCGAAAAATGTCGCGCTGCTGCCGGCGCAACATGGAGAAGGGAAGTTCTTCATCGAACCGGCGTTGTTGGATCAGTTCGCGCCCGTGGAGCGGATGAAGGAAGCCGAACGCCTAGTTCGCGCCCAAACCGAGGGCCGCGGAAAGACGCTCATTTCGCTCGACGCCATTTATGACGAAGAGCACGAGTTGAAGGGCTATCTGGCATCGACGGCGCCATAGGCCGCGCCGCTTCCTCAACGGACACCACCATGAACGTCCACGCCCGCAGCGCGTTCCTGTTCCCGCTTGCAGCTCTGGCCGCGGCGGCCTGCGCCGCCCCGCTCGCCGCGCAATCGGCCACGGCTGTGCTGGCGCGGCTGGATGCCACGTCGAACTCCTTCCGCTCGGCCACGGCCCAGGTGGAGCGCGTCACCCATACGGCCATCATCAACGAGAACCTGATCGAGACGGGCCACATGCGCATGCTCCGTTCCAAAGGCTCCGTCCAGTTGTATATCGAGTTCACCAAGCCAGACGCAAAGTCCTACGCCGTGCGGGACCGCAAGGCCGAGGTCTACTTTCCCAAGATTCAAACCGTGCAGGAGTACGACTTCGGCAAGCAGAAGGGGCTGGTGGAGCAGTTCATCCTGCTCGGCTTCGGCACCTCGGGCAAGGAACTGGCCAAGAGCTATTCGGTGAAGTACGGCGGCGAAGACAGCGCCGGCGCGCAAAAAGCTTCGCGGCTCGAATTGACGCCGAAGTCGGATAAGACGCGCGAGTATTTCGTCCGCGTGGAGCTTTGGATCAACGCCGAAGGACGCACCGTGCGCCAGAAGTTCTACCAGCCCTCCGGCGACACCACCACGGTCACCTACACGAATCTTGTCTGGAACCCGGCCTTGACACCCGGCGCGCTTTCTTTGAAACTGCCCGCAGGCGTGAAAAGGGAGTATCCGCAACGGTGAAGGCTCAGGTGAGCGAGCAATCGGCGAGGCCGTCCGCCGCCGTCAAGCCCTACGGCAGCCGCTTGGGCTTTCTGGACTGGGCGCGCGGGTTCGCGGCGCTCATCATGCTCCAGGGCCATGTCTTCCACTCCTTCACGGCGGGCCCGCTGCGCGAGGGCTCCATCTACATCCTGTCGCAGTTTTTCGGCGGTATGCCGCCGGCCATCTTTCTCTTTCTGACCGGCTGCACCTTTTCGTTTCTGATGAACTCGAACGAAAAGAAGGGCATCGCGCCGTGGCGCAGCGTGGCCGTCTGCCTGCGCCGCTCGGGCTATCTGTGGACGCTTGCCTTCGCCTTCCGCTTCCAGCTCTGGCTGTTCGGCCAGCCATCCAGCCCGTGGACCGACCTGCTGAAGGTGGACATTCTGAACTGCATGGGCCTTACGCTTTCGGTGTGCGCGCTTCTGGCGCTGTGGACCACGCGCGAGCGGACCGTGCGCGCGCCTCTGGTGGGCGCCGTCATCGCCGCCCTGTCGCCGCTGGTGACGGCCACCGATTGGAGCTGGATGCCCGTGTTCCTGCGCTCCTACTTCGTGCCCGACGCGATGCAGTTCGCCTTCTTCCCCTGGGCCGCGTTCGTGCCGTTTGGCGTCGGTTTCGGCAGCATGCTGCGCCTGCTGGACCATCAACACATGGAGAAGTTTATTCAGTGGGTGGCCCTGGCCGGGGTGGGCATCATCACGGCCGGACGCTACTTCGGCGGCCTGCCGTACTCGATTTATGCCAAAAGCGAGTTCTGGCTCGACAGTCCGGCGCTGATCTTCATCAAGCTCGGTGTCGTGCTGCTGCTGATCTCGGCCGCCTACCTGTGGCATGAGCATGTGCTGCTGGGGCGGTTCAGTTGGGTGAAACTGGCCGGCATGCATTCGCTGCTGGTGTACTGGGTGCACACCGAGATTGTGTATGGCCGCTGGTTCTGGATGTGGAAAGAGAACCTGGATCTGCGCGGAACCTACGCGATGGTGATTGCCGTCACGGGGTTCATGATCTGGCTCAGCTACGCCTGGGAGCAGCGCCGCGCGCGCCGCACCGAGCCGCTGCACCCGGCGTGAGGGCGCGGGCGGGCCGCCCGTTCCGGCTCAGTCCGGACGAAGGCTTGCCGGCCGCTCGGCGCCGGAGCGTTTCATGTATGGTCCGGCGCTGCCGTTGGGCAGGATCGTCGTTTGATCCGTTCGCGCCATGGACAGTTGTTCGGCCGTCATCTCGCGCGCGCCCTGCAGATTGGCGTCCCGGAAGTCGGCGGCCATGAGCTGCGCGCCCTGGAAGCGCGCTCCTTGCAGATTCGCCCCGCAGAAGTCGGCTCCGCCGAGTTTGGTGTTGCGGAAATCGGCCTGCCGCAGATTGGCCCGGGTGAACTGGGCGCGGGAAAGATCCGAGGCCTGGCAGTTCACGCGCATCATCTCGGCCTGGCTGAAGTCGCAATCGGTCAGAGAACCGTTGGAAAGGTTTGCTTCGCTCATGTGCGCCTGAAAGAACCGGCACAGTTGCGCGCGCACGCGGTAGAGTGCGGCGGCGTCCATGTTCGCCCCGCTGAAGTTCGTGCTGTACAAACGCGACTGGTGAAACGCCGCGCCCGTCAACTGGGCCATGGTCAGATCGCACTGGGTCAGCGCCGCGCCCTGGAAGCGCGCCTCGCTCATGCTGGCGCCGGCAAGCCGGCAATTGGCCAGCTTGGCTTCGCTCAGGTTGGCGCCCAGCAGCCAGGCCTCCTCGAAGTTCGATTCATCCAGCACGGCTTCGCTCAAATCGGCCCGGTTCAGCGAGGCGCGGCGGAAGTCGGAGCGCTGTAGCTCGGCCTGGGAGAGATCGGTTCCGGTGAGGTCCGCCTCCAGCCAAGTTCCGCCGGGCAGCACCGCCCGGCGCAGCCGCGCGCCCGGCAGCGCCAGTCCGGTGAATACGCCATCGGCCACCGTCATCGGCTCGCCCTCCTTACGGTTGCCATCCAGCCAGAGCCCATGCAGTTCCACGCGGCGCGCCCACCGCGCCGCCAGCGCCGGCGCCTCCCCGGCGAACTTGCCGTCGAACTCCCGGGCCAGTTCCTCCCTGCCCAACTCGACCTCCTGCTGGCGAAAGATGTTCATCCGGTGTTCCTCATGTCTCCTCCTTTCTTATCGGCAGAGATACCATGTTTAGAGGCTAAAATCCTGAGCCTACCACCCATGAAATGCGAGGGCTCACGATATGGGATAGCGGGTTCTGGCGCACTGGCGTCTGGACCCCAGCATCCACTCTAACTGCAAGGCCGCCTCAGCATGTGACCCTCTATGTGTGCATCCGCTTGCAACCGGTACGAAATCACTCGCAGCAACCCGGCCATAAGCATCAATGTGGAGTGTTGGAATACTTACATTACCTGACAATGTGATCAACTGCCCTATCCGCATTAGGATGAAAGTTCCCATTGACAGGCTAATTATCGAGATGTACCATCCGGGCATGAAGCGTAGAGAAGTATGGACTACGATTCTTCCGCTAGGCCTGATTAGCTCCTCTACGCCGCTGTTTTCGGCAAATCAATTCCAAGTGCTGATCCCAACTCCAAATCCTCAACAGGCGTTGGCGCGATCCGCTAGGCGGGCCAGGAGCAAGGGAAGTTTTGTGCTGCTAATTTTCGTCTCACAATACTGCATCTGGTGCAAGGTGTTGGACGAAACGGTGCGAAAAACAAAAGCTCTAACTAAACTGATATCGCAATTTAATCTGCTGGTTGTTGATGTTGAGAATTTTGATCGAAATCTAGACCTAGCGGTACGATTCGGCATTGATCTGAAGGCCTCGGGTTTGCCCTATTTTTCAATTTTGAATGCGGCCGGCCGAGTGGAAGTCAATCACTCATCCTCGGTCTTCGAGCACGATAGTGGGTATGACACCACTAGGATTAGCGCTTTTCTTGAACAGTTTGTTCCTAGGTCATTGCGAAATGCTCGATTCTCGGAAATCGTGGAATGATGTGTGTGACTGTGCACTCAGAAAGGAGCTTATGAAATGAAGAAAACATTGTGGTTGGTCTTTGCCGGCTTCTTGTCGTGCGCACCACAAGCAACGCTACTCGCTGCCTGCTATGAATGTTCATTGCAGAATTGTCCTGGAGGAGCCAGTCAGAATCACAAGATTATTAATTGGAAATGCCGGGACACGGGCGGGCAGATCTCGTGTTGTGACAATGAAGATGTCAGCGGCTCCTATGCCACATGCGGAGGCTACTATACGTATGGCTGCGCATACTATTATCAAGGGTATTACTACAACAATTCGTATTGTTGCTACTCTTGCGGTGACTGTTGGTAAGCGACTGGAAGGAGGAGATCGTGATGATGAACTGGATTTTCTTAAGCGCCGTCGTGCTGCACGGCATGGCCGGGATGATCGCCGCACAGCAAATCGCCGATCCGCTGAGTGTGTCCATCACTTCGGACGACAGTGTAAGTCAGCAAACACCGGTACAGTTGGAGCTTGCCAACCGTAGCTCCAAAAGCATCGCCGCGTATGTGCTGATGATCGACTACTATGACGCCGGCGGGAAGAAGGCCTGGTCGCAGGCAAGGCTGGCTGCATCCAGCGGAGTGGTTCCTACTCTAAAAGGAAAGC